>NZ_JBIDAJ010000002.1:0-545327 GCF_043202395.1 Streptomyces sp. NPDC048197
GGTTGATAGGCCAGATATGGAAGCGCCGTAAGGTGTGGAGTTGACTGGTACTAATAGGCCGAGGGCTTGTCCTCAGTTGCTCGCGTCCACTGTGTAGGTTCTGAAGTAACGACCGTTGAGTCATGATTCCGGTTGGTTAACTTCATAGTGTTTCGGTGGTCATAGCGTTAGGGAAACGCCCGGTTACATTCCGAACCCGGAAGCTAAGCCTTTCAGCGCCGATGGTACTGCAGGGGGGACCCTGTGGGAGAGTAGGACGCCGCCGAACAATTCTTCAGATCCGGTCCCTGAATCCTCGTGATTCAGGGACCGGAGCTTTTTTGTTCCGATTTTCGGGTGGTGGGCGTAACTCGACGTTCACCTCATCCGACAAGGATCCGCCTCATGCGGACTGTGGGAACGCTCAAGTCGGCCGGTGTGCGGACCGGGGATGAGGTCGTGGTGCCGGCGTACGGCAACGCCGAAGTGGCCCGGGCCGTCGTGGAGTTGGGCGCGGTGCCGGTATTTGCCGACGTGGACGGGGACAGCTACTGCCTGGACCCGGCGTCGGTGGCCGACGTGGTGTCCAGTCGGACGGTGGCGGTCGTGGCGGTCCACAAGTTCGGGCGGCCGGCGGAGGTCGGACGGCTGCGTGAAGTGGGGCAGCGGCACGGGCTGTTGGTGCTGGTGGAAGACGAGGCCGGGGCGGATCCGGCGGGTACGGAGCTGCGTCGGGCGCATGCGGCGTATCTGGACGAGCGGCTCAGCGGGGTCCGGACGCCGGCGTCGGCGTCGGGGCACCTGTACGCGCAGTACGTGGTGCGGGTGCCGGGGAACGGCCGGCCGGACCGGGATGCGTTCGCACGGACCTTGCGGGCCAAGGGCGTTGGGTGCCGGGTGCCGGTGCAGGCGCCGGTGTACCGGCTTCCGGGGTTGCGGCGGGACGTGTTCCTGCCGGAGACCGAGCGGGCGGTGGACGAGACGTTGACGCTGCCGGTGCACGCCGGGATGTCGCGGCGCGAGCTGCAGAAGATGGTCGGTGCGTGCAATGCGCTGGGGGGATTGCTGCAGCCGGCTTTTTAGGAGCGGGCGGGGTGGTTCGTGAACGCCGCGGAGTTGGGGTAATATTCTTTCTGTTGCCGGCCCCAATAGCTCAGTCGGCAGAGCGTCTCCATGGTAAGGAGAAGGTCTACGGTTCGATTCCGTATTGGGGCTCAAGAGGTAAAGGCCCTCGCCGAATGGCGGGGGCCTTTGTCGTATGCGGCCGCGGGTGAGGGGGCCTCAGTTCGCCTCGGTTCTGTGCGCGATATGGGCCGGGCCCTGTGCGCCCGGGCGGCCGTGCGGGTGTGGGGCGGGACACCACGGTGGGTGGCCCGCCCCGGGGTCAGCCGGACTGGGGCTGGGGCTCGGGGACGCGCATGGCGAGGATGGCCATGTCGTCGGAGGCCGGTTCGGCGGCGAAGCGTTCCACGGCGCGCAGTACGCGGGCGGCGACGGCGCCGGCGGTCAGGCCGGTGCAGGTCGTCAGGACGTCGGTGAGGCCGTCGTCGCCGAGCATGCGGGCGCCCTCGCGGCGTTCCGTGACGCCGTCGGTGACGCACAGCAGGACGTCGCCCGGGTCGAGGGTGACGGTCTGTTCGTACAGTTCGAGGTCGTCCATGACGCCCAGCAGGGGCTGGGGTTCGGCGGCTGGTTCGACCGTGCCGTCCTGGCGCAGCCGGAGCGGCAGCGGGTGGCCGGCGCAGACGACCTTGAGGAGGGCGCTGCCGTCGTCCTGGGGCCAGAGCTCGCCGTAAAGGAGGGTCAGGAAGCGGCTGCGGGCTCCTTCGTCGAGGATGGCGGCGTTGAGCCGCTCCAGGACGGCGGGGCCGCCGAAGCCCTCGCGGGCGAGCAGGCGCAGGGCGTGCCGGGCGAGGCCGGTGACGGCGGCGGCTTCCGGGCCGGTGCCGCAGACGTCGCCGATGGCGAAGCCGTAGGCGCCGTCGCGGATCGGGAAGAGGTCGTAGAAGTCGCCGCCGACCTCGTTGCCCTCGCCGGCCGCGCGGTAGATGACCTCGACCTCGACGCCGGCGATGTCGGGCAGCTCCGGGGGCAGCAGGCTGCGCTGGAGGGACTGGCTGATGGCCGTGCGCTCGGAGTAGAGGCGGGCGTTGTCCAGGGCGAGGGCGGCCCGGCGGGAGAGGTCCTCGGCGAGTTCGAGGATCTCCTGGCGGAAGTGCTCCTCGGTGGGCTTGCCGAGGGTGAGCATGCCGATCACGCGGTTACGGGCGACGAGGGGGAGCACGACGGTCTCGCCGCCGACCGCGGAGGCGGTGGCGAGGGTGGCGCCGGGGCCGCTGGAGGGGCGTGCGGCGTTGCCCAGGCCGAGGCTGCGCATGGAGGTGCGCAGGGCGGCGTCGTGGGCGGCGTCGCTGGGGGCGGTCCAGACGCGGGCGCCGGGGGTGGGGACCGGCTCGGGCGGGTCGACCTTCATCAGGAGGGTCTTCAGCCCGTCGATGCGGTCCTCGTCCTCGTGCAGGACGTACGACAGCTCGGGTTCGGAGGCCTGGTCGGCGACGGTGTAGACCGCGCACCAGGTGGCGAGGGTGGGGACCGTCATCTGGGCCATCAGGGCCAGGGTCTGGTCGCGGTCGAGGGTGCCGGCCAGCAGGTCGGACGCCTCGACGAGGAACGACAGCGAGCCGCGGCGGAGCTTTTCGAGTTCGGTCAGCCGGGCGCGTTCCACGGCGAGGGCGATGCGGTCGGCGGCGAACTGGAGGCGGAGGGCCTCTTCGTTGGTGTAGCGGCCGGGGTTTTCGGCGGCCACGCCGAGGGAGCCGGTCAGCCGCCCTTCGACCTTGAGGGGGACGGTGACGACGGAGCGCATGCCCGTGCCGCTGAGCAGGGGGACGGCGCCGGGGACGGCGGTGAGGTCCTCGTGGACGGCGGGCATCCGGGCGGAGCCGTAGCGTCCGGAGCCGGCTTCGACGGGGACGCGGGCGAAGCGCTGGCGGGCGGAGGGCAGGCCCGTGGAGGCGCGGACCTCCAGTTCGGTCTCGTCGTCGGTGGCGAGCAGGAGGTAGGCGGCGTCGCCGTCGAGCATGTCGCGGGCGCGTTCGACGGTGCGCTGGAGCAGGCCGTCGAGGTCGTCGGGGGCCGGCGAGCCGATGAAGACCTCGAACGGGTCGGAGGGGTGGGCCGCCGACTGGGCGGCCTGGCCGGTGTGCGAGGCGGTGTCGCCGGCGGGGGTGCGCTGGGGGCTCTGGAGGATCGCGCGTTCGTGGTCGCGGACCAGCAGGCAGACCGTCGAGGCCTCGCCGTCGGCGTCGCGGACGCGCAGGTGGGAGGCGTAGACGGGGACGACCCGGCCGTCGGAGCCGCGCATGCCGTAGGAGCCCTCCCAGCGGGAGAGCTGGAGCGCCTCGGCGATGCCGGTGCCGGTGCCGGGCGTGTGCGGCCAGGCGGCGAGGTCGGTGAGGGGCTTGCCGATGACCTGTTCGGGGTCGTAGGCGAAGAGGTCCTGGGCGTCCTCGTTCCAGAAGCTGATGCAGCCGCCGCGGTCGATCTGGATCACCGCGACGCGGACCCGGCTGTCGGTGACCGGGAGGGCGTCGACGGGGAGGGCGGGGCCGGCGGAGCGGGTGCCGGCGGGGCGCTCGGGGAGGTCGAGCTGGAACCAGACGTATTTCTGGGCGGCGCTGTATTCGACGCCCCAGCGGGCGGCGAGGGCGCCGCACAGGAGCAGTCCGCGGCCGCCCTCGCGGTCCGGGTGGACGATGACCTGGCCGGCGTTCTGGAGCGGAATCTCCCGTTCGGGGTAGCGGTCGGCGACGGAGATCTTGACGCCGTCGTCGTCGCGCTGGCACAGGACGTCCGCGGCGGTGCCGGCGTGCACGACGGCGTTGGTGACCAGCTCGCTGGTGAGGACGACGGCGTCGTCGATGATGTCGGCGCAGCCCCAGCCCTGGAGGGTGTCGCGGACGAACGCACGGGCGGTGGCGACCGAGCGCCCGACCGGCTCGAAGGTTGCGGCGGCCCGCGCGGTGATCACTGGTCTCCTCATGCGTGTGTCGGTGATCTGCTCCCCCATGGTCGCGGCGCCCCTCCGGAAATACCTGGTGTGCTCGTGCCCCCGCCCGTACGCGAGGTCACGGGGGCGGGTGGACAGCCGTATGCCAGGTTACTTACCTTCGCCGCGGCCGAGGATGCCGGTCACGTGTGTTTCCGCCCCAATCGTGCCGTGGGACGGTGTGCGATGCTGCCGAACTGTTATGGCCTGGTTGGGCCATGGTGAAACACTGGGCAAGTATCAAGAGAAAGCCCGGGTAGAACGGTCGACCCTGCGGGAGGGACACGGTGGAGTCTGGCGCAGCGGCGCGGGGCGCAAGCACGCGCGCGAAAGGCGGACGTTCCCGGAGCAACGGGACGACCGAGGTGGATACGGCTGCGCTGAATCGGCTGTTGGTCGCTCTGGTCGCCATGCGGGACGGGAACTTCCGCAAGCGGCTCACGGTTTCCGGCGACGGTGTCATGTCGGAGATCGCGGCGGTCTTCAACGAGGTCGCGGACCGCAATCTGCATCTGACGGGCGAGCTGGCGCGGGTGCGCCGGGTCGTCGGACGTGAGGGAAAACTCACGGAACGGCTGGAGGTCGGCGCCGCCGAAGGCTCCTGGGCCGCGGCCATCGACGCGTCGAACGCGCTGGTCGACGACCTGGTACGGCCGGTTTCCGAGGTCGGCCGGGTGCTCTCGGCGGTGTCCGAGGGCGATCTGGAACAGCGGATGGATCTTCGGTCGCGCAGTTCGGACAGTTCTTCGGAGCATCCCCTGCGCGGTGAATTCTTGAAGGTCGGCCGGACGGTCAACGGCCTGGTGGACCAGCTCTCCGCGTTCACCGACGAGGTCACGCGGGTGGCCAGCGAGGTCGGCACGGAGGGCAAGCTCGGCGGCCAGGCGCGGGTGCGCGGAATGTCGGGTTCGTGGAAGGATCTCACGGAATCCGTCAACACCATGGCGTCCCGGCTGACCGCACAGGTCCGGGACATCGCGCTGGTCACCACGGCGGTCGCCAAGGGTGATCTGTCGCGCAAGGTGACGGTCCATGTCGCCGGCGAGATGCTGGAGCTGAAGAACACCGTCAACACGATGGTGGACCAGCTGTCGTCGTTCGCCTCCGAGGTGACCCGGGTCGCCCGCGAGGTCGGTACGGAGGGCGAGCTCGGCGGTCAGGCCCAGGTCCCCGGTGTGGCCGGGGTGTGGAAGGACCTGACGGATTCGGTCAATCTCATGGCCGGCAACCTCACCGCTCAGGTGCGCGGGATCGCCCAGGTCACCACGGCCGTGGCCAATGGTGACCTGTCGCAGAAGGTGACGGTCAGCGCACGCGGCGAGGTCGCCCAGCTCGCCGACACGATCAACACCATGACCGAAACGCTGCGGACCTTCGCGGACGAAGTGACGCGGGTGGCGAACGAGGTCGGGGCCGAGGGGCAGCTCGGCGGTCAGGCGCAGGTGCCGGGTGCCGCGGGCACGTGGAAGGACCTCACCGATTCGGTGAACAACGCCTTCCGGAACCTGACGGCCCAGGTGCGGGACATTGCGCAGGTGACGACGGCGGTCGCCAACGGTGATCTCTCGCAGAAGGTCACCGTCGATGTGGCCGGGGAAATGCTGGAGTTGAAGAACACCGTCAACACGATGGTGGACCAGCTCTCCGCGTTCGGTGCCGAAGTGACGCGGGTGGCGCGGGAGATCGGCGTCGAGGGTGAGCTGGGCGGCCAGGCGGCGGTGCCCGGGGCGGCGGGGACCTGGAAGGACCTCACGGACTCCGTCAACACCGCGTTCCGCAACCTCACCGGTCAGGTGCGCAACATCGCGCAGGTGACGACCGCGGTCGCCAACGGCGATCTGTCGCAGAAGGTCACCGTCGACGTCTCCGGCGAGATGCTCCAGCTGAAGAACACCGTGAACACCATGGTGGACCAGCTGTCGTCGTTCGCCGACCAGGTCACGCGGATGGCCAGGGACGTCGGTACGGAGGGCCGGCTGGGCGGTCAGGCCCGGGTGGACGGCGTCAGCGGCACCTGGAAGGAGCTGACCGACTCCGTCAACTTCATGGCGGGGAACCTCACCTCGCAGGTGCGGCAGATCGCCCAGGTGACGACGGCGGTGGCGCGCGGTGACCTGTCGCAGAAGATCGACGTGGACGCGCGCGGCGAGATCCTGGAGCTGAAGAGCACCATCAACACGATGGTCGACCAGCTCTCCGCGTTCGCCGAGCAGGTCACCCGGGTCGCCCGTGAGGTCGGTACGGACGGCCGGCTGGGCGGTCAGGCACAGGTGCCCGGTGTGGCCGGCGTCTGGCGCGATCTGACCGACTCCGTGAACGGCATGGCCGGCAACCTCACGGCCCAGGTCCGCAACATCGCGCAGGTCGCCACGGCCGTCGCGCGCGGTGACCTGTCGCAGAAGATCGACGTGGACGCCCGGGGCGAGATCCTGGAGCTGAAGAACACCCTGAACACCATGGTCGACCAGCTCTCGTCCTTCGCGGAGCAGGTCACCCGGGTCGCCCGCGAGGTGGGCACCGAGGGCATCCTGGGCGGTCAGGCAGAGGTGCAGGGCGTCAGCGGCACCTGGAAGGACCTCACCCAGTCCGTCAACTTCATGGCGAACAACCTGACGTCGCAGGTGCGCAACATCGGCGAGGTGACGACCGCGGTGGCCCGCGGTGACCTGTCGAAGAAGATCACCGTCGACGCCAAGGGCGAGATCCTCGAACTGGTCACGACCGTCAACACGATGGTCGACCAGCTGTCGCTGTTCGCCGAGCAGGTGACCCGGGTCGCCCGTGAGGTCGGTACCGAAGGCCAACTGGGCGGCCAGGCACGTGTTCCGGGCGTCACCGGCATCTGGAAGGACCTCAGCGACAACGTCAACCTGATGGCCAACAACCTGACCATCCAGGTGCGGAACATCTCGCAGGTCTCCGCGGCGGTCGCCAACGGCGATCTGACGAAGAAGGTCACGGTCGAGGCGCGCGGTGAGGTCGCGCAGCTCGCCGACACGGTCAACACGATGGTCACGACGCTGTCGTCGTTCGCCGACGAGGTCACGCGGGTGGCCCGCGAGGTGGGCACCGACGGCATCCTGGGCGGTCAGGCCCGCGTCCCCGGCGTAGCCGGGACGTGGAAGGACCTCACCGAGTCCGTGAACTCGATGGCCAACAACCTGACCGGACAGGTCCGCAACATCGCGATGGTCACCACCGCCATCGCCAAGGGTGATCTGACCAAGAAGATCGACATCGACGCGCGCGGCGAGATCCTCGCGCTGAAGACCACCATCAACACCATGGTCGACCAGCTGTCGTCCTTCGCCGAGCAGGTCACCAGGGTGGCCCGCGAGGTGGGTACGGAAGGCCAGCTGGGCGGTCAGGCGCAGGTGCGGGGCGTGGCCGGCACCTGGCGGGACCTGACCGAATCCGTGAACGAGATGGCCGGAAACCTGACCCGGCAGGTGCGCGCCATCGCCGCGGTCGCCGCGGCGGTGACCCTCGGCGACCACAACGTCCGGATCGACGTGGACGCGGCCGGCGAGATCCTGGAGCTCCAGGACAACGTCAACACCATGATCGCCACGCTCCGCGAGACCACTCTCGCCAACGAGGAGCAGGACTGGCTCAAGGGCAACCTCGCCCGGATCTCCGGTCTGATGCAGGGCCGGCGCGACCTCAAGGACGTCGCCACGCTCATCATGAGCGAGCTGTCGCCCGCGGTCTCCGCGCAGCACGGCGCGTTCTTCCTGGCGGCGCAGCCGGACAGCCAGGAGATCGGCGCGGACGGCGGCGAGTCGGGCGAGTACGAGCTGCGGCTGATGGGCTCGTACGGCTACTCCGGGGGCAATATGCCCACCACCTTCAAGCCCGGTGAGACGCTGATCGGCACGGCCGCCGAGGAGAAGCGCACGATCCTGGTGGAGAACGTGCCCTCCGGCTACCTCAAGATCGCCTCGGGGCTGGGCGAGGCGCCGCCGGCGAACGTGATCGTGCTGCCGGTGCTGTTCGAGGACAAGGTGCTCGGCGTGATCGAGCTGGCGTCGTTCCAGCCGTTCACCCAGATCCAGAAGGACTTCCTCAGCCAGATCGCCGAGATGATCGCGACCAGCGTCAACACCATCTCGGTCAACACTAAGACCGAGGTGCTGCTCAAGCAGTCGCAGGAGCTGACCGAGCAACTCCGCGAGCGCTCCGCCGAGTTGGAGAGCCGGCAGAAGGCGCTGGAGCTGTCCAACTCCGAACTGGAGGAGAAGGCCGAGCAGCTGCGGGCGCAGAACCGCGACATCGAGGTCAAGAACACCGAGATCGAGGAGGCCCGGCAGGTCCTGGAGGAGCGCGCCGAGCAGCTCGCGGTCTCGATGCGCTACAAGTCGGAATTCCTGGCCAACATGTCGCACGAGCTGCGCACCCCGCTCAACTCGCTGCTGATCCTGGCCAAGTTGCTGGCCGACAACGCCGAGGGGAACCTCTCCCCGAAGCAGGTCGAGTTCTCGGAGACGATCCACGGCGCGGGCAGCGACCTGCTCCAGCTGATCAACGACATCCTGGACCTGTCGAAGGTCGAGGCCGGCAAGATGGACGTCAGCCCGACGCGGATCGCGCTGGTCCAGCTCGTCGACTACGTCGAGGCCACCTTCCGGCCGCTGACCGCGGAGAAGGGACTCGACTTCTCCGTACGGGTCTCGCCGGAGCTGCCGGCCACGCTGCACACCGACGAGCAGCGGCTGCTGCAGGTGCTGCGCAACCTGCTGTCCAACGCGGTGAAGTTCACCGACACCGGCGCGGTCGAGCTGGTCATCCGGCCGGCCGGCGCGGACGTCCCGGTGGCCATCCGCGAACAGCTGCTGGAACACGGTTCGCTGCGCGACCCGGACGCCGAGATGATCGCGTTCTCCGTGACCGACACCGGCATCGGCATCGCCTCCAGCAAGATGCGGGTCATCTTCGAGGCCTTCAAGCAGGCGGACGGCACGACCAGCCGCAAGTACGGCGGTACCGGTCTGGGCCTGTCCATCAGCCGGGAGATCGCCCGCCTGCTGGGCGGCGAGATCCACGCCCAGAGCGAGCCCAACCGAGGCTCCACCTTCACGCTCTACCTGCCGCACAACCCGGGCGGGCTGCCGCCGCAGGGCTACCCGCAGCTGGTCGCCGGCGGGCTGGCGATGGACGCGGAGGCGCGCGAGACGGAGGCGGGGATCCAGGAGGCGGAGGAGCCGCCGCGCCGGGAGGTGGGCGGCGGCAGCCTCAACCGGCGCCGCCGGCGGGCGATTTCCGGGTCCCAGCGGCGGTTCGCGCTGCCCGGCCAGCAGCCGTCCGGCCCGCCGCAGCCCGCCCCGCAGTCGCCCGCTCAGCCGGAGCGGCAGCCCGCCGAGGAGCCCTGGCTGGGCAACGGCCAGGACCTCGTCGAGCCGGGCTTCGAGGGCGGCTTCCAGGGCGAGAAGGTGCTGATCGTC
The DNA here is from genome assembly GCF_043202395.1 of Streptomyces sp. NPDC048197. Taxonomy (NCBI): domain Bacteria; kingdom Bacillati; phylum Actinomycetota; class Actinomycetes; order Kitasatosporales; family Streptomycetaceae; genus Streptomyces; species Streptomyces sp. NPDC048197. Next base: position 9,469 of record NZ_JBIDAJ010000002.1, read on the forward strand.
GACGACGACATCCGCAACGTCTTCGCGCTCACCAGCGTCCTGGAACAGCACGGGCTGTCGGTGCTGTACGCGGAGAACGGCCGGGAGGGCATCGAGGTCCTGGAGCAGCACGACGACATCGTGCTGGTACTGATGGACATCATGATGCCGGAGATGGACGGCTACGCGACCACCGCGGCGATCCGCCGGATGCCGCAGTTCGCCGGGCTGCCCATCATCGCGCTGACCGCGAAGGCCATGAAGGGCGACCGGGAGAAGAGCATCGATTCCGGGGCCTCCGACTACGTGACCAAGCCGGTCGACACCGACCATCTGCTGTCGGTCATGGAGCAATGGATGCGCGCGGAGTGAGAGGGCGTCCAATATGGAGCCGGAATGAGGATCATCGCGTGCTGACGGAGTGTGGCGGCGGACGTGTGGAGGCCCCGGATCCGGGGAACCTTCTCGTCTCTGTCTGCGTTTCTGCTACGTGCACAGTGACATCGCGGTGACAGGGTGTGGCGACAGGCGGGGTGCAGCTACCATGACCGGCACAAGGACGGGCGGCATGACGGAGTCGTCCCCTGGGGCGGCGTCCGGTTCACTGCCGGGGCGAGGAGGACGGGCCATGGTGCAGAAGGCCAAGATCCTCCTGGTCGATGACCGGCCGGAGAATCTGCTGGCGCTGGAGGCGATCCTCTCCGCGCTCGATCAGACACTGGTGCGGGCATCGTCCGGGGAGGAAGCGCTCAAAGCACTGCTCACGGACGATTTCGCGGTGATTCTGCTCGATGTGCAGATGCCGGGCATGGACGGTTTCGAGACCGCCGCGCACATCAAGCGGCGTGAGCGCACCCGTGACATCCCGATCATCTTCCTCACGGCCATCAACCACGGTCCGCACCACACCTTCCGCGGCTACGCGGCCGGCGCGGTGGACTACATCTCCAAGCCGTTCGACCCGTGGGTGCTGCGCGCGAAGGTCTCGGTCTTCGTCGAGCTGTACATGAAGAACTGCCAACTGCGGGAGCAGGCCTCCCTGCTGAGGCTGCAGCTGGAGGGCGGCCGGCCCAGCGCCGACGAGGCGAGGGAGTCGGCGGGGCTGCTCGCCGAGCTGTCCGCGCGGCTGGCGGCGGTCGAGGAGCAGGCGGAGGCGCTGTCCAAGCAGCTGGACGAGACCGCGGACGCCGCGGCGGTGGCCACCGCGGCCCATCTGGAGCGCAAACTCACCGGGCTGCGCCGGGCGCTGGACGCCCTGGAGCCCGGCGCCGGGGCCGCCACGGGCTGAGCGCGGGGCGGCCGCCGGGCCGCTGACGCCCCCTCATGAGACGGGCGCGCGACACGGATGGGTGAAGGGCCGTGCGCTCGTGTCATGCCCGCGGTCGCCTGTAATCTCGTCGCCATGGCCTCACGTACGTCCGGCAAGGGAACCCAGAGCACGGCGGGCCCCTCGAAGCAGCGCGCCGGACGGTCCGGGGGCGCGGCCAAGAAGACCGCAGCGAAGAAGGCGCCCGCGAAGCCGCCCGCCAAGAAGGCCGCGGCGAAAAAGGTCCCGGCCAAGAGGGCCCCGGCCAAGAAGGCGCCCGCCAAGAAGGCCCCGCCCAGACCGGCACCGTCCCCGACCGGGGGGGTGTACCGCCTGGTCCGCGCCTGCTGGCTGGGGATCGCCCACACCATCGGAGCGGTGTTCCGCGGGATGGGCCGCGGCGCGAAGAACCTCGACCCGGCGCACCGCAAGGACGGTCTGGCCCTCGGGCTGCTCGGTCTGGCACTGGTGATCGCGGCCGGCACCTGGTCCAACCTCTCCGGTCCGGTCGGCGACCTCGTCGAGCTGCTGGTGACCGGCGCGTTCGGCCGTCTCGACCTGGTCGTCCCGATACTGCTCGGCGGCATCGCGGTGCGGCTCATCCGGCACCCGGAGCAGCCGGAGGCCAACGGACGGATCGTCATCGGGCTGTCGGCGCTGGTCGTCGGCGTCCTCGGGCAGGTCGCGATGGCCTGCGGCTCACCGGGACGCGGCGATGGTTTCGCGGCCATACAGGACGCCGGCGGCTACCTCGGGTGGGTCGCCTCCAAGCCGCTGATCTTCACCGTCGGCCAGACCCTGGCCGTGGCGCTGCTGGCGCTGCTGACCGTCTTCGGGCTGCTGGTGGTCACCGCGACCCCGGTCAACGCGATCCCGCAGCGGCTGCGGGCGCTCGGCGTGCGGCTGGGCGTGGTGCACCCCCTGGCGGAGGAGGTGGACTTCGACGAGGCCGAGGAGTACGCCGAGGACTGGCGCGAGCAGCCCGCGCGCGGCCCCCGTCGCCGTCCCTCCGCGGCGTCCGCCCCGGCCGACCCGGACTCCCTGGAGGAGGAGGCGCTGGCCAAGCGGCGCCGGCCGCGCCGGAGCTCGGTACAGCCCGCCGCGGACCGGCCGATGGACGCGGTGGACGTGGCCGCCGCGGCCGCCGCCGCGCTGGACGGCGCGGTGCTGCACGGCGTCCAGCCCTCCCCGCTCGTGGCCGGGCTCAGCAGCGGCATCTCGACCGAGCACCGCGAGCACGACGGCGCGGACACCTCGGGGGAGAGCGGTACGGTCCCGCCGGCCCGCGGCGCCGGGCCGAAGCCGGAGCCGACGCCTGCCGAGGAGCCGTCGACCGCGTCCGTACCGGACTTCACCAAGGCCGCGCCCGAGCCGTCCGGTGAGCTGCCGCCGCGCGCCGAGCAGCTCCAGCTGTCCGGGGACATCACCTATGCGCTGCCGTCGCTGGACCTGCTCTCCCGGGGCGGGCCGGGCAAGACCCGCAGCGCCGCGAACGACGCCATAGTGACCGCGCTGACCACGGTCTTCCAGGAGTTCAAGGTGGACGCCGCGGTCACCGGTTTCACCCGCGGCCCGACGGTCACCCGCTACGAGGTCGAGCTGGGCCCGGCCGTCAAGGTCGAGAAGATCACCGCGCTGGCCAAGAACATCGCGTACGCGGTGGCCAGTCCCGACGTCCGGATCATCAGCCCGATCCCGGGCAAGTCCGCGGTCGGCATCGAGATCCCCAACACCGACCGCGAGATGGTCAACCTCGGCGACGTGCTGCGGCTCGCGGACTCCGCCGAGGACGACGACCCGATGCTGGTGGCCTTCGGCAAGGACGTCGAGGGCGGGTACGTCATGCACTCGCTGGCGAAGATGCCGCACATGCTGGTGGCCGGCGCCACCGGCTCCGGCAAGTCGTCCTGCATCAACTGCCTGATCACCTCGGTGATGATGCGTGCCACCCCGGAGGACGTCCGGATGGTGCTGGTCGACCCCAAGCGCGTCGAGCTGACCGCCTACGAGGGCATCCCGCACCTGATCACGCCGATCATCACCAACCCCAAGCGGGCCGCCGAGGCGCTGCAGTGGGTGGTGCGCGAGATGGACCTGCGCTATGACGACCTGGCGGCCTACGGCTTCCGGCACATCGACGACTTCAACGAGGCGGTGCGCGAGGGCAGGATCAGCGCGCCCGAGGGCAGCGAGCGGGAGCTGGCGCCTTACCCGTACCTGCTGGTGATCGTCGACGAGCTGGCGGACCTGATGATGGTCGCGCCGCGCGACGTGGAGGACTCCATCGTCCGCATCACCCAGCTCGCCCGGGCCGCCGGCATCCATCTGGTGCTCGCCACCCAGCGGCCGTCCGTCGACGTGGTGACCGGCCTGATCAAGGCCAATGTGCCCTCGCGGCTCGCGTTCGCCACGTCCTCGCTGGCCGACAGCCGGGTCATCCTCGACCAGCCGGGTGCCGAGAAGCTGATCGGCAAGGGTGACGGGCTGTTCCTGCCGATGGGGGCGAACAAGCCGACCCGTATGCAGGGCGCGTTCGTCACCGAGGCCGAGGTCCACGCCGTGGTCCAGCACTGCAAGGACCAGATGGCCCCGGTCTTCCGGGACGACGTCACGGTGGGCAGCAAGCAGAAGAAGGAGATCGACGAGGACATCGGCGATGACCTCGACCTGCTGTGTCAGGCCGCTGAGCTGGTGGTTTCCACCCAGTTCGGGTCGACGTCGATGCTCCAGCGCAAGCTGCGGGTGGGCTTCGCGAAGGCCGGCCGGCTGATGGACCTGATGGAGTCGCGCAACATCGTCGGGCCCAGCGAGGGGTCGAAGGCTCGTGACGTTCTTGTGAAACCTGACGAACTGGACGGAGTGCTGGCGGTGATCCGGGGGGAGGCTACGGAGTAGCACAGACATCCGGGTCACCCGTACGGGAGACGCAAGCAACCGTTTCTCCTGCCGACACGTCAAGTTGAGGGAGGCGAGGGAACGATGCTTCATCATCAACCCGCACGGCACCCCCGCGGGGCGTTCTGATGGCGTACAAACCGAGCTCTCCCGCTTGCCCGACCCTTTCGCTCCACCCCTAGACTGAGCTTCCAGCAGGTGGCTACACGCTCGAAAGGCGCCGCCCGTGTCCATCGGCAACTCCCCCGAAGCTGACCGGCCTTCCGTCGGTCGCGCCCTCCAGCAGGCCCGTGTCGCCGCGGGACTGACCGTCGAAGAGGTCAGTACGACGACACGGGTGCGCATCCCCATCGTGCACGCGATCGAGCAGGACGACTTCTCGCGCTGCGGCGGTGACGTCTACGCCCGGGGGCACATCAGAGCGCTCGCCCGCGCCGTCTCGCTCGACCCCGGCCCGCTGATCGCGCACTTCGACGCCGAGCACGGCGGCCGGCCGACGCCGACCGATCTGGCCGCCCCGATCTACGAGGCGGACCGGATCCGCTCCGAGCCGCGCCGGCCGAACTGGACGGCGGCGATGGTCGCGGCGATCGTCGCGGTGGTCGGTTTCGCCGGCTTCACGCTCTTCACCGGCGGCGACAAGAGCGACAACAGCCCGATCGCGTCCGATTCGCACGCCAAGCCCGCGCCGGCACCCACCCGCCACCCCTCGACGATCAAGCCGCCGCTGCCGGAGCCGTCCGACAGTGCGGTCGCCGGGCTGCCGAAGGACAAGGTGACGATCAAGGTCACTGCCAAGGACGGCCAGAGCTGGGTCTCCGCCAAGGACGCCAACGGCAAGCTGCTGGAGGACAGCCTGCTCAAGCAGGGCGAGTCCAAGACGATCACCGACAAGAAGCGGATCGACCTGGTCCTCGGCAATGCGCCGGTCGTACAGCTGTACGTCAACGGCAAAGAGGTCAAGGAGATCGGTGAGAAGGGGCCCGTCGAGCGGCTCAGCTACACGCCGGGGGACCCCCAGGCGGGCTGAGCGCCGCGCTCCGGACCGCGTCCGCCGCCCGGCCCGGGGCCCCTGGGGCCCCGGCGGCGGAGACCTGCGCGAAGGGGGTGTCCGGGACGAAGTAGGCTGAGCCCTATGCCCGAACGCCGTACCGTCGCCCTTGTCACCCTTGGCTGCGCCCGTAACGAGGTGGACTCGGAGGAGCTCGCAGGCCGCCTGGCGGCGGACGGCTGGGAGCTGGTCGAGGAAGCCGCCGATGCCGATGTCGCCGTCGTCAACACCTGCGGGTTCGTCGAGGCCGCCAAGAAGGACTCCGTCGACGCCCTGCTGGAAGCCAACGATCTGAAGACCGCGGCCCGTGAGGGCGGCGGCAGAACCCAGGCCGTGGTCGCCGTCGGCTGCATGGCCGAGCGCTACGGCAAGGAGCTCGCCGAGGCGCTGCCCGAGGCCGACGGCGTGCTCGGTTTCGACGACTACGCCGACATCTCCGACCGGCTGCAGACCATCCTCAGCGGCGGTGTCCACGCCTCGCACACCCCGCGCGACCGCCGCAAGCTGCTGCCGATCAGCCCGGCCGAGCGGCAGGGCTCCGCCGGGGTCGCCCTGCCCGGCCACGCCCAGGCCGAGGCGCCGGCCGCCCCGCCCGAGGACCTGCCGGACGGCATCGCGCCCGCCTCCGGGCCGCGCGCCCCGCTGCGCCGCCGGCTCGGCAGCAGCCCGGTGGCGTCGGTGAAGCTGGCCTCCGGCTGCGACCGGCGCTGCACGTTCTGCGCCATCCCGTCCTTCCGCGGCTCGTTCATCTCCCGACGGCCCTCCGATGTGCTCGGGGAGACCCGCTGGCTGGCCGAGCAGGGCGTCAAGGAGATCATGCTGGTCTCCGAGAACAACACCTCCTACGGCAAGGACCTCGGCGACATCCGCCTGCTGGAGACGCTGCTGCCCGAGCTGGCGGCCGTCGACGGCATCGAGCGGATCCGGGTCAGCTATCTGCAGCCGGCCGAAATGCGACCGGGTCTGATCGACGTCCTGACCGGGACCGACAAGGTTGCGCCCTACTTCGACCTTTCCTTCCAGCACTCGGCGCCCGGTGTGCTGCGGGCGATGCGGCGCTTCGGCGACACCGACCGCTTCCTGGAGCTGCTCGCGCAGATCCGTACGAAGGCGCCGCAGGCCGGTGTCCGGTCCAACTTCATCGTGGGCTTCCCCGGGGAGAGCGAGGGTGACCTGGCGGAGCTGGAGCGCTTCCTGACCGAGGCCCGGCTCGACGCCATCGGCGTCTTCGGCTACTCCGACGAGGACGGCACCGAGGCCGCGTCGTACGAGAACAAGCTCGACCCGGACGAGGTCGCCGAGCGGCTGGCACGGGTGTCGCGGCTGGCCGAGGAGCTCAGCGCGCAGCGCGCCGAGGAGCGGATCGGCGAGACGGTGCGGGTGCTGGTCGACCGTGACGACGAGGAGGACGGTCTCGTCGGGCGGGCCGCGCACCAGGCGCCGGAGACCGACGGTGTCACCCTGCTCTCGACCGGCCAGGAACTGTCGCCCGGTCGTATGGTCGAAGCAAAGGTGGTGGCGAGCGAGGGCGTGGACCTGGTGGCGGAGGTGCTGTCGGTGGACGGCACGTCGTGTACCGAGGAGGCGGCCAGATGACCGGAGTCCCGGCTTCCGCAGCGGGTGGCCCGCGCACGGCGCCGGCCGTCCGGCCGGCCGGGCTGTGGAACATCGCCAACGTCCTGACGATGCTGCGGCTGGTGCTGGTCCCCGCCTTCGTGGTGCTGCTGATGCACGACAACGGGACCGACCGGGCCTGGCGCGCCTTCGCCTGGGCCGCCTTCGCGATCGCCATGATCACCGATGTCTTCGACGGACATCTGGCGCGCACGTACAACCTCGTCACCGACTTCGGCAAGATCGCCGACCCGATCGCGGACAAGGCGATCATGGGCGCGGCGCTGATCTGCCTGTCGGTGCTCGGTGATCTGCCCTGGTGGGTGACGGGCCTGATCCTCTTCCGTGAGCTCGGCATCACGCTGATGCGCTTCTGGGTGATCAAGCACGGTGTGATTCCGGCCAGCCGGGGCGGCAAGATCAAGACATTGGCGCAGGGCACCGCGGTTGGGATGTACGTCCTGGTGCTGACCGGGCCGCTGGCGACGTTCCGCTGGTGGGTGATGGCGGCGGCCGTGGTGCTGACGGTCGCGACCGGACTCGACTACGTCCGGCAGGCCGTGGTGCTGCGCCGGGCCGGGCTGGCGCGGGAGCGGGCCGCCCGGGCCGAACAGGACACCGTCCGGTGACCGGGCCGGGTTCTGCCGCGGCCGGGGCGCTGGAGCTGCTCGCCGGACGGGGGCAGAGCCTGGCCGTGGCGGAGTCGCTGACCGGCGGCCTGGTGGCCGGCACGCTGACCGCGGTCCCCGGGGCCTCGCGGGTGCTGCGCGGCTCGATCACCGCGTACGCAACCGACCTCAAACGGGACGTACTGGGCGTCGACGGCGCCCTGCTGGCCGCACGCGGAGCCGTGGACGGCGAGGTCGCCCGGCAGATGGCGGCCGGTGTGCGGCGGGTGCTGGGCGCCGACTGGGGCATCGCCACCACGGGCGTCGCCGGACCCGATCCGCAGGACGGGCAGCCGGTGGGCACGGTTTTCGTCGCGGTGCAGGGACCGGACGGTGCCGGCGAGGTGCGCCGGCTGGCCTTCACGGGGGATCGTGACCGGATCCGCCGGGACACCATTGACGCGGTGCTCGCACTGTTGTTGAGCGAACTGACAGAAAATGCGCGGGCACAGGATACGGAACAACACGGGGGGAATGGATGTTTGCAGCCCTGAGTGAACACGTACTTGCGCCCGGCACGGCCGCGGCCCGAGGCGGTACGGTGGGGCGAGAAGGATCCGGATCCGAGGTCCGAGGAGGGAGCCAGCGATGATTCTGCTTCGTCGCCTGCTGGGTGACGTTCTGCGCCGACAGCGTCAGCGCCAGGGCCGAACCCTGCGCGAGGTCTCGTCCTCCGCCCGGGTGTCGCTCGGCTATTTGTCCGAGGTCGAGAGGGGGCAGAAGGAGGCTTCCTCCGAGCTGCTCTCGGCGATCTGTGACGCGCTGGACGTGCGCATGTCCGAGCTGATGCGGGAGGTCAGCGACGAGCTGGCGCTCGCCGAGCTGGCCGCGTCCGCGGCCGCGAGCGACGCGGTGCCGGCGCCGGTGCGGCCGAAGCTCAATTCGGTGTCCGTCGCGTCCCTGGCCGGCGTACCGGAGGAGCGCGTGACGATCAAGTCCCCGGCCGACGTCGTGGATGTCGTCGCGGCCTGACACACCTGATCACAGGCGTCCGGAGCCCCGGCGGGCAGCAGCCCGCCGGGGCTCCGTGCTGTCCGGGGAGGTCCGGCGGATCACCGTGGCCGCTCAGATCGTGCGATTCATTTGTACGATGGCTAAATCGGACAAATAGTCCGAATTGCTGTCGGGATCGCCCACGGGACGCGCTCACCTGGATCGATCGCCCGGACCGGTCGGCCACCTCGGTCACCCGGACCGGCTGTCCGGATCGTGCGCGGCTCGATCGGGTCCGGTCAGGTCCGATCCCCGTTCGAACAGGAGTATCTGGATGTCTGTCGTCAAGAGCACGCTGTCCGACGAAGCCCGCGGCATCGTGGGGACCGCCCTGCAGGGCGCCCTCGTCGACCTGGTGGACCTCTCCCTCGTCGCCAAGCAGGTCCACTGGAACGTCGTCGGCCCGCGGTTCCGCTCCGTGCACCTCCAGCTCGACGAGGTGGTCGCCAGCGCACGGACGCACATGGACACGGTGGCCGAGCGGGCGGCCGCGATCGGGGTGTCCCCGGACGGCCGAGCCGCAACCGTCGCCAAGACCAGCGGCATCAACGAGGTGCAGGACGGCTGGGTCAAGGACGGCGACGTGGTGCGGGCCATGGTGAACGCCCTGGGCGCAGTCATCGGGCGGATGCGCGAGCGGATCATCGCCACCGATGAGCCGGACCCGGTCACCCAGGACATCCTGATCGGCCTCACCGCCGATCTGGAGAAGCACCACTGGATGTTCCAGGCCGAGGCCCACTGACGGTGCCCGTGGTGGTTCCGCGCGCCGCAAACGCGCCGGTGCGCTCTCCCCGCCGACCGCGGGCCCGTCTAGCGTCGGCCGGAGGAGGCAGCCATGGCGTGGCGTGGAACCGCGGCCCGCGGACCGGCCGGCCGGCTCCCGGAGCGTGAGCCGGCCGGCCCTCGTCCGTGGGCCGTCCCGGGGCGCCGGATATCCGCGGCCCTCGTCGGGGGGCTGTGGTGGTGCGCCGTGCTCCGGCTGGCGTTCTGGCCGCAGACGGCGGGCCTGGTCGAGGGCGCCGTGGCGCTCGGCGGCTGGGGCCTGAGCCTGCTGCCGGTGCACTGCGTGCCGTGGACGGGCCGGAACGAGTCCCGGCGCCGTCGGGCCGTGCTCCGGCGGGCCCGGATGGCGTTCACCACGGCATGGCGACGCCGCCGTTGGGGCGGAGGATCTGGCCGGTCGTGAAGGACGAGGCGTCCGACGCGAGGTACAGCACGGCGTGCGCGACTTCCACCGGCTCTCCCACCCGCCCCAGCGGTGACATCCGGATCATCGGCGCCTCCGCCCGCCGCTGCGCCTCCTCGGTGGGACGGTCGGTCATCGGGGTGCGGATCCAGCCCGGCGCGACGGCGTTGACGCGGATACCGTGCCGGCCGACCTCGGTGGCCAGCGTCCTGGTCAGCTGCACGACGGCGGCCTTGGCGGCCCCGTAGCAGAGCAGGCCCGGTGCGCCGGTGTCGATCGCACCGGAGGCCATGGTCACGAGGGAGCCGCGGGTGCCGGTGGCGATCATCGCCCGGGCAGCCTCCTGGCAGCCGTACAGCACCCCCTTGAAGTTGGTGTTCCACACCCGGTCCAGATCCTCGTCCGCGGTTTCCAGGACGGGGGCGGAGTGCATGATGCCGGCGATGTTCGCCAGCACGTCGAGCCGGCCGGAGGCGGAGCGGGCCGCATCGACGACGGCGGCGACCTCGGCCCGGCGGGTGACGTCGACGCGGTGGGCGTGCGCGCTGCCGCCGGCCGCGGTGAGTGCCGCGGCGGTCGCCTGCGCGCCCCGTTCGTCGAGGTCCGCGCAGTGCACCGTGGCACCGGCCGCGGCGAGGAGCGCCGCAGTGGCACGGCCGATTCCGTTCGCCGCGCCGGTCACGATCGCAGTGCGGCCCGTGAGGTCGTACGCGGGCAGGGGCATGCCGGGAGGGTAGGGCCGAGCTGACGGGCCGTCAATTGTCTGTGCGGGGCTGGCAGCCAGGGCACCAGTAGGTGACGCGTTCCTCGGCCGCGGGGTCCTGGTCGGCGGAGCGGACCGGCGTACCGCAGCGCAGGCAGGGGCGGCCGGCCCGGCCGTAGACCCACAGCCGGCGGTCCGGGCGGGCGCTGGGCGTGGTGGTACGCGCCGGGCGCCGCTTGTTCGCCTCCAGCAGCTTCTTGGCGAGCGCCGGCGCCCGCTCCGGCGCCGGCAGCTCGCCCACGGGCAGCCAGGGCGAGGCGCGCAGCAGGAAGCACAGCTCCGACTTGAAGACGTTGCCGATGCCGGCCAGATTGCGCTGGTCGAGCAGGGCCTCGCCGAGCGGCCGCCGCGGGGCGTCGAGCAGCCGGCGCAGCGCCTCCGCGGCATCCCAGTCGGGGCCCAGCAGATCGGGCCCCAGATGGCCGACGACCCGCCCTTCCTCGGCCGTCGGCAGCAGATCGAGGACCGGGAGACGGTAGCCGACCGCGGTGTGCTCCGCCGTGCCGAGGACCGCCCGGATCTGATGGGCCGGCCCGCCGCGCCAGCGCTCGGCGGGACCGTAGATCTGCCAGGCGCCGTCCATCCGCAGATGGGAGTGGAGGGTGAGACCGCCCTCGAAACGGGTCAGCAGATGCTTGCCGCGGGGGAGCACCGCCTGCACCTCGCGGCCGGTCAGGTCCACCGTCGCGAGCTTGGGCACCCGCAGGTCGCAGCGGGTCAGCGGCCGGCCGGCGAGCGCTTCGTGCAGCCGCTGCGCCAGCCGCCAGACGGTGTCACCTTCGGGCATGCCCCCATCATGCCGGTCCGCCGGCCCGGTCAGCCGCGCAGCCGCAGCCCCCGCGGCGTCGGGTGGAAGCCCGCGGACTCCAGGACGGCGGCGAACGGAGAGGTGAGGGCCGCGGTGCCGTTGATGCGCTCGGTGGTGATCGTGCCCAGCGCGCCGGCCCGGGCGGCGTCGGTGAGCGCCTCCACCGCGGGCCGCAGCCGGGGGTCCCTCGCGGCGCCGGCCGGGTCCTGGCCCAGCGGCCACATCAGCAGGGTCTTGCCGCCGCGCTCCATGTAGAGCGTCAGCTCACCGTCGACCAGGACCACCATGGAGCCCGCCTTCCGGCCGGGCTTGTGGGTCGAGCCCTCGGGCGGATCGGGCCAGGGCAGGGCGGCGCCGTAGGCATTGGCCGGATCGGCGGCGGCCAGCACCACGGCCCGCTGCGGACCGCCGCGCCGCTGCGGACCGCCGTCCGGCAGCGCCTCGTCGGCGGTGCGCTCCCGCTGGGTGTTCACCGCGCGCAGCCGGTCCACCGCACCGTCCATCGCGAACTGGGCGGCGCCCAGCCCCTCGACGACATAGCCGCGGCGGGCCTGGCCGGACTCCTCGAACGCGGCCAGGACGCGGTACGCGGCGGAGAAACCACCCTCGACCCCTTCGGCCGCGACCGCCCCGCGGGTGACGATGCCGTGCCGGTCCAGGAGCGTACGGGCCAGGGCGTGCGCGCGGTGGGTGGGGTCCGGCTCGGGAGCGGGCAGCAGCGACCAGCGGCCGCCGACGGTCGGCGGGCCCGACCGGGACGCCGTGGGCCGGCCGCCGTGGCCCGCCGCCATGGCCAGCGAGCCGTACCGCCCGCGGGGGACGGCGCGCCGGGCGCGGTGCGCCGTCGAACCGGCCGTACGCCCCGAGCCGAGCAGCGCCCGCAGCGGGGCGAGGGTGTCGTTGGTCAGCCGGCCCGACCAGGCCAGGTCCCAGAGCGCGTCGGCCAGTTGGGGATCGGTCACCTCGGGGTGGGTGGTCGCCCGGACCTGGTCGGCGAGCTGGCGGAAGAACAGGCCGTACCCGGGGGCGAGCGCGGCCAGCAGCGACTCATGGAGGGCGGTCAGCTCCAGCGGGAGCGGCGGCGGCAGCAGCAGCGGAGCCGTGTCGGCGAGATGCAGCGAGAGCCAGCCGTCCTTGCCGGGCAGCGCACCGGCACCGGCCCACAACACCTCACCGGTCGCGGTGAGTTCGTCCAGCATGGCCGGGGTGTACCCGCCGACGCGGGACGGCAGCACCAGCTTCTCCAGGGCCGAGGCCGGCACCGGCGCGCCCTGCAACTGCTCGACGGCGCGCACCAGCCCGTCGATGCCTCGCAGACTGTGCGACGCGCCGCCGGACGGCACCGGCGGGCCGCTCACCGGGGCCGGGCGCGGCGCGGCGACATGCTGCCACTGGGGCAGGAACGCGGCGAGCGCCGCCGGCGGCACCGGCTCCAGCTCCTCGCGCAGCGCGGCCAGCGAACGGCGGCGCAGCCTGCGCAGCACCTGGGCGTCGCACCACTCCTGGCCGATGCCCGCCGGGTGGAACTCGCCCTGGACGACGCGACCGGCGGCGGCGAGGCGGTGCAACGCGCCGTCCGTGACCGCAGCGCCCAGACCGAAGCGGGCGGCGGCCTGCTCGGACGTGAACGGCCCGTGCGTACGGGCGAAGCGGGACAGCAGATCGCCCAGCGGATCCTTGACCGGTTCCGTGAACGACTCCGGGACGCCGACCGGCAGCGCCGTGCCCAGGGCGTCCCGCAGCCGGCCGGCGTCCTCGACCGCGGCCCAGTGGTCGGCGCCGGCGATCCGCACCGAGATGGCCCGCCGGGCGGCGCCCAGCTCCCGCGGCCAGGCCGGATCCGCGCCGCGCTCGACCAGCTCGGCGTCGGTCAGCGGCCCCAGCAGCCGCAGGACGTCGGCCACCCCCTCCGCGTCCTTGACCCGGCGGTCCTCCGAAAGCCACTGCAGCTCGCGCTCCAGCTCGGCCAGCACCTCGGCGTCCAGCAGCTCACGCAGCTCCGCCTGGCCCAGCAGCTCGGCGAGCAGCCGCGAGTCCAGCGACAGCGCGGCGGCCCGCCGCTCGGCGAGCGGGGAGTCGCCCTCGTAGAGGAACTGGGCGACGTAGCCGAACAGCAGCGAGCGGGCGAACGGGGACGGCTCGGGGGTCGTGACCTCCACCAGGCGGACCCGGCGGGCCTCGAGGTCACCCATCAGCTCCGTCAGACCGGGCACGTCGAAGACGTCCTGGAGGCATTCGCGGACGGCCTCCAGCACGATCGGGAAGGACCCGAACTCGCTGGCCACCTGGAGCAGTTGGGCCGCGCGCTGCCGCTGCTGCCACAGCGGGGTGCGCTTGCCGGGATTGCGGCGGGGCAGCAGCAGGGCGCGGGCGGCGCACTCGCGGAACCGGGACGCGAACAGCGCCGAGCCGCCCACCTGGTCCGTGACGAGCTGATCGACATCGCCCGGATCGAAGGCGACATCGGCGGCCCCCACCGGGGACTGCTCCGGGTCGTACTCCGCGCCGCGCGCACCCAGCCCCGGGTCGCCGGCCGTGCCGAACCCGCCGTCCCCGTCGAGGAGGTCGAGGCCCATCAGGTCGGCGTCCGGCAGACGCAGCACGATGCCGTCGTCGGCATGCATCACCTGGGCGTCCAGGCCGTAGCGCTCGGCCAGCCGGGAGCCGAGGGCCAGCGCCCACGGGGCGTGCACCTGCGCGCCGAACGGGGAGTGGATGACCACCCGCCAGTCGCCGAGCTCGTCGCGGAACCGCTCGACGACGATCGTGCGGTCATCGGGGACATGGCCGCAGGCCTGCCGCTGCTCGGCGAGATAGCCCAGCACATTGGAGACCGCCCAGTCGTCCAGCCCGGCCGCGGCCAGCCGGCTCCGCGCCTCCTCCGGGTCGGCGGCCCCGATCTCCCTGAGGAACGCGCCCAGCGCCCGCCCCAGCTCCAGGGGACGGCCCAGCTGGTCGCCCTTCCAGAACGGCAGCCGGCCGGGCACCCCGGGGGCGGGCGTGACCAGCACCCGGTCCCGGGTGATGTCCTCGATCCGCCAGGACGTCGTACCGAGCGTGAAGACGTCGCCGACCCGGGATTCGTAGACCATCTCCTCGTCGAGCTCGCCCACCCGGCGCCCGCCGCCGCCCTTGCCGGAGTCGCCGCCGGCCAGGAACACCCCGAACAGGCCGCGGTCCGGGATCGTGCCGCCCGACGTCACGGCCAGCCGCTGGGCCCCGGGCCGCCCGGTGACCGTCTGGGCGACCCGGTCCCACACCAGGCGCGGCCGCAGCTCGGCGAACGCGTCCGAGGGATAGCGGCCGGCGAGCATGTCCAGCACGGACCGGAACGCCGACTCCGGCAGCGCGGCGAACGGCGCCGCCCGCCGGACGACGGCCAGCAGCTCCGCCACGTCCCAGGTGTCCATCGCCGCCATCGCCACGACCTGCTGGGCGAGCACGTCCAGCGGATTGGCGGGCACCCGCAGCGCCTCGATGGCGCCGGTCCGCATCCGCTCCGTCACCACGGCCGCCTGCACCAGATCGCCGCGGTACTTCGGGAACACGATGCCCGTCGAGACCGCCCCGACCTGATGGCCGGCCCGGCCCACCCGCTGCAGACCGGACGCGACCGACGGCGGCGACTCCACCTGCACCACCAGGTCGACCGCGCCCATGTCGATGCCCAGCTCCAGACTGGACGTGGCGACCACGGCCGGCAGCCGGCCCGCCTTCAGGTCCTCCTCCACCTG
Organism: Streptomyces sp. NPDC048197; assembly: GCF_043202395.1. NCBI lineage: Bacteria > Bacillati > Actinomycetota > Actinomycetes > Kitasatosporales > Streptomycetaceae > Streptomyces > Streptomyces sp. NPDC048197. The sequence continues at coordinate 24,469 of NZ_JBIDAJ010000002.1, forward strand.
GGCGCGCTGCTCCTTGGACACCGAGCCGTGGTGCGCCCGCGCCAGCAGCGGCGGCGCGCCCTTCGCGGCACCGGCCTCCGCCATCAGCTCCGCGGGGGAGTGGTGCTCGGGCAGCGCCGTCCCGGTCGTCCGCTCGTAGGCGATCTCGTTGAGGCGGTTGCACAGCCGCTCCGCCAGGCGGCGCGAGTTGGCGAAGACGATCGTGGAGCGGTGCGCCTGCACCAGATCGGCGATCCGCTCCTCGACCTGGGGCCAGATGGACGGCTTCTCACCGGTCTCGCCCTCCCGGACCGGGGCGCTGCCCAGCTCGCCCATGTCCTCCACCGGGACGACCACCGACAACTCGAAGCGCTTCCCCGACGGCGGCTGGACGATCTCCACCCGGCGCCGCGGCGACAGATAGCGGGCCACCTCCTCCACCGGGCGCACCGTCGCCGACAGCCCGATCCGGCGCGCCGGGCGGTCCAGCAACTCGTCCAGCCGCTCCAGGGACAGCGCCAGATGCGCCCCGCGCTTCGTGCCGGCGACCGCGTGCACCTCGTCCACGATCACCGTCTCGACGCCCGCCAGCGCCTCCCGCGCCGAGGACGTCAGCATCAGGAACAGCGACTCGGGCGTCGTGATGAGGATGTCCGGCGGGCGGTTGGCGATCGCCCGGCGCTCCGCCGGGGGCGTGTCGCCGGAACGGATCCCGACCCGGATGTCCGGCTCCGGCAGGCCCAGCCGGACGGACTCCTGCCGGATGCCCGTCAGCGGGCTGCGCAGATTGCGCTCCACGTCGACGGCCAGCGCCTTCAGCGGTGACACGTACAGCACCCGGCAGCGCTTCCTGGGCTCCGCGGGCGGCGGTGTGGACGCCAGCGCGTCCAGCGACGCCAGGAACGCGGCGAGCGTCTTGCCGGAACCCGTCGGCGCGACCACCAGGACGTCCGAGCCCGCGCCGATCGCCTGCCAGGCGCCCTCCTGCGCGGCGGTGGGCGCGCGGAACGCCCCGGCGAACCATTCGCGGGTCGCCGGCGAGAACGAGTCGAGCGCTGCCTTGGTCATGTTCCCCATCGTGCACCGGACCACTGACAACGCGGCCCCACCGGCCGCCGGCGGACCGCCCCGCCCGTCGTCCGCGCCTCGGACCCCCAGGTCACGGCCGTGCGGTCCGGACGCAGAATAGAGACATGATCACGGTCAGCGGCGACGGCGCGGCCGCGGACGGCGCACCCGGCGCCGACGCCACGCCGCGGGCGCGCGGGGAGTGGGCCCGGCACTGGCGCTACCCCGGCCTGCCCGGTCTCGACCTGCTGCGCGCCCGCTACGTACGGCACTCCTTCCCCCGCCACGCCCACGACGGCTACGTCGTCTGCGCGGTCACCTCCGGCATCGAGGAGGTCGGCCTCCAGAAGGGCACCGTCCGGGCCGGCCACGGCGGCATCATCATGATCAACCCCGAGGTCGCCCACACCGCGCGGGCCGGCGCCCCCGAGGGCTGGACCTACGCCACCCTCTACCCGTCGTCCGGCATCGTCGCCGAGATAGCCGACGAGACCACCGCCCTGCGCGGCACCGCCGGCTTCACCGAAACCGTCGCCGAGGACCCCCGGCTCGCCCGCATGATCACCGACGTCCACCGGGCCGCCGAGGCGGGCAACGCGCTCGCCGCCGACAGCCTGCTGCGCCTCACCGTCGCCCGGCTGCTGCGCAGCTACGGAGGCCCCCTGCCGGCACGCACCCCGCGCAGCGCGGGCGCGCGCAACGCGGTCCGCGCCCGTGCCGTACTGGAGGACCGGATGGCCGACCCGCCCTCCCTGGAACAGCTGGCACACGACCTCGGCACCAGCCCGTTCGCCCTGCTGCGGGCCTTCAAGGCCGCCTACGGGATGCCCCCGCACGCCTGGCTCACCGACGCCCGGGTTCGCCGGGCCCGCGCCCTCCTGGAGGCCGGGCACCCGCCCGCCGACACCGCCGTCGCGGTCGGCTTCACCGACCAGCCGCACCTGAACCGCCACTTCACCCGGATCGTCGGGGTACCGCCCGGCGCGTACCGCAAAGAACGCGCCCTCTGAGCGGCCCGCACCCGGCAGGAGGCGCAAGAACGTACAAGACCACCAGGAGCGCCCCCGCCTAAGGTCCCGGACGTGGCAGAACAGACAGACATACGCACCACCGGAGAGGCCGCGCCGCCGGAACCGGCACGGCCCGCCAAACCCGACTCCGCCGTCATCCGGGACGCCCTCGGCGTCGGCATCGCTGTCGGCCTCTCCGGGTTCGCCTTCGGCGTGACCTCGGCCGGCGCCGGCCTCACCCTGTTCCAGACCTGCGCACTGAGCCTGCTCGTGTTCACCGGCGCCTCACAGTTCGCCCTGGTCGGCGCGCTCGCCGCGGGCGGCAACCCGCTCACCGCCGCGGCCGGGGCCTTCTTCCTCGGCGTGCGCAACGCCTTCTACGGACTGCGGCTCTCCGCCGTCCTCGGCCACCGGGCGGCGGTCCGCCCCTTCGCCGCCCACTGGGTCATCGACGAAACCACCGCCGTCACCCTGGCCCAGCCGGACCGCCGCAGCGCCCGGCTCGGCTTCACCGTCACCGGCCTGAGCCTCTACGCCCTGTGGAACCTCACCACCTTCATCGGCGCCCTCGGGGCCGAGGCACTCGGCGACACCGACGCCTGGGGCCTGGACGCGGCCAGCCCCGCGGTCTTCCTGGCACTGCTCGCACCGATGCTGCGGAGCACCGTCGAGCGGGTGGCGGCCGGCCTCGCCGTCGTCCTGGTCATGACCACGCTGCCGCTGCTGCCCACCGGGGTACCGGTCCTGCTCTCGGCGCTCGCCACCCCCGCCGTCCTCGTCGTACAGGGCCGCCGCGCACGGACGAAGGGCGCCGGCGACGACACGACACACCCGGGCGGCGCGCAGGGCCGCCCCGCCACCGAGGAGAAGCGGGCATGAACGTCTGGATCGCCATCGCCGCCACCGCCGTCGGCTGCTACCTGGTCAAGTACCTCGGCCTGTCGGCGCCCGCCGGCGTCCTGGAACGCCCGCTCGTCAAGCGGCTGGCCGCGCTGCTCCCGGTGGCCCTGCTGGCCGCGCTCACCGCACAGCAGACCTTCAGCGACGGCCACCACCTGATGCTCGACGCCAAGGCCGCAGGCGTGGCCGCCGCGGCCGTCGCGCTCGCCCTGCGCGCGCCGTTCCTGCTGGTCGTCGGCGTCGCCGTGGCCGTCACGGCAGGCGTACGGGCGCTGGGCGGCTGACGCCCCGGGCCGGCGGACGCGTCCTCCCCCGGGCAGCGGGCGCACGCAGCAGCGGGCGGCCCCCGGGGGAGGGGCCACCCGCATGCTCACCCAAGAGGTCCGGGCCCGGCGGGACGACCGGCCCGGACCGGTCGCTCAGTCCAGCTGCCGGCCGTACGCCCGCAAGGTCCGCAGCGCCTTCAGCGTCACCATCGGGCGGCTCTCCAGCGCCGTCCCCGGCGCCCAGATCCGCCAGTTCACCGGCCAGCCGCCGTCCTCCTCCTGGAGCGCCAGGAGGTGGTCCAGGGCCCGGTCCATCTCCTCGTCGGAGAACCAGCCGCGGGCCAGGGAACCGGGTGACGGCGCATAGTCGTACGCGAAGTGGTGCTCCCCGGGGGCGTACCCCGGTGCCACGGGGACATCGGCCGCCCGCCCCGGATCCAGCAGCACCAGACCCTCCTCCCTGACCAGCCGCCCCAGCCGCTCGGCCGCCGCGGCGGCCCGCGGCCGGTCCGGCGCACCGTCCAGGAACGCCAGCGCCGCCTCCACCTCGTACGGATGGGTGCCCTTCAGCGACTCCACCGTCGCCCAGCAGTAGTCCGTGGCCCGGAAGAGCCAGGCGTGCCACACCTCGTTGCGGTGCAGCGTGCCCACCACCGGGCCGGTCGCCAGGAGCGCGCTCGGCGGATCGTCGACCACCGGGATCCACGGGGCGGCCGGGTAACCACGCTGAGAGGGGTGCAGCGCGGGCAGCGCTCCCTCGGAAGTCGAGATCTTCGTCAGATAGCGGCAGATCCGCTCCACCTGACGGCCGTCACAGCGTCCGATCAGATCCAGGACCTTCAAGGCGTGCGCGGTGTGCAGCGGCTGGCTCACGGGTCCGCGCAGATCGGGCTCCAGGGCGTGGCCGAAGCCGTCGTCGTCGTTGCGGTACGCGGCGAGCGCGGTCTCCACCGGGTCCGCACCGCCGCCGAGGAAGTCGTACTCGAAGAGCCGCTGTTCGAGCACCCGGGCGGTCAGCCAGATGAATCGCTCCGCACGCGCCAGGGGAGTCGAAGGAGGTCTTACGTTTTCGGCCATGGCCCGACCGTAGGGGCGAAATCCTCCGGCGGCACCGGCTCGGGCATCCCTGCCAGCCCAGGGCGGGATACTGGAGGCATGCGGTTGACGGTCTTCTGGCAGCGGATGGCGGATCATTTCGGCGCGACGTACGCCGACTCCTTCGCGCGCGACTACGTGATGTCCGATCTCGGCGGCCGGACCGTCCACGAGGCGCTGAACGCCGGGTGGAGCGCCAAAGAGGTGTGGCGGGTGGTCTGCGCCGTCATGGACGTGCCGCCCGAGAAGCGCTGAAGCGGCTGCACCCGAACACGGCCGGAGCAGTCGGCGCGGTGCGCGACACTTGGCTTCGTGCCTGTGTCTGAAGAGATCACCAGCAACGACGTCCCCCGCCCCGAGGACCGGCCGGACGCCCGGTCCGACGCCCGGATGCCGCGCTGGCTGCCGCGCGCCATGGTGCTCGCGCTCGCCCTCGTGGCCTGCTTCCAGCTCGCCACCTGGGGATTCCACCAGCTCATCTCGCTGCTGCTGAACGTGCTGATCGCGTTCTTCCTGGCGCTCGCCGTCGAACCGGCCGTCTCCTGGATGGCGGCCCGCGGTATGCGGCGCGGCCTGGCCACCGGCCTGGTCTTCCTCAGCATCCTCGTCGCCGCGGCCGGCTTCTTCGCACTGCTGGGCTCGATGCTCGCCGGCCAGATAGCCACCATGGTCGAGGAATTCCCGCAGTACCTCGACTCCGTCATCAGCTGGATCAACAGCACCCTGCACACCCACCTCTCCCGGGTCGAGGTGCAGAACAACCTGCTCCGGTCCGACTGGCTGCAGAAGTACGTCCAGGACAGCGCCAACAACGTCCTCGCCGTCTCCGCGACCGTGCTGGGCAGCCTGTTCAACCTCCTGACCGTCGCCCTGTTCTCGTTCTACTTCGCCGCCGACGGCCCCCGGCTGCGCCGCGCGCTGTGCTCCGTCCTCCCGCCCCGCCGCCAGGAGGAGGTGCTGCGCGCCTGGGAGATCGCCGTCGCCAAGACCGGCGGGTACCTCTACTCGCGCGGCCTGATGGCCCTCATCTCCGGCCTTGCGCACTACGTCCTGCTGGAGCTGATGGGCGTGCCGTACGCCCCGGCGCTGGGCATGTGGGTGGGCCTGGTCTCCCAGTTCATCCCGACCATCGGCACGTACCTCGCGGGCGCGCTGCCGATCCTGATCGCCTTCACCGTCGACCCCTGGCACGCCCTGTGGGTCTTCGGCTTCGTCGTGATCTACCAGCAGTTCGAGAACTACCTCCTCCAGCCGCGGATCACCGCCAAGACGGTGGACATCCATCCCGCCGTCGCCTTCGGATCGGTCGTCGCCGGTACGGCCCTCATGGGCGCGGTGGGCGCACTGATCTCCATCCCGGCCACGGCCACCCTGCAGGCGTTCCTCGGCGCGTACGTCAAGCGCTACGCCGTGCCCGACGACCTTCGGGTCCACGGCAAGGCCCGCCGCCGACGCGCCGCCGACCTCCTCGCCCGCGTGCGGCACGCCGCCGAGCGCAACGAGGAACGGCCCGACGGGAAGGAGCCGGCGGGCCAGGACAGGGACTCGGCCGGACGGGACGCCGCCGCACAGCAGGGCACGCCCGACGCGGGCTGAGCCCGCGGACCGCGGGCACAGGGCGTGGTGCGGCGCTTGACACAAAAATCGAACAGCTATTCTCATGGGAGATCCGGCCCGTGATTCCGGGGTTTCCGCGAAGTTATCCACAGGCCGGAGCCGGGTCCGGGCGCATTGTCAGTGGCAGGCGTTAGCGTCATGGACGTGAAGCGATCGACTCAAGCAAATCGGGTGGAACCCATGGCAGGCACTGACCGCGAGAAGGCGCTGGACGCCGCGCTCGCACAGATTGAACGGCAATTCGGCAAGGGCGCAGTGATGCGCATGGGGGAGCGGTCGAAGGAGCCCATCGAGGTCATCCCCACCGGATCCACCGCCCTCGACGTCGCCCTGGGCGTCGGCGGCCTCCCCCGAGGCCGCGTCATCGAGGTCTACGGCCCGGAATCCTCCGGTAAGACGACCCTGACCCTCCACGCGGTCGCGAACGCCCAGCGGGCCGGCGGCTCCGTCGCGTTCATCGACGCCGAGCACGCCCTCGACCCGGAGTACGCCAAGAAGCTCGGCGTGGACACCGACGCCCTGATCCTCTCCCAGCCGGACAACGGCGAGCAGGCCCTGGAAATCGTGGACATGCTGGTCCGCTCCGGTGCGCTCGACCTCATCGTGATCGACTCCGTCGCCGCCCTGGTGCCGCGGGCCGAGATCGAGGGCGAGATGGGCGACTCCCATGTCGGCCTTCAGGCCCGGCTGATGAGCCAGGCACTGCGCAAGATCACCAGCGCGCTCAACCAGTCCAAGACCACGGCGATCTTCATCAACCAGCTCCGCGAGAAGATCGGCGTGATGTTCGGCTCGCCGGAGACCACGACCGGTGGCCGGGCCCTGAAGTTCTACGCCTCGGTCCGACTGGACATCCGCCGCATCGAAACCCTCAAGGACGGCACCGAAGCCGTGGGCAACCGCACCCGCGTCAAGGTCGTCAAGAACAAGGTCTCGCCCCCCTTCAAGCAGGCCGAGTTCGACATCCTCTACGGCCAGGGCATCAGCCGCGAGGGCGGCCTGATCGACATGGGCGTGGAGCACGGCTTCATCCGCAAGTCCGGCGCCTGGTACACGTACGAGGGCGACCAGCTCGGACAGGGCAAGGAGAACGCCCGCAACTTCCTCAAGGACAACCCTGATCTCGCCAACGAGATCGAGAAGAAGATCAAGGAGAAGCTCGGTATCGGCGTCAAGCCGCAGGACCCGGCGGCGGAGCCCGGCGCGGACGCCGCGGGCGCGGCGACCGACGCGGCCCCGGCGGCTCCGGCCGCGGCGACGAAGAGCGCCAAGGGTTCCAAGGCCGCCGCGGCCAAGAGCTAGCCCGCCATGACACGGCGAACGGAATGGCCGGACAGCGCGGACGGGATCCACAGCGCTGCCGGTGACGCCGAGACCCGTAGCGGCCGCAGGGGCGGCCGCGGCCGTGAGAACGGCGGTGGTTCCGCTCTCGCCTCCGGCGAGGGCGAACCCGCCTCGTCGAGGGCCGAGGCGGGACCACCGCGTACGCCCGAGGAGCAGGCGCGGGCCATCTGCCTGCGCCTGCTCACCGGGAGTCCGCGTACCCGTAAACAGCTCGAGGATGCCTTGCGCCGGCGCGGCATCCCCGATGAGGCCGCGCAGGACGTGCTGTCCCGCTTCGAGGACGTCGGACTGATCAACGACGCGGCCTTCGCCGACGCCTGGGTGGAGTCCCGCCACCACGGGCGCGGCCTGGCCCGGCGGGCCCTGGCCCGGGAGCTGCGTACGAAGGGCGTGGACTCCGCACTGATCGATGAGGCGGTCGGCCGCCTCGATTCCGAGCAGGAGGAGTCCACCGCCCGCGAACTGGTCGACCGCAAGTTGCGCACGACCAGGGGCCTGGACCGCGAGAAGCGCCTGCGTCGCCTGGCGGGCATGCTGGCCCGCAAGGGCTACCCGGAGGGCCTGGCCCTCCGCGTGGTCAGACAGGCACTGGAGGAAGAGGGTGAGGACCCTGACCTCCTGGAAGAGCATCTGCGGGACGACTGATCCGGGCCGGAGCGGAGCGGACCGAGCCGGTCGAGCCGGGCCGAGCCGGGCTGGAGCGGAGCGGGCCGAGCCGGGCGAGCGGGGCCGGGGCGGAGCGGATTGAGCCGGGCTGGGCCGGACCGGTGTGTAGCGGTGTGGAGCGGATCTGAGCGAGGCCTACTCCTGGCCTGACCTTGAATGTCATGACCTTGAGAGGCATGGCCTGGAGCGTCGTGGCTTTTAGTGTCGTGGCCTTGAGTGTCGTGACCCTGCCTGAGGTGAGGTGGGGATTGGGGGACGGGCGGGCCTCGGATGTGACCAGCGCTGAGGGATGGCCGTGGGATCCGGCACCGCCGGCGACCCGCGTCGGTCACGGCTGCGCGGACGCGGGGAGGGGGAGCGGGGTGGGTGGGGGCGGGGCGGGGCCCCCGGGGAGAGGAAGGCCCGCATCCCGCACCCCCCATGGAGCGCCCCCTACCGAAGTCCCGCCCTCACCTGCCCCGCATCACGGCTCGTGCAGCCCTCACCCTCCACCTCATCTCGGGTTTTCACCCTCCACCTGATCTCGGGTTTTCACCCTTCACCTCATCTCGGGTTCTCACCTCGACCGGCAGGCCGGCTGCGCGCCAGGCTTGGAAGCCGCCGATGAGGTCGGTGGCTCGGTGGAGGCCGAGGTGGCGGAGGGAGAGGGCGGCGAGGCTGGAGGCGTAGCCCTCGTTGCAGATCACCACGACGGGCAGATCGTGGTGGGTTGCTTCTGGCGCCCGGTGCGCGCCGGTGGGGTCCAGGCGCCACTCCAGTTCGTTGCGCTCCACGATCAGGGCACCGGGGATGGTGCCGTCGCGGTCGCGTAGTTCCGCGTAACGGATGTCGACGAGCAGGCCGCCCGCCCGCTGGACGGCGGCCGCCTCCTCCGGGTCGAACCGTCGGCCCAATTGCCGGCGGGCGTCGGCGAGAAGGGCGTCGACGGCGCTCACGTCCACTCCTCCGGGCGCTCGACCTCTTCCAGGCGGAGTACCTGGCCGGTGCGGCTGTAGCGGCGCATCAGCGGCAGCGGTGGGTAGTAGGCGTGCACGGAGACCGCGTGGGTGTCCGGTGAGGTGTTGAGGACCTGGTGGACGTGGTGCGGGCCGAAGGCCCGGCCGCGGCCGTCGCCGAGTGTGCGTTCCCGGTCGACGCCGTCGGCGAGTTCCAGGGTTTTCCAGCCCTCGGTGGGCAGTTGGGCGGCGAGCGACTGCTCCGTCAGTTCGCCCGTCGCCGTGGCGAACGCACCGTGTGAGCCGCCGTGGTCGTGCCAGCCGGTGCCGGTGCCGGGCGGCCAGCCGATCAGCCAGGCCTCGCTGCCGCCCGGCCCGTCCAGCCGGATCCACGTCCGGCCTTCCGGGTCGAGCGGCAGTGAGGCGATGAGTGCCGGGTCCGCGGCGGTACGGCGGACGAAGTCGAGGAGTGCGGAGGCGCTGGGTCCGCTGTCCTTGCCGGCGGTGTAGTTGGCGGGTGAGTCATCGCCGGGGGTGTGCGGGCGCGCGGGGGTACGTACGTCGGGCACGGAAACCGTCCTGAGTGATCGCGAAGAGGCGCGGCTGCCGGACAGGGGCAGGCGGCCGCGCGGGGAAGAAAATGCGGATCAACAGGACGGACGACACATGCAGCCCGCATAGCGGACCAGGTCCAGATGGACCCTCCGCCAGAATCGCGAGCTGTGGTCAGTCATTCTCGGAGTGAAACACGCTGGTTCGGAATGGGTCAACCGCATGAAGCAACTGCACGAGCCGACTGGACGAGTTGACTGCGCGAGTCGACTGCGCAAGCCACATGACCGAGTCGGCTGGACGGACCAACTGGATGGACCAGCGGGACAGGCCAATTGGACGGGTCGACTGATCGGGTCCATTGGTGATGTCCACTGGTTGGGCCGACTGGTTCGGTTGGCTGGCGGGGGAACCGGGAAGTCGGGGTGGGACCCTGCGTCGGTACTCAGTCCGCGGCTCCCTCGGGCGCCCGCTCAGGTGTCCACCCCGGTGTTCGTTCCCGGGCCCTTTCCGGCGCTCGTTCCCGGGTCGGTTCCAGGGGCGGTTCCCGAGTCGGTTCCGGGGGCGCATCCGGAGTCGGTTCCCGGGGTGGTCCGTGAGTCGGTTCCGGGGTCGGTTCCGGCACTGGCGCCGGAACCCGGCTCGCCCCAGTTCCCGTCTGCGCCTGCCCCTCCGTCCGTTCCCCAGTACTCCTCCGCGACCCGAGCACGCTCGCCAGCGCCGGCCCCGTCCCAGGCGCCATCTCCAACGCCGGCCCCGCCCCAGGCGCCATCTCCAATGCCGACGCCCTCGCCAGCCCCGACACCGTCCCAGGCGCCATCCCCAACGCTGGCATCCTCCCCAGCCCCGGCACCCTCCCGGCCCCCGCCCCCAGCGCCGCCACCCTCCCGAGCCCCAGTACCGCCCCGGATACCGCCCCCAGGACCACCCCCGGTACCGCCCCCCGCATCGGCACCCCCAAGCACCCCCTCACCATCCCCCACCCTCTGCACACCCACAGACCCCACAGACCCCACCGACCCTGCAGACCCCACCGACCCTGTAGACCCCACCGACCCCGCATCCCCCACCCGCCGTCCATAAGCCCCCGCGACGCCCGAGTCGCCGTCAGGTGTGCCGCCGCGGATCGCTTCCGCGCAGGCGTGGAGTTCGGGCGGGCGGATGCCGGGGGCGAGAGCGGTGGCCAGGTGGCCGTCGGGGCGTACGAGGAGGACGGTGTGGGCGGCGGCGCCCGGGTAGGACTCGGTGACCAGGACCTCGGCGGGCATCGGGAGCGCCGCGGCGGCGCTGCTCAGCCGGGGCATGAGGCCCGCCGACTGCCAGTGCCGGCGGTCCCAGACGGTGGTGCCGGGCGCCACCAGTACGACCAGCAGCCCGCGCCCGAGGCGGGTGCGCAGCCGGACCACCGAACCGTCCGGTGCGGTCACCGGGACGTCCGTCACCGGTGCTCCCGGCGGCGTCTCGACGAGCGGTCCGGCGGTGTGCGCGGCGGGCGGTGCCAGCGGCGTGCGGGCGTACACCGGTGGGGCGCCCAGCGGGCCGCGGCCCAGGTGGCCGTCGGTCAGCAGGGTGCTGCGGCCGCGCGCGGCGCCGGGCAGGACGGTGCGCCAGCGGGCCGGGCGGCCGTCCCGCAGCAGCGGCAGCGCCTGGTCGGCGGCGCGCAGCCGGGCCGCGACCGCGCCCCGCCGCTCGGCCTGGTAGCTGTCGAGCAGGGTCTCGGTGGCGCCGTGGTGCCAGGCCAGCCCCAGCTTCCAGGCGAGGTTCTCGGCGTCCCGCAGCCCCTCGTCCAGCCCCTGGGTGCCGAGCGCGCCCATCAGGTGCGCGGCGTCCCCGGCGAGGAAGGCTCGGCCCTGCCGCCAGCAGCGGGCCAGCCGGTGGTGGACGGTGTGGACGCCGGTGTCGAGGAGTTCGTAGGGAGGGACGAGGCGGCCGTGGCCGGAACCACGGGCGCCGCCCCCGTCCACGCCGGATCCCGGGAGGACGTCGCCGGCCTCGACCGGGTATTCGGTGGTCCAGCCGGCCAGCGAGTCGCGGATCCGGGCGACCAGGGCGTCCGGGGTGACCAGTTCGCGGCCCGGGGGCAGCAGCCAGTCCAGCCGCCAGACGCCGTCGGCCAGCGGGCGGGCGGAGACCTCACTGCCCGGTGTGCCGCCCTGCCGGGGCGGTGAGCGGTGCAGCAGGGCCTCGCCGGGCCAGGGGAGTTCGCAGCGCAGTGCGGCCACCGCATGCCGCTCGACGGCCGTCCGGCCGGGGAAGCGGATGTCCAGCAGCTTGCGCACGGTCGACCGGGGACCGTCGCAGCCGATGAGGTAACTCCCGCGCCACCACGTCCCGTTGGGGCCGCGGGTGTGGGCGCTGATGCCGTGCTCGTCCTGTTCGAGGTCGGTCAGCCGGCTGCCGGTGACGACCTCGGCGAGCTTCTCGCGTTCCAGCGCGGCGCGCAGTGCGCGGGTGAGGGCGTGCTGGGGGAGGTGCACCGGGGAGGTGGCGGCGGGGCCGGCCGCGTCGTCGGTGGTGTGCGGGGCGAAGGCGACGCGTTCCACCAGGCGCCGGCGGCGCATGATCCGCCAGGCCGTCCAGCGGGTGCCGGCGGACTCCAGGGTGGCGGCGCAGCCGAGCCGGCCGACGAACGCCGCGGTGTCCTCGCGGAGGACGGCGGTGCGGGCGGGCCGGGTGTCCTCCTGGCCGGAGGTCTCGTCGAGGACGATGGAGGGGACGCCGAGCCGGGCGAGGGCGAGCGCGAGGGAGAGGCCGACCGGGCCGCCCCCGGCGACGATCACCGGGTCCACGGCGCTGCTCCCCGGGACCGCTGGTACGTACGGGACATGCGGGGACTGGCAGTTGGAGCCCGGTGCGTGATCACACAGCGTATGCAACCCACTGCGGCCGCTCGCGTCAAGTGACGGAGGCGGTGGCGTCGTTGCCACCGCCTCCGGACGGTTCCGTACCGGCCGCGCGGGCCGTCGTACCGTCAGTCCTTCGCGTCCGCGGGGACGTCGGCCGGAGCCGCGGTCTCCAGGGCGTCGGTGGCGGCCACCGGCTCGCCGGCCGCCGCCACGCCGATCCCGGTCTTCGCCCGCCGGCCGCGCCGCTCGATCCAGTTGGCGAGGGCGGACAGCGCCAGGCACATCGCGACGTAGAGGGAGCCGGTGACGATGATGAACGGGACGTAGGTGTCCTCGCCGTTGACGAGGATGTTGGTGCTCATCAGGCGGGCGGTGTAGAGCAGTTCCTCGAACGTGATGATGTAGCCGAGGGAGGTGTCCTTCAGCGTCACCACGAGCTGGCTGATGATCGTCGGCAGCATCGCGCGGACGGCCTGCGGGATCAGTACGGTCGTCATGACCTGGGTCTTGCTCATGCCCAGGGCGTAGGCGGCCTCACTCTGGCCCTTGGGCACGGAGTTGATGCCGGCCCGCAGCACCTCGGCCTGGACCGAGCCGTTGTAGACCGTCAGTCCGATGACCAGGGCCCAGAACTGCGGCTGGTCGCCGGAGAGGCCGAGCGCGTCGCGGTTGGTGAGCAGCAGGACCCAGATCACGTAGATGGTGATCAGCAGCGGGACGGCGCGGAAGAGTTCGATGAACCCGGTCGCCAGCCAGCGCACGGGCTTGTGGTCCGACAGCCGCCCGACCGCCAGCAGGATGCCGAGGAGCAGGGAGAGCACCGCGGCGACCGCGAAGACCTCGAGGGTCGTCAGCAGGCCGTTGCGGATGTTGGTGCGCACCCCCGCGTTGTTGAAGATGTCCCACCGCTCGGGCTCGAACTGGCCCGTCGCGTTGAGCCGCATCACGACGAACCCGATCAGGGCGAGTACCACGAGCCCACCGAGGACGGTGTAGACGCGGTTGCGCACCTTCGCCTTCGGCCCGGGGACGTCGTAGAGAACGCTGGCCCCACTCATGCCGTTACCTCACTTCGTTCCGCCCCGCCTGCGCGTGGCACCCACATCGTGCTCTTCCTCCCCATGGGGGCACCTCCCAGCGGTGGCTGGGGGACCTCGGCCGGGGGGACCCCCATGTCGCGTCCGTTCACCGGGCGACCCCCATCCGGCGCTCCAGCAGCCGGAAGGCACCGCTGATGGCGAAGGTGATGACGAGGTAGGCGAGCGCGACCCACAGGAAGATCCAGGCGATCGCGTAGCCCTGGTCGCTGAGCAGCTTGGCGAAGCCGAACAGCTCGGTGACGCTGAACGCACCCGCGATGGCGGAGTTCTTCGTGAGTGCGATGAAGATGCTGCTCAGCGGCGGCAGCACGGTGCGGGTGGCCTGCGGCAGGACGATCAGGCGCAGGGTCTGCGAGAACGTCATCCCGAGGCTGCGCGCGGCCTCCGCCTGCCCCAGCGGCACGGTGTTGATGCCGGAGCGCACCGCTTCGCACACGAACGAGGAGGTGTAGAAGCCCAGGGCCAGCATGGCCAGCACGAAGGGGCTCAGTCCCTTGAAGAGCACCTGGGGCACGACGAACATCGCGACCAGGAAGAGCAGCGTCAGCGGGGTGTTGCGCAGCAGCGTGACCCAGGCCGTTCCGAACGCGCGCAGCGGCGGGATCGGAGAGACCCGGAATCCGGCTATGAGGACGCCGAGCACCAGGGCGATCACCGCGCTCGCCGCGGTGATCGCCAGGGTTCCGAGGAACCCGTCCCGGAACTCGGGCAGATGATCGAGGAGTACGTTCATGGGGTCTCCGCGGTAGCGGTCATCGGGTCGACGGCGGGGAAGGGAAGGACGGGGTGAAGACAGCGCGCCCCGCACACCCGGCCACGGCGGGCGTACGGGGCGGCGCGGTCAGGAGGAGCGGTCCGGCGCCTCAGTACCGCGGCAGCGGCGTCTGCGGGGCGACGTAGGCCGACCCGGACTTGCCGAGGGTGCCCTGGTAGGCCTTCTTGTAGTCGCCGTTGCTGATGTGGTTCTCCAGCGCCTTGGTGATGGCGTCGCGCAGGGCCTTGTCGTTCTTGTCCATGCCGACGCCGTAGGGCTCCTTGGTGAACGGCTTGTTCACCACGCGGAGCTTCGTCGGGCGCTGGGCCGCGTAGCCCTTGAGGATCGCGTCGTCGGTGGTGACCGCGTCGACGTCGCCGTCGATCAGCTTCTTGACGCAGTCCGAGTACTTGCCCAGCTCGATGGTCTTGGCGCCGTACTTCGGCTTCTTGATCTCCTGGAGCGGGGTGGACCCGGTGATCGAGCAGACCGTCTTGCCGCGGAGCGTGTCCGGGCCGGTGATGGCCTTGTCGTCCTTGCGCACCAGGAGGTCCGCGCCCGCGGTGTAGTACGGGCCCGCGAAGCCGACCTGCTTCTTGCGCTCGTCGTTGATCGTGTAGGTGCCGACGTAGTAGTCGACGTCGTGCCCGGAGATCTTGGTCTCACGGACGTTGGAGTCGACCGTGCTGAACTTGATCTGCTTCTCCGAGAAGCCCAGGTCGGCCGCGACCATCTTGGCGATCTCGATGTCGAAGCCGGAGTACTTGCCCGACGAGGGGTCCTGGTAGCCCAGGAACGGCTGGTCGGCCTTGACGCCGATGACGATCTGGCCCTTCTGCTGGGCCTTCTTCAGCACCGCCGAGTTGACCTTGACGTCCTTGGCGACCTTGTACGTGCCGCTGTAGACCTCACCGCCGGCCGGCTTGTCGCCGGCCGTTCCCGACTCACCGCCGCAGGCGGTCGCCGTGGCCGCCAGCGCGAGCACCACTGCACCGGCCGCGGCCGTCTTGAGCATCCTCATGGTGAACATCCTTTGGTTCAGCAGGTGTTGGCAATAATGGTGGCCCAACTGCGGCCTCAGTGGTGGAGGATCTTCGACAGGAAGTCCTTGGCGCGGTCGCTGCGCGGGTTGTTGAAGAACTGGTTCGGCTCGGCCTCTTCGATGATGCGGCCGTCCGCCATGAAGACCACACGGTTCGCCGCGGAGCGCGCGAAGCCCATCTCATGGGTGACCACGACCATCGTCATGCCGTCCCGGGCGAGCTGCTGCATCACGTCCAGCACCTCGTTGATCATCTCCGGGTCCAGCGCGGAGGTCGGCTCGTCGAACAGCATCACCTTCGGGTCCATGGCCAGCGCACGGGCGATCGCCACCCGCTGCTGCTGCCCGCCGGAGAGCTGTGCGGGGTACTTGTCCGCCTGGGTGCCGACACCGACCCGGTCGAGCAGGGCGCGGGCCTTCTGCTCGGCCGCCGCCTTGTCCGTTTTGCGGACCTTGGTCTGGCCCAGCATCACGTTCTCCAGCACCGTCTTGTGTGCGAAGAGGTTGAACGACTGGAAGACCATGCCCACGTCCGCGCGGAGCCGGGCCAGTTCGCGGCCCTCCTGCGGCAGCGGCTTGCCGTCAATGGTGATGCTGCCGGAGTCGATGGTCTCCAGGCGGTTGATGGTGCGGCAGAGCGTCGACTTGCCGGAGCCCGAGGGCCCGATCACGACGACGACCTCGCCACGGTTGATCGTCAGGTCGATGTCCTGGAGCACGTGCAGCGCGCCGAAGTGCTTGTTCACGTTGTCCAGCACGACCAGCTGGTCACCCGCCGGCGGGGAACCCTCGGCGTTCTTGGTCACCGATACTTCACTCATCGGCGTACAGCTCCGTCCTCCTCGGTTGGGAGGACCCTAGTGACGCCCCGCGACCAGCGTCATTACATCTGAGGGGAACTTGAGCATAACGATCCGGTCGCAGCGGGACACTCACGGTGAAGTGGTGGGGGAGGGGGCGCGGCGCCGGGTTCCGTCGTGGCGCGGTGCCACCGGCGTACCGGCTGGGTAACGGATGGCGGCCGGGAGGTGACCTCCTCTTGACGCGCGCACCCGCCATCGCCGTAGATGCCCTGTGGCCTGTCCGTACGCACCCGGGAAGGAGGCCCGATGAGACTGCTGCTGGTCGAGGACGACGATCATGTCGCCGCGGCGCTGGCCGCCGTGCTCGCCAAGCACGGCCTGTCCGTCGTCCACGCGCGCAGCGGTGAGGAGGCGCTCAAGGCCCTGCTGCCCGATGCCGCCGAGCCGTTCGCGGTGGTGCTGCTCGACCTCGGGCTGCCCGACCAGGACGGCTTCGAGGTGTGCGGCCGGATCCGCAAGATCAGCGCCACCCCGGTCATCATGGTCACCGCGCGCTCCGACGTGCGCTCGCGGATACACGGCCTCAACCTGGGCGCGGACGACTACGTGGTCAAGCCGTACGACACCGGTGAGCTGCTGGCCCGGATCCACGCGGTCAGCCGGCGCAACGCGGTGCCGTCGGCCGGCGGCACGGAGCAGCCGGCCGAGGAGGGCGCGCCCGAGGCGCCGCTGCGGCTCGGCGCGGTCACCGTCGAACTCTCCACCCGCCAGGTGTCCGTGGACGGCGCCGCGGTGCCGCTGACCCGCAAGGAGTTCGATCTGCTGGCACTGCTCGCCCAGCGGCCCGGGGTGGTCTTCCGCCGGGAGCAGATCATCAGCGAGGTGTGGCGGACGAGTTGGGAGGGCACCGGCCGGACCCTGGAGGTGCACATCGCCTCACTCCGCGCCAAACTGCGCATGCCCGCCCTGATCGAGACCGTACGCGGCGTCGGCTACCGCCTGGTCGTGCCGGCCGCCCCGGCCGCCCAGGCTCCCTGAAGGCCGCCGCGGGCACGTGCGCACCCGACTCCTTCCGCTCCTCATCGTCCTGATGGCCGGTGTGCTGCTCGCGCTCGGCCTCCCGCTCGGCGTCATCACCGCCGGCGTGGAGCAGCAGAAGGTGGTCGTCGACCGGATCGACGACGCCGCCCGGTTCGCCTCGCTCGCCCAGTTCGTCACCGCCCGCCCCGCTGCCGACCCCAAGGACAAGACGCCCGAGGAGGACGAGCGGCGCGCCACCCTCCGCTCGGAGCTCGCGCGCTACTACGGCCTGTACGGGATCCGGGCCGGCGTCTTCTACCGCGACCGCTCCCCGATGGCCGCCGCCCCCGGGGACATGCCGGTGCCCCGCGACGGGGAGGGCGCCCGGGCCTTCAGCGAGGCACTGGCCGGCCGCCGCAGTCACGACCCGCACCAGATCTGGCCGTGGGACGAGGACGGCCGCATCCCGGTCGCCTCGCCGGTGGTCCGCGACGGCGACGTGGTCGCGGTGGTCATGACGGATTCACCCACCGGGCAGATGCGCGCCCGGATCCTGCACGGCTGGCTGCTGATCGCGGCCGGCGAGTGCGCGGCGATGCTCGTCGCGGTCGGCGCCGCCTTCCGGCTCACCGGCTGGGTGCTGCGGCCCGTACGGGTCCTGGACGCGGCCAGTCACGACATCGCCACCGGCCGGATGAAGTCCCGGGTCGCCGGCACCGCCGGACCACCCGAACTGCGCCGGCTGGCCCGCTCCTTCAACGAGATGGCCGACCACGTCGAGGAGGTGCTGGAACAGCAGCGCGCCTTCGTCGCCGACGCCTCCCACCAGCTGCGCAACCCGCTGGCCGCGCTGCTGCTGCGGATCGAGCTGCTGGCCCTCGAACTCCCCGAAGGCAACGAGGAGATCGCCTCGGTGCGCACCGAGGGCAAGCGGCTGGCCCGGGTCCTGGACGATCTGCTGGGCCTCGCGCTCGCCGAGCACACCGCCGCCGACCTCCAGCTCACCGACGTGGCCGCGCTGGCCGCCGAGCGCGTCGACTCCTGGCGCCCGATGGCCGACGACAAGGGCGTCCGGCTGACCTACGAGGGCCAGCCCGCGGTCACCGGCTGGGCCGATCCGGTCGCCCTCTCCAGCGCCCTGGACGCGGTCGTCGACAACGCCCTCAAGTTCACCCCGGCCGGCCAACCCGTGACCGTACGGGTGGCGCCGGACGGTGCGCAGGTGCGGATCACCGTGGCCGACCGCGGCCCCGGGCTGGCCGAGGACGAACTGGCACGGATCGGTGACCGCTTCTGGCGCAGCAGCCGCCACCAGAACGTCTCCGGCTCCGGGCTCGGCCTGTCGATCACCCGCGCCCTGCTCGCCGCGGGCGGCGCAACCATCGCCTATGCCCCGCACCCGCCGCACGGCCTGGAGGTCACCGTCACGCTGCCGCGCAGCGCGCCCTGAGCAGGCCGGCCCGTCGGCGCCGTGTGCTACCGTCGAAGGACGTTGCAGTTGTGGTACCCATGAACGTTGTGTGCGCCCGGAGGCTGGTAGCCCCGGGCGTTCCTGTTTTCCGGAGTTTTCCGGGCCGTTTCCGGTGTGGGGCGATGATCGCGGCGAAGGGAACCGCACGGTGTGGTTCCCGGTTTGCCCCATGAATGGAGAAAAACATGGCTTCCGGCACCGTCAAGTGGTTCAACTCGGAAAAGGGCTTCGGCTTCATCGAGCAGGACGGCGGCGGCCCCGACGTCTTCGCCCACTACTCGAACATCCAGGCTCAGGGCTTCCGTGAGCTGCTGGAGGGCCAGAAGGTCTCGTTCGACGTGACCCAGGGCCCGAAGGGCCCGCAGGCGGAGAACATCATCCCCGCCTGACGCCCCGCGCGTCTGCCCTGGCCTGCGACGGCATCGTCCGTCGCAGGCCAGGGCGCTTTCTTGGGGCGCCAGGGGCCCCGCTGGGCCGCGCGGTCCGGTGCCCTCAGGGCTTCACGGACACGTAATAGCGCCGGGCGCCCTCGTGCAGCTGCAGCGGATCGGTGAACACCGCCGTCCGCAGGTCCACCTTCTGCGCGGCATGCACCTGACGCCCGATCCAGTCCCGGCTGTCGATCACCGTCCGGGTGATGCCCTGGGTCAGCGCCGCGTCCTCCCGGTCCGTCGTGACCAGCAGGTTCGCCACGGCGATCGTCTTCACCGCCTGCCCGTCCTGGGCCCGCGGATAGGCGTCGGCGGGCATCACCGCCGCCCGGTAGTAGCGGGTGCGCTCGCCCTGCCGGTGCAGCCCCTCGGTGAGGTCCCCGAGCTGCACCAGCCGTACGGGGAACCGCTCCGCGAGCCGCTGGACCGCCGTCGTCGGCAGCCCGCCCGACCAGAAGAAGGCGTCCAGCTTCCCCTGCTCCAGCAGCTTCGGCATCCGGTCGATGCCCACCCGCACCGGCGTGATGTCCCGGTCGAAGTCCAGTCCGGCCGCCTCCAACAGCCGCCGGGTGATCAGCTGCACACCCGAGCCGTCGGCCCCGACGCCCACCCGGAGCCGCCGCAGATCCTTGGTCGAGCGCACCGCCGACCGCTTGGGCACCACCAGCTGCATGTAGTCGTCGTACAGCCGCGCACAGGCCCGCAGCCGGTCCGCGCCGGGCTCGCCCCGGAACTGGTAGGTGGCGACCGCATCAGCCGTCGCGATGCTGAACTCCGCACGCCCGGACACGAGTTGCCGCAGATTGTCGATCGACCCCTCGCTGCGGGTCAGCCGCAGCCGCACGTCCGGCATGTCGTGCGCCACGTCCTGCTGCAGCAGCTCCCCGTAGCGCGCGTACACCCCCGTCGGCACGCCCGTCGCCATCGTCACCCGCCCGCCCGGTGCGGGCGCGCTCCCCGTGGACAGCAGCCACCACAGCGCCAGCCCGAGTACGACCAGCGCCGCGACGCCTGCCTGATACACCCGGCGGCCCGGGCGGGGGAGTGCGGTGACCATGCGCGGGATCCTGCCAGGTGCGGGGCTCCGGCGGGAGGGGGAGGGGGCCCTGTGGTCCACTACGCTCCGCCGGGCCCATGATCCTTGACCGGCGGGCCGTCGGTGGGCGCGCGGGGCGGGGAGCGGGGGACGAAGCATGGGCGACGAGGCACTCGTAGCGGCCGTACGGAACGGGGACGCGACGGCGCTGGACGCGCTGCTCGCCGCCGGGGGCGACCCGGACACCGTCGACGGACACGGCACGCCCCTGCTGTGCCTGGCGGTGGATGCCTTCGACCTGCCGGTGGTGGAGTTGCTGAGCGGGGCGGCGCGGTTGGACCGGGTGGCCCCCGACGGCCGCACCGCCCTGTTGCGGGCGGTCGACCACGGGGCGTACGAGATCACGGAAACGCTCATCTGCCGCGGCGCGCAACTCTGGCACAAGGACGGCGCGGGGCGCGATGCCCTGGCGCTGGCCCGGTACTGGCACGGGACCGGCGCCGTGGCCGAATTGCGGCGCAGGAGCGGGAAGGCCGGGAGGGCCGGGAGGAGTGGGCCGGCGGAGCCGGTCCGGCGCAGGACCGTCCGGGGCGCGTTCGGGACGACCTGCGAGGAGCTGTCACTGGGCGGGCTGCGGGTCCGCACCGGGCACGCCGCGATCCTCACCGTGCTGGAGCCGCGGTTCGGGGTCCGGCCCGCCTTCGAGGAGTTGCTGTCCCGCGCCCTGGCCGAACCGGACGTCGACCACGAGGTGTGGTGGGCGACGACGTCCGCGGCCCAGCAGCGGCCGGACCGGGCCGTACGGGAAGCGGCCGCGGCCCTGCGGGACCGGCCGGACCCGTTGGAGCGGCACTTCGGCGCGGAGGTGCTGCGTCTGATCGACATCTTCGAGGAGGGTCACGAGGCGAGTGACGAGGCGAGTTGAGGAGAGTTTCGGGGAGATCGATGAGACCCCGCCCGCCGGCCGGGGAGCGGGTGCGGACGGCCCTTCCGGCCCGCGGGGAGAAGGCTTCTCCGGCGGGCCCTTACCCTTGAGGAATGACCAGCAGCACCGACCGCAGCCACGTCGTGGGCGTGCCGAAGACCTATGAGATCCGCACCTACGGGTGCCAGATGAACGTCCACGACTCCGAGCGGCTGTCCGGCCTGCTGGAGGAGGCCGGGTACGTCCGTGCGCCCAAGGGGGGCGAGGAGGCCGACGTCGTCGTCTTCAACACCTGCGCGGTGCGGGAGAACGCCGACAACCGCCTCTACGGCAACCTCGGGCAGCTCGCCCCCAAGAAGGCGGCGCACCCCGGAATGCAGATCGCCGTGGGAGGCTGCCTCGCGCAGAAGGACCGCGACACCATCGTCAAGAAGGCCCCCTGGGTCGACGTGGTCTTCGGTACGCACAACATCGGCAAGCTGCCGGTGCTGCTGGAGCGGGCCCGCGTCCAGGAAGAGGCGCAGGTCGAGATCGCCGAGGCGCTGGAGGCGTTCCCCTCCACGCTGCCGACCCGCCGCGAGAGCGCGTACGCGGCCTGGGTGTCGATCTCCGTCGGCTGCAACAACACCTGCACCTTCTGTATCGTCCCGGCGCTGCGCGGCAAGGAGAAGGACCGCCGGCCCGGCGACATCCTCGCCGAGGTCGAGGCGCTGGTCGCCGAGGGCGTCAGCGAGATCACCCTGCTCGGGCAGAACGTCAACGCCTACGGCTCCGACATCGGCGACCGCGAGGCCTTCAGCAAGCTGCTGCGCGCCTGCGGGAACATCGAGGGCCTGGAGCGGGTCCGCTTCACCTCCCCGCACCCGCGCGACTTCACCGACGACGTGATCGCCGCCATGGCCGAGACGCCCAACGTGATGCCGCAGCTGCACATGCCGCTGCAGTCCGGCTCCGACCGGGTCCTCAAGGCCATGCGCCGCTCGTACCGCCAGGAGCGGTTCCTCGGCATCATCGAGAAGGTGCGTGCCGCCATGCCGGACGCCGCGATCTCGACGGACATCATCGTCGGCTTCCCGGGGGAGACCGACGAGGACTTCGAGCAGACCCTGCACACGGTCCGCGAGTCCCGCTTCGCCCAGGCCTTCACGTTCCAGTACTCCAAGCGCCCCGGCACCCCCGCGGCCGAGATGGACGGCCAGATCCCCAAGGCCGTCGTCCAGGAGCGCTACGAGCGGCTGGTCGCCCTCCAGGAGGAGATCTCCTGGGAGGAGAACAAGAAGCAGGTCGGCCGCACCCTCGACGTCATGGTCGCCGAGGGCGAGGGCCGCAAGGACGACGCGACGCACCGCCTCTCCGGCCGGGCGCCGGACAACCGCCTGGTGCACTTCACCCGGCCCGAGGAGCCGGTCCGCCCCGGCGACGTGGTGACCGTCGAGGTGACCTACGCCGCTCCGCACCACCTCCTCGCGGAGGGCCCGGCCAAGGCGGTCCGCCGTACCCGCGCCGGTGACGCCTGGGAGAAGCGCACCGCCGCCCCGGCCGACAAGCCCAAGGGCGTCCTGCTGGGCCTGCCCACCATCGGTGCCCCGGCCCCGAGCCCGGCGCCCACCGCGGGCTGCGGCTGCGACTGACCGCAAGGACGGCGGGCAGGGGGCGTTACGCTGCGTGTCATGCTCGTAGCCGCCGCCATCTGCCCCTGCCCGCCGTTGCTCGTCCCGGAGGTCGCCGCCGGCGCGGCGCCCGAGCTGGAACCGCTGCGCACCGCCTGCCTCGACGCGATCGGCCTGCTCGCCGCCGCCCGCCCGGACCGGCTGGTCGTCGTGGGCCCCGCCGACGAGGCCGCCCGCGGCCCGCACCCCGAGGGTGCCGCCGGCTCGTTCCGCGGCTTCGGGGTGCCGCTCGATGTGACACTGGGTGCCGCCGAGGCCGCCACCGAGCGGCCGCTCCCGCCGTCCCTCTCCGTCGGCGCCTGGCTGCTGTCCCGCGCGGACTGGGCCGACGCCCCCCTGGAGGGCCTGGGCCTGGACCCGGCGCTGCCCGCCGAACGGGCCCTGGCGGCCGGCCGGGAGATCGCCACCCGTGCGCCCCGGGTGGCCCTGCTGGTGATGGGCGATGGCAGCGCCTGCCGGACGGTCAAGGCGCCCGGCTACCTCGACGACCGGGCCGAGCCCTTCGACGCCGCCGTGGCCCGCGCGCTGGGTGCCGCCGACATCGCCGCGCTGAGCGCCCTGGACGCCCAGCTCGCCGCGGCCCTGCAGGCGTCCGGACGGGCCGGCTGGCAGCTCCTGGCGGGCGCCGCCGAGGGCGCGGGCCTGGGCGGCCGGCTGCTGCGCGAGGAGGCCCCGTACGGGGTCGGGTACTTCGTCGCCACCTGGTCGTAGCCGCCGCTGTGCCGGGCCGGCCGGTCACCGGCGGCCCGGTGGCGCGCCGGCCCTCCTGAGGGGGCGGTCCGGCGGCGTCCGCTCCTTGGTGGATACGACACGACGGCCGCGAGGTGGTGAGCCACCCCGCGGCCGTCGTGTGCCGCCCGTCTTTCCGACGCGCGTGAATTACCCGCGCCTCACTTCCGCGCGGCCTCGCCGGACTCGCTGTCCGCCGTGGCCCGCACCGACTGCTGCCGGGGAATCCCGGCGCTCTCGGCGGGCTGCTCCGCAGCGCCGTGCGGCTCCCCTTCGGCGGCCTGCTCGGCGGCCGGTTCGGCAGACGTCTCCGCGGCCCGTTCGGCGGTCGCCTCGGCGGTCTCCGCACACTGTCCGTCACGCGTCTCGTCACCGGACACCTCCGGGGCCGCTGCTTCCGCCGCGTCGTCCGCCACTCTTTCCGCCACCGCGTCCGCCGCGGTCCCGTCGCCGGCCGCGGCCTCCTCGGCGCCCGCGGACTCCGCGGACTCTCCGGCTTCTCCGGCCCCCCGGGCTTCCTCGGCGCCCTCGGCCTCCGCCGAAGCGGCCGACTTCGCCGGCTCCTCCGCCTCGGCCGTCACCGACGTTGCGGCGCTCTCCTCCGTCAACGCTTCGGACTTACGGCGGCGAAACCGCGAAAACACGCCCATAACTGCTCCTACGCTCTTCATGTGGGCGAAATCCCCTGCCGCCCGGAGCGGACCGATGCGCCGCCCACGGGCGCCGGTGCTGCACCGGCTCTCTCGGGACCTCGCAACAGGCAACGACCTCATCGGTGGCCCGTCACGTCGCTCGTTCGAGATGGGCCACCGATGTTTGGGAGACTGACGGGGTGAACACCGCTGTCCCCGCTCCGCGGGTCATCGCCGTCGTCGGCCCCACCGCGGCCGGAAAGTCCGATCTGGGCGTTGCGCTCGCCCGACACCTGCGTGGCGAGGTCATCAACGCCGACTCCATGCAGCTCTACCGCGGCATGGACATCGGGACCGCCAAGCTCACGCCCGAGGAGCAGCAGGGCGTACCGCACCGCCTCCTGGACGTCTGGGACGTCACCCGCGCCGCCAGCGTCGCCGAGTACCAGCGGCTGGCCCGCGCCGAGATCGACCGGCTGCTCGCCGAGGGCCGCACCCCGGTCCTCGTCGGCGGCTCCGGCCTGTACGTACGCGGTGCGATCGACGCCCTGGAGTTCCCCGGCACCGACCCGGAGGTGCGCGCCCGCCTGGAGGCCGAACTGGCCGAGCTGGGCAGCGGGGCCCTGCACACCCGGCTGGCCACCGCCGACCCGGAGGCCGGCCGCGCCATCCTGCCCGGGAACGGCCGCCGCATCGTGCGTGCCCTGGAGGTCATCGAGATCACCGGCCGCCCCTTCACCGCGAACCTCCCCGGTCACGAGGCGGTCTACGACACCGTGCAGATCGGGGTCGACGTCGCGCGCCCCGAACTCGACGAACGGATCGCCCGGCGGGTCGACCGCATGTGGGAGGCGGGCCTCGTCGACGAGGTGCGCCGCCTGGAGGCCGAAGGGCTCCGGGAGGGCCTCACCGCCTCCCGGGCGCTCGGCTACCAGCAGGTGCTCGCGCAGCTGGCAGGCGAGTGCACGGAACAACAGGCGCGGGACGAGACGGTGCGCGCCACCAAGCGCTTCGCGCGCCGTCAGGACTCGTGGTTCCGCCGGGACCCGCGCGTCCACTGGCTCAGCGGTGCGGCCGAGCACCGGGCGGAACTCCCTGAGCAGGCGCTGGCCTTGCTCGAACGACCGGTCACAGCCTGATCACGTCATGGCATCGGGACGCTCCGGCCGTCATCAGGGCCCCTGAGGGCGTGTCATCATCGACCTTCGATCGAGGCATGCATGCGGCAGTGGGGAGGGCGCGTGGCAATGGAGGCCGGCCCTCGCAACCGAGCCCAGCAGCCGGACAACGGCGCTGACACGGACACCGACACGGATACCGCTGCGGACACCGCCGCGGCACCGCTGACCGCGGACGGCCCGGACGTCGCCACCGCCCCGCTCGGGAACGACTCGTCCCGGAACGACCCGGACCGGAACGACCCGGACCGGAACGACCCGGACCGGAACGACCCGGACCGGAACGACCCGGACCGGGATGACGCGGCCCACGGCGGCCGTTCGCACCACGGTCTCTCCCAGGACGGCCGGTCGCACGGCGACCTGGCCCACGACGGCCTCGCCGAGGACGGTCCGTCCGGCGCCGACGGCATCGGCAGCGGCCCGCTCGCTTCGTCCGATGCCCTCGCCCCGTCCGGTCCTCTGGGAACCTCCGATCCTCTGGGGACCTCCGACCCCATGGGCCACTCCGATGTCCTGGGCGCCACCGGTGCGCTGGACGACTCCGGTGCGCTGGACGACTCCGACGGACCGGACGCCGCCGGCGGGACCGGCGAGGGTGGCGAGTCCTTCCGCGAGCTGCGTCCGCCGCGCCGGCTGCGGCTGTGGCAGCTCGCACCGATCGTCGGGCTGGCGGCCCTCGGCTCGCTGATGTTCGCCTTCCCGCTGGCCTTCGAATTCGGCGGCGACGGTGGCGCGGTGATCGCGATGCTCGGCCTGCTGCTGTGCTGCTGCGCGGCCGGCTGGGGCATGATGGCCGCCCGCCGCGTCGGCCACACCTGGCCCGGCCTGCCCGCCCGCGGCTCCGGTCGCCGCGCCAGCTGGCGGGTGGTCCTCCTGTACGCCCTGGTGGTGGCCGTCCCCGCGGCCCTGGCCATCTGGCGCGTGGCCCGACTGCGCTGAAGCGTTCCTGCCCGTCTGGACTGCGCTGACGCGCTCCCGCCCGCCCGAGGCGCGCTGACGCGCTCCCGCCCAGGCCCGCTGACGCGTTCCCCTCCCGGGGCGCGGAACGACGCGCTCCTCTTTTTCCCCGCCGCCCACCCCCCTTCGGGGGGTGGGCGGGTCAGGAGAGCACCCGCCCCCACCACCCCTGTCACCCCCGCCCCGTACGATGCAAGGGTGACCAGTACGCAGCGGGTGCCCTTCCTCAAGGGGCACGGCACCGAGAACGACTTCGTGATCGTCCCCGACCCGGACGGTCTGCTCGACCTTCCCGCGGCCGCGGTCGCCCGGATCTGCGACCGGCGGGCCGGCCTCGGCGGTGACGGCGTGCTGCGCGTCGTACGTTCCGCAGCGCATCCGGAGGCGCGCGATCAGGCCGACGAGGCCGAGTGGTTCATGGACTACCGCAACGGCGACGGCTCGATCGCCGAGATGTGCGGCAACGGGACCCGGGTCTTCGCGCGCTACCTGCTGCACGCCGGCCTGGTCGAGGCCGGCGACCTCGCCATCGCCACCCGCGCCGGCGTGCGCCGCGTCCATCTGGCCAAGACCGGCGACGTCACGGTCTCCATGGGCCGCGCCGAGCTGCCCGAGGACGGCGTGGTGGTCACGCTCGGCGGCCGCAGCTGGCCGGCCCGCAACGTCAACATGGGCAATCCGCACGCGGTCGCGTTCGTCGAGGACCTGGCCCACGCCGGGGACCTGCTGGCCGTACCGCCGTTCAGCCCCGCGGCGGTTTATCCCGATGGCGTCAACATCGAGTTCGTCGTCGACCGCGGCCCCGGGCACGTGGCGATGCGCGTCCACGAGCGCGGCTCGGGCGAGACCCGGTCCTGCGGCACCGGCGCCTGCGCGGTGGCCGTCGCGGCCGCCCGGAGGGACGGTCTGGACCCGACGGCGACCGGAACCCCCGTCACGTACACGGTCGATGTGCTCGGCGGCAGCCTGAAGATCACCGAGCTGCCCGACGGCACGGTCGAGATGACCGGACCGGCCGAGATCGTCGCCGAGGGCACCTTCGACCCCGCCTGGCTGACCGCCGCGCTCGCCTGACCGGCCCACGACAGGGAGGCCGGGCGGGGACGCTCCCCGGCCGCCCTGCAAAAACGATTCAGGCCAAAAGATTCGCTCGAACGGGTGATCCGTATCACTCTGAGCGAGAGGTGGACAGCACTGCGTGATGGGCTCGATAGCATCAAGCACCGGCCCGGGACACCGGAACTGACGCGTCCCACCGCCGGTCGACGCTGCCGGAGGTGCCCATGAGCGCAGAGGCCACGAACCCTGGTAACCCTGGAGCAGCGGGCCGCGGGCGCGGCCGCCGCCGACTGGAGCTCAGAGGGCTGCGCCGCATCGGCCGCGCCGCACTGCTCGGCCCGGCCCCCCGCGACGGCCTCCCGCACGCCCTGGAGCACGTCGCCAAGGTGCACCGCCGCCACCACCCCGACGCCGCCCTGGACACCCTCGCCCGGGCCTATCTGCTCGCCGAGTCCTCGCACCGCGGCCAGCTGCGCAAAAGCGGTGAGCCGTACATCACCCACCCGTTGGCCGTGACCCTCATCCTCGCCGAACTCGGCGCCGAAACCACGACGTTGATCGCCTCACTGCTCCACGACACCGTCGAGGACACCGATCTGACGCTGGATCAGGTTCGCGAGCGCTTCGGCACCGAGGTCGGCTATCTCGTCGACGGCGTGACCAAGTTGGAGAAGGTCGACTACGGCGCCGCCGCCGAGCCGGAGACCTTCCGCAAGATGCTGGTGGCGACCGGCAACGACGTCCGGGTGATGTCCATCAAGCTCGCCGACCGGCTGCACAACATGCGCACCCTCGGCGTGATGCGGCCCGAGAAGCAGGCCCGGATCGCCAAGGTGACCCGCGACGTGCTGATCCCGCTGGCCGAACGCCTCGGCGTCCAGGCGCTGAAGGCCGAGCTGGAGGACCTGGTCTTCGCGATCCTGCACCCCGAGGAGTACGCCACCACACAGGCCCTCGTCCTGGAGTACGCCGGCCGGCCCGACCCGCTCGCCGACATCGCGGAGCGGATGCGCACGGTCCTGGCCGAGGCCGGCATCGACGCCGAAGTCCTCGTCCGGCCACGGCACTTGGTCTCCGTGCACCGCGTACGGCTGGCCCGCCGCGAACTGACCGGCGCCGACCTGGGGCGGCTGCTGGTGCTGGTGGCCGAGGACGCCGACTGCTACGCCGTCCTCGGCGAGCTGCACACCTGCTTCACACCGGTGGTCTCCGAGTTCAAGGACTTCATCGCGACACCGAAGTTCAACCTCTACCAGTCGCTGCACACCGCCGTCACCGGCCCCTCCGGGGAGATCGCCGAGACCCTGATCCGCACCCACCAGATGCACCGGGTCGCCGAGGCCGGGGTGATCGCGCTGGGCAATCCGTACGCACCCACGGACGGGCCGGACGCCCCCGAGGGCGAGCGGGCCGATCCGACCCGCCCCGGGTGGCTCTCCCGTCTGCTGGAGTGGCAGCGCACCACCCCCGACCCGGACACCTTCTGGACCTCGCTGCGCGACGATCTCGCCCAGGACCGCGAGATCACGGTCTTCTGCGCGGACGCCCCCTCGGACGGGTCGGACGCCACGGACGGGGCGGCCGGCGAGGCCATCGGCCTGCCCGCCGGTGCCAGTTGTGTGGACGCGGCGTACGAACGGCACGGCGAGCGGGCGCACTGTTGTATCGGCGCGCGCGTCAACGGCCGGCTCGCCACCCTCGCGACCGTCCTGCACGACGGTGACAGCCTGCAGCTCCTGATGGCCCCGGACTCCGCCGCCGGCCCCTCGCCGGAGTGGCTCGACCACGCCCGCACGCCCGCCGCGCGGCTCGCCATCGCCCGCTGGCTGTCCGGGTCCCAGGAGCCCGCCGTCGGCCCGCAGGGGCCCGCCGAGCCCCCTTCGGGGCCCTCGCCCGCCGGCCGGCCCGCCCCGGACGGCGAGACCCCCGCGGTGGCCCGCGCCACGCCCGGTTCGGTGCTCGCGGTCGCGGACCTCCCCGGCGCCGCGGTCCGGCTGGCCGGCTGCTGCACACCGGTACCGCCGGACACCGTCACCGGCTTCGCCGTACGGGGCGGCGCGGTCACCGTGCACCGCGCCCTGTGCCCCGTCGTGGCCCGTATGGCGGCCACCGGACGGCAGCCGGTCGGGGTGCGCTGGCGGGGCGCGGGCCAGGGCACCCACGGCTGCCGGGTCACCCTCATGGCCGAGGCCTTCAGCCGGCCGCACCTCCTGGCCGACCTCACCGAGGCGATCGCCGCCCAGGGCGCCGCCGTGGTGTCCGCCGCCGTCGAACCCCCGCACGAACAGCGCGTGCGTCACACGTACACGCTGCACCTGCCGAACGCCGCCGGGCTGCCCTCCCTGATGCGCGCCATGCGGCAAGTGCCCGGCGTCTTCGACGTGTTGCGGGCCGGACGGGTCCGGCAGGCCGCGGCGATGCGCCCCTGAGTCCGGCCCGGCCACGGATGGTGACGGCCCGTCGGACGGCTGCGGGCCGTCCGGAGGACGCCCTCCGGGACAGACGCACGGGGCACCGCCCGTTCGGGTGCCGTTTGACGGCTCGCCCACCGCGGAGGCGGCCGCGTTGGTAGCCGTAGTTCATGTCCCTTCGCTCACGCCGACCGTCCCGCGACCCCGACCGCACCGTCCCCGCGCCGCGCGGTGCCCGAACCGGCCGGCTCCGGCGCTCCGGCCGCCGGGCCGCCGCACTCGGGCTGGCCGCCGTCGCCACCCTCGGCGTGGCCGAGCCGCAGCCCCTGGAGGCGCAGGGCCTGGGCGACCGGCTCTTCCCCATGCTCGGCAACACCGGCTACGACGTCACGTCCTACGACGTCTCCCTGGACTACTCCGGCCACAACGACCGGCCGATGAACGCCACCACGGAGATCACCGCGCACGCCACCACCGAGCTCGACCGGCTCAACCTCGACTTCGCCCGCGGCACGGTGCGCTCCGTGAAGGTCGGCGGCCTGCCGGCCCGGTACGAGCAGCACGGCGAGGACCTGGTGGTCGTCCCCCCGGCCCACATCTCCCGGGGACAGCAGGTCAAGATCTCCGTCCAGCACACCAGCGACCCCCGCGGCAAGACCGACGGCGGCTGGATCCGCACCACCGACGGGCTGGCCATGGCCAACCAGGCGGACGCCGCCCACCGCGTCTTCCCCTGCAACGACCACCCCTCCGACAAGGCGTTCTTCACCTTCCGCATCACCGCCCCCCAGCAGCTGACCGCGGTCGCCAACGGCCTGCCCCTGGGGGCGGCCGGCACCCGCGCGGCACGCCGTACCTGGACCTACCGCACCGCCCATCCGATGGCCACCGAACTCGCTCAGGTCTCCATCGGGAAGTCCAGCGTGCTGTTCAAACACGGACCGCACGACCTGCCGATCCGCGACGTGGTCCCGACCGCGAACCGCGCGGCGCTCGCCAAATGGCTGGCCAAGACGCCGGAGCAGGTCGCCTGGATGGAGCGCAAGGTCGGCCCCTACCCCTTCGAGGCGTACGGGGTGCTGATCGCCAACGCCCGCACCGGCTTCGAGCTGGAGACCCAGACCCTCTCGCTCTTCGAGAAGGACCTGTTCACGACCGCGCACCTGCCTGCCTGGTACGTGGAGTCCGTGATGGTGCACGAGCTGTCGCACCAGTGGTTCGGCGACAGCGTCAGCCCGCGCCGCTGGTCCGACGTCTGGCTCAACGAGGCCCACGCCACGTGGTACGAGGCGCTCTACGCCCAGGAGAAGGACGACCGCCGGGCCAACCTGGAGACCCGGATGCACCGGGCGTACGAGCAGTCCGACGGGTGGCGGGCCGAGGGCGGGCCGCCGGCCGCGCCCAAGGTCCCCAGCCCCGGCCAGAAGATCAGCATCTTCCGCCCCATCGTCTACGACGGCGGCGCCCTGGTCCTCTACGCCCTGCGGCAGAAGATCGGCCCGGCGGCCTTCGACCGGCTCGAACGCGAATGGGTGGCCCACCACAAGGACGGCGTGGCCGACTCGGCCGACTTCACCGCGCTGGCCTCCAAGATCTCCGGGCAGGACCTCACCGGCTTCTTCCAGGAGTGGCTCTACGGCGCGCACACCCCGCCGATGCCCGGCCACCCGGCGTGGCGGCCCGGTGCGGCCGGCGAACTGGGCAAGCCGGCGCAGCCCGGCCGGCCCGCGAAGGGCGGACAGCCCGGCAAGACGGGACAGCCCGGCAAGACGGGACAGCCGGTGAAGCTCGCCGGAAAACCCACTCCCCCCGGAAAACCCGCGTGACCGCCCTCCCGGGCCGTGGGACCATCATCAGGTCGGCGCCGGCAGCCCGGGAATCTCCGGGGCGTGTCGTACGTTGACACCTACGACAGTCCCGGTGGGGCCATGCATCCGGTCCCATGAGGGCTTCCCAACGACGCAAAGGATCAAATGACCTCCTCTTCTTCCCTTCCGCAGGACCGGCAGCGCCTCCCGGAGAGCCTTCGGGCCGACGCCCTGATGGAAGAGGACGTCGCCTGGAGCCACGAGATCGACGGGGAGCGCGACGGCGACCAGTACGACCGGTCGGACCGCGCGGCGCTGCGCCGTGTGGCGGGCCTTTCCACCGAGCTCGAAGACATCACCGAGGTCGAGTACCGCCAGCTCCGACTGGAGCGCGTGGTGCTCGTCGGTGTCTGGACGTCCGGCACGGTGCAGGACGCGGAGAACTCCCTCGCGGAGCTCGCCGCGCTGGCCGAGACCGCCGGTGCGCTGGTGCTCGACGGCGTCATCCAGCGCCGCGACAAGCCCGACCCGGCCACCTACATCGGCTCGGGCAAGGCGCTGGAGCTGCGCGACATCGTGCTCGAATCCGGGGCCGACACCGTGGTGTGTGACGGTGAGCTCTCCCCGGGCCAGCTGATTCACCTCGAGGACGTCGTCAAGGTCAAGGTGGTCGACCGGACCGCCCTGATCCTCGACATCTTCGCCCAGCACGCCAAGTCCCGGGAGGGCAAGGCGCAGGTCTCGCTGGCCCAGATGCAGTACATGCTCCCCAGGCTGCGCGGCTGGGGCCAGTCGCTGTCCCGGCAGATGGGTGGCGGTGGCTCCGGTTCCACGGGCGGCGGTATGGCCACCCGTGGTCCCGGTGAGACCAAGATCGAAACGGACCGGCGGCGGATCCGCGAGCGGATGGCGAAGCTGCGCCGGGAGATCGCGGAGATGAAGACCGGCCGGGACACCAAGCGCCAGGAACGCCGGCGCCACCAGGTCCCCTCGGTCGCCATCGCCGGCTACACCAACGCCGGCAAGTCCTCGCTGCTCAACCGCCTCACCGGCGCCGGCGTGCTGGTGGAGAACGCCCTGTTCGCCACCCTGGACCCGACCGTCCGGCGGGCCGAGACGCCCAGCGGGCGGCTCTACACCCTCGCCGACACCGTCGGCTTCGTCCGGCACCTGCCGCACCACCTCGTCGAGGCGTTCCGCTCCACCATGGAGGAGGTCGGCGACTCCGACCTGATCCTCCATGTGGTCGACGGCTCGCACCCGGTGCCCGAGGAGCAGCTGGCCGCCGTCCGCGAGGTGATCCGGGACGTCGGCGCCACGGACGTCCCCGAGATCGTGGTCGTCAACAAGGCCGACGCGGCCGATCCGCTGGTCCTCCAGCGGCTGCTGCGCCAGGAGAAGCACGCGATCGCGGTCTCGGCCCGTACCGGCCAGGGCATCGCTGAGCTGCTGACCCTGCTCGACGAGGAACTGCCCCGGCCGCGGGTCGAGATCGAGGTCCTGGTGCCCTACACCCAGGGCGCGCTGGTCTCGCGGGCGCACGCCGAGGGCGAGGTGCTCTCCGAGGAGCACACCGCCGAGGGCACGGTCCTCAAGGCGCGGGTCCACGAAGCGCTGGCCGCCGAGTTCCGCCCGTTCGTGCCGGCGGCGTAAGGCCCCGCACATACGGCCCGCAGGTACGCAGAAGGCCCGCTCCGGTCTCCCGGAGCGGGCCTTCGCCGTGGTGGCGGTCCGGTGGGACGGTGCCGGGCACCGCCCCACCTCAGCGGACTACTGCTTGCTCGCCCACTTCTTGCTCATGTTGTCGAAGATGGCCTTGGCCTCGGGGCCCAGGTGCGGGCCGGCCGACCAGCGGGCCGGGCGCGGACCCATCGACATGTTGGAGACCAGCACCGGCTTGCCGTCGGCGCCCTTGATGAACCAGGGTCCACCGGAGGAGCCACCGGTCATCGTGCAGCCGATCCGGTACATGGTCGGCTTGTTGGCGTCCATCGACAGCCGGGTCGGCTTGTCGGTGCAGCTCTGCTGCGCGGCACCGTCGAACGGCGCCTCGGCCGGGTAGCCCTGCGCGGTCAGGCTGGGGATCTTGGCCATCGCCGGGGCGTTGAAGTCGACCTGGTAGGCGCCGCCGGCCATCTCCTCCAGCGACTTGCCGCCGGTGCTCTCCTCCGGCTTCACATGCATCAGCGCGAAGTCGTACGGGGCCATCGGCACGCCCGGCACGGCGCCGCCGTCCTTGATCCACTCGCTGGACGTCGCCATGTCGTCCGCCCACCACTTGCCCGAGGGGAC
The DNA here is from genome assembly GCF_043202395.1 of Streptomyces sp. NPDC048197. NCBI lineage: Bacteria > Bacillati > Actinomycetota > Actinomycetes > Kitasatosporales > Streptomycetaceae > Streptomyces > Streptomyces sp. NPDC048197. The sequence goes on from NZ_JBIDAJ010000002.1 coordinate 58,068, forward strand.
GCGCTCCTCGAAGGGCTTGTTCTTCAACTGGCCGGCGCTGCCACCGGTCTTGTTGAAGTTCGGCACGAACATCATGTTGCGGTACCAGCCGCCGTTCTTGCCGGCGTGCACACAGTGCGCCGCGGTCCACACCAGGTTGGACTTACCGGGGTGCGCCGGGTCCTTGACGACGGTGGCGGAGCAGCGCGACTCGCCCTCGGGCGTGCTGAACAGCAGCAGACCCACACCGGGAGCGGTGGTGGTGTACGGGGTCTTGACGGGCTGAGCGGGGACGGCGGCCGGCTCAGGATCCGTCTTGCCCTGGTCCTCCGAGATGTCCTCGGGCTTGCTGGGGTCCTTGGGCGGCTTGACCTTCTCGATCTTGTCAGGGTTCCAGAAGTTCTTGATGATCGGGTTGATGAACTCCCCGGCCTCCCGGAGCCACTTGTCCCGGTCCCAGTTCTTCCACTCGCCGTTCTTCCACTTGTCCAGGTCGATGCCGTGTTCCTTGAGCTTGTCCTGGATGTCCTTGGGGATCTTGATCGCACCCCCACCCGTGGTGTCCGCCGCGGACTGACTGGGCTTGGCGTCCGCGTTGTCGCTGTCCGGCCCGCAGCCGGTGGCGGTGAGCGCCACTACGGCGGTGAGGGCGGCGGCGGCCAGGACGGGCCGTCGTATGGGTCGCATGGGTGTGGATCCCCCTGATGAATCGAACGGTGTGGCTTGAGCGGAGTCGCGCCGGTTTCGGAAGTTGTCATGAACCTCAAGATCCGAGCGCAAGACCCCACTATGCCGGTGACGATGGGGACGGCGGTACTCGGGTCCCCGGTTCCAGCCCGTCAAGGATCTTGTTCCGGGCCGTGATCCGGCGTCGCCGCCGTCGTTGGTACGTACGGGGGACGGCCGGGCTGCCCGCCGGCCCGCTCGGTATGCAGCAGCTCACCAAGCAGGAGGACACAACTGCCGTGGCGTTGACCGAAACCGTGCCGGCGGCCGCGCCGCCGGCCCACGAGGGGATCCTGCGTCGACAGTCCCTGCGTGAGTCCGCAGCCCGTACGTACGCGCGCTCACTGCCCATCGTCCCGGTGCGCGCCCGCGGGCTGACCATCGAGGGCGCCGACGGCCGGCGCTACCTCGACTGCCTCTCCGGCGCCGGCACCCTTGCCCTCGGCCACAACCACCCCGTCGTGCTCGAAGCGATCCGCACGGTCCTCGACTCCGGCGCTCCGCTGCACGTCCTCGACCTGGCCACCCCCGTCAAGGACGCTTTCATCACCGAGCTGTTCGCCACGCTGCCCAGGGAGTTGGCCGAAAAGGGGCGGATCCAGTTCTGCGGCCCGGCCGGTACGGACGCCGTCGAGGCGGCCTTCAAACTCGTCCGCACCGCGACCGGACGGGACGGCCTGATGGCCTTCTCCGGCGCCTACCACGGCATGACCGCCGAGGCGCTCGCTGCCTCCGGGGGCGCCCGGCACACCAGCGTGGCCCGACTGCCCTACCCCTACGACTACCGCTGCCCCTTCGGCACCGGCGGTGAGCGCGGCGCCGAACTCGCCGCCCGCTGGACCCAGAACCTCCTCGACGACCACAAGAGCGGCGTGCCCCGGCCGGCCGGGATGATCCTGGAACCCGTCCAGGGCGAAGGCGGGGTGATCCCCGCCCCGGACGGCTGGCTGCGGCGGATGCGGGAGCTCACCGCGGCCCGGCAGGTCCCGCTGATCGTGGACGAGGTACAGACCGGCGTCGGCCGCACCGGCACCTTCTGGGCGATCGAGCACAGCGGCATCGTCCCCGACGTGCTCGTCCTCTCGAAGGCGATCGGCGGCAGCCTGCCGCTGGCCGTGATCGTCTACCGCGAGGAACTCGACGCCTGGCAACCCGGCGCGCACGCCGGCACCTTCCGCGGCAACCAGCTCGCCATGGCCGCGGGCCGCGCCACCCTCGCACACGTCCGCGCCAACGGCCTCGCCGAACGCGCCGGGGCACTCGGCGCCCGGATGCTCGACCGGCTTCGCGCCCTGGCCGGCGCCCACGACTGCATCGGCGACGTCCGCGGCCGCGGACTGATGCTCGGCCTCGAACTCGTCGACGCGGGCGCCGACCCCGACCCCGGCGGCGCCCGCCCCGCCGCCCCGCACCTCGCCGCCGCCGTCCAGCAGGCCTGCCTGGACCGCGGCCTGATCGTCGAGCTGGGCGGCCGGCACTCCGCCGTCGTCCGGCTGCTGCCACCCCTGACCATCACCGACGAACAGGCGGACGCGATCCTCGACCGCCTCGCCGACGCCATCACGGCGGCGGTCCGCACCGACCCCGGGCCGACGGCCTCGTCCCCCACGACACTGTGAGGCACCACCCCATGAACGAACGCCCCGGCTCCGACGGCACCCCGCCCGGCGAGCGCCTCCCCGACCGGCACCACGGCGCGGGCACGATCGAGTCCGTCCCCCGCCAGCAGCGGCGCGCCCCGGAGGACGCCTGCCACCAGCAGACCCACGAGGGCCCGGACCGGGCCGCCGGCCCGCTCACCGCGCCCGCCGCCTACGACCGCGCGCCCGGCGAGCACGACCCGCTCGACCACCCCGACCCGGCGGTCGCCGCGGACGCCGCGGGCATCGAGCACCTGCTGCGCTGCTGGCTGCGGGAGAACGGCAGCCCCCGGCCGGCCGGCGGCCGGCTCCGCCTCCCGCTGCCGGCCAGCGCCACCGCACTCCACATCCCCGTCCGCTACTGGTCGCCCACCGGCTGGCACCGCCTGGGCGCGCCCGGCCTCGAAGGCGCCCCGGCCGGCGCCGCCCCGCTGGACGCCGTCACCCTCGCCGCGCTGCTGCGCCGCGAGGCCGCGCACGGCGGCGACCGGCGGGCCTCCGACGGCGGCGAGCACCGCGTACCCGACGGCGGGGAACGGACGGTCCCGGAGGGCGAGCCGACACCGGACGGCGACGGCGCCGAACTCCTCGGCAGGGTCGCCGATTCCGTCCGGAACGTGGCCACCTTCCTCGCCGACCGGCGCGCCCGGCCCGCCGACGACCACGGCGCGCTCTTCCTCGAAGCCGAGCAGTCCCTGCTCCTGGGCCATCCGCTGCACCCCACCCCCAAGAGCCGGGAAGGGCTCAGCGACGCCGAGACCCGGGCCTATTCGCCCGAACTGCGCGGCGCCTTCCCGCTGCACTGGATCGCCGTGCACCGCTCCGCCGTCGCCGCCGACTCCGCCTGGACCGAACGCGGCAAGCCCGTCCCGGCGGAACGCCTCACCGCCCGCCTCGCCGGTGATGGCCTCCAACTCCCCGACGACACCGTGCCGTTGCCGCTGCACCCCTGGCAGGCCCGCGAGCTGGCCGGGCGCCCCGACCTCACCGCCCTCCGCGACGCCGGACTGCTGCACGACCTGGGCCCGCACGGCCCGCTCTGGCACCCCACCTCCTCCGTCCGCACCGTCCACCGCCCCGACGCGGAGGCCATGCTCAAGCTCTCCCTCGGGCTGCGCATCACCAACTCCCGCCGGGAGAACCTCCGCAAGGAACTGATCCGTGGTGTCGAGGTGCACCGGCTGCTGCGCACCGGACTCGGCGAGCAGTGGCAGACCGCCCACCCCTGCTTCGACATCGTCCGCGACCCGGCCTACCTCGCCGTCGACGGCCCCGACGGGGAACCCGTCCAGGGCCTGGACGTCGTCATCCGCCACAACCCCTTCACCCGCACCGACGACGCCGTCTGCATCGCCGGTCTCACCTCGCCCCGCCCCTGGCCCGGCCACGCGGGCGTCCGCTCCCGCCTCGAAGACCTCGTCGGCACCCTTGCCGCCCGCACCGGACGCCCCACCGGCGCGGTGGCCACGGAGTGGTTCCTGCGCTACCTCGAAGCGGTCGTCCGGCCCCTGCTGTGGCTGGACGGCACGGCCGGGATCGTCCTGGAGGCCCACCAGCAGAACACCCTCGTGCTGCTGGACCCCGACGGCTGGCCGGCCGGCGGCCGCTACCGCGACAACCAGGGCTACTACTTCCGCACCTCCCGCCGCGCCGGTCTCGAACGGCGGCTGCCTGGCATCGGCGTCGTGAGCGACACCTTCGTCGACGACGACGTGGTCGACGAACGCTTCGCCTACTACCTCGGCATCAACAACGTCCTCGGCCTCATCGGGGCCTTCGGCTCCCAGCGCCTGGTCCGCGAGGAGATCCTGCTCGCCGCCTTCCGCCGGTTCCTCGCCGACGCCGCCGCGGCCCCCGAAGGGCACCGCTCCCCGCTCCCCGAGCAGCTGCTGGCCGCCCGCACCCTGCGCTGCAAGGCCAATCTCGCGACCCGGCTGCACGGCCTGGACGAACTCGTCGGTCCCGTCGAAACCCAGTCCGTCTACGTCACCCTGCCCAACCCCCTCGTTCCCTAGGACGCCGATCCGTCCGACCCCAGACCCCCGCCCCCCGTCCCCGGCGCCGACGCCCCGCGACCCACAAGGCCACGCGGCATCCGGCCACGAGAGGAGAGCGCCGCCGTGCCATCCACCGATTCCGGCATCGACTCCAGCGCCGCCCAGGCCGCCCATCACCCACTCACGGCAGCCCGTACCACCCGGGGCACCGGCGGCCCCGGCCGGCCGCCGTCCCCCGCCGGCCGGCTCCTCGACGACCTGGCGGCCTGGGGAGCGGCCCGCACACCCGCCGGGCCGTTCCAGCTCGTCCCCGTCCAGCCCGCCCGCGACCTGGAGCGGATCACCGCCTGGATGAACGATCCGGCCGTCTCGGCCTTCTGGGAGCTGGCCGGGCCGCCGGAGACCACCGCCGCCCACCTGCGCAGCCAGCTCGACGGGGACGGCCGGAGCGTGCCCTGCCTGGGCGTGCTCGACGGCGTCCCGATGAGCTACTGGGAGATCTACCGCGCCGATCTCGACCCGCTCGCGCGCTCCTACCCGGCGCGCCCCCACGACACCGGGATCCACCTCCTCCTCGGCCGCGCCCACGACCGCGGCCGCGGCCTGGGCAGCGCCCTGCTGCGCGCCACCGCCGACCTCGTGCTCGACCGCCGCCCGGACTGCACCCGGGTCCTCGCCGAGCCCGACCTGCGCAACACCGCGTCCGTCGCGGCCTTCCTGACGGCCGGCTTCCGCTACGCCGACGAGCTCGAACTCCCCGGAAAACGCGCCGCGTTGATGGTCCGCGACCGCGCCCACCGCCACCTGCTCTGACCCCGGGGCCGTCCGTCGACGGCCCCGCTCCGGTCCGTCGTCCACCCCGCCGCTCCGGTTGTCCCCCGTACGAGCCGGGGCGGTCCCGCTTCGAGGAGTCCCGCCTTGCCTCCTGAGCCCCAGCCTTCGCAGCACGCCTGGCAGCACGCCGCCCGCCGGCTCTTCGCCAAGATCCTGGCGGAGTTCGCCTACGAGGAAGTCCTCGCGCCCGAGCCCGACGGCACCGGCCCGGACGGCGTCCCCCGCTACCGCCTGCCGGTCTCCGACGGACCGACCTACCGCTTCCGGGCCCGCCGCGGCGCCTACGGCCACTGGCGCGTCGACCCCGCCTCGATCACCCCCGACGCCGACCCCTTCCACTTCCTCACCCACGCCCACGACACCGTCCTGGGCCTGTCCGGCGACACCACCGGCCACCTCATCCGGGAGCTGACCGCCACCCTGGCCGCCGACACCCGGCTCGACGCCACCGCTCTGAGCGCCGCCGACCTCGCCGACCTGGACTACGCCGCCCTCGAAGGCCACCAGACCGGCCACCCCTGGCTCGTCGCCAACAAGGGCCGGCTCGGCTTCTCGGCCACCGACGCGGCGACCTGGGCCCCCGAAGCACGCACCGCCCGCCGCCTGCCCTGGCTCGCCGCGCACCACGGCATCGCCCACTACCGCGGTATCCCCACCCTGGCCACCCCCGACCGTCTCTACGGCGAGGAACTCACCCCCGCCACCCGTCACACCTTCGCCCGCGCCATCACCGACGAGGGCCGCGACCCCGCCGACTACCTCTTCCTCCCCGTACACCCCTGGCAGTGGGACGAGACCATCGCCCCGCTCTTCGCCCCGCAACTCGCGGACAGATCCATCATCGCGCTGCCCACTGACAACGACCTCCGGCTGCCGCAGCAGTCGATCCGCACCTTCCTCAACATCAGCCGGCCCGAGGCCCGTACGGTCAAACTGCCGCTGTCCATCCTCAACACCCTGGTCTGGCGCGGGCTGCCCACCGAGCGCACCCTCGCCGCGCCCGCGGTCACCCGCTGGGTCCACGGCCTGCGCGACGCCGACCCCTACCTCCGCGACGAGACCCGGGTGATCCTCCTCGGCGAGGTCGCCTCGGTCACCGTCGAGCACCCCCTCTACGACCGGCTGCCCGGCGTCCCTTACCAGTTCAAGGAGCTGCTCGGCTGTATCTGGCGGGAGCCGCTGCACGGCTGCCTCGACCCCGGCGAACGGGGCCGCACGCTGGCCTCGCTGCTGCAGACCGACCCCCAGGGCCGCGCGCTGACCGCCGAGCTGGTGCACCGCTCCGGACTTGCCCCGCGCGTCTGGCTGGCCCGCCTCTTCGCCGCGCTGCTCCCCCCGCTGCTGCACTTCCTCTACCAGTACGGCACGGTCTTCTCCCCGCACGGCGAGAACGCCATCGTGATCTTCGACGAGCACGACGTCCCCACCCGCCTCGCGGTCAAGGACTTCGTCGACGACGTCAACACCAGCGCCCATCCGCTGCCGGAGCACGACTCCATGCCGGAGGACGTGCGCACCGTCCTCCTCACCGAACCGCCCGCGTTCCTCACCCAGTTCATCCACTCCGGCCTGTTCGTCGGCGTCTTCCGCTACCTCGCCCCGTTGTGCGCCGACCAACTCGATGTGCCCGAAGAGGAGTTCTGGTCACTCGTACGGGCGGAGATCCTCCGCCACCACGAGCGCTTCCCCGGCCTGAAGGAGCGGTACGAGACGTTCGACCTGCTCACCCCGCGGATCGAGCGGTTGTGCCTGAACCGCAACCGTCTGCATGTGGACGGCTACCGGGACCGCCGCGATCGCCCGCACGCCGCGGTGCACGGCACCGTCCCCAACCCCCTGCACCATCCGTGACCCGGCACGGTGTCAGTGGTCCCGCGTAGGCTTGCAGCGCTATGACGAAGCCCTCCCTCCCCGATCTGCTCCATGCCGCCGTCACCGCCGTCGGCGGCACCGAGCGCCCCGGCCAGGTGGCGATGGCCGAGGCCGTCGCCGAGGCCGTGGACGACAGCGCCCACCTGCTGGTCCAGGCCGGCACCGGCACCGGAAAGTCCCTCGGCTATCTGGTGCCGGCGCTCGCCCACGGCGAGAGAGTGGTCGTCGCCACGGCCACCCTCGCGCTCCAGCGCCAGCTGGTGGAGCGCGATCTTCCGCGGACCGTCGACGCGCTGCACCCGCTGCTGCGCCGCCGCCCCGAGTTCGCCATGCTCAAGGGCCGCTCGAACTACCTGTGCCTGCACCGCCTCCACGAGGGCGTCCCGCAGGAAGAGGAGGACGGCCTCTTCGACGTCTTCGAGCAGGCCACCCCCACCAGCAAGCTCGGCAAGGACCTGCTGCGGCTGCGGGACTGGGCGGACGAGACCGAGACCGGCGACCGCGACGCCCTCACCCCCGGCGTCTCGGACCGCGCCTGGGGCCAGGTCTCGGTCTCCTCCCGGGAGTGCCTGGGCGCCTCGAAGTGCGCGTACGGCGCGGAGTGCTTCGCCGAGGCCGCCCGGGAGCGCGCCAAGCTGGCCGATGTGGTCGTCACCAACCACGCGCTGCTGGCCATCGACGCGATCGAAGGCGCCCCGGTCCTCCCGCAGCACGAGGTCCTGATCATCGACGAGGCCCATGAGCTGGTCTCCCGGGTCACCGGCGTCGCCACCGGCGAGCTCACCCCCGGCCAGGTCAACCGCGCCGTGCGCCGGGCCGCCAAGCTCGTCAACGAAAAGGCCGCCGACCAGCTGCAGACCGCTTCCGAGACCTTCGAGCGCCTGATGGAGCTGGCCCTGCCGGGCCGCCTGGAGAAGATCCCCGAGGACCTGGGCTACTGCCTCATGGCGCTGCGCGACGCGGCCCGTACGGTCATCTCGGCGCTCGGCTCGACCCGCGACAAATCGGTGCAGGACGAGGACGCCGTCCGCAAACAGGCGCTCGCCTCGTTGGAGAACGTCCACGCGGTCGCCGAGCGCATCGCCAACGGCTCCGAATACGACGTGGTCTGGTACGAACGCCACGACCGCTTCGGCGCGTCCCTGCGGGTAGCGCCGCTGTCCGTCTCGGGGCTGCTGCGCGAGAAGCTCTTCGAGGACCGTTCGGTCGTCCTCACCTCCGCCACGCTCAAGCTGGGCGGTGACTTCAACGGCGTCGCCGCCTCCCTGGGGCTCTCCCCGGAGGGCACCCAGCGCGAGGACGCACCCCCGTGGAAGGGCCTCGACGTCGGCTCGCCCTTCGACTACTCGAAGCAGGGCATCCTCTACGTCGCCAAGCACCTCGCCCAGCCGGGCCGGGAGGGCAGCCGCGGCGACATGCTCGACGAGCTCGCCGAGCTGATCGAGGCCGCCGGCGGGCGCACCCTGGGCCTGTTCTCGTCCATGCGCGCCGCCCAGGCCGCCGCCGAGGAGCTGCGCGGCCGGCTGGACGTGCCGATCCTGCTCCAGGGCGAGGAGACCCTCGGCGAGCTGATCCGGAACTTCGCCGCCGACGCCCGGACCTGCTTGTTCGGCACGCTCTCCCTCTGGCAGGGCGTCGACGTACCGGGGCCGAACTGCCAGCTGGTGGTGATGGACCGGGTGCCGTTCCCGCGTCCGGACGATCCGCTGATGAGCGCCCGGCAGAAGGCCGTCGAGGAGGCTGGCGGCAACGGCTTCATGGCCGTGGCGGCCACCCATGCCGCACTGCTGATGGCCCAGGGCGCCGGCCGCCTGGTGCGCGCCACGGGCGACCGCGGAGTCGTGGCCGTCCTGGACCCACGGGTCGAACGGGCCCGCTACGGCTCGTTCCTGCGCGCCTCGATGCCCGAGTTCTGGTACACCACCGACCGCAACCAGGTCCGCCGCTCCCTGGCGGCCATCGACGCGGCCGCCAAGGCGGGGGACGAGAAGCCGGAGCAGTAGCACGAGCCAGGGGCAGCGGTCGGCGCAGAGGGAGAGCCCTGCTGTGGGTACCGGCACGCACGCCTGGCCCGGCGGGTAGGGCGCGATACGCACAGCAGGGCTCCGGGACCGGCGCAGTGGTCCCGGAGCCCGGTCGTGAGGGGTGGGTCAGACCCGCCGCAGTACGGCCACCACCTTGCCGAGGATGGTCGCCTCGTCACCCGGGATCGGCTGGTACGCGGAGTTGTGCGGCAGCAGCCACACATGGCCGTCCTCGCGCTTGAAGCGCTTCACGGTGGCCTCGCCGTCCAGCATGGCGGCGACGATGTCACCGTTCTCGGCGACCGGCTGGCGGCGGACCGTGACCCAGTCGCCGTCGCAGATCGCGGCTTCGATCATGGAGTCGCCGACGACCTTCAGGACGAACAGTTCACCGTCGCCGACCAGCTGGCGGGGGAGCGGGAAGACGTCCTCGACCGACTCCTCCGCGAGGATCGGGCCACCGGCGGCGATCCGGCCGACCAGCGGGACGTAGGACGCGGCCGGCTTGCCGGCGGTCTCCGTCGCGGCGCTGGTGGCGGTCTGGTCCGAGCCGCGGACCTCGTACGCCCGCGGGCGGTGCGGGTCGCGGCGGAGGAAACCCTTGCGTTCGAGGGCCATGAGCTGGTGGGCGACGGACGAGGTGCTGGACAGCCCGACGGCCTGGCCGATCTCCCGCATGGACGGTGGATAGCCGCGCCGCTGCACCGAATCCCGGATCACCTCGATCACCCTGCGCTGGCGGTCCGTGAGCCCCGAACTGTCCGCGCGGATTCCTGGTGGCCGACCGGGAAGCGATCGGGCGGGCTTCTGCTCTTCGGAGTCCAACGTGGCGTCTTCCATCGGCGGCCGCGGTGCCTTTTGCGGGTGTTCGAACCGGCTCTGGGAGTGGCTTTGTGCGGTGATGGTCGCGCTGTCTGCGGTGGTGGTCACGTCGGCCCCTCTCGAAATGTTCTCCCTAGTTAGCCAACGGTAGTTGCTTTCGAAAGGTTGCGCCAAACACACGTTCGAGTGAAATATTCGCTGATTGGCTGACCCGATCAAGTGGCTGGGTGTATGGCCGAGCGACGAATTTCCGCGCGCAACGGAGGGGCCGTGCGGTCGGCCCGATTGTGTCATCCCCGCCCCGCCGCGCCCCCGGGCGGGTGGCGTCCCGTACTCTCGTGGGCGGCCGTCCGGCCCGCCCCCCCCTCGCGACACGCGGTAGGCGAATGTAAGCGGGCCGACACCATATCTAGTGGTTAGATGCGTTCGGCCGCCCATAAGTTGTGGTGCCTGGTCCTTCGGGGCGCCGGGATCGCCTATGCTTGGGGCTGCTTCGGAGGGCCCCTGGTGGCCGGCCGGGGTTATTCGTCGTGCGCCGGGATCGTTGGCGTACGTACGTCCGTACAGCGAGGGTGAGGAGGGTCGAGCCATGCACTGCCCCTTCTGCAGGCACCCCGACAGCCGGGTGGTCGACAGCCGGACGACGGACGACGGGACGGCGATCCGCCGGCGCCGTCAGTGCCCCGACTGCTCCCGCCGTTTCACGACCGTCGAGACGGCGTCCCTGATGGTGATCAAGCGGAGCGGGGTCACCGAGCCCTTCAGCCGCAACAAGGTCATCGCCGGGGTGCGGAAGGCGTGCCAGGGCCGCCCGGTCACCGAGGACGCACTCGCCAAGCTCGGCCAGCGGGTCGAGGAAGCGGTGCGCGCGACCGGCAGCGCCGAGCTGTCCACCCATGACGTCGGGCTCGCCATACTGGGCCCGCTGCAGGAACTCGACCTCGTCGCGTACCTGCGCTTCGCGTCCGTTTACCGGGCCTTCGATTCGCTCGAGGATTTCGAGGCGGCCATTGCCGAGCTGCGGGAGCAGCGCGAGCAGGGCCCGCCCGGCCCGGGCTGCGGGAGTGACGGGGAGGCCGACGCGGCCGTTCCCGCGCCCGCCACCGCCGCCGACTGAGCTCGGCGCGCATCCAGACCTGTATCGGGGCGAGAGCAGGGCGCCCCGGTAGCAGAAAGACAAACACCGTGCCACGGAATGCGTGCGCACATATGGGCGTTTGCCCGTATACAGGGAGGCGGAATGACAGAGACGACGAGCGGCCCGGCACGAGGCTCCCGCGCCAAGGGCAGCAAGGCGAGCAAGGGTCTGCGTATCGAGCGCATTCACACCACGCCCGGAGTGCATCCGTACGACGAGGTGGAATGGGCGAGCCGTGACGTCGTCATGACCAATTGGCGCGACGGCTCGGTCAATTTCGAGCAGCGTGGCGTCGAGTTCCCCGAGTTCTGGTCGGTGAACGCGGTCAACATCGTCACGAGCAAGTACTTCCGTGGCGCGGTGGGCTCCCCGAGCCGTGAGTCGAGCCTCAAGCAGCTGATCGACCGCGTGGTCAAGACCTACCGCAAGAGCGGCGAGGAGAACGGTTACTTCGCCTCCCCGGCGGACGCCGAGATCTTCGAGCACGAGCTGGCGTACGCCCTGCTGCACCAGGTCTTCAGCTTCAACTCCCCGGTGTGGTTCAACGTCGGCACCAAGCAGCCGCAGCAGGTCAGCGCCTGCTTCATCCTGTCCGTGGACGACTCCATGGAGTCGATCCTGGACTGGTACAAGGAAGAGGGGATGATCTTCAAGGGCGGCTCCGGTGCCGGTCTGAACCTCTCCCGCATCCGCTCCTCCAAGGAACTGCTCTCCTCCGGTGGCAACGCCTCCGGCCCGGTCTCCTTCATGCGCGGCGCCGACGCCTCCGCCGGAACGATCAAGTCCGGTGGCGCCACCCGCCGCGCGGCCAAGATGGTCGTGCTCGACGTCGACCACCCGGACGTCGAGGCCTTCATCGAGACCAAGGTGAAGGAGGAGGAGAAGATCCGCGCGCTGCGCGACGCGGGCTTCGACATGGACCTGGGCGGCGACGACATCACGTCCGTCCAGTACCAGAACGCCAACAACTCGGTGCGCGTGAACGACGAGTTCATGAAGGCCGTCGAGTCCGGCTCGAAGTTCGGCCTGCGCGGCCGCCTGACCGGTGAGGTCATCGAGGAGGTCGACGCCAAGGGCCTGTTCCGCAAGATGGCGGAGGCCGCCTGGGCGTGCGCCGACCCCGGCATCCAGTACGACGACACCATCAACCACTGGCACACCTCGCCGGAGACGGGCCGGATCACCGCCTCCAACCCGTGCAGCGAGTACATGCACCTGGACAACTCCTCGTGCAACCTCGCCTCGCTCAACCTCCTGAAGTTCCTGCGCGACGACGACCTGGGCAACCAGTCCTTCGACGCCGAGCGCTTCGCCAAGGTCGTCGAGCTGGTCATCACCGCGATGGACATCTCCATCTGCTTCGCCGACTTCCCCACCCAGAAGATCGGTGAGACCACCCGCGCCTACCGCCAGCTGGGCATCGGCTACGCCAACCTGGGCGCCCTGCTGATGGCCACCGGTCACGCCTACGACTCCGACGGCGGCCGCGCGCTGGCCGGTGCCATCACCTCCCTGATGACCGGCACCTCCTACCGCCGCTCCGCCGAACTGGCCGCGGTCGTCGGCCCGTACGACGGCTACGCCCGGAACGCCGACGCCCACAAGCGCGTCATGAAGCAGCACTCGGACGCCAATGCCACCGCGGTGCGCATGGACGACCTGGACACCCCGGTCTGGGCCGCGGCCACCGAGGCCTGGCAGGACGTGCTGCGCCTCGGCGAGAAGAACGGCTTCCGCAACGCCCAGGCGTCGGTGCTGGCCCCGACCGGCACGATCGGCCTGATGATGGACTGCGACACCACGGGTGTCGAGCCGGACCTGGCGCTGGTCAAGTTCAAGAAGCTGGTCGGCGGCGGCTCCATGCAGATCGTGAACAACACGGTCCCCAAGGCGCTCAAGCGGCTCGGCTACCAGCCCGAGCAGGTCGAGGCGATCGTCGCGCACATCGCCGACCACGGCAATGTCGTCAACGCCCCGGGCCTCAAGCCGGAGCACTACGAGGTCTTCGACTGCGCCATGGGCGAGCGCTCCATCTCCCCGATGGGTCACGTCCGCATGATGGCCGCCGCCCAGCCGTTCCTCTCCGGCGCGATCTCCAAGACGGTCAACGTCCCGGAGTCGGCCACCGTCGAGGAGATCGAGGACGTCTACTTCCAGGGCTGGAAGCTCGGCCTGAAGGCGCTGGCGATCTACCGCGACAACTGCAAGGTCGGCCAGCCGCTCTCCGCCAAGAAGAAGGAGGAGGAGAAGAAGGCGGTGGCCGAGCCGGTCGCCGAGAAGATCGTCGAGTACCGCCCGGTCCGCAGGCGCCTCCCCAAGGGCCGTCCGGGGATCACCACCTCCTTCACGGTCGGCGGTGCCGAGGGCTACATGACCGCCAACTCCTACCCGGACGACGGTCTTGGCGAGGTCTTCCTGAAGATGTCCAAGCAGGGCTCGACCCTCGCGGGCATGATGGACGCCTTCTCCATCGCGGTGTCCGTCGGCCTCCAGTACGGCGTCCCGTTGGAGACCTACGTCTCGAAGTTCACCAACATGCGCTTCGAGCCGGCCGGTATGACCGACGACCCGGACGTGCGGATGGCGCAGTCGATCGTCGACTACATCTTCCGCCGCCTGGCGCTGGACTTCCTGCCGTTCGAGACCCGCTCGGCGCTCGGCATCCACTCCGTCGAGGAGCGCACGCGCCACCTGGAGACCGGTTCGTACGAGCCGTCCGACGACGAGGTCGACGTCGAGGGCCTGGCCCAGTCGGCGCCGCGCCAGATCGACCCGCCGAAGGAGTCCACCCCGGCGGTGAAGATCGTCGAGGAGGCCGCCGCCCCGGCCCCCAAGCAGGCGCACACCAACGCCGAACTGGTCGAGATGCAGCTGGGCATCAACGCCGACGCCCCGCTGTGCTTCTCCTGCGGCACGAAGATGCAGCGCGCCGGAAGCTGCTACCTGTGCGAGGGCTGCGGGTCGACCAGCGGCTGCAGCTGAGCCGGTGACGGGCCGCGGCCGGAGAGGTCTTCGGCGCGGCCCGTACGGCCCGCTCAGCGGGTCCACAGGGCTCAAGGACGTACGGAGGGGACCGGTCGGGCGCCGGTCCCCTCCGGCGTGTCCGGGACGCCGTTGCGGCCGCCCGTCCGGGGGCGGAGCAGGGAGTTCAGGGCCGCGGCGGCCAGCTGGACACCGGCGATGACGGCCAGGAGGAGCGCCGGCGGCAGCGCGGCCGCCGCGCCGACGAGCGTCGCGCCCACGGCTGCCGCGGTGAACTTCAGTCCCGCCCCCAGGGTGAAGACCTGCGCCCGGGTCCGCGGTGGCGCGTGCGCGGCGCGGATGCGCAGCGTGGCGGTCAGCAACGGGCCGTCGCACACGCCCGCGAGGGCGAAGAGGGCCAGGCCGGCCACCGGGGACGGGACCAGCGCGGCGGCGGCCAGCGCCAGGCCGGTCCCGCACAGCGCGACGGTGGCGAGGCGGTGATCCGGGAGGAGCGGCGGCCGGCGGGTCACCACCAGAGAGCCGATGAGCGCCCCGACGGCGAACGCGGTCATCAGGGCGCCACCTGCCCCCGGGTGTCCCCGGTGGGCGGCGAGCAGCACCGTAGTGGTGGTGAGGCCTCCGAGGCCGCCGAAGGCCAGACAGGTCGCCGCCGTGATGGCGCGCAGCTCACGGGTGCGCCATACGGCCGCGAGCCCGGCCACGAGGTCCGTGCGTAGGGTGGTGGCCGGTGCGGTGCCGGACTCCGGCGGTTCCGCGCGCCGGTACGGCAGTCCGCCGGCCAGTGCCGCCCCGAGGGCCGCCGCGACCCCGAGGAACAGCATGGCCGTGCCCGGCGCGGCCAGTGCGGCCACCGCGCTGACCACGGCGGGCCCGGCCACCGAGGCGGCGTTGTAGACCGTCGCGTCCAGGGCGTAGGCCCGGTCGCGCCGTGCGCCCGCCGGCAGCAGAACGGCGAGCAGGCTGGACAGACCTCCGGAGACGACCGGCCCGCAAGCGCCGCCGGCCAGGGCGACGGCCAGCGTCACCGGTAGCGGGGCCCGCCCGAGGAGCTGCGACAGTACGGCGATGGCCGCGGCGAAACCGCCCAGCGCACCGAGGTAGCACAGCCGCAGGTGACGGACCCGGGGAGCGAGGGCACCCACCAGGGGAGCAGCGATCACATGCGGCGCCATCCAGGCGGTGAGGACGAACGCGCCCTGCGCCGCGCTCCCGGTCCGGTGCACCGCCAGCAGGACGACCGCCACGGCCATCCCTTCATCGGCGAGGCGGGCGAAGAAGGCGGTGGCCAGATAGAGCGGTAATCCAGCGCGTTCCCCCGGGGCGGGCTGTCGCGGCATACGCATCTCCAGGTTTCCGGTGAGCCGATCTCAGCCCCCAGAGGATGCGGGGTAACGGCTTATTGGCACAAGCCGTTACGCTGGAAAGGTGTGAACTGGACCATCGGTGTGCGTCATGAGCGCGGGAAGCAGGGAGTCCGTGACGGCTGAGGTGGCAGGGGCGCGTGGGTTCCGGCCCGCGGACCGGATGAAGGATCTGGTGAATGCGGTACGCGCGGATCCCGGTATCTCCCGGGAGGCGCTGGCCGGGCTGCTCGCGCACCACGAGGAGCGCCCGGAGGACCTCACCGAGCAGGCGTTCACCAGAGAGGACGCCGAGGGGCTGCGGGCGGCCGCGGACCGGCTCGGCGCTCTCCTCGCCGATCCCGATGTCGACCGGGCCGCCCACGCCATCAATGCGCTGCTGGCCGAATGCGGTGCCCGTCCGCACCTCTCGCGGCACGACGGGCACACCTGGCACCTGCACATCGACCGGGGGGACGACGCGAGTTGGGCCGAGTGGTTCACCGCCTCGAGTGCCCTGGCCCTGGCGCAGATCCTCACCGAGTACGGACGGATGCCCTGGGGGGAATGCGCCGCTCCGGGGTGCACCAGGCTCTATCTGGGCACCGGCCCCGGGAGCGCGCGCCGCTACTGCTCGACCGCCTGCGCCTCACGGGCACGGGTCGCGGCGCACCGCCGCCGCAAGAGGGAGGGCGGATAGCGGCGCGCTCCATGGGGGCAGTCATGCGGTGCGGTCCGCCCTCGCGGGTGCCGCGGGACCGTCTGGGTCAGTGCCCCATCAGCCGGGCGAAGTCGGCCGGTTCGGTGTCGAAGCCCCGGAGCGCGGAGTTGAAGCGCCAGTTGCCCGTCTCGTCCCGGATGAACTCGGCGACCGTCGTGGCGGTCGACTGCGCGACCTCGGCGAAGTCGTGTGAGGCCAGGTCGGTGTAGCCCTCGCGGATGCGTACGGCCGCGTTGGCGACATCGCCGAAGGTGATGCGGTCTTCACCCTGCTGGATGGCCACGCCGACGACGACCCGTACGTAGGTCTCGGACAGCCGGTCCAGTTCGAGCGTCATGATCTCGTCCCAGCCGAAACCCTGGCCCGTCCGGCTGTCGCGGTTCAGGTTGATGGTTCCGTCGGGCGACCGGCTGTCGAAGTGCACCAGGTAGGCCGGGTCACCGTGCGGGGCGTCGGCCGGATAGGGCGCCGCGACGATGTCGAGGTCATGGTCCGGCGCGCCCATCGGGCTCGGATCCCATTTGAGCGCTACTTCGACCTTCTCGATCCCTTTGTTGAGCGTGCTCACCGGGCTTCCCTTCCCTCGTCCCCCGGGGGTGCGGTACCGCCGACGTGGTCGCGCGGACGGGCCCCGGGACTTCCCGTTGGCGACCATCGTGCCACGCTCCGTGCCCGAGGGTGCCGGGGAACTTCCCCTGGTCAGCAGTGACTTGATGCCGTTGCTGTTGGCCGGAAAATGCCCTTCGGGCCTCAGGGGTAGGTGTTCCTCCTGTGCCTCAGGACGCCTTCTGGTTCCAGAGATGGTGCAGATGACCATCGAGGACGTCCAGGGCGGCGGCGGGGGAGAGGTGGCCGATCAGGACGTGGGCGGTGAGGCCGTCGGCGAGGGCGAGAAGGGTACGTGCCGCCCGCTCCGGGTCTTCGATGTCGGATGCCTCCGAGACCAGTCGCGTGAACACCGTCTGAAGACCTGTGTAGTTGCTGCGCAGGATTTCGGCCAATGAGGGACTGACGGCGGCCTGCGCCACGAAGGCGAGCCAGACCCGGGCCTCGGCCCGGTGCTCGTCCCGGAGCAGTGAGACCTCGGTTGCGGCGTGGCCCAGCGCCGTGCGTGCCGACTGTGCGGGCGAGGCGGTGAGCCGTGCCGCCACCCGGGCGCCGACCCGCTCGCCGATGTGGCCGAGCGCGAAGACCAGCATCTCCTCCTTGGTGCGGAAGCAGCGCTGGACGGCTCCCATGGACACGTTGGCGCGCGCCGCGACATCGCGGAGCGTCACACCCTCCAGTCCGCTCTCGTCGGCGAGTTGGCACACCGCCTCGGCGATCTGCCGACGTCGGCCCTCGTGGTCCACCTGCTTGGGCATCCCGTGCGCTCCGGTTTATTCGATGCGGGCGTATCGCTGGCAAGGTTACGATGCCGAAGCGATGCAGGTGCATCGGAAAACGGTCGGCCTGGTACCCGAGGCGGAACGTGCGACGTCCGGTCCCGGGCCCGAAAGGGGAGAAATGCACAGCGCGTTGTGGAAACTGACCGCCGCTGCCCAGGCGGCGGCGGTGCGCGACGGAGAGGTGTCGGCGGTCGAGCTGGTCGATGCGCACCTGGCGCGGATCGCCGAGGTCAACCCGGCCGTCAACGCCGTCACTCAACTGCTCGCCGAGAGTGCCCGGACCGAGGCGGCGGCGGTCGACCGCAAGCGCGCCGAGGGGGCGGAGCTGGGGCCGCTGACCGGGGTGCCGTTCACGGTGAAGGAGAGCACCGCCATCGAGGGCGTACCGACGACCTTCGGCGCGGAGCGCTTCCGTGACTTCGTCGCGCGCTCCGACGCGCCCCCGGTGGCAAGGCTGCGCGCGGCGGGCGGCATCCCCCTCGGGCACAGCAACATGCCGACGCTCATCCTGGCCGGTGTCCACACCCGGAGCGAGCTGTTCGGGGACACCGCGAACCCCTGGAGCGGGGCGGTCACCCCGGGTGGCACCAGTGGTGGCGACGGTGCGGCCGTGGCGAGCGGTATGGCTCCGCTCGGCCTCGGCAACGACTCCGGAGGGTCGGTGCGCATCCCGGCGTCCTTCTGTGGTGTGGCCGGACTCAAGCCCACCTACGGGCGGTTCGCCGCCGATCACCGCATCGGGCCCGACGATCCGTCCCTTGCGGCCCAGTTCCTCGTGGTCGACGGGCCGTTGGCCCGTACGGTCGGCGATCTCCGGCTCGCCTACGAGGTGCTGGCCGGAGCCGATCCCCGCGACCCGAGGGCGGTACCGGTGCCCCTGTACGGCGAGCCGCTGGAGCGGCCCGCCAAGGTGGCAATGGTGGCCGACCCGGGTGGCCACGGTGTGCACCCTTCGGTCCACAAGGCGGTGGAGAGTGCCGCGGACGCGCTCCGGGACGCCGGGTACCAGGTGAGCGAGGTGGCCGATGTGCCGCGGCTGGACGAGGCCCTGGAGGCGTACGCCCGTATGACGCGCACCGAGTTCGCCACCACCTGGCCGGTGGTCAAGCCGCTGCTCGGCGAGGGCGGGCACCGCTACATCGAGCGGGGCATGGCGGAGGTCGCTCCGGTGGGGCTGACCGAGTACCTGCGGCTGACCAGCGTGCGGATGGGCATCCAACGGGACTGGGCGCAGTTCTTGGACGAGTATCCGCTGGTCCTGGGCCCGGTGTTCACCGAGCCGCCGTTCGCGCCGGGGGAGGAGGTACGGGACGACGAGGGCTATCGGAGGGTGCAGAACGCCATGCGGCTGTGTACGGCCACCAGCTTCGTGGGGGTGCCCGCGGTCGCCGTGCCCACCGGAGTGGTGGCGGGGCTCCCGTATGGCGTGCAGCTGATCGGCCGCTCCTACCGGGAGGACCTGTGTCTGGCGGCGGCCGAGGAGGTGGAGCGACGGCTGGGCGTACTGACGCCCATCGATCCCCGTCCGTAAGGAAGTTCGGGGTGGTACGCACAGTGATCCGTATCGGCTCCCGGGCCGTACGATGGCGCGGTGCTGGTCAAGTGGATTCGCCTCACCGTAGTGGACCGTCGAGGTTTCGAGCGGGGGCAGCGGAAATGGGCGGGGCTGCTGGGTGAACCGGGGTTTCGTGGACAGGGCGGCGGATGGAGCCGGGGCCGGCCGGACGTGGCGCATCTGGTCGCCTTCTGGGAGAGCCGGGCGTTCTACGACTCCTTCATGGCCCGCTCGCACGACCGGCTCGCGGCCGCCCAGACCGGCACCTACAAGGACGCCCAAGTCCGCCTCTTCGAGCACGAATTCGATGTGAAGGTGGGCTTCCGGCCGGCGTTCGGTGACGTGGACGTGCTGCGGCTGGCGCACTGCCAGGTGCGCCAGGATCGCGTGGACCACTTCATGCTGATGCAGGAGAAGGTCTGGAACCCGGCGATGGCGGGCTCGCCGGGGATGCTCCGGGGGATGCTGGGGCGGGCGCCGGGGGAGGAGTTCCTGGTCCTCTCGATGTGGCAGTCGGCGGCGGAACGCGGGAAATACCGGCCCGAACGGGTGGAACGCCTGGCGCTGCGGGCCCAGATAGCCGCGGACGTCCGGGCCATCGCCGGGGACGTGGTGCAACTCGAACCGTCCTGGACGGTGTGACCGGCCGGCCCGGTCCGCCCAGCCCCCGGCGTCAGGAGGCGGCCGCATCCGGAGCCGCTCCCACGGTGTCGCCACCGGCGAACACCCCCGCCCGTGCCGCGGCCAGCGCGGCCGCCACGGCCTGGTCGGCGAGTGTGCGGTCGATCGGCTCCCGGGTGATGAACAGGCGGAAGAAAAGCGGCGCCGAGACGGACCGGACGAGCGCGCCGGCGTCCAACGGGGCGGCCAACTCCTCGCGTGCGACCGCGCGTTCCACGATCGCCTCGCAGCGCGTGAACCGCTCGGCGTAGTAGGCGCGCAGTGCCTCCGCGGCCCGTTCCGACTGGAAGGCGGCGGCGATCATCGCGGAGCCCGAAGCGGCCACCGCGGGATCGGTGAAGGAGGTGACGACCTCCTGCGCGAGCGCCCGCAGATCGCCTTCCAGCGACCCGGTGTCCGGCGGCGCCCAGCTGTCCTCGCCCGCCAGGTCGAGGGCGTCCGCGACCAGGCCCTCGACGTCCTTCCAGCGGCGGTACAGCGTGGTCTTGTGGACGCCGGAGTGCTCGGCGACATATTCGACCGTCAGGCCGGGGTAGCCGTACTCGGTGAGGCCGGCCAGCACGGCGTCGCGGACCGCGGCGCGGGTGCGGGCGGTCCGGCCGCCGGGGCGGCGGGTGCCAGGGGCGGAGTGCTCGGCGCTGCCGGCCTTGTCGCGCGCGGGTTCTCCAGTCAATTGCAACTCCAGTTGCGTTAGCGGGTGTGCTGTGTCATCATGAGCGTAATGCAACGAGAGTTGCGTTTGACGGGGGAGGTTGCATGCCCACTCAGATCTCATTGCACGACATCACCGCATCCCGTGGCGAGCGCCTGCTGCTCGACGGCGTCTCACTGTCGGTGCAGCCCGGCGAACGCGTCGGGATCGTGGGGGAGAACGGCGCCGGGAAGTCGACGCTGCTGCGCCTGATCGCGGGCGTCGAGCAGCCGGACGAGGGCCAAGTCGTGCTGACCGCCGACGGTGGCATCGGATATCTCGGACAGACCCCCGACCTCCCGCCGGACCGCACCGTCCAGGACGCGATAGACGCGGCACTGGCCGATCTCAGGGACCTCGAGCGCCGGCTCCGCACACTGGAGAGCGGACTCGGCGACGCCACGGTCGCCCGGCTCGACGAGTACGGCGATCTGCTCACGCTGTTCGAGCTGCGCGGCGGCTATGAGGCCGACGCCCGCGTCGAGGCGGCCCTGCACGCCCTCGGGCTGGAAGGACTGGGCCACGACCGACTGCTGGGCAGTCTCTCCGGCGGTGAGCAGGCCCGCCTGGGCCTCGCCTGCCTCATCGCCGCGGCCCCCGAGGTGATGCTCCTCGACGAACCGACCAACCACCTCGACGCCGCCGCGCTCGACTGGCTGGAGGGCGCCCTGCTCGCCCACCGGGGCACGGTCCTCGCCGTCTCGCACGACCGGCTCTTCCTCCAGCGGATCGCCACCGTGATCGTCGAGGTGGACGCCGACCGTCGGGCGCTCGTCCGCTACGGCGACGGCTACGGCACCTTCGTGGCGGCCAAGGCGACCGCCCGCCGGCGCTGGGAGCAGGAGTACGCCGAGTGGTGCGGAGAGGTCGCCCGCCTCACCGACTTCGCAGCCGGCACCGCGCACGGCGTCGCTCCGGGCCGGGCCATCAAGGACGGCAACAAGATGGCGTACGACCGGGCCAAGGGCCGGGTCCAGGCATCGGTGTCCAGCAGGGTGCGCAACGCCCAGGAGCGGCTGCGCAGACTCGGGGACCACCCGGTACCCAAGCCCCCGGAACCGCTCCGCTTCCGGGCGGCACCGGGCCTCGGCGGGACCGAGGGCACCCTCGTCCAGCTCGACGGCATACGGGTCGGGGACCGGCTCGCCGTGGACTCCCTCAGCGTCACGGCCGGGGAGCGGCTGCTCATCCACGGCCCCAACGGCGCCGGCAAGACCACCCTGCTCAGGATCCTGGCCGGTCTCACGGCTCCGGACAGCGGCACGGTGCTGCGCCGGGGAAGGATCGGCTTCCTTGCCCAGGAGATACCGGTCTCCCGCCCGGTCGAGCCGCTGCTGGAGGCCTTCCGCCGGGGCCTGTCCGGCCATCCGGAAGAGCTGGCTGAGCTGCTGCTGTCGTTCGGGCTCTTCCGCGAACGTGATCTCCAGGTGCCCGTCGGGGCGCTCTCGGCCGGTCAGCGGCGCCGCCTCGCACTGGCCCGGCTGCTGGCCCGCCCGGCCGACCTGCTGCTGCTCGACGAACCCACCAACCACCTCGCCCTCGGGCTGGTCGAGGAACTCGAAGCGGCACTGGCGGCCTGGCCCGGCGCCCTGGTCATGGTCACTCACGACCGCCTGCTGCGCCGACGCTTCGGCGGCCGCCCGTACGAGATACGCAACGGCCGCCCGGCCCTGGTCGCTGCCTGAGCCGATTGCCTGCCGAGGTCACCGCCGCGATCGGTGCGGGGCCGAACGGAGAGCGTCGCCGTCCGTTCCCGCGCGGCCACGTTTCCCATCGGTGCGCATGAACGTACGCACGAGCCTTGGCGGGCGTCCACGACGCCCGCCAATCGACGGGACGAGCCGGACCGGCCCGTCGAGGCCGGACACCGCCGCAGGCGTTCACCACCGCCGGGTCCACCACCGCGCCGGCAGCCCTCGCCACCACCGGCGCCGGCGGCCCTCGTCACCGTCGGCGTGGTCATGCCCTCGGTAAGCCGGGCGCCGAACCCGCCCGGACAGCGCAGCGACGGGCCGCGTGCGGCATGTACAGGGCAGGCGTTTTAGGCTGGCCGCATGGCTCGCCCCCGACGCATCGTGCTCCTCCGTCATGGGGAGTCGGAGGGGAACATCGACGACTCCATCTACGAGCGGGAGCCGGACCACGCCCTCTCCCTCACCAAGACGGGGCGGCGGCAGGCGGAGGAGGCCGGTGGCCCGCTCCGCGAGATGTTCGGCGACGAGCGGATCTCCGCCTACGTCTCGCCCTACCGCCGCACCCACCAGACCTTCCGCGAGCTCGCCCTCGACCCGGGCAAGGTCCGGGTGCGCGAGGAGCCGCGGCTGCGCGAGCAGGACTGGGGCAACTGGCAGGACCGCGATGACGTACGGCTGCAGAAGGCGTACCGGGATGCGTACGGCCACTTCTTCTACCGTTTCGCCCAGGGCGAGTCCGGTGCGGACGTCTACGACCGGGTCGGGGCGTTCCTGGAGAGCCTGTGGCGCAGCTTCGAGGACCCGAACCACCCGCCCAACGTCCTGATCGTCACGCACGGTCTCACCATGCGGTTGTTCTGCATGCGCTGGTTCCACTGGACCGTCGCCGAATTCGAGTCGCTGTCCAACCCGGGCAACGCCGAATGGCGCACCCTGCTGCTCGGTCCGGACGGCCGCTACACCCTCGACCGGCCCTTCGAGCGCTGGTGTGAACCCGAGCCTTATGGCGCCACCGGTTAAAGTGCACACCGATGACCCCCGACCACCGTGACGCAGACCGCTGTGCGCGGGCTCTGGCGAGCCTGCGCGGACTGTCCGTGGGCGATGCCCTCGGATCCCAGTTCTTCGTCCCCGCCCACTATCCCGCCCTCAAGCGCCGCGAGCTGCCGCCCACCCCGTGGCAGTGGACCGACGACACGGAAATGGCCTGCTCCATCCTGGCCGTGCTCGTCACGCACGGCCGGATCGACCAGGACGCCCTGGCCGCCTCCTTCGCGGACCACCACGACTTCGACCGCGGCTACGGCCCGGCCGTCAACCGCCTGCTCCGGCTGATCCGCGAGGGCGGCGACTGGCGTGAGCTGTCGTCGGCGCTCTTCAACGGCCAGGGCTCCTGGGGCAACGGCGCCGCCATGCGGATCGCGCCCCTCGGCGCGTGGTACGCCGACGACCCCGAGCAGGCCACGCACCAGGCGGAGATCTCCGCCTACACCACACACCAGCACCGCGAGGCCGTGGTCGGCGCCATGGCCGTGGCCGCGGCGGCCGCCCTGGTCGCCGACCCGAGCCGGCGGACCGGCCCCGAGGAGCTGCTCGACGGGGTACTGGCGCTGATCCCGCGCAGCGCCGTACAGGCCGGACTCCGCCGGGCCCGGGACATGCTCGACTACGCCGACTCCGGCACCGTCGCCGCCGTCCTGGGCTGCGGCCGGCGCACCAGCGCCCATGACACCGTGCCCTTCACCCTGTGGGCGGCGGCCCGCCATCTCGGCAACTACGAGAAGGCCTTCTGGACCACCGTGCGGGCCGGCGGCGACGTCGACACCACCTGCGGCATCGTCGGCGGGATCGTGGCCGCCGACCCCGCCGGCGCGCCCCCTGCGGCATGGCTGGAGGGCACCGAGCCCCTCCCGTCGTGGGCCCCCACCCTCGCAGACTGACCACACACCTGACCTCACGCCCGACCACAAGCTGCCCACGCCTGCGCGCCCCGGCCGCGAGCTGATCCTTCACTCCGCGGTCGGCCGGGCTCGGGACGCGACCGGTGGCGCCAACGCGCTGCGCGAGCCCCCCACTTCGCGCTGCCCGCTCGCGTCCGAGAAGGCGAACGGCAACTGATCCGCGGACCTGGGAAGGCCGCACACCGGCGGCTCGCGTACCCGTCGGTAGGGTCACCCGCCTGGCCCGCCCGCTCCCGCACCGGCACCGTTTGCGGCCAGGTGTGGATCCGATGCGGAACGCTGGGCCGAATAGGCGTAATCTGGCTGGCGCCATGCCGTACGAGCCCCCCACCCATACCGTCGAGCGATCATTGCGCGCCACGACGGGCGCCAAGATCGTTGCAGGGATCGACGAGGTCGGACGCGGAGCCTGGGCCGGACCGGTCAGCGTCTGCGCGGCCATCACCGGACTCCGCCGACCGCCCGACGGACTCACCGATTCCAAGCTGCTGACCCACAAGCGCCGCGCCGAACTGTGCGCAGTGCTCGGCCAGTGGGTCACCGCCTACGCCCTGGGGCACTCCTCGCCGCAGGAGATCGACGAGCTGGGCATGACCGCGGCACTGCGGCTCGCGGCCGTACGCGCCCTGGAGGCGCTGCCGGTCCGTCCGGACGCGGTCATCCTCGACGGTAAGCACAACTACCTGGGCACGCCGTGGCAGGTCCGCACGGTCATCAAGGGGGACCAGTCCTGCATCGCGGTTGCCGCCGCGTCCGTGCTCGCCAAGGTGCAGCGCGACGCGATGATGGCCGAAGTGGGCCTGGAATACGCCGACTTCGACTTCGCGGCCAACGCCGGCTACCCATCGCCGACCCATCGCATCGCCCTGGAGGAGTACGGACCCACGCCGCACCACCGGGTGTCGTGGTCCTACATGGACGCGATGCCCCGGTGGCGGCATCTGAAGAAGGTGCGCATCACCCCCGAAGCAGCCGCTCTGGAAGCCGGCGGCCAACTCGGCTTCGACTTCTGAGCGGTGCGGGCATCAATTCGGTACCCGATGACGTGTCCCGCACTTACGTTTGATAGACATCCCTTTATGCCTCTCATCCCCGAGGAGCCTCAGATTCACGAGAGTGTCCCGGGTCCCCGCGCAACTTCGGCCGCCGGCCGTACCGCGCCGACCCCCCGTCCTGTTCCTGGCCCCGGTCCCCGCCCCGCGCCGCCGCGCGGTGCTCCCGCGGCCAGCGCCCGTCCGGGCAAGCCCGGACCCGCTGCCCCGCCGCGTGGGCCTGTCGCCGCTCCGCCGGCGCAGCGCACCGGCTCCCCGCAGCCCCCGGTCGGCACGACCGGCACGGCCGGAGCGCAGCTCCAGCTGATTCCGGCGCCCGCCGCCGGTGCCATCGACGCCGCCGACGAAGCCGTCGACCTGCTGTTGGACTCGGGGCGTGCCCCGGGTGAAATCCTGGTGCTCACCACGGGCGAGACCCACCCGTGGGCCGCGCACGAGCTGTCCTTCGGTGAGGCGTCCTACTGGGCCCAACACGACGCCGCTGACGACGTGTTCTACGCGGATGCCGGCGCCGAGCGTGCCACCGGCCGCCCCGTCGTGGTCGTCGCCGCCAACGGCGACTCGGACGAGGTCACCGCACGGGCGCTGCCTTCGGCGATGGCCCGCGCCGGAGCGCTGCTGATCGTCTGCGGCGACCCGCAGCGGATCAACACCGTTCTCGGCGCCGGCGTCTGACCGCTCCGGCTCGCAGCAGCCCGTCGGCTCCCGAGGCCGTCGGGCTCGCCTGCGTTCCGGCACCTCCACAGCCCTCCTTCCGCGCACGGCTCCCGCGACGTAGACGGCTCTCGCCTTCTCGTACGGCAGTGTCTCCGCGTACGGCCGGCGTTCTCGTGCGGTCTTGCTGTTCCCGTACGGCGGCGGGAGGTGCTCAGCGTGCCGCCGTGTGCCGATGGGCCTCCGGTGCCCCGCCGCCGGTGCTCCGCGGCGCCGGCCGGCCCTGTGCGACGACGGTGGCGGTACGTGGCGCATCCGGGAGTGGCGTCGTGGTGCGGTGCGCCGCGGCGAAGCCGGCTCCCGGACGGCGGGCTTCCGTGCGCCGCTTGTCCTTGGACGAAGACCTGGGCCGGCGCCCGCCCCGGCCTTCCCCCAATACTTGCCAGCGGTCGGGGGTCAGCGCGATGTACGCACCGCAGCGGAGACCGTGCAGCGTGCAGGCGTCGCGCAGCCCCCACATCCACGCCCCGTCGGTCTCCGTCCAACGGGGTTCCCCGTCACGGCAGTAGAGCAGCACGGCGGTCCGGACCGGGGCCCGCAACCGGAGGTCGTGCGGGATCACCCGGCGCAGATGCGCCAGCAGGGCATTGCGGAACTCCCAGCCGTCGGGGGCGGCAGCGGGCTCGGTGAAGGACGCGCTGGCCGTCACCCGATCCTGCGGGTCGAGCACCGCCACGATGGCCGTCGACGCCCCCGGACGATGCCGCTCGTGCAGGCCGGCGACGACCTCACGGGGGTTGCGCAGCAGGGGTATACCTGCCGAGGCCCACTCGGCGGGCTCCAGCATCCGGCCCAGCCGGGCGGCGGGGTCGGTGGACGAGGGCGGCGAAAGGCGCGGCGGCGGGACGAAGTCGAAGGTCACGGTCCTCCCTTCGTCCACGCGTCAGCGCATCGGGCGGTGCCCCGGTGTCCGAGCACCTGGGCATGACCGAGCGTGACCGCGGAACGGCCGGTACGGGGAAGCACCTCCAATTCTTGCGGTCGTACAGGGATGCGGGCAACGAGCAATTCCCTCAGGAGACTGGAATCGCGCCATGTGTGACGAAAGTTCCCTGCTGTCGCACCCGTGCGTCGGCCCCGGCCCGAGTCGTCGGGATCCCCGATGGCCACGGCGCCACCGGGCGACCGCTGCCCATGCCCGGGACCATCACCTACGCCTGCACGGCGAGGACCAGCGGAAACACCCCCTCAGCTCCGGCCCGGCGCAGCAGGCGGGCGGTCACCGCCAGCGTCCAGCCGGTATCGGCGTAGTCGTCCACCAGGAGCACCGGGCCGCCCGCGGACGCAAGGCTCTGCGCCAGCTGCGGCGGTACGCCGAGTGAGCCGTGCAGCGCGCGCAGCCGCTGGGCGCTGTTGCTGCGCGGAATCCTGGTGTCGGCACCGTCCTCCTCCGAGGTCACCACGCCCAGGAACGGCATCTGGCCGACCGCCGCGATCCGCTCGGCCAGCGAGCGGATCAGCTGCGGCCTGGTACGCGAGGAGAGACAGACCACCCCCACCGGGCGGGCCGGTGCATCCGGCTCCCCGGATGCCCAACCGCCGGGCCCCTTCGCCCAGTCGGCGAGGACCGTGACCACCGCGGAGGCCACATCGTCCGGAATCGGACCGTCCGGTGCCTGCGCCGCGAGCATCGGGCGCAGTCGATTGCCCCAGCCGATGTCGGAGAGCCGGCCCAGCGCCCGCCCGGTCGCGGCCAGCTCGTCCGCCGGAATGCGCCCCTTGAGGTCGAGGCCGACGGCCGGCAACCCGGTCGGCCACATCCGCCGCGGCTCCACCTCCACGCCCGGACGCCCCAGCTCGCCGCGCGCGGCATCCAGCGAAGCGGCCGACACCTCGGTGGTGAACCGTGCCCCGGCGCAGTTGTCGCACCGGCCGCAGGCGGCCGCCGCCTCGTCGTCCAACTGTCGTCGCAGGAATTCCATCCGGCAGCCGGTCGTGGTCGCGTACTCGCGCATCGCCTGCTGCTCGGCCTCGCGCTGCCGCGTCACCCACGCATAGCGCTCCGCGTCGTACGCCCACGGCCGGCCCGTGGAGATCCAGCCGCCCTTGACGCGCTGCACGGCGCCGTCCACGTCGAGCACCTTGAGCATGATCTCCAGGCGCGAGCGGCGCAGTTCGACCCGAGGCTCCAGGGCCGGCAGCGACACCGGCCGGCCGGCGGCGGCCAGCACGTCGAGGGTCTGGCGCACCTGTTCCTCGGGGGGAAACGCCAGTGAGGCGAAGTACTTCCAGATCGCCTCGTCCTCCCGGCCGGGCAGCAGCAGCACCTCGGCGTGCTCGACCCCACGGCCGGCCCGGCCCACCTGCTGGTAGTACGCGATCGGCGAGGACGGCGAGCCCAGATGCACCACGAACCCCAGATCGGGCTTGTCGAAGCCCATGCCCAGTGCGGAGGTGGCCACCAGCGCCTTGACCCGGTTGGCGAGCAGATCGTCCTCGGCCTGCTGGCGGTCGGCGTTCTCGGTCTTGCCCGTGTACGACGCGACCGTGTGCCCGCGGTGACGCAGGAAGGCGGTGACTTCTTCGGCGGCGGCGACGGTGAGGGTGTAGATGATCCCCGAACCCGGAAGCTCGTGCAGATGATCCGCGAGCCACGCCAGCCGGTGCGCGGCGTCCGGCAGCGGCAGCACGCCCAGGCTCAGGCTCTCCCGGTCCAGCGGACCGCGCAGCACCAGCGCCTCGGCCGTGCCCTCACCCGTCCCGAGCTGTTCGGCGACATCAGCGGTCACCCGCGCATTCGCCGTCGCGGTGGTGGCGAGCACGGGCACACCCGGCGGAAGATCGGCGAGCATGGTGCGCAGCCGCCGGTAGTCGGGGCGGAAGTCGTGGCCCCAGTCGGAAATGCAGTGTGCCTCGTCGACCACCAGCAGCCCCGTCGCCGCCGCGAGCTTGGGCAGTACCTGATCACGGAAATCGGGGTTGTTGAGCCGCTCCGGGCTCACCAGCAGGACGTCCACCTCGCCCGCCGCCACCTCGGCCTGGACGGTGTCCCACTCCTCGGTGTTGGCCGAATTGATCGTGCGCGCGCGGATCCCGGCCCGGGCGGCCGCCTCCACCTGATTGCGCATCAGGGCGAGCAGCGGAGAGACGATCACGGTCGGTCCGCTGCCGCGCTCGCGCAGCAGCGCGGTCGCGACGAAATAGACCGCCGACTTGCCCCAGCCCGTGCGCTGCACGACCAGCGCGCGACGACGCTCGGCGACCAGGGCCTCGATCGCCCGCCACTGGTCCTCGCGCAGCCGGGCCGTACCGCTGGGATCGCCGACGAGCCGGGTCAGGACGGCATCGGCTGCGGCACGCAGATCTTCGTTGCTCATGCCCCCATGCAACCCGATGCCACTGACAATGCGCGAACCCCCGCCCGAGCCTGTGGATAACTCGTCACCCAGAGTTATCCACAGGGGTCGCGGCGCAGCGGCCGATCGCGAGATCTTCGAGTCATGAATCCGCAGAGCGAACCGCGCAAGCGCAACACCGACCCCAACTCCCCGGCGTCCCCGGCGACTTCCGAGACACCACCGCCCCCTTCCGACGCACCCACCCCTCCGAACCCTTCAACCTCCTCGACCCCGTCCACCCGTCCCACCCCCGCCACCCCTCCGACGTCCTCGACACGCTCCAACCCGCCGCCCCCTCCTACTTCCTCTGTCCCGGGCCCGCGTCCCTCTCCCGAGCCCTCGCACGCGCCGGTCGATCCCCGGCCCACCGACCCTGCAGACCCCACCGAGACCTCCCGTCACGCCGGCGCAACCGACTCCCCGCACCTTTCCGTACCGACACCTGCCGACGCGCTTCCGGAGCCGGTCGCGGAGTCCCAGGTCACGCTGCGGAGCCCGGCCGAGCTGGCCGACGCGCTGCCGTATTTGATGGGCTTCTATCCGGACGACAGCGTGGTGCTGGTCGCGTTGCACGGTGAGCGCGGACGGTTCGGCGGCCGGGTCCGGCTCGGCATTCCGGCGGACCGGACGCAGTGGTCCGACGTCGCCGACCAACTCGCCGAATGTCTGGTCTCGGCCGGTCAGGAGGGGTCCCCGCGACCCACGGCGATCATCGTCTATCTCTGTCAGGAACCCGCGGAGGGCGAGAACGGCCGGGACGTCAGGGACCGGCTCCAGCCGTTCGCCCAGCGGCTGCGCACGGCCTGCGGAGCGCTCGACGTCCCCGTCCTCGAAGCCCTCTGCCTCTCCAACGGGCGTTTCTGGTCCTACTGCTGCCCCGACTTCCGGTGCTGCCCTGCGGACGGCACCCCGATGGTGATGCCGGGCACGTCCGTGATGGCAGCGGCGGCGGCCTACGCCGGCATGCAGGTGCGCGGTTCGCTCAAGGAGATGGAGGCCAGGCTGCGGCCCCGCACGGGACAGCGGGCCGTCGAACAGGAAAAGGCCCTGGACGCCGCGGCCCGGGCACTGGTGCCCCGGATGCTCCGCCCGGACGGTGCGGCGGTCGTACGGAAGGACACCCTCGATCTGGCCACCGCGATGATCCACCGCTTCCGCCAGGACACCCCCGCGGGCAGCAACCGGGCCCGGGACGCCTGCGACGACGCGCTGATCACCAACGCCGAGGCGGCCGGTCTCATCCTCGGACTCCAGGACCGCGTCACCCGTGACCGGGCGGCCGAGTGGATGGACGGCACGGCCGCCGCCCCCGCCCTCCGTCTGTGGCGGGCCCTCGCCCGGCGCTGCGCCGGAAGCTATGCCGAGCACGCCACGGCACCGCTCACCCTGGCCGGATGGGTCAGCTGGTCCACGGAGGACGGCCCCTCGGCGCGGGTGGCCCTCGGGTGCGCCCTCTCGCTCGACCCCGACTACACCTTCGCCCAGCTCCTGCACCGCGCGATCAACGAGGGGCTCGACCCGGAACCACTGCGCCGTTGCCTGCGCGAGCAACACCAGGAGGCGACGAGCGCCGCTGCCTGCGCGCCCAGCTCCGGTGCGAAGCGCTCCCCGTCCGGCAAGCGCCCGGCGACCGGCCGGACCGCGCCGGCCGGCCGCCCTCGGGGACCCCGCGGCGGCACGGGCCCCGGGGCGCGTACCACCGGGGGACGTGGCGGGCGGCGGAGCGGTCATGACGACCGGAGCCGACGGTGACCGCCCGGTCGTTGTGCGGCCGGCGTGACCTGGGCGCCGGCCGGACCGTTCACCTGTATGGCGCAGGCCGTACGAAGCCCCGACGTCACCAGGGAGTGCAGAGCGTGCCAGGCATCGTCCCCACTACCCAACCGGCCCGCCGGCCGTCCCAAGAGCGGCGTCCGGCGCCGCCCCGGACTCCTCAACCACAGCCCGTCCACGCCTCGCTGGTCTGCGTGGCCCTGCCGGCCCTCGCGGTGTCCCCCGCCTCGGGGCAGCTGACCGGCCAGGGCATGGACGGCTTCTACCGGGACGGCCGGCGGGTCCTGTCCCACTGCGAGTTGCGCGTCGCGGGCGGGGAACCGCTGGTCGTCCAGGGCCGGATGACCGCCGCCGACCGGGCCCGGTTCGTCGGCACGATCCGCAGAACCGGTGAGCGGGGCCCGGACCCGGACATCCGGATGGAGCGGGTACGGACGGCCGACGGCACCGAGCGGATCACCTTCCTCAGCAGCGCGACCCGGCCCGTCAGGCTGCCGGTGGAGATCCGTCTCCAGACCGACCTGGCGGAGCTCGGAGCCGTCGCCGTCGGCCTCCCGGGCCCTGAGCTGCGCGCTGCTGTCCACGGTTCCGGTCTCCGCTGGTCAGCGCCGGGAGCGCACGCGGTGGTAACCGCCGATCCGCCGCCCGAGGACGCCCTGGCCTCGGCCGGGCTGCTGCGCTGGGACCTCGAACTCCCCGCCGGCGGCCGCCGCACCATCGAACTCCGCGTCGCGCTGGAGCAGACCGCCGGGCCGGGCAGCGGCCCCACAGGGCACCGTCGCGCCGGGGACGCCCGCATCCCTGGCCCGCGGAGCGGCACCTTCGCGCCGCGCACCCGCGCAGACCGGCCACCCCGCCCCTGGTCGGACGCCCGGCTGGAGTGCGACGACCCCCGGGCGGACGCCCTCCTGGCGGCCGGTCTGGACGATCTGTACGGACTGGCGATGCGGGACCCGGCCGCGCCCGCCGATGTCTGTCTCGCGGGCGGGTTCCCCTGGCGCTGTGGGCTGGCACCGGCCGAGGCGCTGTGGGCCGCCAGAATGCTGCTGCCCTTGGGCACCCGGCTGGCCGCCGGCACCCTGCGGGCGCTCGCCCGTGGCCAACAGGCCGCACCAGGACCGGATTTCGGCCGAATTCCGGGAGCCCTGCGGGACGCGGGACCGCACGCCCCGCCCAGCTGCACGGGCATCGAGGCGACCCTGCTGTTCCCCGCCGTGCTCGCGGAGGCACGCCGCTGGGGACTGCCGGAGCCGGAGATTGAACGGCTGCTGCCCGCCGCGGAACGGTGTCTGAGATGGCTGCGGATCGTCTCCGACCCGGTGGGCCGCGCCCGCAGCGGCTACATCCCCGACCCGGCGCCCGACGGGCCGTACCGCTGCGAGACCCAGGCCCACGCCCACCGGGCCGCCCTGCTGGGCGCGGACCTCCTCGACGCCTGCGGATCCGCCGACGCCGAGGTGCTGCGGGAGTGGGCCGCGGAACTGCGCGCCCGGTTCCGCAGGGACTTCTGGCTGGAGGACCGGGCCGGCGGCCGCCCCGCCGCGCTGCTCACCGCCGATGGCCGGCCCGTGCCGTATCTGGGTTCCGCCGCTGCCCACCTCCTCGACACCGGACTGCTCGGCGGTGGCGCCCTCGCCCCGGGTCTGCTGGACGCGGCCCAGACGGACCAGCTGGCCAGGCTGCTGAGCGGTCCGGCCATGGACTCCGGGTGGGGGCTGCGCGGACTGGGTGCCAAGGAGAGCGGCTACAACCCGTTCGGTCACCGCAGCGGTGCGGTGCGCGTGCACGAAACGGCGATCGCTGCCGCCGGACTGGCCGCGGCCGGCCACGAGCGGGCCGCCGCGGCTCTGACCAGGGGCGTCCTGGATGCCGCGGAGAGCTTCGGGCACCGCCTCCCGGAGATGTACGCGGGGGAGCAGCGCACGGCCGGCGGAGCCCCCGTGCCACACCCGGCGGCCTGCCGCCCGGCAGCGGTGTCGGCCGCCGGCGCGGTGCACATACTGATCGCCCTCGCCGGCCTGCGCCCCGATGTCCCGGCCGGCACGGTGTCCGTGCGGCCGCTCGGTACGGCCCCGCTCGGCGCGATGCAACTCACCGGGCTGAGCGTCGCCGAGCAGCCGTTCGCCGTCCGGATCAGCAGACTCGGCATGGGCATGGTGGAAGCGGCTGCGGAGGGCCTGCAACTGGGCTCGTGAGGTACAGCGGGCCTGTTTATCGTCAGGCGGACGACTATGATCACGCCATGCCTCCCTACGACCCGTCGGCCTTCCCGCCCTTCGCTGTCACCGTCGACCTGGTCGTGCTCACCGTGCGCCGCCACGCCCTCTGCGCGCTGGCCGTCCGCCGCGGTGAGCCGCCGTTCCAGGGCCGCTGGGCACTGCCCGGTGGATTCGTCCGGGCCGACGAGGACCTCGAGGCAGCGGCCGCCCGGGAGCTCGCCGAGGAGACCGGTCTGCATGCCCAGACCCCGGCCGGGCCGACGCCTGTGTACGGCGCCCATCTGGAACAGCTCGCCACATACGGCGATCCGAAGCGGGATCCCCGGATGCGGGTCGTCAGCGTCGCGCATCTGGTCCTCGCGCCGGACCTGCCGGCTCCCACGGCCGGCGGTGACGCCCATAGTGCCCGCTGGGCGCCGGTCGAGACCCTGCTGGAGCCGGACGACGCCCATGCCCGCGAGGGCGAGCTGGCAGCCCCGCTCGCCTTCGACCATGCCCAGATCCTCGCCGACGGCGTGGAGCGGGCCCGCTCGAAGATCGAGTACTCCTCGCTCGCCACGGCCTTCTGTCCGCCGGAGTTCACGGTGGGGGAGTTGCGCCGGGTCTACGAGGCCGTGTGGGGGGTCGCCCTGGACCCCCGGAACTTCCACCGGAAGGTGACCGGCACCCCCGGATTCCTGGTGCCGACGGGCGGCACCACGACGCGTCAGGGTGGTCGCCCCGCGCAGCTCTTCCGGGCCGGCGGCGCGACGCTGCTCAACCCACCGATGCTGCGCCCCGAGGTCTGATTACGGCCTTCGGCCTGGTCCGCCGCGGATCCGGTGGGGACGGCAACGGGCCGCCGTTCTCTCTTGTGCCCCGCGCACCGCGGAAACCGACACGATTGAACAATTACGAGAAAATAGGACATATTCCGATACCTTGTCCGAGTGGGCCCGCTCGTCCCGCCGATGGCCGACGCCCGGCCGCGCGCCTGTCGACGGCTCGCTTCTCGCGCCGTCGCGGTCCCTGCGGCCGGCGGCTGCCGGTCGCGCCCCGGCCCGCTCCGGCGCCGCTCGCGCCACCCGCATCCTCGGCGTCGCCGCCGGACGCACCTCCCAATGCCGTCGCTCCGAGTGGGCTCCTCAACTCACCTGCCGTGTAACGACGGTGGCGCGGGGAGCCTCGTGAGTCGAGGCGCGGAAGGGGGTGTCATTCGGTGTGACGGAGGCCCGTTGATGCCGCTGTTCCGCGTGTGAAATTCCCTGATTTCAGGGAGTGGTTGTGTGGCGGCCGTCAAGTGGCCGTCCGGAATCGACCGCGCCATATCGGTCGTGAGAAGCGGTTCGGCTCAATCCGCAGGCGCCGAGCCGTCGTTGCAGGCAACCGGCCCTGGCCTGCGGCGATGTCGCCACGGAGCGCTGCGGCTCTCCGTTCCGGTCGAGTAAGGCGCCTGTTTTGACGCCCTGTTGTTGCGCATGCTGTCCATAACTCGCCCTGGGCAGCGCATTTCCTTCCGATAAAGCGTCAATTCAGAGATGGGGGGCGATCACCCTTTCGTGTGCTTTTCACCAAAGA
The DNA here is from genome assembly GCF_043202395.1 of Streptomyces sp. NPDC048197. Lineage (NCBI taxonomy): Bacteria > Bacillati > Actinomycetota > Actinomycetes > Kitasatosporales > Streptomycetaceae > Streptomyces > Streptomyces sp. NPDC048197. The sequence continues at coordinate 92,769 of NZ_JBIDAJ010000002.1, forward strand.
CCTCAAGGGTGTTCAGGGTGTCGCCGACAAAGGATGCGTGAGTACCCTTGCGCACACCATGATGACCGCGGCTCGCCCCGGCGACACCGGCCTCGCAGGCCCGGGCGAGCTTGACCGCTACCCCTACGCCAACGCCGCCAACGCCGCGAACACCGGCAACACGGCCGGCCCGGAGCGTGCCGAGCGCGTCCCGCAGGTCTGGGACGGCTCCGAGGCCGAGATCGGCCGGGTCGGCCGGCGCGCGGCCGGCAGTCGCGGCCGCGGCCTGCACGGCCAACTCGTCCAGCAGCTCGGCCAGATGATCGTCTCCGGCGATCTCGGCGCCGACCGTCCGCTCGTCCCCGAGGAGATCGGCCAGCGCTTCGAGGTCTCCCGCACCGTCGTCCGTGAGTCACTGCGCGTCCTCGAGGCCAAGGGGCTCGTGAGCGCGCGCCCCAACGTGGGCACCCGGGTGCGGCCGGTCAGCGACTGGAACCTCCTCGACCCCGACATCATCGAGTGGCGCGCCTACGGGCCGCAGCGTGACGACCAGCGCCGGGAGCTGTGCGAGCTGCGCTGGACGATCGAGCCGCTGGCCGCCCGGCTCGCCGCCGGGCACGGCCGGGAGGACATCCAGCAGCGGCTGGCCGACATGGTCGAGATCATGGGCCACTCCGCGGCCCAGGGCGACACCATGACCTTCGGCCGTGCCGACGCGGAGTTCCACTCCCTGCTGCTCCAGCTCGCCGGCAACCGCATGCTGGAGCACCTCTCCGGCATCGTCTCCGCCGCCCTGCACGTCTCCGGCGGATCCGCCGGCGGCTGTGAGCGGCCGGTCGAGACGTCCGTGGGCCAGCACATGAGGGTGGTCGACGCCATCGGCTCCGGCGACGCCACGGCGGCCGAATCCGCGATGCGCCAGCTTCTCGCCGCCCATGGCGAGGCGGTCGGCCAGGGCTCCGGGACGCCCGTGGACCACGTCGTCCCCGCGCCCCGCGAGCACTGAAGGCCGTACCCGACCGCGTACGGAACGTAGCGCCGCGCGGCCCCGTGCCCCGCGTACCCCTCGGGCTGGGCACGCCGTACGCGGCGGAGGCGCACACGCTCGCCGGATCCGGGGCGTCGACCGGATCCGGCGGCAGATCTCGGGAGGATTGCATGTCATATGACAGGGAATGGGTCGTTATGGGGTGTGACTCGGGCCACGCAGATTGGGCGTAACGCTCTCCCGGGAAGCGCGATGACTTAAGAGGTGATAGCCGAGGAGGGAATACGAGCGGCGTTCGTGACGCTGTTCAACTCCCCGGTTGCCCCTGCGCCGTCGGTCCATCCCCACCGGCGGTCGTCGGCTCCGATCCACACTGGACGGGGTCGGAAGCCGTTTCCATCGTTCCGAGAGGTTGTTCGTGTCGGCCAGCACATCCCGTACGCTCCCGCCGGAGATCGCCGAGTCCGAGTCTGTGATGGCGCTCATCGAGCGGGGAAAGGCAGATGGGCAGATCGCCGGCGATGACGTGCGTCGGGCCTTCGAGGCTGACCAGATTCCGCCAACCCAGTGGAAGAACGTTCTGCGCAGCCTCAACCAGATCCTCGACGAGGAGGGTGTGACGCTGATGGTCAGTGCCGCAGAGGCGCCCAAGCGCACCCGCAAGAGCGTCGCAGCGAAGAGTCCGGCGAAGCGCACCGCCACCAAGACCGTCGCGGCCAAGACCGCCACGGTCAAGAAGACCACGGCCGCCGCCACCGCCCCCGCGGGGGACCCGGCCGGTGAGTCCGAGTCCGCGCCTGCGAAGAAGGCAGCGGCGAAGAAGGCGACCGCCAAGAAGACGGTCGCGAAGAAGACCACGGCCAAGAAGGCCACCGCGAAGAAGACCGCGGCCAAGAAGGACGTCGACGAGCTGCTCGACGACGAGGTGACCGAGGAGACCCCGACGCCCGGCAAGGGCGAGGGCCCCGAGGGCGCCGACACCCCGGAGAACGCCGGCTTCGTCCTCTCCGACGACGACGAGGACGACGCCCCCGCCCAGCAGGTCGCCGCGGCCGGCGCCACCGCCGACCCGGTCAAGGACTACCTCAAGCAGATCGGTAAGGTCCCGCTCCTCAACGCCGAGCAGGAGGTCGAGCTCGCCAAGCGCATCGAGGCGGGCCTGTTCGCCGAGGACAAGCTGGCGAACTCCGACAAGCTCGCGCCGAAGCTCAAGCGTGAGCTGGAAATCATCGCCGAGGACGGCCGCCGGGCGAAGAACCACCTCCTGGAGGCCAACCTCCGTCTGGTGGTCTCCCTGGCCAAGCGCTACACCGGCCGCGGCATGCTCTTCCTGGACCTGATCCAGGAGGGCAACCTCGGTCTGATCCGTGCGGTCGAGAAGTTCGACTACACCAAGGGCTACAAGTTCTCGACCTACGCGACGTGGTGGATCCGTCAGGCCATCACCCGCGCCATGGCCGACCAGGCCCGTACGATCCGCATCCCCGTCCACATGGTCGAGGTCATCAACAAGCTGGCCCGTGTCCAGCGCCAGATGCTCCAGGACCTGGGCCGCGAGCCCACCCCGGAGGAGCTGGCCAAGGAACTCGACATGACCCCCGAGAAGGTCATCGAGGTCCAGAAGTACGGCCGCGAGCCGATCTCGCTGCACACCCCGCTGGGTGAGGACGGCGACAGCGAGTTCGGTGACCTGATCGAGGACTCCGAGGCGGTCGTGCCCGCCGATGCAGTGAGTTTCACGCTCCTGCAGGAGCAGCTGCACTCGGTTCTGGACACACTCTCGGAGCGGGAGGCCGGCGTCGTGTCCATGCGCTTCGGTCTCACCGACGGCCAGCCGAAGACGCTGGACGAGATCGGCAAGGTCTACGGCGTCACGCGTGAGCGGATCCGTCAGATCGAGTCGAAGACGATGTCGAAGCTGCGTCACCCGTCGCGCTCCCAGGTGCTGCGGGACTACCTCGACTAGTCGAACCGCCCGGCCCGTACAGCGCCGTGAGCCCGGTCTCTCCAATGGGGAGGGGCCGGGCTCGCCGCCGTCCGGGTGCGCGGCGCAGCCGTTTGGGTCACTCTGGGTGGGCGACCGCTGTCCCACAGTCAGGAGTCCGTATGCGTCCGACCGCAGGCGCCGCTCTCGGAGCCCTCGCACTGGTCCTCACCCTGCCGGTGCCGGCGGCCGCGGACGAGTCGGTGATCGGTGGGAAGCCCACCCAGCTGTCCCAGAGCCCCTGGGCGGTGGCGCTGGCCTCCCACGAGCGCTTCGGGACCCAGCGCTCCGGGCAGTTCTGCGGTGGTGTGCTGGTGGGGCACTCCACGGTCGTGACGGCCGCGCACTGCCTGAGCAAGGAGGTGCTGGGCGTGCCCTGGCGGCAGGTCCGGGACCTGCGCATCGTGATCGGGCGCGACAACCTCACCGGCGGCGGGGGACAGGAGGTCAAGCCGGCGAAGGTCTGGGTGAACCCCCGCTATGACAGCTGGACCAACGAGGGCGACATGGCCGTCCTCACGCTCCCGAGGCCGGTACCGAACCGGCCCATCCCGATAGCGGGACGGAAGGACCGGGGCTACCGGCCGGGCAGCCGGGCCACGGTCTACGGCTGGGGAGACACCACGGGCGAGGGCAGCTACGCGTCACGGCTGCGCTCGGCGCACGTCAACGTGCTGCGCGACGCGGTCTGCGCGCGGGCCTATCCGGGCACGGCGGACGGAACGTACCGGTCCCGCTCCATGCTGTGCGCGGGGGAGCCGGACGGCGGGCGGGACGCCTGCCAGGGCGACAGCGGCGGACCGCTGGTCGTCCGCGGACGTCTTGTGGGTCTGGTGTCCTGGGGGACCGGCTGTGGCCAGGCGGGGAGCCCAGGGGTCTACACGCGGGCCTCGGCGCTGCTTCCGGCCGTATCGGCGCACGGTGCGGGCTGAGCCGCCGCGGGGAGCCGGCCGGCGAGCGGGTCGCGCGTACGAGTGCGGGCGGCCCCCCGGTGGTGCCGGGGTGACCGCCCGCCGCACGGCGCAAGGCCGCTGCTCGCTCGTCGTGGATGCGAAGTGTCAGCGTTCCTCATCGGACGCGGACGCCGGAGAAGCGTTCAGCCGCTCCGTCTCGTCCTGTATTTCCGCGGCGATCTTCTTGAGTTCTGGCTCGAACTTGCGACCGTGGTGGGCGCAGAAGAGCAGTTCTCCGCCGGACATCAGGACGACGCGCAGGTATGCCTGGGCGCCGCAGCGGTCGCAGCGGTCAGCGGCCGTCAGCGGGCTCGCGGGTGTCAGAACAGTAGTCACGTCGCCTCTTCTCTAGCTCGACGAGCTGTCGTACCAGGGTCAACATCCAACCAGGCCGAAAACGTTCCCGCTCGTGCCTTTTCCTCGAAAAAAATTCTTCGAGGGGGCCGGGTGCTGCCGGGTGGCGGCGAATGAGCCGTATTGCTTGGTGGTCTGATTCACGTTGGGTGCTGGGTCGGTCCCCCCGGCTGGCTTGCCGGTTGTTGATGAGGACGTGCCCGGAGCCTAAATGGTTCATGCCTCGAAGGGAACGTGATGTGCACGTCACTCGGACGTCACCCTAACGAGCGATCGAACGCACGAGCGAAATTCTACTACCATGAGCATGCTTACGGGTGGCGTCACATCGGCTCTACCAGGCCTCGGTACCCTCTGACGGGCGACACCGCCACAACCGAGTCCGCGGAATGCGGACTGCCAGAAATTCAGCGAGGAGCGAACCGCGTGACCGCCGAGATGTCCGTGCCGTCCACCGCAGTGCTGACCGGGGCAGACCGGGACGGTTCCAACTACACCGCGCGGCATCTGCTCGTCCTGGAGGGCCTCGAAGCGGTCCGCAAGCGCCCCGGCATGTACATCGGCTCCACGGACAGCCGCGGTCTGATGCACTGCCTCTGGGAGATCATCGACAACTCCGTCGACGAGGCGCTCGGCGGCTACTGCGACCACATCGAGGTGGTCCTCCACGACGACGGGTCCGTGGAGGTGCGCGACAACGGCCGCGGCATCCCCGTGGACGTCGAGCCCAAGACCGGGCTGAGCGGCGTCGAGGTCGTGATGACCAAGCTGCACGCCGGCGGAAAGTTCGGCGGCGGCTCGTACGCGGCCTCCGGCGGTCTGCACGGCGTCGGCGCCTCGGTCGTCAATGCCCTCTCCGCCCGCCTCGACGTCGAGGTCGACCGCAACAGCAAGACGCACTCGATCAGCTTCCGCCGCGGCGTCCCCGGCATCTTCACCGAATCGGGCCCGGACGCCCCGTTCGACCCGGCCAACGGCCTGCACAAGGGCAAGCGGATCCCCAAGACGAAGACCGGCACCCGGGTCCGTTACTGGGCCGACCGGCAGATCTTCCTCAAGGACGCCAAGCTCTCCCTGGAGACGCTGTACGCCCGCGCCCGCCAGACGGCCTTCCTCGTTCCGGGCCTCACCCTGGTCGTCCGGGACGAGCGTGGCCTCGACGGCGCCGGCAAGACGGAGGAGACCTTCCACTACGACGGCGGCATCAGCGAGTTCTGCGAGTACCTGGCGCAGGACAAGGCGGTGTGCGACGTCCTGCGGCTGACCGGACAGGGCACGTTCAAGGAGACCGTGCCGGTCCTCGACGACCGCGGCCACATGACACCCACCGAAGTCACCCGCGAACTGGGCGTGGACATCGCGCTCCGATGGGGCACCGGCTACGACGCCACCCTCCGGTCGTTCGTCAACATCATCGCCACCCCCAAGGGCGGCACCCACGTCTCCGGTTTCGAGCGCGCGGTCACCAAGACGGTCAACGAGGTCCTGCGGTCGAGCAAGCTGCTCCGCGTCGCCGAGGACGACGTCGTCAAGGACGACGCCATGGAAGGCCTGACCGCGGTCGTGACCGTCCGCCTCGCCGAGCCGCAGTTCGAGGGCCAGACCAAGGAGGTGCTGGGCACCTCCGCGGCCTCCCGGATCGTCGCCCAGGTGGTGAGCCGGGAGCTGAAGGCGTTCCTGACGTCCACGAAGCGGGACGCCAAGCAGCAGGCGCGCGCCGTCCTGGAGAAGGTCGTCGCCGCGGCCCGCACCCGTATCGCCGCGCGCCAGCACAAGGAGGCGCAGCGGCGGAAGACCGCGCTGGAGTCCTCCTCGCTGCCGGCGAAGCTCGCGGACTGCCGCAGCGACGATGTCGACCGCAGCGAGCTGTTCATCGTCGAGGGCGACTCCGCGCTGGGCACCGCCAAGCTGGCCCGGAATTCGGAGTTCCAGGCCCTGCTGCCGATCCGCGGCAAGATCCTGAACGTCCAGAAGTCGTCGGTCTCGGACATGCTCAAGAACGCCGAATGCGGCGCCATCATCCAGGTCATAGGGGCTGGTTCCGGCCGTACCTTCGACATCGACGCGGCCCGCTACGGCAAGGTCATCTTCCTGGCCGACGCCGATGTCGACGGCGCCCACATCCGCATCCTGCTGCTGACCCTCTTCCAGCGGTACATGCGGCCGATGGTCGAGCAGGGCCGGGTCTTCGCCGCCGTGCCGCCGCTGCACCGCATCGAGCTGACCAACCCCAAGAAGGGGCAGGACAAGTACATCTACACCTACTCGGACAACGAGCTGCGCCAGACCCTGCTGGAGCTCCAGCGCAAGAACGTCCGCTACAAGGACAGCATCCAGCGCTACAAGGGCCTCGGTGAGATGGACGCCGACCAGCTCGCCGAGACGACCATGGACCCGCGCCACCGCACCCTGCGCCGGATCAACATCAGCGACCTGGAGGCGGCGGAGAAGACCTTCGACCTCCTGATGGGCAACGAGGTCGCCCCCCGCAAGGAGTTCATCACCAACTCCGCGGCCACTCTGGACCGTTCCCGGATCGACACCTGAGCGCTCCCTGAGCCCGGGCGGGCGTCTCTCCACCCCAGGGTGGAGCGGCGCCCGCCGTGCTTTCCACCCGGTGCCCACCCTGGCGCCGATCCGCACGGCGGCCACTCTCCGTAGCGTCGGGGACGTCGGAAATCCCGTCTCCCGGAGGCTCAGGTCATGAGCGGCCTGCTCAACATCGTGGCGATCGTCGCGGCTGTCGTGTTCGTGTGCATCAAGCAGTTCAGCGCCCAGCGGATCACGTCCGAGGGCAGGAAGTGGTGGCTGATCCCCGCCGTCCTGGCGTTCCTGGCGCTGCGCGAGCCCGGCCTTCTGGACCCCGCGCACCGGACCGTCTCCGCCGTCCTGCTGGCCGTGGGGCTCCTGATAGGGCTGGCCTGCGGCGCGGGCTGGGCCTGGACGACGCGCATCTGGACGGACGCGGACGGGGTGGTCTGGACCAAGGGGAGTTGGGCCGCGGCCGGAGTCTGGCTCTGCGCCATGGTGCTGCGCGGCGGCCTGATGGCCCTCGCCGCGGTCCTGGGCGTCCATCAGGGCAGCCCGGCGATCATGCTCTCGGTCGCCGTGATGCTGCTGGCCCGGAGCGGGGTCACCACCTGGCGGGCCCAGAGCGTCCAGCGGACGTACGGTGTCCCTGTCGCCGGCTGAGGCCCCGGCGCGCCCCGTATCGCCGTCCACCGATCGAGGACCGTACGTGCTGCCCCCTTCCTTGACGAACTGGCCCCTACGGGAGGCGCTGTCGCGTGAAGGCATGAGCGGCGCCCGGTTGTGGATCGGCCGGTCGGTGCGCGTCCTGGTCGTCGCGGGGCTGACGTGGTCCACCGTGGCCGGGCCGCACTTCCGGGGCTGGGCACTGGTGGCGGCGCTCGCGGGGGTCGCCGCCACGCTCCTGGTGTTCCGCGCCTTCTTCCGTGTGACGCGCGAGCGCCTTCTCCTGCCGTCCGTCGGCCTGTTGTTCGTCCTGGAGGCCGCGGCCTTCGGCTTCTCCTTCGCCGGCGCCCGGACGCCGGCGATCGTCCTGTGGTGCGCCTGCGCCATCATCGCGATGGAGCGGCTGCCGTTGGCCGCCGGCGTGCTGTGTTCGTCGGCCGCGCTCGCCGCGTACGCCGTGATGAACACCGACGGCTGGCTGACGACCATCACGACCACCGCGGGCCTGGCCCTCGCCGGCTACGTCGTCCGCCTGGACGCCGAGGCGCGCGGCAATGCCCAGCAGCTGCTGGCCCAGGAACGGGCGGCCCGCAAGGCCGAGGCGGAGTCGGCGGCACTCGCCGAACGGGGGCGGATCGCGCGGGAGATCCACGACGTCCTTGCCCACAGCCTCAGCGCCCAGTTGGTGCATCTGGAGGCGGTGCGGCAGCTGATCCAGCGCAGTCCCGACCTGGAGGCGGACCGCGGACAGCTCCTGGAGCGGGTCGTGGCGTGCCGGGGCATGGCCCGGGAAGGGCTTGACGGCACCCGTGAGGCGCTTTCCGCCCTCCGCGGGGACCTGATCCCGGTCGAGGACTTCCTGCGCCGCCTGACGGCCGCTGAGGGCGCTCGGCTGGACGTGACGGGTGCGCCCCGCGCGCTGCCGGCCGAGGCGGGCCTCGCGGTCCGCCGGGTCGCCCAGGAGGCGCTCACGAACGTCCGCAAGCACGCCCCGGGGGCGCGGGTGAGCGTGCGGCTGGACTACGGGGCGGACGACGTGGGGCTCGAGGTGCGGGACGACGGGGGGCGCGGGCGGGCCCCGGAGCTCTCCGCACTCTCGGCGAGCGGTTCCGGGTACGGTCTGCTCGGGATGCGGGAGCGCGCCGAACTCCTTGGCGGAACGCTGGAGTCCGGCCCTGATGAGGAGGGTTTCGTGGTGCGGTTGCGGGTGCCCGCATGACGGCACGTACGGTGACGCGGGTCGTGGTGGCCGATGACCAGACGGTGGTGCGCGAGGGAATCGTGATGCTGCTGGGGCTGCTGCCGGGCATTGAGGTCGTCGGTTCGGCGGCGGACGGCGAAGAGGCGGTCCAACTGGTCGCCCGGTCCGCCCCGGACGTCGTCCTGATGGACCTGCGCATGCCCCGTTGCGACGGGGTCGAGGCCACCCGCCGGATCCGCGCGGAGCACCCTGGCACCCAGGTCGTGGTGCTCACCACCTACGCCGACGACGACTCGCTCTTCCCCGCCCTGCAGGCCGGCGCCCGCGGCTATTTGACCAAGGACGCGGACGGTGACGAGATCGTGCGCGCCATCGACGACGTGCTCTCCGGAGAGGCCGGACTGGCCCCGAAGATCCAGCGCCGCCTCCTGGAGCGCTTCACCGAGCCCGCACGCACCGTGCCGCAGCCGCCGCCGGAGCCCCCGGACGGGCTGACCGCGCGCGAGGTGGAGGTACTGCGGCTGGTCGCCGAGGGGTTGTCGAACCCGGAGATCGCCCGCACCCTGCATGTCTCCACGGCGACCGTGAAGACCCACATCAACAACCTCTTCGCCAAGGCGGGGCTGCGCGACCGGGCCCAGGCCATCCACTACGCCTACCGCCAGGGGCTCGCACAGCCGCCCGGGTAGTTCCCGGTGGTCCATCACCTGATGGGGTGAAGGGGCGGCAAGCGAGCGTCCGGGATCTTCCTTTCTGTCCACCCTTGGGCGGCACGGACAACCAACCCGTGCACCAAGGAGAGTTCGGTGGACAAGCAGGACGGCCGCTCGGCCGGTGAGCCCGGGGCCGTACGGCTCGACGACCCCTGGTACGACGCCCTCGCCCCCGGCTGGGCAGAACCGGCCGGTGCGGCGGACGCGGCGGCCCATGAAGGGGATGCCAAGGAGCCGCTGACCGGGGGAGGGCCACGGGACAGCGCGATTCCCCCGGACGAGATCTATTTGGCGGTGCACCGGAGTGGGGCGTTCCAGGAGGTGCGCCGTCGCTACCGGAGCTTCGTCGTCCCCGCCACCCTTGCCTTCCTGGTCTGGTACCTCGCCTATGTGGTGGCGGCGATCGCCGCACCGGGTCTCATGGCCCGTCAGCTCGTCGGTGCCTTCAACGTCGCGATGGCCGCCGGGCTCGGCCAGTTCGCCACAACGTTTCTGCTCGCCTGGGCCTACATGCGGCACGCCCGGCTCCGACGGGACCGCGCGGCACTGGAGATCCGCTGGGAAACCCAGGAACTGACCGGGGGGAACGCGCGGTGACCGGCGGCCACGAGACCCTCGGCCTGACTCTGGTCAGCGCCTTCATCGCGCTCACTCTGGCGATCACCCTCTGGGCGGGACGCCGCAGGCGTGGCTCCGCGGAGGAGTTCTACGCCGGCGGGAGGCTCTTCTCGCCCATGGAGAATGGTTTCGCCATCGCGGGGGACTACATGTCCGCCGCGTCCTTCCTCGGCATCACCGGGCTGATCGCCCTCTTCGGCTACGACGGTCTGCTGTACTCGGTCGGCTTCCTCGTCGCCTGGCTGCTCGTGCTCTTCCTGGTGGCCGAACTCGTACGGAACTGCGGGCGGTTCACCCTCGCCGACGTCGTCGCCGCGCGGATGCGGGAACGCCCCGTGCGGATCGCGGTCGGCGCGGCGTCCGTCACCGTGTCCGTGCTCTATCTGGTGGCGCAGATGGTCGGTGCCGGCAGCCTGGTGGCCCTGCTGCTCGGTGGCGCCGGACCGCAGGCCCGTACCTGGATGGTGATCGGCGTGGGCGCCCTGATGGTGGTCTACGTCGCCTTCGGCGGCATGCGGGCCACCACCTGGATCCAGGTGGTCAAAGCGGTGCTCCTCCTGGGCGGTGCCGTGGCGCTGACCGTCCTGGTGGTGATCCGCTTTCACGGGGACCTCGGTGCGCTGCTGAACACCGCCGCCGAACGCAGCGGCCACGGACGGGCGTTCCTCGCACCGGGTCTCAAATACGGCGGTGGCTGGACCGCGCGGCTGGACTTCCTCAGCCTCGGACTGGCACTCGTCCTGGGGACGGCGGGGCTGCCGCACATCCTGTCGCGGTTCTACACCGTGCCCACGGCGCGGGCCGCCCGTCGTTCCGTCGGCTGGTCCATCGGGCTGATCGGCGGCTTCTACCTGATGACCGTCGTGCTCGGCTTCGGAGCCGCCGCCGTGGTGGGCAGCGATGCGGTCCGGGCCTCCAACCCGGCGGGCAACACCGCCGTTCCGCTGCTCGCCGTCGACCTGGGAGGCGGGGCGGGCTCCACCGGAGGAACGGTGCTCTTCGCCGTGGTGGCCGCGGTCGCCTTCGCCACCATCCTGGCCGTGGTCGCCGGCATCACCCTCGCCTCGTCGGCCTCCGTGGCCCACGACCTGTATGCCTCGCTGCGCCGCCCGCGCGGCACGGTACGGGACGCACAGCGCCGCGAGGTGGCCGTGGCACGCCTCGCCGCGGTCGCGGTCGGAGCCGTCGCCATCGCACTGGCGCTGCTCGCCCAGGACCTGAACATCGCCTTCCTGGTGGGCCTGGCCTTCGCGGTCGCCGCCTCGGCCAATGTGCCGGCCCTGCTCTACGCCCTGTTCTGGCGCCGCTTCACGACGCGGGGTGCGGTCTGGTCCGTCTATGGCGGGCTGGTCCCCGCGCTCACCCTGGTGGTGCTCTCACCCGTGGTCTCCGGAGGCCCGGAATCTCTCTTCCCCCACCTGGACTTCGCCGTCTTCCCGCTGTCCAACCCGGGGGCGGTCTCGATCCCGTTGGGCTTCCTGATGGGCTGGCTGGGAACGCTGCTCTCCCCGGAGGCCGCCGATCCGGCCCGGCACGCGGAGGCGGAGGTGCGGGCGCTCACGGGTGCGGGCGCGGTCTAGCTTCGGCCGCGGGTCAGACCCACTCGTAGCGGTGTTCCGGGCGGCCCGTCTCGCCGTACCGGAGGGTGAGGCGGACCCGGCCGGCGCGTTCCAGGAGCTTCAGATAGCGCTGGGCGGTCTGCCGGCTCAGTCCGGCCCGCTGGGCGACGTCCTGGGCCGAGAGCGGGGCGTCCGCGGAGCGCAGCACCGAGCGCACACGGTCGGCGGTGGCGGTGGAGTGCCCCTTGGGCAGCTCGGCGGGGCCGGCGTTGGCGGCGCCCAACGCGCCGAAGAGCCGGTCCACTTCGGACTGCTCGGCCTGTCCGCCGCCGGCGAAGGTGCGGTGCAGTGCCGCGTAGCCCTCCAGCTTGGAGCGCAGGCCCGCGAAGGTGAACGGCTTGACCAGGTACTGGAGCGCGCCGTGCCGCATCGCGGCCTGTACGGTCGCGATGTCGCGGGCCGCCGTCACCATGATTACGTCGGTGAACAGGCCGCGGCGCCGTAGTTCGCCGACCAGTTGGAGGCCGGTCCGGTCGGGCAGGTAATGGTCCAGCAGGATCAGCTCCACGGGGTGCGTCTCCAGGGCGGCCAGGGCCTCCGCCGCCGTATGTGCGACGCAACTGACCCGGAAACCCTGCACCTTGGCGACATAGGCGGCGTTGATCCGTGCGACCTGCGCATCGTCGTCCACGACCAGTACGTCGATCATCGGCCGGCCTCCGTGGCGTCCGCGGCGCGGTGCGCGCCCTGGGGGGCGCCGGCTGCCCCGGCCGGCTCCTCGGAGAGCGCGTCGGGGACCGTGACGGTGAACACGGCGCCGCCTCCTGGGCGTTCCTCCACCACGGCGCCACCCCCGTAGCGCTCGGCGAGCCGGCGGACCAGCGCGAGTCCGATGCCGCGCTGACCGTGGGCGGGCGGCTCCTTGGTGCTCCAGCCCTCGGTGAAGATCTCGGTCCGCCGCTCCTCGGGGACGCCCGGCCCGTTGTCGGCGACACGCACGACGGCGGTCCGTCCCTCGGCCCGCACCTCCACCTCCACCTGGGCGTCCGGCGCACCGGCAGTGGCGTCCAGGGCGTTGTCGACGAGGTTGCCGAGGACGGTGACCAGGCTGTGCGGGTCGATCAGGCGGTCGGGCAGCCGGGTGCCGGACGCGATGCGCAGGGACACGCCCCGTTCGGTGGCGACGGTGGCCTTGCCCACCAGGAGGGCTGCCAGCAGCGGATCGTGGATGCGCTCGGTGACCTGCTCCGCGGTGGCCCGGTGGACACCCACGGCGCGGGTCACGAACTCCACGGCCTCCTCGTGCAGCCCCAGTTCGAGCAGGCCGAGGAGGGTGTGCAGCCGGTTGGCGTGCTCGTGGTCCTGGGCCCGGAGGGCGTCGATGAGACCGCGGGTGCCGTCGAGTTCGCGGCCCAGCCGCTCCAGCTCCGTGCGGTCGCGCAGGGTGACCACCGCCCCGCCGTCGTCGGTCGGCATACGGTTCGCCACCAGCACCCGGTGCCCGCTGACCGCCAGCAGGTCGGCGCCCGAGACGCGGCCGGCCAGCACATCGGTGGTCCGGCCCGGGGGAAGGGCGGCGTCCAGGGGGTGGCCGGTGTGCTCGGCACGCAGATCGAGGAGGCGCTGCGCCTCGTCGTTCATCAGGCGGATCCGACCCTGTCCGTCGAGCGCGAGGAAGCCTTCCCGGATGCCGTGCAGCATCGCCTCTCGCTCGGCGAGCAGTGCGGAGATGTCGGAGAAGGCCAGGTCATGAGTGCGGCGCTGGAGACGGCGGGAGACCAGATAGGCGGCCAGCGCGCCGACCGCGAGCGCGCCGCCCGCGTACGCGAGCAGTTGGGGCACGGTGGACAGCAGCCGCTCGCGCACGCTCTCGTACGCGATGCCGACCGAGACCGCGCCGACGACCTTGCCGTTCTCGTCCCGCAGCGGGACCTTGCCGCGCGCGGAGCGGCCGAGGGTGCCCTCGTCGATCTGCATGACCTCACGGCCGGAGAGCGCGGCGCTGGGATCGGTGGAGACGTGGCGCCCGATCTCGTCCGGATCGGTGTGGGACCAGCGCACCCCGCGCTTGTCCATGATCACGACGTATTCGGCTCCGGTGGCCGCGCGGATGCGTTCCGCCTCGTTCTGGACCGGACCGTGGCGGCTCGGGCGGGACGCCTCCAGCGCGTCGTCGAGGCGCGGTTCGGCGGCGGTGGTCTGCGCGATCGCGAGCGCCCGGCGCATCGCCTGATCGTCCAGCTGGGCGCTGAGCGGGGCGAGGAACAGGCCGGTCGCCAGGCCGGTGACCCCCGTGGCGATGGCCAGCTGCATCAGCAGTACCTGGGAGAAGACACGCCGGGGCCAGCCCAGCCGGGGGCGCGTCAGGCGCGGTCCGGTCGTGGTGCGTGCCGAGGCCGTGCCGCTCGGGCCGGTCGCTTTGCGCGGGATGGCGGGGCCGGCGGGAAAAGGTGCGGGACCCGAGGGCTCTGCGGCGCTCGGGCGCGGAACCGACGCTTCCTTCTCGCCCATACGCACGAACAGTAAGCGGGCCGACCGCCGGGCCGGTAATCCCTGCGGCAAGGAATTCGGAGGGTGTCCGGTTGGCCACGCGCGGCGCGCCGGCCGGGCCGCGACGGGAGCGGCGGAACGGCCTGTGGACGGGGAGGGGCGGGTTCTGAGGAGTTATCCACAGGCCTTTCGGTCGCGGAGCCTGAGCGCTTACTCTCGCAGAGTCGTCACAGAGCGTGACGTGGCGGTGGTCAGTGTCGCCACGGCCCATGTCGAGTCAGTGAGGCCGTGAAGCCGTGAAGGAGTCACGCCAGATCTGCGGCGGTGAGCGAGGTGACCACCATCCGCGCCGGAGGAAGGAGGGGTGCGCCGCAGCTGGCGGGCGCGGGAGCGCCGTCGGTGCGCTGTTCGACGGTCACCTGCCAGGCCCGGCCGTCCGTGTGCGCGACCGTGACGGCCCAGGCCGGCCCCGCACTGCCGGCAGACGTGGTGGCGGGTACGGACGGAAGGGCCTCGACCCGTGCGACGTCGAGGGCGTCCGCGCGGTCCTCACGGATCCGGGCACGGACCGCGAGGTCGGCCGCCTGGGCGGGGCGGTCCCAGGCCGAACGGCCACGGCAGTGGTCCAAGGAGATCCGTCCGCTGCGCGCCGCCTCCACGGCGGACTTGACCAGATGCGCCGAGGCACGGCCGTAGGCGTAACCGTGAGGAAGGAGAAAAAGGGTGGGGGAGAAGCGATGGCCGCCCAGGTGGGTGACCTCCCAGGTATCGATTCCCTCGGCGGCGAGTTCCGCGGCCAGCGGTCGTCCGAGAAGGGCGCAGCAACGGTCCCGCTTGCCGTTGGTGCAGACGAGGGCCAGCGGGTCGCCGGAATGCGGTTCCCAGATGCCTTGGTGTTCGCCCGCGCCGAGGGCGGCGAAGTCCAGCTCGAGGGCGGCGCCGGGATCGGTGACGGTGGTCGTGCGGAGCCAGGAGCGCCCCGGCGCGGTGTGCGCGAGGAAGAGCCGGCGGCGGGAGACGCCGTGGCGGTCGGCGTGGCGGCCCGGCCGCCGGATCAGGGCGATGCGTACGCCGGTCCCGTCCGCCGCGGCGTTCAGGGCCCGGCCGAGTCCTGGGTCGAGGTGGCTGTCCGTGAGCGCCTTGGCTCCCCAGGGGCCGGTCTGCTCGATGAGCAGCCAGGTGCGGGCGGTGGCCGAGGTCCCGGCGAGCGGTTCGGCCGCGTTGTGGGAGGCGGTGGCGCAGGTACTCACGAAGGCGAGCCTAACCTCATGGTGCAGACGCCAGGCACGCCGGACCGCTCGCTCGCCCGCGCGGGAGGACCGGGGGAGGCGAAAGGGCTTCGCGCCATGGCGGCAACGCGGGTCCGTTCATGGATCGCCGGCGGGGGCAAGGCCGGCCACTCGCTCCCCGTCGCGGGAGGAACGCCCGGTCGCCCAGGACCGCTCAGGGCGGATGAGTGAGGTGGCTCGGGGTCGCTCAAGGTGGATGAGTGAGGTGGCTTCGTGGCGCTCGGGGTGGATGAGTGAGGTGACTCGGCGGCGCCCACGGCGGACGCGCAAGATGGCTCAGGTCTGCTTACGACTGGTGCGCACGACCGCTGGTGCCGGTTCATGGTGGACGCGCAAGGTGGCTTGGGCCCGGTCACGGAAGCGGCAGTGGCTGCGGAGGTCGTGGGCCGTGGTACTGGCCGCTGGGGCGCATGCGCAGGGGGCGCTCGTCGAATTCTTCCAGGGCGTGCGCGATCCAGCCGGCTGTGCGTGCGAGGGCGAAGACCGTTTCGCCCGCCTCGGGCGGCATGCCCGCCGCGACGGTCAGCACGGCGAGTGCCAGGTCGACGTTGGCGTGCAGCTCCGTGTGGCGGGCGGTGGTGGTGACGACCTCGCGGGCGGCCTGGAGGGCGGGGGCGGCCTGCGGTACGTCCGCCAGCAGCCGGAAGAGGACGCCGGCGCGCGGGTCCTCACCCGGGTAGAGGCGGTGGCCCAGGCCCGGCACCCGGCGTCCGGCCCGCAGGTGATCGGCCACCACGGCGGCCGCGCTGCCCCGGTCCAGGACCTCCAGCAGCGTCCGGTGCGCCAGCCCGCTCGCGGCGCCGTGCAGCGGACCGTCCAGCGCCCCCAGGCCCGCCGAGACGATCGCGTACGGATGGGCGCGGGCGGAGGCCGCGACCCGGACCGCGAGCGTGGAGGCGGCCAGGTCGTGGTCGATGAGCAGGACCAGCGCGGCGTCCAGGACGCGCAGCGATGCGGGGTCGGCAGGCTCCGCGGTCAGCCGGGACCAGAGCCGGGGTGCGAGCGGTCCGGTGGCGGAGGGTTCTTCGCCGAGGGCCGGGAGGGCGTCGACGAGGGTCGGGATGAGGCTCCGGGCGGTGCCGAGGACGGCGTCCTCGGAGAGGTCGAACCGCAGCGGGTCGGCGGCCGCGGCGGCGATCACCGCGACCCGCAGCTGGTCCATGGGCCCGCTGTGCGGCGGCAGCGCCCGTACGGCGCGGCGGGCCGCGGTCCGGGCGTCCTGCGGGGCGGTGAAGCGGATGCCGCGGCGCAGTACGCCGGTCCACAGCCACTCCGCGACCTCCTCGTAGCTGTAGTGGGCGGCGAGCTCCGCGGTGTCCACGCCACGGAAGTAGCAGTGGTCGTGGTCGATCAGGGTGATGCCGGTGCGGATCCCCAACTCGGCGCCGGCGGCGGACGGTTCGCGGCGGCCGCTGCGGCGGGCCAGCGCGTCGACCTCCTTCGGGTCGAAGGTGCTGCCGCGGCTGCCCGGTTCCCGGTGGCTGGTCAGCTGACCGCGGCTGACGTACGCATAGACCGTCTCCGGCTTCACGCCGAGCCGGTCGGCCGCCTCCCGTGTGCTCAGCCGTCGCTCGCCGGTGTCCTGCGCCGTGTCGTGATCCGCCATGGGATCACCGTATCCAGCCAGTCCGTACCCGGACTCATCCATGTCCAGGACCCTCCCGCATTGACGGTTACATTGATTCAATCAATATTGACGAGTATTGAGTCAAGCATAGATAGTCGAATCAATATTTGGGGAGGAAGAGCGAGGAGAGCTATCATGCCGATCGCCGAGGCGAACGCACCCATCGAGGTACCCCGCGGACTCGCGGGCGTCATCGTCACCGAGACCCAACTCGGCGACGTCCGAGGGCGCGAGGGCTTTTACCACTACCGCCAGTACTCCGCCGTCGAGCTGGCTCGGACCCGCACGTTCGAGGACGTCTGGTACCTGATGTTCCACGGCGCGCTGCCCGACGCGGCCCAACTGGCGGCCTTCAGGGCCGAGACTGCCGCACTGCGCCCGCTGCCCGCGGCGGTACGCGACGCACTGCCCGCCCTGGCCCGCGCCGGTGCGCTCGCGGGCCCGCTCGCCGGGCTGCGCACCGCGCTCTCGCTGCTCGGCGCGAGCGCCGGTTTCCGGCCGCTGTACGACATCGACGCGGACCGCCGGCGGGCCGACGCACTCGCCACCGTCGCCGCCGTACCGACCCTGCTCACGGCGTTGCACCGGCTCGGCCAGGGGCAACAGCCCGTGGAGCCGCGACCGGATCTGGGGCACGCCGCCAACTACCTCTACATGCTCACCGGCGAGGAACCGGATCCCCGCCGGGTCCGGGCGATAGAGGCCTATCTGATCTCCACGATCGACCACGGCTTCAACGCCTCGACGTTCACCGCCCGGGTCATCACCTCCACCGGGGCCGACCTCGCGGCCTGCCTCGTCGGAGCCATCGGCGCGCTCTCCGGCCCGCTGCACGGCGGGGCGCCCAGCCGGGCACTGGACACGCTCGACGCGATCGGCACGCCGGACCGGATCGACTCGTGGATCCGCGAACGGGTCCTGCGCGGCGAACGGATCATGGGGTTCGGCCATCCCGTCTACCGCACGGAGGACCCGCGCTCACGGATGCTGCGGGGGATCGCCGAGGAGTTCGGCGGGCCGCTGGTGGAGTTCGCCGTCCAGGTGGAGTCACGCGTTGAGGCACTCCTGGCCGAGCTCAAGCCGGGCCGGGAGCTGCACATCAACGTGGAGTTCTACGCGGGCGTCGTCATGGAGCTGTGCGGACTGCCGCGCGAGATGTTCACGCCCACCTTCTGCGCGGCCCGGGTCGTCGGCTGGAGCGCCAACGTTTTGGAGCAGGCGGAGGATTCGAAGATCATCCGGCCGGCTGCCCGGTACGTCGGCCCGCCCCCGCCGCAGCCGCTGCCGGAGGTGGTGCTCAGCTAGTCAGCACCACGAGTAGTCAGCATCACGAGGTTCTGGGCGGCGGTGGGAGGTCGGCGGCATGAGGTCGATGTTGCAGGCCGAGGCCGGCACGGGGCGGGCGGTGCCGGACATTGGCACCGGGCCCGCACTGCGCCTCGGCGCCGGCCCCCGACACCCTGCCTCGGCACCGGCACCGGCACCGGCACCCGACACCCTGCCTCGGCGCGGGTCCCGGCATGGAGCTCGGTCTCGGACCCGGCACCGATCCTCGGCAAGGTGCCTCGGTACCGGGCCGAGGTGGCCGGCCGAGGTGCCGGGCTGAGGTGGCGGGACGAGGTGCTGCGCCACGGCGCCGCGACCCGGCGCCGGAACAGGGCGCCAGCCTGGTGCCGGACCGTAGCGCCCAACCAGGCCAACGAGCCTGACCAGGCCAGCGAGCTTGACCGAGACAACGAGCCTGACCGGGCCAATGACCTTGACCAAGCGATGAGCCTGAGCGGGCCCATGACCTTGTTCAAGCCGATGCGCCTGACCAGGTCCCGGCCGGGCGTCGGCCGGTTGGCCCCGCCCTGCCCCCTGCCCCCTGCACCGGACGAGGCGCTCGGGCCGAGCGGCGTATGGCAGTTCCGTTAGGATCGACGGCTCGTCCGCCGCCGGGCCGTGCCGCCCGCCACCCGCACCATGGAGGCGCCTTCTGGCCACGCAACAGATCCCGGTCGTCGTGCTCGCGGGGTTCCTCGGTTCGGGCAAGACGACACTGCTCAATCATCTGCTCCGGGCCGGCGACGGGACCCGTATCGGAGCGATCGTCAATGACTTCGGCAGCATCGAGATCGACGCCATGACCGTCGCCGGGCAGGTGGACTCGATGGTCTCGCTCGGCAACGGCTGTCTGTGCTGTGCGGTCGACACCAGCGAACTGGACACGTATCTGGAGCGGCTGGCCCGTCCCTCCGCCCGTATCGACGTGATCGTCATCGAGGCGAGCGGGCTGGCCGAGCCGCAGGAACTCATCCGGATGATCCTCGCCAGCGACAACGACCGGATCGTCTACGGGGGACTGATCGAGGTCGTGGACGCCGCTGAGTTCGAGTCCACGCGGGCCCGCCATCCCGAGCTGGACCGGCACGTCGGCATCGCCGACATCGTGGTGCTCAACAAGGCCGACCGGATCGACGATGCGGCGCGCCGGGAGCTCCGGGACACCCTCGCGGACCTGGCGCCCGGGCGGCCGGTGATCTGTACGGCGTACGGACGGGTC
The DNA here is from genome assembly GCF_043202395.1 of Streptomyces sp. NPDC048197. Taxonomy (NCBI): domain Bacteria; kingdom Bacillati; phylum Actinomycetota; class Actinomycetes; order Kitasatosporales; family Streptomycetaceae; genus Streptomyces; species Streptomyces sp. NPDC048197. Next base: position 112,264 of record NZ_JBIDAJ010000002.1, read on the forward strand.
GACCCCGAGCTGTTCTTCGACCGCGGGGTGGGCGAGGACCACGACGCGGCCGTGCGCCAGTTGTCCTTCGAGGACCTGCTGCGCGAGGCCGCGGCCAACGACGCCCGCCCTCAGAACCTCCGTGAGCCCGGCCACCACGGCCCCAACGTCCGCTCGGAGAACGGCCGTTGCGATCACGACGACCAAGACGACCGCGACCACGACGACGGCCACCACGACCCCGACAGCCTCTGCGGCCACGACGGCTGTGGAGCGCACAGTGCCCACGACCACTCCGGCCACCTCCATGCCGCCTACCAGAGCGTGGAGTTCAGCTCGGCGGAGCCGATGCACCCGCGTCGGCTCATGGACTTCCTCGACAGCCGGCCGGCCGGGCTCTACCGCATCAAGGGCTTCGTCCACTTCGACGTTCCCGAGAACCGGCAGAAGTTCACCGTGCATGCCGTTGGTGACTTCCTGCGCTTCTATCCGGAGCCCTGGCCGAGGGGTGAGGAGCGGAGCACTCAGCTGGTCCTGATCGGCAGTGGCGTCGACGCCCCGGCGCTCCGCAAGGAGCTGGAAAACTGCCGGGAGACCGGGCCGTCAGAGGCCGATGTGAACAGCATGTGGGGCGTGCTGCGGTACGTGGCCTCCCGCGAGGGAGATGAGTCGTAAGTCGCGTTCCCCGACACGTCAGAAGTCGCGTTCCCCGACACGTCAGGGGACGAATGGACGAGCAGGGGAAACAGGGGAAACAGGGGAAACAGGGGAAACAGGGGAAATACGTAACGCCGTCGGGCCGGCTACGCACCGGCCCGACGGCGTCCACTTCCTCTCGGCCAACGGCGCCTACACCGGTCCCGCCAGTGCCGCCACCGGCTTCGTCAGGCCCACTCCCGAGCCGTCGCGGCGCGGGTCCGGTTCCGGCAGGGGCACCGGCGCGCCCTTGGCGTCCGCGGCTCGCACCGGCGCCGGTCCGGCCCATGCCTGGATCAGGCAGTCCTCGCCCTTCAGGAACCGCTGGCAGCGCACCCCACCGGTCGCCCGGCCCTTGCGCGGGTACTGGTCGAACGGTGTGATCTTGGCCGTGGCGACCGAGTCGTCCAGGGTGCCGTGCGAGCCGGCGACGGTGAAGACCATGGCGTCGGCCGCCGGGTCGACCGCCGAGAACGAGAGCACCTTCGCGCCCTCGCCCAGCTTGACCCCGGCCATACCGCCCGCGGGCCGGCCCTGCGGCCGTACCTGCGACGCCGGGTAGCGCAGCAACTGCGCCTCGGTGGTGATGAAGACCAGGTCCTCCTCACCGGTGCGCAGCTCGGCCGCGCCCACGATGCGGTCGCCCTCCTTGAGGGTGATGACCTCCAACTCCTCCTTGTGGGCCGGGTAGTCGGGCACCACCCGCTTGACCACGCCCTGTTCCGTACCGAGAGCCAGGCCCGGCGAGGACTCGTCCAGGGTGGTGAGGCAGACCAGGTCCTCGCCGTCCTGGAGGGTCAGGAACTCCGAGAGCGGTGCACCGCCTGCGAGGCTCGGCGCCGCCGCGGTCTCCGGGAGCTGCGGCAGATCGATCACCGAGAGCCGCAGCAGCCGGCCCAGGGACGTCACCACGCCCACCTCGCCGCGGGTCGTCGCCGGCACCGCCGAGACGATCACGTCGTGCTTGACCCGCTTGGCGTCCACGTCGAACGGCACCTCGCCGGTGACCGTACGCGCCAGCAGGCCCGTCGAGGACAGCAGCACCCGGCACGGGTCGTCGGCGACCTCCAGCGGCACCGCGCCGACCGTGGTGCCCGCCGACTCCAGCAGGACCGTGCGCCGGTCCGTGCCGTACTTCTTGGCGACCGCGGCCAGCTCGCCGGAGACCAGCTTGCGCAGCTCGGCGTCCGACTCCAGGATCCGGGTCAGCTTCTCGATCTCCTCCTGCAGCCGGTCCCGCTCCGACTCCAGCTCGATCCGGTCGAACTTGGTCAGCCGGCGCAGCGGGGTGTCGAGGATGTACTGGGTCTGGACGTCGCTCAGCGAGAAGCGCTCGATCAGCCGCTCCTTGGCCTGCGCGCTGTTCTCGCTGGAGCGGATCAGGCGGATCACCTCGTCGATGTCCACCAGGGCCGTCAGCAGGCCCTCGACCAGGTGCAGCCGGTCGCGGCGCTTGCTGCGGCGGAACTCGCTGCGGCGGCGCACGACCTCGAAGCGGTGGTCGACGTAGACCTCCAGCAGTTCCTTCAGGCCCAGCGTCAGCGGCTGGCCGTCCACCAGCGCGACGTTGTTGATGCCGAAGGACTCCTCCATCGGCGTCAGCTTGTAGAGCTGCTCCAGGACGGCTTCGGGGTTGAAGCCGTTCTTGACCTCGATCACCAGACGGAGGCCGTGCTCACGGTCGGTGAGGTCCTTGACGTCCGCGATGCCCTGGAGCTTCTTCGAGCCGACCAGGTCCTTGATCTTGGAGATGACCTTTTCCGGGCCGACGGTGAAGGGGAGTTCGGTGACGACCAGGCCCTTGCGGCGCGCGGTGACGTTCTCCACCGTGACCGTGGCACGGATCTTGAACGTGCCGCGGCCCTTCTCGTAGGCGTCCCGGACGCCGCTCAGACCCACGATCCGGCCGCCGGTCGGCAGGTCCGGGCCCGGCACGAAGCGCATCAGGGTGTCGAGGTCGGCGTTCGGGTGCTTGATCAGATGGCGGGCCGCGGCGATGACCTCGCCGAGGTTGTGCGGCGGCATGTTCGTCGCCATACCGACGGCGATGCCGGAGGTGCCGTTGACGAGGAGGTTCGGATACGCGGCGGGGAGGGCGACCGGCTCCTGCTCCTGGCCGTCGTAGTTGGGCGAGAAGTCGACGGTGTCCTCGTCGATCGACTCGGTCATCAGGGACGTCGCGGACGCCATCCGGCATTCCGTGTACCGCATCGCTGCCGGCGGGTCGTCGTTGCCCAGCGAGCCGAAGTTGCCGTGGCCGTCGACCAGCGGCAGCCGCATCGAGAACGGCTGCGCCATGCGGACCAGCGCGTCGTAGATGGACGCGTCGCCGTGCGGGTGGAGCTTACCCATCACCTCGCCGACGACCCGGGCGCACTTCACATAGCCGCGGTCGGGGCGCAGGCCCATCTCGTTCATCTGGTAGAGGATGCGGCGGTGCACGGGCTTGAGGCCGTCGCGGGCGTCCGGCAGGGCGCGCGAGTAGATGACCGAATACGCGTACTCGAGGAAGGAACCCTGCATCTCGTCGACGACGTCGATGTCGAGGATCCTCTCCTCGAAGTCGTCCGGCGGCGGGGTCTTCGTGCTGCGGCGGGCCATCGCGGCTGCGGCTCCTTCTGCTGCGTCTACTGCCGAGGTCGGGGACGGCGCCGGGGCGTCGTCGGTCAATCAGCCGGGTCGATCAGCTGGGGGATCAACCGGCGAGTATCTCTGAGTCTGACGCGGACCATTGTGGACCGCCCCACTGACAACGCCGACCGCGACTCCCCCTTCCGCCCCTGCGACGGCCTGGTGGCGGCCCCCACGACGGCCCGGCGGCCGCCCGGTGACGGGCTTCTGCGCGGGTCCTCGTTCGGGGGCGGTCCTGCGGGAACTTCGCCAGATGCCGACGCGGTTGCATACAGTGACAGAACTTCCTCGCAAGCGATCGAAGGGACGTACATGCCCATGGGTCACACGGCCACAGAACAAGCCGGCTCCGGCGGCCTGACAGCGACCGAGCACCGGCTGGCCAACGGCCTGCGCGTGGTGCTCTCCGAAGACCACCTGACCCCGGTCGCAGCGGTCTGCCTCTGGTACGACGTCGGCTCCCGCCACGAGGTCAAGGGCCGTACGGGCCTGGCTCACCTCTTCGAGCACCTGATGTTCCAGGGTTCCGCGCAGGTGAAGGGGAACGGCCACTTCGAGCTGGTGCAGGGCGCAGGCGGTTCGCTCAACGGCACCACGAGCTTCGAGCGCACCAACTACTTCGAGACCATGCCCGCCCACGAGCTGGAGCTGGCGCTCTGGCTGGAGGCGGACCGCATGGGTTCGCTGCTGACCGCGCTCGACGAGGAGTCCCTGGAGAACCAGCGCGACGTCGTCAAGAACGAACGCCGCCAGCGCTACGACAACGTCCCCTACGGCACGGCCTTCGAGAAGCTGACGGCCATGGCGTACCCCGAGGGCCACCCGTACCACCACACCCCCATCGGGTCGATGGCCGATCTGGACGCCGCCTCCCTGGAGGACGCCCGGGCGTTCTTCCGTACGTACTACGCGCCCAACAACGCCGTCCTGTCGGTCGTCGGCGACATCGACCCGGCCCGGACGCTGGCCTGGATCGAGAAGTACTTCGGCTCGATCCCCTCCCACGACGGCAAGCAGCCGCCCCGGGACGGCACCCTGCCCGACGTGGTCGGCAGCGAGCTGCGCGAGGTCGTCGAGGAGGAGGTGCCCTCCCGTGCCCTGATGGCGGCCTACCGCCTGCCGCACGACGGCACCCGTGAGGCGGACGCCGCCGACCTCGCGCTGACCGTCCTGGGCGGCGGCGAGTCCTCCCGCCTGTACAACCGGCTGGTGCGCCGCGACCGCAGCGCCGTCGCCGCCGGCTTCGGTCTGCTGCGGCTGGCCGGTGCGCCCTCCCTGGGCTGGCTGGACGTGAAGACGTCCGCCGGGGTGGAGGTGCCCGCCATCGAGCGGGCGGTCGACGAGGAGCTGGCGCGGTTCGCCGCCGAGGGGCCCACCCCGGAGGAGATGGAACGGGCGCAGGCCCAGCTGGAGCGCGAGTGGCTGGACCGCCTGGCGACGGTCAGCGGCCGCGCCGACGAACTGTGCCGCTTCGCCGTCCTGTTCGGCGACCCGCAGCTCGCGCTCACCGCCGTACAGCGGGTCCTGGACATCACCCCCGAGGAGGTGCAGGCGGTCGCCAAGGCCCGGCTGCGCCCCGACAACCGCGCGGTGCTCGTCTACGAGCCCACCGAGCCGGCCGGCAACGGCACCGAGGAAGGGGAGACGGAGCAGTGAGCGACGCCACCCGCCAGGATTCCGCAGGGAGCACCATGCAGTTCCACCCGCAGCCCCAGAGCGGCGCGCCCAAGCCGTGGGCCTTCCCGGCCCCCGAGCGCAGCCAACTGCCCAACGGCCTCACCCTCCTGACCAGCCACCGCCCCGGCCAGCAGGTCGTCGCGGTCGAGATCAACCTCGTCGCGCCGCTGGACGCCGAGCCCGAGGGCCTGGACGGTGTCGCCACGATCATGGCGCGCGCCCTGTCCGAGGGCACCGACAAATACGACGCGGAGGGCTTCGCCGCCGAGCTGGAGCGCTGCGGCGCCACGCTGGACGCGCACGCCGACCACCCCGGCGTACGCGTCTCCCTGGAGGTCCCGGCGTCCCGGCTGACCCGCGCGCTCGGCCTGCTCGCCGACGCGCTGCGCGCCCCCGCCTTCCCCGAGAGCGAGATCGAGCGGCTGGTCCGCAACCGCCTCGACGAGATCCCGCACGAGCTCGCCAACCCGGCCCGGCGCGCGGCGATGGCGCTCTCCAAGGAGCTGTTCCCGGCCACCGCGCGGATCTCCCGCCCCCGCCAGGGCACCGAGGAGACCGTCGCGCGGGTCGACGCCGCGGCCGTGCGCGCCTTCTACGACGCGCACGTCCGGCCCGCCACGGCCACCGCCGTGATCGTCGGTGACTTCACCGACATCGACCTGGCCGCGGCGCTCGCCGACACCCTCGGCGCCTGGACCGGTTCGACCGCCGAGCCGGTCAGGGCCACCCCGATCGCCGCGGACGACACCGGCCGCGTGGTGATCGTGGACCGCCCCGGCGCGGTCCAGACGCAGCTGCTCCTCGGCCGGATCGGCGCCGACCGGCACGACCGCGTGTGGCCGGCCCAGGTGCTCGGCACGTACTGCCTGGGCGGCACCCTCACCTCCCGGCTGGACCGCGTGCTGCGCGAGGAGAAGGGCTACACCTACGGGGTGCGTGCCTTCGGCCAGGTATTGCGCTCCACGGCTCCCACGTCCCCCGAGGGCGCCACCGGCGCGGCGTTGCTCGCCATCAGCGGCTCGGTGGACACCGCCTCCACCGGGCCCGCGCTGGAGGACCTCTGGAAGGTGCTGCGGACCCTCGCGGCAGAGGGGCTGACGGACGAGGAGCGGGACGTCGCGGTGCAGAACCTCGTCGGGGTGGCGCCGCTCAAGTACGAGACCGCGGCGGCCGTTGCGGGCACCCTCGCCGACCAGGTGGAGCAGCAGCTCCCGGACGACTATCAGGCGCAGTTGTACCTCCGGCTCGCGGAGACCGGCACGGTCGAGGCGACCGCCGCCGCCGTCAATGCCTTCCCGGTGGACCGCCTGGTGACCGTCCTGGTGGGCGACGCCGCGCAGATCACCGAGCCCGTCAAGGCGCTGGGCATCGGAGAGGTGACGGTCGTCAGCGGCTAGCCGTCTCTTGGCGCATGACGATGCGTCATGTCTTCACCGGCTCCCGTGGTGTTCGCTCACCACGGGAGCCGTTGCATGTCCGTGCGAGTCGGCCGGAGTCCGGCCGGAGCCCGTCGGTGTCCGCCGTATGTCCGGTTTGTGAGGGCTCGTTGAGCCGGAACTTGTGGCATCCCGCACAAAATCGCGGTTCCGTTTGGCTCCGCAAAGTGGCCCCGATTAGCGTCGGTCCGGCTGTTCGTCACAACTCCGCCACAACAGTGGCACCGGACAGTCATCGCCGAGTCCCCCTACGGCGCGAGCCAGGGGAGCCGGGGACCCACGTCCCTGGGGTGAATCGGGCCCCTCTCCGGAGGAGCCCGTAGGAGACCTTCCTGCTCCGAACCCGTCAGCTAACCCGGTAGGCGAGAGGGAAGGAAAGGACAAGCCAGCACATGGCGTTCACCCGTGCCACCGGGAAGCACCGCAGGGCCAGCCGCAGCGCCCGGACGACCCGCAACCTCGCCGGCATAGCCACCCTCGCCACCTCCGGCGTCGTCGGAACCCTGGCTTCGCCGGCGCTGGCCGCCACCGACGCGGCCCGCACCCAGGACACCGGTCTCACCCAGGCCGTCGTGCTCGGTGACGAACTCGCCCACCGCCTGGAGGTCCAGGCCGACGCCCAGCAGGCCGCCGCCGAGGTCGCCGCCGTGAAGGCGAAGGCCGAGGCCGAGGCCAAGAAGCGCGCGGCGGAGGCCGAGCGGCACGCCGAGGCGGCCAGGAAGAAGGCAAAGGCGGAGCGCGAGGCCAAGGAGCGGGCCGCCCGGGACGCCGAGCGCAAGCGCCTGAACGCCTTCGTCGCCCCCGTCGCGGGCTCCTACGTCTCCACCGGCTACCAGGCCTCCAGCAGCCTGTGGTCGTCCGGCAGTCACACCGGCATCGACTTCCACGCCGCCACCGGGACCTCCGTGCACGCGGTCGGCGCGGGCACCGTCGTCGAGGCCGGCTGGGGCGGCGCGTACGGCAACAACATCGTGATCAAGATGCACGACGGCACGTACACCCAGTACGGCCACCTGTCGTCGATCGGCGTCTCGGTCGGCCAGACCGTCACCCCCGGCCAGCAGATCGGCCTCTCCGGGGCCACCGGCAACGTCACCGGCCCGCATCTGCACTTCGAGGCCCGCACCGGCCCGGACTACGGCTCCGACATCGACCCGATCGCGTATCTGCGGTCGCACGGCGTCAACGTCTGAGCCGGCGTCCGACCGGTCCGCCCCACACCCTCGGCGCACGCCTCCACATGCCCCGCGCCGGCTGGCCAAAAAATATCGCCGAATACGCGGAGTCCGTCGGAAAAGCCGCGCCGGTCGAATAGAGTCTCGGAAAAGCCGCCGACCGGCGGCGTTTTCCGGGGATTACGGCGGAGGCACGATCGATGCGAGGCCATATTTCCGCGCATGCGGTGTGCACGGCGATTCGCGAGGACATCGTCTCCGGTGCACTGGCGCCGGGGAGCCGGCTGATCGAGGAGATCCTGGCGGCCCGCTACGGCGTCTCCAGAGTGCCGGTCCGCGAAGCGCTGCGCACCCTGCAGTCGGAGGGCTTCGTCACCACCCGCCACCACGCGGGCGCCTGCGTCGCCGAGCCCACCGAGCAGGAGGCCGCCGACCTGCTCGACATCCGCGCCCTGCTGGAGCCGCTGGGCGCGGCCCGCGCGGCCGCCCGGCGCACCCCCGCCCATCTGAAGGTGCTGCGCGGACTGGTACGGCTGGGCCGCGAGCGGGCCCGCCACGGCAGCCCCGCCGACCTGCGCCAACTCGACGGCTGGTTCCACGAGACGCTGGCCCAGGCGGCCGGCAGCCCCAGCCTGACCGCGCTGCTGACCCAGCTGCGCCGCAAGATCGAGTGGATGTATGCGACGGAGCCGACGCCGCGGGCCGGTGAGGCCTGGGACGACCACGGCGCGGTGCTGGACGCGGTGGCCCGGGGCGACGCGGAACGGGCCCGCGCCCTGATGGCGGCGCACATCGAGCGGTCGCTCCCGGTGTACCGGCTGCGGCGCCTCGCCGCACCCGACGTGAGCGATACGAAACGGCCCGTCAACACAGCGCGCGCCCGTTCTTAACAAGCGGGCCGTATACAAAGGGGTACGCGTTTTCCGGGGCGGCGATGGTTTCCGCCTTTGATTACTGGTTTCGGCACGTGCCTGCTTTCCGGCGCGTATACGACACCGCAGGCTTTCCGGTGCATGCCTTTCCCTCGCGTACTGGCCGCCCCGATCCATGAGAATTCCGTGGCGGTCGGCACGGCATTTGCGTGGCCGAGGGCACGGTATTTCCCAGGACCGGCCTTTCGCCGGAACGACGTTTCCCCGGACGGCCTTTCCCCGGACGGCATTTCTCCGGCACGCAGAACGGCCCCGCCGCGGCACCTTTTCAGGTCACCGTGGCGGGGCCGCCGTACGAAGGGGCGTCCCGGGGGACTCAGACCGTCTCGGGGAGCTCTTCGAGACCCTCGGCGACCAGCTTGGCCAGGCGGTCGAGCGCCACCTCGGCGCCCTCGGCGTCCGAGGCCAGCACGATCTCCTCGCCGCCCTGGGCGCCCAGGCCCAGGACCGCGAGCATGGAGGCCGCGTTGACCGGGTTGCCATCGGCCTTGGCGATCGTCATCGGGACGCCGGCGGCAGTGGCCGCCCGGACGAAGATCGATGCGGGGCGGGCGTGCAGGCCCTCGGCCCAACCGACATTGACGCGGCGCTCAGCCATGGTGTTGCCCTTCAAAGTCGTGACTGTTGTCTAGACCATTCTCTCACGCTGCCGGGACTGCTCCCAGCCCCCGACCCCGAGATTACGCGCGCCGGGCCGGTTGTCGGTGGCCGGTCGTACGCTGTCCGCATGCAGAAGCCGCCGGACCACGCATACCCGACCCACTGGGAAGCCGACGTGGTGCTGCGCGACGGCGGCACGGCGCGGATCCGCCCCATCACCCCCGACGACGCCGAGCGGCTGGTCTCCTTCTACGAGCAGGTCTCGGACGAGTCCAAGTACTACCGCTTCTTCGCGCCCTACCCGCGCCTGTCCGACCGCGATGTGCACCGCTTCACCCACCACGACTACGTCGACCGGGTCGGGCTCGCGGCCACGGTCGGCGGCGAGTTCATCGCCACCGTCCGCTACGACCGGATCAACGACCAGGGGCTGCCCGCCAAGAGCCCCGAGGACGACCAGGCCGAGGTCGCCTTCCTGGTGCAGGACGCCCATCAGGGGCGCGGAGTGGCCTCCGCCCTGCTGGAGCACGTCGCGGCCGTCGCCCGCGAGCGCGGCATCCGGCGGTTCGCCGCGGAGGTGCTGCCCGCCAACACCAAGATGATCAAAGTCTTCACGGACGCCGGGTACACCCAGAAGCGCACCTTCGAAGACGGCGTGGTGCGGCTTGAGTTCGACCTCGAACCGACCGAGCAGTCCATGGCCGTGATGCGCAGCCGCGAGCAGCGCGCCGAGGCCCGCTCGGTCCAGCGGCTGCTCGCCCCCGGCTCGGTCGCCGTCATCGGCACCGGCCGCGCCCCCGGCGGCATCGGCCGCACGGCCCTGCGCCACATCCTCGACGCCGGCTTCACCGGCCGGCTGCACGCGGTCAACCACGCCTTCCCCGACGACCTGCGGCGGCTCGACCCCGAAGGCGTGCCGGCGGTCCGCGCGCTCCGGGAGATCCCCGACCCGGTCGACCTCGCGGTCATCGCCGTCCCTGCGGAGCGCGTCCCCGAAGTGATCCGCGACTGCGGCGAACACCGCGTGCAGGGCGTGCTGATCCTCTCCTCCGGTTACGCCGAGGCGGGCCCCGAGGGCAGGGAACGGCAGCGCGCGGTGCTCCACCAGGCCCGCTCGTACGGCATGCGGCTCATCGGGCCGAACGCCTTCGGCCTGATCAACACCTCCGCCGACGTCCGGCTGAACGCCTCCCTCGCCCCGCAGATGCCCGGCGCCGGCCACATCGGCCTGTTCACCCAGTCCGGCGCTATCGGCATCGCCCTGCTCAGCGGACTGCACGCCCGCGGCCCCGGGGACGGCGGGATCGCCGGCATCTCCGCCTTCGTCTCGGCCGGCAACCGCGCCGACGTCTCCGGCAACGACCTCCTCCAGTACTGGTACGAGGACCCGGACACCGACGTCGTGATCCTCTACCTGGAGACCATCGGCAACCCCCGCAAGTTCGCCCGGCTGGCCCGGCGCACCGCCGCCGTCAAGCCGGTCGTGGTCGCCCGCGGCGCCCGGCACAACGGCACCGCCCCGCCCGGCCACGCCGTGCCCACCGTCCGCGTCCCCGACAGCACGGTCGCCGCCCTGATGCGCCAGGCCGGGGTGATCCGGGTCGACACCGTCACCGAGCTGATCGACGCCGGGCTGCTGCTGGCCTCCCAGCCGCTGCCGGCCGGCCCGCGCATCGCCATCCTCGGCAACTCCGAGTCCCTCGCCCTGCTCGCCTACGACGCCTGTCTGACCGAGCGGCTGCGGCCGTTGCGCCCCCGGGTGCTGCCCTCCGCCGCGACACCGGACGACTTCCGCGCCGCGCTCGACGAGACGCTCGCCGGCCACGGCTGCGACGCGGTGATCGTCACGGCCATTCCCTGGGTGACGGAGGAGGCCGGCGCCTCCCCGGGCGCGAGCGAGGGCACCGCGCTCGCCGCGGCCCTGCGCACGGCCGCCGCGGCCCACCCGGAGAAGCCGGTCACGGTCGTCCACCTCGCCATGGACGCCCTGGCCGAGACCCTCGCCGCCCCACCGCCTCTCCCGGACCCGGTGCCCCCGGCGGCGGACCGGCCCGCCCCGACGAGCGCCGCAGAACCCGACCCGCCGGCCACGACCGCCCCCACCGCACCGACGACGGCAGCCCCGGCCCCGCCACCCCGGCCCCCGTACCCGCCCGCCCGTCCGCCCTTCCCCCCGGGCCCGCCGCCGGGATCCCGCCCCGCACTCCGGACGCCCCCGGCCCCCACCACCGAGGCCGCCGCCCCGCCCCGTCGCCGTCCCGCCCCGCTGCGCATCCCCGCCTACCCCGCCGCCGAGCGGGCCGTACGGGCGCTCGCCGAGGCGGTCCGCTACGCCGCCTGGCGCCGGGAGGCGGCCGACCCCGGCCGGGTCCCCGAGTACGACGACATCCAGGAGGTCGCGGCCGGTGCCGACATCGAGCGGCTCCTCGACCGGCTCGCCGCCGATGTCCCCAGCGGCCGCTCGGTACGGGTGCCGGACGACGCCGCCGCGGCCCTGCTCGCCCGCTACGGCATCCACACCCGCCCCGTGCTCCCCGCCCCCGACCCCGACGCGGCCGTGCGCGCCGCCGAGCGCCTCGGCTACCCGGTGGCCCTCAAGACCACCGCGCCCCACCTGCGGCACCGCGCCGACCTCGGCGGAGTCCGGCTGGACATCGCCGGTGAGGCCGAACTCCGCCGCGTCTACGCCGAATTGACCGATTTCCTCGGCTCGCCCGAAGAGCTCCGGCCGGTCGTCCAGTCCATGGTGCCGCGCGGTGTCGACACGGTCATCCGTGCCGCCATCGACCCGGCCGCCGGCGCCGTGCTCTCCTTCGGCCTGGCCGGCGCCCCCTCCCAGCTGCTCGGCGACGTCGCCCACCGCCTCATCCCCGCCACCGACCGTGAGGTCGCCGAGCAGATCCGCTCGATCCGCGCCGCCCCGCTGCTCTTCGGCTGGCGCGGCTCCCAGCCGGTGGACACCGCCGCCCTCGCCGAGCTGCTGCTCCGGGTCTCCCGGCTCGTCGACGACCACCCCGAGGTGGTCGGGGTGGAGCTCGAACCGGTCGTCGTCGCCCCCCGCGGCCTGTCCGTCCTGGACGCCGCCGTCCGCCTGGCCCGGCCGCCGGCCACCACCGACCTGGGCCCCCGCCGCCTGCCCGCCTACTGAGCCGCCTGGACCGCACGGACCCCGCCCCCACGGGGGCCGTGGTGCCCGCCGAGCCCCGTAGGATGGACCCCATGGCTAAGACCGGTACGACGACCCAGGGGCTGCGCGCGGCGATCGAGCGCAGTGGCTATTACCCGACGCTCGTGGCCGAGGCGGTGCAGGCCGCGGTCGGTGGTGAGCCGGTGGTGTCGTACCTCGTCCACCAGGAGACGACCTTCGACGCCAACGAGGTCCGCCGCCACGTCACCGTCCTCGTCCTGACCGGCACCCGCTTCATCGTCAGCCACACCGACGAGCAGGCCGCCGACGCCACCTCCCCCTCGCCGTACGCCACCACCTCCACCGAGTCCGTCAAGCTCGGCCGGATCTCCTCCGTGGTGCTCAGCCGCGTGGTCGCCAACCCGGAGTCGTACACCCCCGGCCAGCTGCCCCGTGAGGTCGTGCTCACCATCGGGTGGGGTGCGGTGGCCCGGCTGGATCTGGAGCCCGCCGCCTGCGGCGACCCCAACTGCGAGGCGGACCACGGCTACACCGGCTCCTCCACCGCCGATGACCTCTCGCTGCGGGTCAGCGAGGCCGGCGACGGCCCCGACTCGGTGCGTGAGACGCTCGCCTTCGCCCAGGCGCTCTCCGAGGCCACCGCGGCCACCACCACTCCCCGCTGATGGTCGACGTCGTCCCCGCCTGGCCGGAACCCGAACCGCTCGACCCGCTGGCCGCGCCGGTCCCGCAGTACGGCACCGGCTCGCTCGCCGATCTGCTGCCCACCATCGCCGCCGGCCTCGGCATGGCCGAGCTCGCCACCGGCATGGACCTCGCACCCGCCGACCGGGCCTGCGTCTTCCTGATCGACGGCCTCGGCTGGGACCTGCTCCGCGCGCACCCGGAGGAGGCCCCGTTCCTCACCTCCCTCCTTGGGTCGTCGTTCAACGGCAGCGGCCGTCCGCTCACCGCCGGCTTCCCCTCGACCACCGCGACCTCGCTCGCCTCGGTGGGCACGGGCCTGCCGCCCGGCGCCCACGGCCTGCCCGGCTACACCTGCCAGGACCCGGCCACCGGTGAGCTGATGAACCAGCTGCGCTGGTACCCGTGGACCGACCCGTACGCCTGGCAGCCGTACCCGACGGTCTTCCAGCTCGCGGACGCCGCGGGCATCCACACCTGCCAGGTCTCCGCGCCGGACTTCCAGCACACCCCGCTGACCAAGATCGCGCTCAGCGGCGGCAGCTTCCACGGCCGGCTCTCCGGCGAGGAGCGGATGGACCTGGCCGCCGAGCAGCTGGCCGCCGCCGACCGCTCGCTGGTCTACACGTACTACTCCGAGGTCGACGGCAAGGGCCACCGCTACGGCGTCAACTCCGACGCCTGGCGCGGGCAGTTGATGTACGTCGACCGGCTGGCCCAGCGGCTGGCCGAGCAACTGCCGCCGCGCAGCGCGCTCTACATCACCGCCGACCACGGCATGATCGACATCCCGTTCGGCCCGGAGTCCCGGATCGATTTCGACGAGGACTGGGAACTCCGCGCCGGTGTCCGCCTGTTGGGCGGCGAGGGCCGGGCCCGGCACGTCTACGCCCATCCGGGCGCGGCCGCCGATGTGCTCGCCGTGTGGCGCGAGGTGGTCGGCGACCAGATGTGGGTCGCGAGCCGCGAAGAGGCCATCGCCGCCGGGTGGTTCGGGCCGTACGTCGACGACCGGGTGCGCGACCGGATCGGCGACGTGGTCGCGGCCGCCCACGCCGACATGGTGATCATCGCGACCGAACGGGAGCCCCGCGAGTCGGAGATGGTCGGGATGCACGGTTCGATGACCTCCATGGAGCAGCTGGTACCGCTCCTGGAAGTCCGCACCTGACCGCACCCCGCCCGAGACCCCGCCCCTCACCTTCCGTGCGCCCTCTGCCCGTTGGCCCCGCGCGGGCCGTGCCCTCCCCTGGGCGGGCAACGACTCCGACCAGAAAGGCCCCCCCCGAGCCATGTCCGAATTGGTATTTTTCTCCGGAACGATGGACTGCGGGAAGTCGACTCTGGCGCTGCAGATCGGGCACAACCGCGCCGCACGGGGCCTGGAAGGGGTCATCTTCACCCGTGACGACCGGGCCGGCGAGGGGCGGCTCTCCTCGCGGCTGGGGCTGGTCACCGACGCCGTCGAGGTCGAGGAGGGCATGGACCTGTACGCCTATCTCGTCGCGCACATCTCCCGCGGCGGCCGGGCGGACTACGTGATCGTGGACGAGGCCCAGTTCCTCGCCCCCGGCCAGATCGACCAGCTGGCCCGCATCGTCGACGACCTCGACCTGGACGTCTTCGCGTTCGGTATCACCACCGACTTTCGTACCCGGCTGTTCCCCGGCTCCCAGCGCCTGATCGAACTCGCCGACCGCATCGAGGCGTTGCAGGTCGAGGCGCTGTGCTGGTGCGGCGCCCGGGCCACGCACAACGCCCGCACGGTGGACGGCGCGATGGTCGTCGAGGGCGCCCAGGTCGTGGTGGGCGATGTCCGGCAGACCGCGGAAGTGGGCTACGAGGTGCTCTGCCGACGCCACCACCTGCGCCGGATGACCAGCGCCACGGCCCGTGCGGGCGCGCTCTCCCCGGACGTCCTGCCGGTCGCCCCGGCGCCGCGGGACGCGACGGGCTGATCCTTCGCCGGGGCGGCCCCTGCCAGACTCGTCCCATGAACAGCGATCTTCTCTCGGGCAAACTTCTCTCCGGCAAAGTCGTCCTGGTCACGGGGGCGAGCAGCGGCATCGGCGCCGCGGCGGCGCGGGTGTTCTCCGACGAGGGGGCGACGGTCGTCCTGGTCGCCCGCCGCGAGGAACGGCTCGCCGAACTGACCGGAGCCCTGCGGGCCGGGGGCGCCGAGGCCGCGTACGTCGTCGCCGACGTGTCCGTGGCCGAGGACGCCGCCCGGGCGGTGGACTTCGCCGTCACGACGTACGGGCGGCTGGACGCGGCGTTCAACAACGCGGGCATCGGCGGCGACCGCACCCCGCTCCACCTGATGTCCGACGACGTGTACGACGCCATCATGGACACCAATGTGCGCGGCGTGTGGAACTGCCTGCGCCACGAGATAGCCGCGATGCTCCCGCAGGGCGCCGGCGCCATCGTCAACAACAGCAGCGTGGCCGGTCTGATCGCGATCCCGGCCGCCGCCCCCTACATCGCCTCCAAGCACGCGGTGGTGGGGCTCACCCGGGCCGCGGCGGACGAGTACGCCCGCCAGGGCATCAGGGTGAACGCGGTGGCGCCCGGCACCACCCGCAGCGAGATCACCACCGATTGGTTCGCCCGTAACCCCGGCCTGGAGGAGCTGGCCAACTCCGCGACGCCACAAGGACGTACCGCGGCTCCGGAGGAGATCGCGGCGGCCGCGGCATGGCTGCTCAGCGACCGCTGCCCGTTCCTGACCGGGACGGTGCTGCCGGTGGACGGCGGATTGGTCAACCAGTGAGCCGGTGAGCCACCCGCGCCCTCAACAGGGCGCTCCGCTCAGCCCCGCACGGAAGGCGATCCGGCCGCTCTGGGTGCCGGTGACGAGGACGGTGAGGCGGCCCGAGGGGCTGCGGGGCAGCAACTGCGCCTCGATCCAGCACGGTTCGTCGAACTCGACGTAGCGCTCGTAGGTGCTGATGACCGTCTCCGGGGTGAAGCGGGCCGGTGCGACGGTGGCGTGGGTGGCCTGATAGGCGGCTTCGAGCAGGGCGAGGCCCGGGACGTGATCGACGGGATGGTCGAACAGCAGCGTGTTGCCGGTGTCGTTGCGCAGTTGCCAGCGGCGCGGGCGGCCGCCGGGGGCGAGCATCACCTCGGCCGCACCGGACCGGCCCACCAGCTCGGGGGTGACCGGGGCGGGGAGCGGCCAGGAGCCCCAGCCGACGCCGAGGTGCTCGCCGCGCAGCCTCCGGTACACCGCCGGCGAGGACCAGGCGAACTCCGCTTCCGCCTGTGCGACGGTCACGTCGCCCTGGTGGATGCGCACCGCCATGCCCAGGGCGCTGGCGCAGCGGCCGCTGCGGCGGGCCTGTGAGACGGCGACCTCGATACCGAGTTCCGTGGGCCCGCCGTCCGAAACGCGGAATTTCGGATTCGTCGTGAAACTCAGGTTATGCAGAATCATGTGGTGGCTCAGGGGGACGCCGTATTCCGCGTGAGCGATCGTCAGTCCGCTTTGTCGGAAGGTTTGCGCCAGCACTCTCGGGTCGCACCGCCCGTCGTCGTGGGCGGCCGGCCACCGGCCGGTGAGCGAGAATGCGCCGGGGCCGCAACGGTTCCAGCCAGTGATGAATACCCGTCCTGCATCCCGGAGATGGGCATATTCCCGCGGAACTCCGGTGGTCACGGCGGTGCTTGCACCGCTCTGAGCATCGAGAACGCGGAGGGTGGGGCCCGGGGACCCTCGGTCGTGGGGCAACGTGTGTATGCGGATGGCGGCTTCGGGCATGGGGGTCCCCTGTATGCGACGCATGTGAAGGAAGTTGCGCGCTGATAAAATACCGGGTCCGCGGTCTTTTTCTGTGCTGCGGTAAAGACTGCGGCAAACACCTGGGTCACGGGAGACGCGAGTTGGCGAAACAGGAACGGGCGATCCGCACACGCAAGGCCTGCCTGGTGGCCGCCGCGGAGATTTTCAACGAGTACGGCTACGAGGCCGCCACCATCGCCGCCATCATCGAGCGGGCCAAGCTCACCCGGGGCGCGCTGTACTTCCACTTCACCTCCAAGGAGGAGCTCGCCCGCGGTGTGCTCGACGAAGCGGTGACCACCGAAGGGCTGGTGCCGCAGGCGCTCAAGCTCCAGGAGTGGGTGGACATCTCACTGCTGCTGGCTCACCGCCTGCCCCGGGAGCCCCTGTTGAGTGCGTCGATCCGGCTGTCCGTCGACTCCAAGGCGCGCAGCCTGTTCGGCACCCGCTGGCCCGACTGGATCGTGCTGGGCCGGGAGCTGCTCATCGAGGCCCGGGGGAGGGGGGAACTGCTGCCGCACGTCGACCCGACCGACACGGCCCGGCTGTTCGTCGGTGCCTGGACCGGTGTGCAGCTCGTCGCGGAGGCCGTGCCGCACGCTCCCGACCTCTCCACCGAGATCTCCCGGCTCCTGGAGCTCTTCCTGCCCAATGTCGCCGTTCCCGGGGTGCTGGCGAGGCTGGACACCTCACCGTTCCGCGCCGAGCGGCTCTTCGAGGCCGGGAAGGCGACGGCGGTCTCCTGAGTCGGGTGCCGGGAGGGAGGCGCCGAGGTGGCGCGACGAAAGAGACCGCCCGGTATTTTTCTTGCCCCGCCCCGCCCTGCCCCGCTCAGCGCTTCCCCGCCCCGCTCAGTGCTGTCCTGCCCCGCTCAGCGCTGCTGGACGATCGTGAAGACCGCGCCCTCGCTGTCGGCGACGGTGGCCGCCCGGCCGTGGGCGGACTCGTGGGCCGGCTCCCGTACATGGCCGCCCAGTTCGGTGACGCGACGGGCCGCGGCGTCCGTGTCGGGGACCGCGAAGTACGTCATCCAATGGGGGCCGCGGTCGCGGAGCGGGGCGTTGCCCACGCCGTGGATGCCGGCCACCGGGTGGCCCTTGAGCCGCAGCATCAGATAGTCGGAGCCGGTTCCCGGGGCGGTGCCGTCGGCCGGAGCCGGCTCGGCCTCGAAGCCGAAGACATGCTCGTAGAACGGGCTGACGGCGCGGGTCTCCTGGGTGACCAGCTCGTTCCACACCGGGGTGCCGGGCTCACCGGTGACCGTGGTGCCCATCATCGTCCGGCCCTGCCAGATCCCGAAGATCGCCCCCTGCGGGTCGGAGGCGATCGCCATCCGCCCCGCGTCATGGTCCGCGTCCAGCGGTCCGACGCCCACCGTCCCGCCGCAGCAACGGACCTGTTCGGCGGTCACATCCGCGTCGTCGCTGGCCAGATAGGTGGTCCAGGCGACCGGCAGATGGCGGTCGGGCGCCAGCTCACCGACCCCGGCGACCTCCCGGCCGTCGAGGAAGGCCCGTGCGTACGGACCGAAGTGCTGCGGCCCCGGGCGGAACTCCCAGCCGAACAGCGCGCCGTAGAACTCCTGCGTCGCGGAAAGACTGTGGGCCAGGAGGCTCACCCAGCAGGGCGCGCCGGGCATCCGCCGGGTCGCTGCCTCGGTCGTCATCGTCACTCTCCTCGGAGCATCGGGGGCTGACCATGGGGGTACGGGCGGGGGTCCCGAGCAGATGCTCGCACCCTGTGTCCTGGTGTGCGCCCCGGCCGCGCCGTCCACGGCGCGTTCGCAAAGGAGAATGCCCGTTTTGAGGTTTCGAGTCCGTTTCGGAGTCGTTAATGCAGAGCGTAACTCCGTCATACGGAGGGTGCGTACCCGCCTTCTGTACGTAGTCGCCGCTACGCAAGGATGAGTCCCATGAATGTCATCATCACCGCTACCGAACTCGCGAGCGAGCTGGCGCAGTCCGCTCCTCCGGTGGTCCTGGACGTCCGCTACCAGCTCGGAGGCCCGCCCGGCCGCCCCGAGTACGAGGCCGGCCATGTGCCCGGCGCGGTCTACGTCGACCTCGACGCCGAGCTGGCCGCGCCGCCCGGCCCGGCCGGCCGGCACCCGCTCCCCGATCTCGGTGTCTTCGCCAAGGCGATGCAGGCCGCCGGGGTCCGCGCGGACCGCCCGGTGGTCGTTTACGACGGCGGCCAGGGCTGGGCGGCCGCCCGCGCCTGGTGGTTGCTGCGCTGGAGCGGCCACCAGGACGTACGGGTGCTGGACGGCGGGCTGGCCGCCTGGCGGGCCGCGGGCGGTGAGCTGAGCCGCGACCAACAGACGCCGGAACCGGGCGACTTCACACCGGTGCCGGGCGCGCTGCCGCTGCTGACCGCCGACGAGGCGGCCGCCCTGGCCCGCCGCGGTGTCCTGCTGGACGCCCGGGCCGGCGAGCGCTACCGGGGAGAGGTGGAGCCGCTCGACCGGGTCGCCGGGCACATCCCGGGCGCGGTGTCCGCGCCGACGACCGAGAACGTCGCCGAGGGCGGCACGGTCTTCCGGGACCGCGCCGAGCTGGCCGAGCGGTTCGCCGCGCTGGGCGCCACCCCCGACGCCGAGGTCGGCGTCTACTGCGGCTCCGGCGTCTCCGCGGCCCACCAGGTGCTGGCACTGGCGCATGCGGGCATCCCCGCGGCCCTGTACGTCGGTTCCTGGAGCGAATGGTCCGCCGACCCCTCCCGACCGGTCGCCACCGGCCCGCAGCCCGGCTGAGCCCCGCTCACGGGCCGTCCACGGCCCCGTACACGGCCCCGTACACGGCCGTCCGCCCGGCCCCTGAGCGGGACCGGGCGGACGGACGGCGTCACGGGCGGGCGGCCGCTACTCTGGCTTCTTCCGCCGGGTGCCGAAGACGATCTCGTCCCAGCTGGGCACCGCGGCCCGGCGGCCGGGCCGGACGCCGTCCGCCTCGGCCTGCCGGTCGGTCGTCCCGGTCAGCCGGTCGCGGTGGCCGGCCACCGCCCGCGGCATCAGCACATCGGCGTACGCGGAACCCGCTCCCGCGCTCGCCGCCGGGGCCGGCGGCTCCTCGACCTCGGCCTCGGACTCCTCGTCGGTCTGCGGCGCCTTGGCACTCTCCGGCACGACCATGTCGCCGCGGAAGCTCGGCACCGCCTCCAGCAGGCTGGTCAGCGAATCCCGCTCCCGCTCGCCGGTGGCCTCCTCCGCGCCCCGGGCGTCGTCCTCGCCGCCGGACCGCTCACCGCGCTCACTGCGCTCGGAGTGCCGGTCCAGCGTGCGGTCCAGCGGCCGGTCGCGCGGCAGCCGGGCGATCCGCGGTACGAACGGGAAGCTCGGCTCGGGCGTGTCGTCGGCCTCGCCGATCAGCGCCCGGGCCTCGTCGTCCACGGCCTGGACGAGCCGGCGCGGCGGGTCGTAGGTCCAGCTCGCCGAGTGCGGTTCGGTGGCGACCCGGTAGACCAGCAGCACCTCCCAGGTGCCGTCGTCCCGGCGCCAGGAGTCCCACTGGACGCTGTCCTTGTCGGCGCCGCGCAGCAGCAGCCGCTCCGCGACCGCCTCACCGAGCTGCGGGCCGGTGTTCTCACCGGGCCGGCGCACCGGCGTCTTGCGGGCCCGCTCGGCCATGAACGCGCGCTCGGCCAGCACCGGGCCCTCGAAGCGGCGCACCCGGTCGACCGGGATGCCGGCCAGCTGTGCGACCTCTTCGGCGGAGGCACCGGCTCTTATCCGGGCCTGGATGTCCCGCGGCCGCAGGTGGCTCTCGACCTCGATCTCGATCTGGCCCAGCCGCGCACGGTCGTTGCGGACGGCGGCGCGCAGCCGCTCGTCGATCGGAAGCGTGTACTCGGTGCTGTCCGCAGCTTTGAGCACCAGCCGTGTGCCGTCGTTGGAGACGGCCACGACACGCAGTTCGGGCATGGGGACCTCCCGGGTGGTGCCTGCCGACGTCACGTGCGTCGCTGCTTCCGCTAGTCGAGTGTGGCCTGCCCGGGTGCAGCCTGCCACAACATTGCCGAGTTGCCCGGCGTGTCGAGGCTTGGCCCTCAAACGCCGTTATGACACGGTTACCAGTTCGCAACGCTCAGTGACCATGCCGCTTGTCCTGTCGCCGATCACCCGTGCCGAGCGGCGGCGCCCCGGGGTTGAGTGCCGCCATCTGGCCCCTCCCGTGGGTTCCGGGCAGCCGGACGGGAACCGGGGCCAGGGTTGGTCACAGTACTCCATTCGGACCACCGAGGTGGACCGCCGCGCCGCCGAACTTCTGGGGGAACAGTGGCGGTCGGTCACCTTGTCGATCTCTCGACCTGACGCACGGGTGGCGAGTTTCACATATTCCCCAGATTCGGAACTGTTGACTCCGCCAATCGGTCATTTCTCCGTGCAAGATGGATCGAAGGGGCTATCAAAGGTTGGAGATGGACGAAGAAACCGAAACTGGCACGAAGAAGAAGGAGAAGCGGATAGACCTGAGCGTCGCTCAGGTGGCCGGCAGTGCACTCGCCGCGGCCGTCGCCGCGTATCTCGCCGGTCAACTCGGTGTGTACGGAACCATCATCGGCGCGGGTCTGGTCAGTGTCGTGGCCACGACCGGCGGGTCGATATTCCAGCACCTCTTCCGGCGGACCGGCGAGCAGATCAAGGAGGCTTCGGTCAGCACCCGGCCGAGACCGCGCCGCTCCTCCTCCCGCATTCGATCCACCACCCGCCAGGCCGGGCAGCCCGACCCCACGATGGTGCTGCCCACCTTCGACAAGCAGGGCACGGAGGACCCCGTCACCTCCGTCGCCGCCAAGACCTCCGGGCCCGACGCGGCCCGTACGCAGGTGATCCCCCGGGCCGAGATGGTCCGCCGGCGCGATCCCGCGAACGCCCATCCCCTCGACCGGACCCAGATGGTGCCGCGCCTCGCCGAGCGCACCGTGGCAGTGGGCCGGCCGCCCGCGCGCCGGGCTGCCGCTCCCACCGCGCCGGGCCCGGCCGGCCCGCCCGTCGGCCGGCCCGAGGAGATCAGCGCCACCACGTACGGCACCCGGCTGCGCGGCTGGAAGCGGCCGGCGCTCGGCGCGCTCGCGGTGTTCGCCCTCGCCATGGGCGGGATCACCGCCACCGAGCTGCTGACCGGGCAGACCCCGGGCGGCCAGCAGGGCACCACGCTCGGCAACCTCACCCGGACCGGGAACACCGGCCGGCACCAGCCCGTCACCCCGCAGTCGCCCGGTCCGGGCGACACCCCGGGGGACGGTGGCCGGCACGGCAGCGGCAGTGGTGCGACCCCGGACCCGGGCAGGTCCGGCGACACCGGCAACGGCCGGGGCACCGACCACGGCACCCCGTCACCGAGCCCCAGCCCGTCCGACGGCGGCAAGAGCTCGCCGGACCCGGAGAACTCGCCGTCCACGAACCCGTCCCCGAGCGGTTCGGCGGACAGCGGCGGCACCGGAAGCGGTGACGATGCGACCGGCGGCAACCAGGGGAGTCAGCAGAACGGGCCGGAGACCGAGGCGGGGGCGCCGGAACCGGGAGCTTCCTGAAACCGGCCGCTCCCGCCCGCGTCGGGTGTCCGGGTCAGTCCCCGAGCACCCGGCGCAGGTAGGCGTTGCCGAACCGGCGGTCCGGGTCCAGCCGGTCCCGGACCGCGGTGAACTCGCCGAACCGCGGATAGGCGTCGGCGAGGTACGCCGCGTCACGGGTGTGCAGCTTGCCCCAGTGCGGGCGGCCCTCGTGCGCGGTCATGATCCGTTCGGCGGCCGCGAAGTACGCCTCGTGCGGCGTGCCGCGGTACATGTGCACGGCGACGTAGACGGTGTCCCGGCCGGAGGCGGTGGACAGCGGGAGGGCGTCGGCCGGCGCGGTGCGCACCTCCACCGGGAAGCTGATTCTGAAGTCCGAGCGCTCCACCAGCGCCTTCAGCTCGCCCAGCGCCGCGACCGCGGCCGCCCTGGGCAGTGCGTACTCCATCTCCACGAACCGCACCCGCCGCGGCGAGGTGAACACCTTGTAGGGGATGTCGGTGTACGTACGGGCCGACAGCGCGCGGCTGGAGATCCTGGCGATGCCCGGTATGGCGGCCGGCACCGCGCGCCCGACGGCGCAGGCGACCTGGAAGACGCCGTTGGAGAGCAGCTCGTCCTCGACCCAGCCGCTGATCCGGCCGGGCGGCGCCGCGGGGCCCTGGCTGCGGTTGTTGCGCTTGGTGTTGCAGTTGCCGGTGTGCGGGAACCAGTAGAACTCGAAGTGCTCGTTCTCGGCGGCGAGTTCGTCGAACCGGCCGGTCACTTCGTCGAACGGCATCGGCTCCTCACGGGCGGTCAGCAGGAATTCCGGCTCCACCGCGAAGGTGAGCTCGCTGATCACGCCGAGGGCGCCCAGGCCCAGCCGGGCCGCGGCGAAGACGTCCGGGTTCTCCTCGGCGGAACAGGTCAGCACCGAGCCGTCGGCGGTGACCAGCTCCAGGGCGGTGACCTGGGCGGCCAGCGACGCCGAGTCCCGGCCGGTGCCGTGGGTGCCGGTGCTGACCGCCCCGGAGACGGTCTGCTCCATGATGTCGCCCATGTTGGTCAGCGACAGCCCGTGCGCGGACAGCGTCTCGTTGAGGAGCTTGAGGGGCGTCCCGGCGGCCACCGTGACCGTGCCGGCCGCGCGGTCCACCGCACGGACGCCGGTCAGCCGCTCGGGCCGGACCAGCAGCCCGTCGGTGGCGGCCGCCGGGGTGAAGGAGTGGCCGGTACCGGCCGCCTTGACCGTCAGTCCGTCCGTGGCGGCGGCGCGGACCGCGGCCGCCAGCTCTTCGGTGCTCGCCGGGGCCACGCTCCGGGCGGGGCGGGTGGTGACGTTGCCCGCCCAGTTGCGCCACGGGGCGGCGGTGGAGCCGCGCCCTCCCGAGCCGTCGACGGCGTTGCTGACTGCCATGGTGACGTCCCCTCCCTCCACGCGGGCCGGCCGGTCGGCCGCCGTTGGTGTGAGCGCATGATGTCAGTCACCGCGGTGTCCTCCACAGGGGCCGAGCGGAATCAACCGATCAAGGAATCGGCCGTAATCACCCGGCTCCGGGACATCTCGTACCGCCGGTAACCCCCGCGGCCGCGCGACTCACCCGACGGGCTGCCCGTCGGGTCGTTCCGCGGCCGCCGTGCCGCCCTCCGGCAGGCCCGCCGCGACCGGGCCGGCCGCCGCGGCCGCCGGCTGCCGCGGACGGAGCCGGTGGTAGCCCGCGAACGCCACCAGCGCGGCCAGTACGCCCGACGCCCCCGGCACCAGATAGCCGCGCTCCGCACCCGCGGCGTCCACCACCCAGCCGGCCGCCGACGAACCCAGGGCGACCCCCACGGCCAGACCGGTGCTGGTCCATGTCATGCCCTCGGTCAGCTTCGACCGCGGGACGTGCTCTTCGACCAGCGCCATCGTCGTCACCATCGTCGGGGCGATGGACAGCCCCGCCACGAACAGCGCGGCCGCCAGCAGCGGCAGCGAACCCACCAGCTGCAGCGGCACCATGCTCACCGCCATCGCGCACACCCCGATCACCCAGCGGCGCGACGGATGGCCCTTGAGGTGCAGCAGCCCGAAGACGGCGCCCGCCACACAGGAACCGAGCGCATACACGGCCAGTACCAGACTGGCCGCCGTCTTGTGCCCGGCCTCCTCCGCGAACGCCACCGTCACCACGTCGATCGCCCCGAAGATCGCGCCGGTCGCCACGAACGTCCCCACCAGCACCTGCAGCCCCCGCGAACGCAGCGCCGAGCCGCCGGCCTGCTGCTCCCCCCGGTGCGGCACCGGCTCCGTCGCCCGCTGCGCCGTCAGCCAGAACACCCCGGCCGCCAGGAAGCCCCCCGCCAGCAGCGGCCCGGCCTCCGGGAACCACGCGGTGGACAGCCCGATCGACAGGATCGGCCCGACGATGAAGCACATCTCGTCGACGATCGACTCCCACGAGTACGCGGTGTGCAACTCCCGTGGCGAGCCGCGGTACAGCTCCGCCCAGCGCGCCCGGACCATCGACCCGACGCTCGGCACGCACCCCGCACACGCCGAGAAGACGAACAGCACCCAGTCCGGCCACCGCTGCTGGGCACTCAGCAGCAGACCCGCCACCGCGGCCAGCGACACCAGCGTCGCCGGGCGCAGCACCCGGCGCTGGCCGTGCCGGTCCACCAGCCGGGAGATCTGCGGGCCGAGCACCGCCGCGGACAGCGCGAGGGTCGCCGACAGCGCGCCCGCCAGGCCGTACCGCCCGGTCAGCTGGGAGACCATCGTCACGACACCGATGCTCAGCATGGACAGCGGCATCCGGCCCAGCAGCCCGGCGGCGGAGAAGGACTTGGTGCCGGGGCGGCCGAAGAGGGCGCGGTAGGGACTGGGCAACGGGGGCGCTCCGCCGGATGAGGACCGAAGATCGGTAAGGAATGTATGTGGCCGATACAGCTTACGGGCGGTGCCGGGCCCCACGCCTCCGGTTTTTCGGACCGGTTCCGCCGCGCTCGCCGGCCGTCCGGGTACCGGGACCTGCCCGCCGCACCCGGGGGAGGGGTGGCAGGATCGATGCCATGCCCGAACAGCGTGATCCCCGCCCCTACGACGCCCTGCTGCTGCTCTCCTTCGGCGGCCCCGAAGGCCCCGACGACGTCGTCCCGTTCCTGGAGAACGTCACCCGCGGCCGCGGCATCCCCCGTGAGCGCCTCAAGGAGGTGGGGCAGCACTACTTCCTGTTCGGCGGCGTCAGCCCGATCAACGCCCAGAACCGCGAACTGCTCGACGCACTGCGCAAGGACTTCGCCGAGAACGGCCTGGAACTGCCGGTCTACTGGGGCAACCGCAACTGGGCGCCCTACCTGACCGACACCCTGCGCCAGATGGTCGGCGACGGCCACCGCCGCATCGCCGTACTGGCGACCAGCGCCTATGCCTCGTACTCGGGCTGCCGCCAGTACCGCGAGAACCTCGCCGACGCGCTCGCCGCCCTCCAGGCCGAGGGACTGCCGGTCCCCCAGGTCGACAAGCTGCGGCACTACTTCAACCACCCCGGCTTCGTCCGGCCGATGGTCGACGGCGTGCTGGCCTCCCTCGCCGCGCTGCCCGAGGGCGTCCGCGACGGCGCCCACCTCGCCTTCACCACGCACTCCATCCCCACCGCCGCCGCGGACACCTCCGGCACCCCGGGGGACCACACCGAGGGCGGCGAGGGCGGCGCCTACGTGGCCCAGCACCTCGACGTGGCACGGGTGATCGCCGACGCGGTCCGCGCGGAGACCGGGGTGGACCACCCCTGGCAGCTCGTCTACCAGTCCCGCAGCGGCGCCCCGCACATCCCCTGGCTGGAGCCCGACATCTGCGACCACCTGGAGGAGCGGCACGCCGCCGGCGTCCCGGCCGTGGTCATGGCCCCCATCGGCTTCGTCTCGGACCACATGGAGGTCAAGTACGACCTCGACACCGAGGCCACCGCCAAGGCCGCCGAACTGGGGCTGCCGGTCGCCCGGTCCGCGACCGTGGGCGCCGACCCCCGGTTCGCCGCCGCCGTCCGTGAGCTCCTCCTGGAGCGCGCCGCCACCGAACGCGGCCGCACCCCCGAGCGCTGCGCCCTGGGCGCCCTGGGCCCCTCCCACGACCTGTGTCCGGTCGGCTGCTGCCCGGCCCGCACCCCGCGCCCGGCCGCGGCCGGCGCCGACTGGCCGGGCCCGGTCGCTCAAGGCCCCGCGTAGACCCGTACCCCGCGGCGGCGGGCGCCCGGCGGCCGCCCCGCGTGCCGTACACCGCCCGACCGCTGCCCGCCCGACCGCCGCTCGTCCGAGCAAGGAGCACCGTGCCCGACCCGACGCAGACCGACGCGCTCTACGACGACCTCCTGGAGCTGGCCCTGGAGGCCGCCCGCCGTGCCGGGACGCTGCTGCGCGACGGCCGGCCCGCCGACCTCGGTGTGGCCGCCACGAAGACCAGCCCGATCGACGTCGTCACCGAGATGGACCTCGCCTCCGAGAAGCTGATCACCGGCTTCCTCGGGGAGCACCGCCCCGATGACGGCTTCCTGGGGGAGGAGGGCGCCAGCATCGAGGGCACCAGCGGCATCCGCTGGGTCATCGACCCCGTCGACGGCACCGTCAACTACCTCTACGACCTGCCCTCCTGGGCGGTGTCCATCGCCGCCGAGAAGGACGGCGAGGTGGTCGTCGGCGTCGTCGCCGCCCCGATGCGCGGCGAGACCTGTCACGCCGTCCTGGGCCGGGGCGCGTACAACAACGGCGAGCCGGTCCGGCACCGGCCCGCGCCGCCGCTCTCCCAGGCGCTGCTCGGCACCGGCTTCGCCTATCTGGCCGACCGCCGCGCCGCCCAGGCCGAGGTCGTGCGCACCCTGCTGCCGCAGGTCCGCGACATCCGGCGGGGCGGGTCGGCCGCCATCGACCTGTGCGACGTGGCCTGCGGCCGGCTGGACGCCTACTACGAGCGCGGGCTGAACCCCTGGGACCTGGCGGCCGGGACGCTGATCGCCCGTGAGGCCGGGGCCCGCACCGGCGGCCGTCCGGGGCAGCCGGCCTCCCACGAGCTGACCCTCGCCGCCTCCCCGGAGCTCTTCGCGCAGCTCCAGCCGCTGCTGGACGAACTCGGCGCCTGGCACGACTGACCCGCGCCCACGCCACCCTCCGGGCACGACCGCGCCCCGGCACCCGTCCTGGGTGCCGGGGCGCGATCCCCGTACGCCGGCGTGGTCAGGCGTTGCTGACCGCTCCGTAACGCACACCGTGCTCGTTCGCCAGCCGCTGGAGGTCCTCGAGCTCGGCCTGCTCGACCTCGACGAGGAAGTCATCGCCCGCGCGGCGGGCCCGGTCCAGATCGGCTTCGGTGTTCTCTATGCGCTGCAAAATGCCTGCGGTGAACGCGTCCATGTGCGCCCCCTCGTCGTGGGTCGGTGGCACGGGGGTGTGCCGACGGTGGGTCGATCACGGCGTGGTCCCTGCGGAATGGATCAATACATGGCACGTGGGTCGCCAACGACAGGGCGTGATCGCGGGTGTGCAGTCGTCCTCCCCACCCGCAACCTCAGGGAAACCTCAACCCGCCCAGGAATCCTGCCGACCGGGCTCCCAGGCTCTGGGCCCCAGGCCCCGCCCCTCCCGCCTTACTGCCGGTTTATGGCTCTTCGGGGCAGGATGGAAGGGCTCCCAGTGATTGTTGTGCCCGCCCGAAAGGGCCGTGAGGAAGGACTAGCGACGTGCGTGTTCTCGTCGTCGAGGACGAGCAGCTGCTCGCCGATGCGGTGGCCACCGGACTACGCCGGGAGGCCATGGCCGTCGACGTGGTCTACGACGGCGCTGCCGCCCTGGAACGGATCGCGGTCAACGACTACGACGTCGTCGTGCTCGACCGCGACCTCCCGGTCGTCCACGGCGACGACGTCTGCCGCAAGATCGTCGAGCTGGGGATGCCCACCCGCGTCCTGATGCTCACCGCCTCCGGAGACGTCAGCGACCGCGTCGAGGGCCTGGAGATCGGCGCGGACGACTACCTCCCCAAGCCGTTCGCCTTCACCGAGCTGACCGCCCGGGTGCGCGCGCTGGGGCGCCGGACGACCGTCGCGCTGCCGCCCGTCCTGGAGCGGGCCGGGATCAAGCTCGACCCCAACCGCCGCGAGGTCTTCCGCGACGGCAAGGAGGTCCAGCTCGCCCCGAAGGAATTCGCGGTGCTGGAGGTGCTGATGCGCAGCGAGGGCACCGTCGTCTCGGCCGAACAGCTCCTGGAGAAGGCCTGGGACGAGAACACCGACCCGTTCACCAACGTCGTGCGGGTCACGGTCATGACGCTGCGCCGCAAGCTCGGCGAGCCCGCGGTGATCGTCACCGTTCCCGGCTCGGGATACCGGATCTGACCGGCGATGCCTTCCCTGCCCTCGTTCTCCAAGCCGGCCGCCGCACCGCCGCCCATTCCGCCCAAACCCGCCTGGGACCCCCGCCCGCCGGTCAACGTCCGGCCCTTCCCGTGGCTCCGGCCGACCATCCGGATACGGCTGACGCTGCTGTACGGCGGGATGTTCCTGATGGCCGGCATCGTGCTGCTGACCATCATCTACATGCTCGCCGCGGACGCCCTGCACGACGGCAGCGCGCTGCCGCTGAAGATCCTCGGTGGGAAGTTCCAGTCCACCAGTGACATCTGCGACCTGCCCACCCAGACGTCCGGACCGCTGCTCCAGCAGGCCGTCGAGCAGTGCCTCCAGCAACAGCGCGCCCTGGCGCTCAACAGCCTGCTGAACCGTTCGTTGCTGGCGTTGCTGGGGCTGACGGTGGTGGCGTTCGCGTTCGGTTATGCGATGGCGGGGCGGGTGTTGTCGCCGTTGGGGCGGATCACGCGGACCGCGCAGCGGGTGGCCGGGTCGGATCTGCACCGGCGGATCGAGCTGGGGGGTCCGGACGACGAGCTCAAGGAGCTGGCGGACACCTTCGACGAGATGCTGGACCGGCTGGACCGGGCGTTCGAGTCGCAGCGGCGGTTCGTGGCCAATGCCTCGCACGAGCTGCGGACGCCGTTGGCGATCAACCGGACGTTGCTGGAGGTGCAGCTGGCCGATCCGGATGCTTCGCCGGAGCTGGCGCAGCTGGGCAAGACGCTGCTGGCCACCAACGAGCGCAGTGAGCAGCTCGTGGAGGGCCTGCTGTTGCTGGCGCGCAGCGAGAACAAGGTGGTGGACAAGAAGCCGGTCGATCTCTCGGAGGTCGCCGCTCAGGCCGTGGACCAGATCCGCGAGGAGGCGCAGGCCAAGGGCATCGCGCTGCGCGGGGTGCGCCAGCAGGCCTTCGTGCAGGGCAACGGCGTGCTGCTGGAGCGGATCGCGCTGAATCTGGTGCAGAACGCGGTGCGCTACAACGTGCCGGAGGACGGGTGGGTGGAGGTGAGCACCGAGCCGCAGCCGGGGTGTGCGGTGCTGGTGGTCACCAACACCGGGCCGGTGGTCCCCGCCTATGAGGTGGAGAACCTCTTCGAGCCGTTCCGCCGGCTGCGCACCGAGCGCACCGGCAGCGACAAGGGCGTCGGTCTGGGCCTGTCCATCGTCCGCTCGGTGGTCCGCGCGCACGACGGCACCATCACCGCCGAGCCCCGTGAGGGAGGTGGTCTCGTGATGCGGGTGGTGCTGCCGTTGTGAGGCCCTCGGCAAGGCGGCTGTGCGGCCGCTGGAGCCGTCCGGCACCGCCCTGACCAGCCACGGACCTCCGTAGGTAGGATCGCCCGTCTCGCGGCCGTACATCAGGGCGGTCGGCCGGCGGGGCCGGTTTGACGAAAAGGGGGGCGGGGAGCGATCCTTCGCCACGTTCGCTTTGCGCGGAATTGGACCGGTCCACCAGCCGGTCGTCGCGTGTGTGATCGCTCACAGACGCGAATTTCCAGCCATCTACGCTCCGTGATCAAAAGCCCAGGTGGAATGCCGGGGAAGTCCGGGTTTCCCGGGCCCCGAATCACGGGAAGTACAGGTGATGGGCTGCGCGAGGTGCGACATTCGGACCGTGTACGGTCCTGATCGCCATCCAAACCGATCACCTCTTCAGGGGTGCGGTTGGGTGTCGATTGAGTAACAGACCTTGATGTGAGGCAAAATCTCCGCCTCAGGTCGGGCACAAGTCCGGCCTCTCACGCGTTACGAGCGCTGAGACACCGCAGACACCCAGAGGGGGAGAGCGAAAATGGCTACGGATTACGACACTCCACGCAAGACCGACGACGACCTCAACGAGGACAGCATCGAGGAGCTGAAGTCGCGGCGGAACGACAAGTCCGCCTCGGCCGTCGACGTCGACGAGTTCGAGCAGGCCGAGGGCCTGGAGCTCCCCGGCGCCGACCTGTCCAACGAAGAGCTCGCGGTGCGCGTGCTGCCCAAGCAGCAGGACGAGTTCACCTGCATGAGCTGCTTCCTGGTGCACCACCGCAGCCAGCTGGCCGCGGAGGACAAGAACGGCAACCCGATCTGCCGCGACTGCGCGGCCTGAGCCGGTCTACGCCGTGGCTGGCGTGAACCCGTTCCGCAAGCGTCACGAGGGCGGCCAAGGTCCGGCGGCCGGCGCACGATCACGCGACGAAACCGCGCCCGTGCCCGCCGACCCGACCGCCCCGGTACGGCGTGGCCGGGTGCGGGCGACGATCGCCGCGATCGCCGACCGGATCATCGAGATCGCCCCGCGGATCCCGGTCCGCGACCTCGCCACCCTGCGCGCCCAGTTCCCCGGACTGACCCCCGAGGAGCTCGCCGACAAGCTCGTCGCGGGCGCCTGTGCGGGGACCGCCACCGTCGGAGCGGGCGTGGGCGCGGCAGCCATGCTGCCCGTACCGCCCGCCATGCCGGCCGAGCTGGCCACCGAGATCATCGGCGTCGCCGTGATCGAGCTCAAGCTCATCGCCGAGCTGCACGAGGTCTACGGCCTCCGGCCGCCCGGGAACCTCCGCCAGCGCGCGATGGCGGCTCTGACGTCGTGGACGGAGGAGCGGGGTATCGACATCGCGAAACCGGCGTCGGTGAACGCCGCGCTCGGCGGGCAGATGAAGCGCGAACTGCGCCAGCAGATCATGAAGCGCACGCTGCGCAACCTCCCCAGCCTCACCCCGTTCATGGTGGGCGCGACCGTCGGCGGGGTCATGAACCGCCGCGACACCAGAAAAGTTGCGAAAAAGATCCGTAAGGACCTGCGGGCCAAGCAGGTGCCCTGGGACGCGCTGCCCGACGCCCTCCCCGCGTCCCCGCCGCCCGGACCGGCCCCGCTCCCGCCCGCCGACTGAAGCGGACCGCTGAAGGGGACCGGCGCCCTCGGCCCGATGAGCCGGCCCGCGTGTCAGGCGCGTACGGCCGTCAGTGCCGCCACCAGGCGCTCCGGGTCCCGCGTCGACAGATAGGCGTACGGCGTCGGGTCGTCCGGGTCCGTGATCTCCACCCGCACCGCGGTCGGGACATAGCTGCGGAGCAGCATGAACGCCCGGGCGTCGGCCTTGTGCGTCCGCCAGGCCAGCGCCTCCGCCGCGTCCAGCGCCCGGGCCTCACCCAGCGCCGACGCCGGGATCTTCGCCTCACCGGCGATCAGCGCACCGCCCACCACCCGGATCCGCACCGACCCGTACGCGCTCACCGCCACGGCGGACAGCGCCGCCCCGCCGATCAGCCCGCCGAGCATCGGCAGCGTCCCCACCGGGAGCAGCATCAGGGCACAGGCGACGCCGATCAGCCCGGCGATCACCCACCAGGACCGGGGCGCGGTGAGACGTTCTTCGTACGGCTGCATGGCTCCAGCTTGGCACGGCGGCGCGGGCCCCTTACCCGCGCGGGTAGGGTCTGCACTCGTGAGTGGAACTGACACAACGAAGCCGGGGCGGCCGGGGCGGCCGGGGCTGACGCCGCCGACGGACGCCGTGGCTCCGGTCCGGCACGCCGAGGCGCCGGCGCCCGGAGAGCTCCTCGGCGCGCACTACGACCGCTGCTTCGGCTGTGGCACCGGCCAGCCGCACGGTCTGCACCTGGAGGCGCGGGCCGGCGAGGGCGTGAGCGTCCAGGCCGAGTTCACGGTCAAGGAGGCCCACCAGGGCGCCCCGGGGCTGGCTCACGGCGGGGTGCTGGCCACCGCGCTCGACGAGACGCTCGGCTCGCTGAACTGGCTGCTGCGGGTGATCGCGGTGACCGGCCGGCTGGAGACCGACTTCGTACGGCCGGTTCCGCTCGGCACGGTGCTGCACCTGGACGCGCAGGTCACCGCGGTGCACGGGCGGAAGATCTACTCGACGGCGGTGGGACGCATAGGCGGCCCGGACGGCCCGGTCGCGGTGCGCGCCGACGCCGTCTTCATCGAGGTGAAGGTCGACCACTTCATCGAGAACGGCAGGACCGAGGAGATCCAGGCGGCGATGGCCGACCCGGACCAGGTCAAGCGCGCGCGAGCCTTCGAGGTGAACCCGTGAGTGAGGTACGCAACCCCGTCGACGTACTGCTGCGGCGGCTCGACCCGGAGGTGCCCGTGCCGGCGTACGGGCATCCGGGCGACGCCGGCGTCGATCTGGTGACCACCGAGGCGGCCGAGCTGGCGCCGGGGGAGCGCACGGTGCTGCCCACCGGTGTGGCGATCGCGCTGCCGGACGGCTACGCGGCGTTCGTGCACCCGCGGTCCGGGCTCGCCGCGCGCTGCGGACTGGCGCTCGTGAATGCCCCCGGGACGGTGGATGCCGGGTACCGTGGAGAGATCAAGGTGATCGTGGTCAATCTGGACCCGCGGGAGACCGTGCGGTTCGAGAGGTTCGACCGGATCGCCCAACTTGTCGTCCAGCAGGTCGAGAAGGTGCGCTTCCACGAGGTGGCGGAACTTCCCGGCTCGGCGCGGGCCGAGGGGGGATTCGGTTCCACCGGCGGTCATGCGGCGGTGGACGGCTCCACGGGCGGGAATGAATACGCAGCGGTCGGTGCCGACCGGGAAGGACAGTGACGTGTTCGGACGTCGCAAGAAGAACAAGACTCCTGAGGAGTCGGCAGCGGGGCTCGCCGAGGAGACGGTGACCGGTGCGCCGGCCGAGGAGGTCAGCGACGAGGAGCAGAGCCGGGTCAATCTTCCGCCCGCGCCGCGCCCCGACGGGCCGTGGGACTCCTCCGAGGTCACCAACCCCGGCGAGGGCCGGGTCGACCTCGGCGGACTGTTCGTGCCCGGGGTCGAGGGCATGGAGCTGCGGGTGGAGGTCGCCGGTGACGCGATCGTCGCCGCGACGGTGGTGCTGCAGGACAGCGCCGTACAGCTGCAGGCGTTCGCCGCTCCCCGCAACGAGGGCATCTGGGGCGAGGTCCGCGAGGAGATCGCGGCCGGCATCACCCAGCAGGGCGGCGTCATCGACGAGGTCGAGGGCCCGCTGGGCTGGGAGCTGCGCGCCCAGGTGCCGGTACAGCTGCCGGACGGCACGAACGGCGTGCAGGTCGTGCGCTTCGTCGGCGTGGACGGCCCCCGGTGGTTCCTGCGCGGCGTGATCTCCGGCCAGGGCGCGGTGCAGCCGCAGGCCGCGGGCGTGCTGGAGCACATCTTCCGGGACACCGTCATCGTCCGCGGCGAAGGCCCCATGGCGCCGCGCGACCCGATCGTCCTGAAGCTGCCGGACGACGCCCAGATGGTGCCGGACGGCGTGCAGCAGGAGCCGGCCGAGCAGTCCCGCTTCGGCGGCGGCGTGGAGCGTCTGGAGCGCGGACCGGAGATCACGGAGATCCGCTGACACACGGTCCGGCCGGCGGGGCCCGCAAGGGCGCCAGGACCGGCCGGAACACGACGGTCATACGGGCCCGCACCCCTTGAAGGGGGTGCGGGCCCTCCGTATTTGTGCAGGTCAGGCCGAGCGGCGTATGAGATCCGTCAACGGGGCGCCAATGGCCGTAAGGGAGACGTCAACGCCGTTCAGGAGCGGTCATGCGGACGGTTTGCTCTAGGGGTCCGAACTCCTCTCCCCTCTAGGAGCACACGATGGCCGACGTGGCCTTCGTCGTCGTCACGGTCGCGGTCTTCGCGCTGGTGGCCCTCGTCGCCAAGGGGGTGGCGAAGCTGTGACCGTCGAGAACGCGGTCGGCCTGATCGTCGCCGTCGCCCTGCTGGGATACCTCGTCCTCGCCCTCGTCTTCCCGGAGAGGTTCTGAGGTGATCACCGCTGCCTCCCCGGCGGGCTCGATGAGCCCCGTCCTCGCCGGTGTGCTCCAGCTGACGGCGCTCATCGCGGCGCTGGCCCTGGCGTACCGCCCCCTCGGCGACCACATGGCCGCCGTCTACAGCTCCCCGCGGCACCTCCGCGTCGAGAAGGTCCTCTACCGCTGTATCGGCGCCGACCCGGACGCCCGGATGCGCTGGCCCG
The DNA here is from genome assembly GCF_043202395.1 of Streptomyces sp. NPDC048197. Classification (NCBI taxonomy): domain Bacteria; kingdom Bacillati; phylum Actinomycetota; class Actinomycetes; order Kitasatosporales; family Streptomycetaceae; genus Streptomyces; species Streptomyces sp. NPDC048197. The sequence continues at coordinate 146,842 of NZ_JBIDAJ010000002.1, forward strand.
CCTACCTGCGCGCCGTCCTGGCCTTCTCCGCGGCCGGGGTGCTCCTCCTCTACCTCCTGCAGCGCCTCCAGGGCGGTCTGCCGCTGTCCCTCGGGTTCGCGTCGATCAGCCCCGACCAGGCGTTCAACACCGCCGCGTCGTTCGTCGCCAACACCAACTGGCAGTCCTACAGCGGCGAGCAGGCCATGGGGCACGTCGTGCAGACCGCCGGCCTCGCGGTGCAGAACTTCGTGTCCGCGGCCACCGGCATGGCCGTCGCGATCGCCCTGGTCCGCGGCTTCGCACGGTCCCGCACCGGCGAACTCGGGAACTTCTGGGCCGACCTGGTCCGCGGCACCGTCCGCATCCTCATACCGATCGCCGTCATCGGCGCCGTCGTCCTGGTCGCCTGCGGCGCCGTCCAGAACTTCTCCGGCATCCACGACGTCGGACAGCTCTTGGGCGGGCCCCGGCAGACCAACGGCGGTGCGGTCGCCTCCCAGGAGGTCATCAAGGAACTGGGCACCAACGGAGGCGGCTACTTCAACGCCAACTCCGCCCACCCCTTCGAGAACCCCGACGCGTTCACCAACCTCTTCGAGGTCTTCCTGATCCTGGTCATCCCGTTCGCGCTGACCCGGACCTTCGGCAAGCTCGTCGGCAACGTCAGGCAGGGGTACGCCGTCCTCGCCACCATGGGCGTCATCTGGCTCGGCTTCACCGCCCTGATGATGTGGACCGAGTTCGCGCACGGCGGCCCGGCCCTGCAGGCCGCGGGCGCCGCCATGGAGGGCAAGGAGACCCGCTTCGGCGTCGGCTCCTCGGCGATCTTCTCGGTCGCCACCACCCTCACCTCCACCGGCGCGGTCGACTCCTTCCACTCCTCCTTCACCGCCTTCGGCGGCGGCCTCCAGCTGCTCGGCATGATGCTGGGCGAGATCGCCCCCGGCGGCGTCGGCTCCGGCCTCTACGGCATGCTGGTCATGGCCGTCATCGCGGTGTTCATCGCCGGCCTGATGGTGGGCCGCACACCCGAGTACCTCGGCAAGAAGATCGGCACCCGCGAGATCAAACTCGCCGCCTGCTACATCCTCGTCACCCCGACGCTGGTCCTCGGCTTCACCGCCGCCTCGATGGTGCTGCCCGACGCACTGGGCTCGATGCTCAACACCAAGGCCCTGGGCGCCGGTTCGCACGGCTTCTCCGAGGTCCTGTACGCCTTCACCTCCGGCGCCAACAACAACGGCTCCGCCTTCGCCGGCCTCAACGCCGACACCCCTTGGTACAACACCACGATCGGGCTGGCCATGCTGTTCGGCCGCTTCCTGCCGATGGTGTTCGTCCTCGCGCTGGCCGGCTCGCTCGCCGAGCAGCAGCCGGTCCCGGAGACCGCCGGAACCCTGCGCACCGAGAAGCCGCTCTTCGCCGGGCTGCTCGTCGGCACCATCCTGATCATCACCGGTCTGACCTACTTCCCGGCGCTGGCACTCGGCCCGCTGGCGGAGGGCCTGTCATGACCGCCCCCGCCAAACCTGAGGAGCCCGGCTCCATGACCACCAGCCCGACAGTCACTCCGACCCGCGCCCCGCACCAGGACGCCCCCAGCGGGCACAAGCCCGGTGACGGCCGCGTCGGCGGCGGCCTCTTCGATCCCCAACAGCTGGTCAGGTCCCTGCCGGACGCGCTGCGCAAGCTCGATCCGCGGGTGATGGTCAAGTCCCCGGTGATGTTCGTGGTCGAGGTCGGCTCCGTCCTCACCACGCTCTTCGCCTGCCTGTCCCCCGGGGACTGGTTCGGCTGGGCGATCGCCGTCTGGCTGTGGCTGACCGTGATCTTCGCCAACCTGGCCGAGGCGGTCGCCGAGGGCCGCGGCAAGGCCCAGGCCGACACCCTGCGCAAGGCCAAGACCGACACCGTGGCGCGTCGGCTGAACGACGGCATGGAGGAGCAGGTCCCCGGCACCGAACTGCGCATCGGCGACCTCGTCGTCTGCGAGGCCGGCGACATCATCCCCGGTGACGGCGACGTCGTCGAAGGCGTCGCGTCGGTCGACGAGTCCGCCATCACCGGCGAATCCGCCCCGGTCATCCGCGAGTCCGGCGGCGACCGCTCGGCCGTCACCGGCGGGACGAAGGTGCTCTCCGACCGCATCGTCATCAAGATCACCACAAGGCCCGGTGAGACCTTCATCGACCGGATGATCAACCTCGTCGAGGGCGCCGCACGGCAGAAGACCCCCAACGAGATCGCGCTGAACATCCTGCTCGCCTCGCTCACCGTCGTCTTCCTGCTGGCCGTCGTCACCCTCCAGCCGTTCGCGATCTACGCCGGCGCCGAACAGCCCATGATCGTGCTGCTCGCCCTGCTGGTCTGCCTGATCCCGACCACGATCGGCGCCCTGCTCTCGGCCATCGGCATCGCCGGTATGGACCGGCTGGTCCAGCGCAACGTCCTGGCCATGTCGGGCCGGGCGGTCGAGGCCGCCGGTGACGTCTCGACACTGCTGCTCGACAAGACCGGCACCATCACCCTCGGCAACCGCCAGGCCGCCGAGTTCGTCCCCGTACGCGGTACCACGGAGGCCGAGGTGGCGGACGCCGCCCAGCTCTCCTCGCTGGCCGACGAGACCCCCGAGGGCCGTTCGATCGTCGTGCTCGCCAAGGAGAAGTACGGCCTGCGCGAACGGCACCAGGGAGAACTGGTGGCCGCCGAGTGGGTCCCGTTCACCGCGCAGACCCGGATGTCCGGCGTGGACGTCACCGAGGAGGGCCGCCACCGCAAGATCCGCAAGGGTGCGACCGGTTCCGTCCTCGCCTGGGTCAAGGAGCGCGGCGGTGCGGTCGCCGAGGACGCCCAGCAGCTCACCGACACCATCTCCCAGGCCGGCGGCACCCCGCTGCTGGTCGCCCTGGAGGACGAGCGCGGGCCGCGCGTCCTGGGCGTCATCCACCTCAAGGACGTCGTCAAGGAGGGCATGCGCGAACGCTTCGTCGAACTGCGCAAGATGGGCATCAAGACCGTCATGATCACGGGCGACAACCCGCTGACGGCCAAGGCCATCGCCGACGAGGCCGGCGTGGACGACTTCCTCGCCGAGGCCACGCCCGAGGACAAGATGGCGCTCATCAAGCGCGAACAGGCCGGCGGCAAGCTCGTCGCCATGACCGGTGACGGCACCAACGACGCCCCGGCACTGGCCCAGGCGGACGTCGGCGTGGCGATGAACACCGGTACGTCGGCCGCCAAGGAGGCCGGCAACATGGTCGACCTCGACTCCAACCCGACCAAGCTCATCGAGATCGTCGAGATCGGCAAACAGCTCCTGATCACCCGGGGCGCGCTGACCACCTTCTCGATCGCCAACGACGTCGCCAAGTACTTCGCCATCATCCCGGCGATGTTCGCGGTGGCCTACCCGGGCCTGGACACCCTCAACATCATGCGGCTGTCCAGCCCCAACTCCGCCATCCTGTCGGCGATCATCTTCAACGCGCTGATCATCATCGCGCTGGTGCCACTCGCCCTCAAGGGAGTGCAGTACCGCCCGGTCAGCGCCGACCGGATGCTCCGCCGCAACCTGACCGTCTACGGCCTCGGCGGCCTGATCGCCCCCTTCCTCGGCATCAAACTCATCGACCTGCTCATCTCCCTCATCCCCGGGCTGCACTGATGCGGAAAGCGTGGTAACCGCCATGAACAACTCGGTACGCAACACCGCCCGGTTGCTCGGCGCCGGCCTGCGCGCCCTGCTCGTCCTGACCGTGGTGTGCGGCGTCATCTACCCGCTGGTGGTCACCGGCGTGGCCCAGGCGGCCTTCCCTGACCGGGCCAACGGCTCCGAGGTCCGCTCCCACGGCAAGGCCGTCGGCTCGTCCCTCCTCGGCCAGCGCTACGACCAGGGCACCGACAAACACGGCAACCCCATCCCCGACCTGCGGTTCTTCCAGCCGCGCCCCTCCGCGGGCCTGGGCAGCAACCGGGCCAACGGCGTCAACACCCAGTACGACCTGCAGGTCTCCGGCGCCTCCAACCTGGGCGCCACCAACACCGACCTGATCAAGGCGGTCGAGGAACGCAAGAAGTGGGTCGCCGAGACCTACGGCGTCCCCGACTCGAAGGTGCCCGCGGACGCCGTCACCTCGTCCGGCTCCGGCCTCGACCCGGACATCTCCCCGGCCTACGCACAACTCCAGGCCGACCGCGTCGCCAAGGAGAACCACCTCCCGGCAACCACGGTGCACCGGCTCGTCACCCGCCACACGGCCGGCCGCACCCTCGGCTTCCTCGGCGAACCGCGGGTGAACGTCCTGGAGCTGAACATTGCGCTGCGGGACCTGGCGCGGGGGCGGGAGGAGGGGGAGAAGGGCTGAACAGGGTCTGAACCGGGACCTGAGCATGAGGGAGGTCGCTGTCGGCATCTCCGTCTTCAGGAAGGACAAGGCAAGGCCTCCTGCGACAAGGCTCTCGCCACCTCGCGCCCGCGTTCCCGCGCCCGCGTTCCCGCGCCCGCGTTCCCGCGCCCGCGTTCCCGCGTACGCGACCCCCGCCCAGGACCCGAACTGAGCCGCGCACAGGCCGTCCCAACTGCCCTTCCCGGGCCCGCCCGAGAGTTATCCACAGGCGTTGCCTGCCGAACTGCGGTGTCCGCATACTGACGCCATCGGCAGGCACCGCCGGGGGCCGGCCGGCGCGGCGGGCCGATGCGGACCGAAGCCGCAAGGGGAAGTGGGGGAGCGAACATGCACAACGGGGGAAGCACAACCAGCACAGCGTCAGGAACAGCTGACGCGGAAGCGACTGATTCCGATTCCGCCGCGATGGTCGTCGTCGAGGACCTGCACCGCAGTTACGGCAGTGAGGGCAGCGATGCCGGCGCCGTCCACGCGCTCCGCGGAGTCTCCTGCCGGGTCCCGCGCGGCCAACTCGTCGCCCTGCGCGGCCGATCCGGGTCCGGCAAGACGACACTGCTCAACCTCATCGGCGGCCTGGACACCCCGGACTCGGGGCGGATCATCGTCGACGGCACCCCGCTCGCCGAGCTCGACGAAACCGGGCTGCTCGCGATGCGCCGCGACCGCATCGGCTTCGTCTTCCAGTCGTTCGGGCTGATACCGATCCTGAGCGCCGCCGAGAACGTCGGAGTGCCCATGCGGCTCCGCAAGGCCCCGGCGCGTGAGCGAGAAGAACGGGGCGCGCTGCTGCTGTCCCTGGTCGGCCTCGCCGAGCACGCCCGGCAGCGCCCGGGCGAACTCTCCGGCGGCCAGCAACAACGCGTCGCGATAGCCCGCGCCCTCGCCAACCGCCCAGCCCTGCTCATAGCCGACGAGCCCACCGGCCAACTCGACGCAGAAACGGGTCTGGAGGTGATGGAACTCCTCCGCGCCGTCGTCCGCAGCGAGGGCGTCACGGCCCTGGTCGCCACCCACGACAACACCCTCCTGGGCCTGGCCGACCGCGTCCTGACGCTGAACGACGGGGTGATCCGCGAGGAGGACGAGGGCGACGAAGGCGACGACGCGGGTGGAGGGGGCGAAGGGGTCGGGGGTAGGGCGTGGGGGGAGGGGGCCCCGAGGAAGGGTTAGCCACGGTTCGTGAGGACACGAGGGTGAGACCTACGATCGGGAGAGGAGCAGCCTGCGGCGCTCTCGGTCGATTTCGGTGACGATGACCGTGACTTCGTCGCCGACCCGGACGCGCCGCCCCTCCGGAACTTCACCAGGCGTCCCCATGAGCTCTCCTGTGAGCCCTCTAGTGAGCTCTGGCGCGGGGACCAGTCCCTCTGTGGCGTCGGCGACCTGAACGAAGATGCCGAACGGGACCAGTTTGGTGACCCGTCCGTGCAGTTCCTGGCCCACCGTGGTGCGGTCGGCGAACGTCTGGAAGGGGTCGGGCCGCGTCGCTCGCAGGGAAAGCCTGGCCTCGGCGTTCCAGGTGTCGAAGTGGAGGAACACGCACGAGACGCGTTGACCGACGTGCACGATGTCCGAGGCTGCTTCGAAGCGCCGCCAGGACAGTTCGGGGATCGTGATGAACCCGACGCCGGGGAAGACCGGATGGTCGGGACCGTCGTCGAGTGCCACGAACACACCGAACCGTTCGATCGCTGCGACCGTTCCGGAAAGGAGCTCCCCGCACCGCAACGACTTGAGGAACACCCGGAGTTGGGAGGACTCGGGCAGTTCAATCATGCTGAACAGCCTTCCATGCGGGGCCTGTTCTTGGCGGCCGCCACTTGTCGCGGGACGGGCAGGACGGGCAGGACGGGCAGCGCGGGGCACGGCCCCATGCCCGGGTGCAACGGCCGTGTGTGGCTAGGCGGCTGCCCGCGCGTCGGAAGCGCACCGGTCGTACGCCAGAGGTGCGGCGACTCGTCGGTTGAGCGCCTGGGCGCCTGGGCACCTGGGTGTCAGGTGAGGGCGATCGTGAAGAGGACGAATGCGAGCACGATGATGGCCACGCGGACGTAGTGGAAGCGGTCCCAGCGGCCCACCTGTTGCTTCCAGTCGGCGGGTACGCCCTCCTTCGACCAGGCCGCGACGCGTGAGTTGATCGGCACGAGCAGCAGGATCGACATCACCACGCTGAGTACGAGCAGCACGGTGCCCACGGCGATGAGTGAGGCGCCCCGGTCGCCCCATGCCAGTGCGGACCATGCCGCGCCGAGGACGACCGAGCCGATGTACCAGAACGGCATGACCCGGCCGAGGACGCGTGCGCCGTCGCTTCGGGCGTCGAGTCCGCCGTCGTTCGGGAGCCGGTCGAGGATCGGGTTGACGAACACCGCCACCGCGAATTCCACGCCCACCATCAGTCCGACCACGACGACCGTGATGACGGCCAGTGCGTTGTGCATGTCCCCTCCAAGGGCTTGAAGTGTCAGCGGTTGGCGCTTGGCCGTCAGCGGCCAGCACCTGCATGCGCAGCTGCTGTCTGCTAGCGGCGCTAGGTTCTGGTTCGATGCTAGAGGTGTCGCTGCTCCGTTGTCTAGCGGTGCTAGCATCGAGCCATGTCGGTACGTGAACGCAAGGAACGCGAGCGGGCCAACCGCCACAAGCTGATCGTCTCCACGGCCCGCGAGCTGGCCGAGACGCACGGATGGGACGCCGTCACCACGCGCCGCCTCGCCGAGCAGATCGAGTACAGCCAGCCCGTGCTCTACAGCCATTTCCGGGGCAAGAAGGAGATCGTCGGAGCGGTCGCGCTGGAGGGGTTCGCCGAGCTGACGACCGCGCTGCGTGCCGTGGTGCCGGAAGGGCCCGCCGGTCGGGAGGCGGTGGCGGCGCTGGCCCGCGCCTACACCGATTTCGCCGCGCGCAATCCGGCCCTGTACGACGCGATGTTCAGCCTCGACAACGGCCTCCCGTTCGCCGACGAGGCCACGCCGGCGCCGCTGCGCGAGGCGTTCCAGGCGCTGCTGGACCCGCTCGTCGACCATGCGCACCCCGACGAACCGGGGCTGTTCGTCGAGACGTTCTGGGCGGCGCTGCACGGACTGGTCACCCTCACCCGCGCCGGACGGCTGCCCGCCGACCGGGTCCCCGACCGCCTCACCCTCCTGGTCGACCGCTTCGTTCCCCGTTAAGGGCGATACGGCTGGGCCCCGGTGGGTTGGCGGTTGCCGGACACCCGCCACCGGTCACACGCCCCCCGCCACTCCCCTGGTACTGCGTCAGCCCCCGCCCCACTCGCGCCGTTACCAAACGTCGCCGTCGCGCCAGTCGCAGGTGAGGCCGGAGTCGAGGTCCAGGGTGGCGGCGGGGGTCGGCAGGACGTAGAGGCAGTCGTCCTCGTCAGGGGTGCGCCGGACGCCGGACGGGGTGAGGGTCCACGAGCGGCCGCGCCACTGCTGCCAGCCGCGGGCGGCGTAGAAGGCGGCGGCCTCGTCGGAGGCGCCGAGCGCGCCGAGGTCGTATCCGGCGCGGATCACTCGTTCCAGCGCGGCCATCACGGCCGCCCCGTGGCCGCGGCCGCGGCGGTCCGCGCGTACGCCGACCCCCTCGACGTAACCGCAGCGCAGCGCCCGGCCGCCGTGCAGCAACCGGCGCTGGATCACGGCGGCGTGGCCGATGAGTTCGCCGTCCTCGTAGGCCAGGGCGTGCAGACCGCCGAGGGCGTGGTCCCAGTCCTCCTCGGTCATGTCGTCGAAGACGTCGTGGAGGAGGGCGTGCACCGACGCGAGCGTCGCGTCATCCAGGTCGGCGGTGTGGGCGACCCGCACCGCTGGCATGCGGCCCGTCGTCAGGTCTCCCTCGGGCGCGGGGCGGTGGCCGCTGCTGGGAGTGGGCTCGAATGCGGGCGCGGTGTCCGTCATGAGGGCATCGTTGCAGTCGGTCGTGGCGTCCGGCGAGGGGTTTCCACCACACGAAAGGGAGGGGAGGAGGAGCGGGAGCGGAACAGGCGGGGAGTGGGACGGAGGGGGCACCGGGGAACGGCGACGGACCTCGCTCGGGAAGCGGCCGTCGTCGCCGCTGGTCGCAAGCCGCGGATCGGAAGCGGGGGCTGTGGAGCGGCGGGCGGGAGCGCCGTGCCGGGCCGGGGGCGGAGCCCCGTATCAGAGTCGCGTCAAGACCGGGGGTGAAGTGGTCAACTGCGGCTTTTGTTCCCTTGTGGGGTCGGTAGGGTCGCAGCAGGCCAGCCCGGTGGGGGCGGCCTTCACGTAAGACAATGGGGCCATGGCACGCGGCAAGCTACGGATCTATCTCGGGGCGGCGCCCGGCGTCGGCAAGACCTACGCGATGCTGTCCGAGGCACACCGGCGCGTGGAGCGGGGCACTGACATCGCGGTGGCGTTCGTCGAGCACCACGGGCGGCCCCGTACGGAGGTCATGCTGCACGGGCTGGAGCAGATCGAGCGCCGCGAGCTGACGTACCGCGGCTCGGTTTTCACCGAAATGGACGTGGACGCGGCACTGACCCGCAAACCCGCCGTGGCCCTGGTCGACGAGTTGGCCCACACCAACGTGCCCGGCTCGCGCAATGCCAAGCGCTGGCAGGACATCGAGGAGCTGCTGGAAGCCGGCATCGATGTCATCTCGACGGTGAACATCCAGCACCTGGAGTCCCTCGGGGACGTCGTGGAGTCCATAACGGGCGTCCGGCAGCGCGAGACCGTACCGGACGAGGTGGTGCGGCGGGCCGACCAGATCGAGCTGGTCGACATGTCGCCACAGGCGATCCGGCGCCGGATGGCGCACGGGAACATCTACCAGCCCGACAAGGTGGACGCCGCCCTGTCGAACTACTTCCGGCCGGGCAATCTCACGGCGCTGCGCGAGCTGGCGCTCCTCTGGGTCGCCGACCGCGTCGACGAGTACCTGCAGGAGTACCGGGCGGAGCACTCGATCCGGTCGACCTGGCAGGCCCGCGAGCGGATCGTGGTCGGCCTGACCGGGGGGCCCGAGGGCCGTACGCTCATCCGCCGCGCCGCCCGGATGGCGGCCAAGGGCTCGGGCAGCGAGGTGCTCGCCGTCTACATAGCCCGCAGTGACGGGCTGACCTCCGCCTCGCCCAAGGAACTCGCCGTCCAGCGGACGCTGGTGGAGGACCTCGGCGGGACCTTCCACCACGTCATCGGGGACGACATACCGAGTGCGCTGCTGGAGTTCGCGCGCGGGGTGAACGCCACGCAGATCGTGCTGGGGTCGAGCCGCCGCAAGACCTGGCAGTACGTCTTCGGGCCGGGGGTCGGGGCGACCGTCGCCCGCGAATCGGGGCCGGACCTCGACGTGCACATCGTCACTCACGAAGAGGTCGCCAAGGGCCGGGGGCTGCCGGTGGCGCGCGGTGCGCGGCTGGGACGGGCCCGGATCATCGCCGGCTGGCTGGTCGGTGTGGTGGGCCCGGCGCTGCTCTCGCTGCTGCTGTCCGGCCTCGCCAACGGGCCCGGGCTGGCCAACGACGTCCTGCTGTTCCTCTTCCTGACCGTCGTGGCGGCCCTGCTCGGCGGGCAGCTGCCGGCCCTGGCGTCGGCCGCGGTCGGCTCGCTGCTGCTGAACTTCTACTTCACGCCGCCGACCCACACCCTCACCATCAGCGACCCGCAGAACATCGTCGCCATCGCGATCTTCTTCGCGGTCGCGGTATCGGTCGCCTCGGTGGTGGACCTCGCCGCCCGCCGCACCCACCAGGCGGCCCGGCTGCGCGCCGAGTCGGAAATCCTGTCCTTCCTCGCCGGCAGCGTGCTGCGCGGCGAGACGACGCTGAGCGCCCTGCTGGAGCGGGTGCGGGAGACCTTCGGCATGGACACCGTGGCCCTGCTGGAGCGGCGCAGCGACGTCGACCCGTGGACCTGCGCGGGCCGGGCCGGCGGCCCGGACAAGGGCCGGCCGCTGCTGCGCCCCGAGGACGCGGACGTCGACATGCCGGTGGGCGACCACATGGCGCTGGCCCTGACCGGGCGGGTGCTGCCCGCCGAGGACCGCCGGGTGCTGGCCGCCTTCGCCGCCCAGGCCGCCGTCGTGCTCGACCGGCAGCGGCTGGTCGGCGAGGCGGAACGGGCCCGGGAGCTGGCCGAGGGCAACCGCATCCGGACGGCGCTGCTGGCCGCGGTCAGTCACGACCTGCGGACGCCGCTGGCGAGCATCAAGGCCTCGGTCACCTCCCTGCGCTCGGACGACGTGGCCTGGTCGCCGGAGGACGAGGCGGAGCTGCTGGCGGGCATCGAGGCGGGCGCGGACCGGCTGGACCACCTGGTCGGCAACCTCCTCGACATGTCCCGGCTGCAGACCGGCACGGTCACCCCGCTGATCCGCGAGATCGACCTCGACGAGGTCGTGCCGATGGCGCTGGGCGGCGTACCGGAGGGCAGCGTCAGCCTGGACATCCCGGAGGAGCTGCCGATGGTCGCGGTCGACCCCGGGCTGCTGGAACGTTCCGTCGCCAATCTCGTCGAGAACGCCGTGAAGTACAGCCCGGACGGGGAGGCGGTGCTGGTCGCGGCCAGCGCGCTCGGCGACCGGGTGGAGCTGCGGATCGCCGACCGGGGTCCGGGCGTGCCCGACAGCGCCAAGGACCGGATCTTCGAGCCGTTCCAGCGCTACGGCGACGTGCCGCGCGGCGCCGGCGTGGGGCTGGGGCTCGCCGTGGCCCGGGGCTTCGCCGAGGCGATGGGCGGCACGCTCGCCGCCGAGGACACGCCGGGAGGCGGTATGACGATGGTCCTCACGCTCCGGGCCGCGGGCGGCCGGCCGCCGGTCCGGCCCGACCTCCCGGCCCAGGTCACGACATGAGCCGGACCCCGCCGCAGCCCTCCACAACACCTCCCGCGGGCCGCCCCGCCGGGACATGCACCGACCCCGCCCCGCCGGGACACGACACCACACCACGAGGAGATCGCCAGTGAACCGGGTGCTTGTGGTCGATGACGAGCCGCAGATCGTCCGCGCCCTCGTGATCAACCTGAAGGCGCGCAAGTACGAGGTCGACGCCGCCCCCGACGGGGCCACCGCCCTCAAGCTCGCCGCCGCCCGCCACCCCGACGTCATCGTCCTGGACCTCGGCCTGCCCGATATGGACGGCGTCGAAGTGATCAAGGGGCTGCGGGGCTGGACCCGGGTGCCGATCCTGGTGCTCTCCGCCCGGCAGACCTCCGACGAGAAGGTGGAGGCGCTGGACGCGGGCGCGGACGACTACGTCACCAAACCGTTCGGCATGGACGAGCTGCTGGCCCGGCTGCGGGCGGCGGTGCGCCGGGCCGAGCCGACCGGGCCGGCCGACACCGAAGTGGTCGTGGAGACCGAGGGCTTCACCGTCGACCTCGCCGCGAAGAAGGTCAACCGCGGCGGCCGGGACATCCGGCTGACGCCCACCGAATGGCACCTCCTGGAGGTCCTGGTCCGCAACGCCGGCCGGCTGGTCAGCCAGAAGCAGCTGCTCCAGGAGGTCTGGGGCCCGTCCTACGGCACCGAGACGAACTATCTGCGGGTCTACATGGCCCAGCTCCGCCGCAAGCTGGAGAGCGACCCCTCGCACCCGAAGCACTTCATCACCGAGCCGGGGATGGGGTACCGCTTCGAACAGTGAGCCGGGCGGGCGGGCCGGACGGACGGGGAGCACCGAACCGTGCGGGCACGGGGGGCACCGAACGGTGCGGGCACGGGGGGCACCGAACCGTGCGGGCACGGGGAGCACCGAACCGTGCGGGCACGGGGGCACCGAACCGTGCGGGCACGGGGAGCACCGATCCGTGCCGGGAGGACCGACGCCGTGTGGGGACGGTGGGGCGAGACCTCCCTGTGGACACCGTGATCCGCGGAGCCGGGCACCGGTACGCTGGCTTTATGAGTGCTGGGACCCGACCCGAGAAGCCGGCCGGTCGCTTTCGCCGGATGCTCGACAGGCTGTCCTCCTCCGAGGAGGAGCTGCAGTCCGCCGAGTTGCAGCAGGACGCCGAGGACGCGGGGTGCACCCGCATCTGCGACTGCGACGACCGCCAGATAGTGAAGGTCACCGGCACCCTGCGGCATGTCACGCTGCGGCCGCGCGCCGGTGTGCCCGCGCTGGAGGCGGAGCTGTTCGACGGCTCCGCCGCGCTCGACGTGGTGTGGCTCGGCCGCCGTTCCATCGTCGGGATAGAGCCGGGCCGCAAGCTCATCGCCTCGGGCCGGATCTCGCTGAGTCACGGACGCCGGGTGCTCTTCAATCCGAAGTACGAACTCCGACCGCTCGGACAGGAGTAGCCGGTGACGTCTTACGACCGACCGACCACCGACCCGCACGCCGCCGCCGGCGCCACTTCCGGCGCCGACCCCGCCCCCGCCGCCCCGGCCCCGCCGGACGACGGCGGCGGAGCCGGCCGGGAGGTGACCGAGGCGGCGCTGTTCGAGGCGTTCGGCGGGGTGCGGGGCCTGGTGGAGACGGTGCTCCCCGGCCTGCTGTTCGTCGCGATCTTCACGGTCAACAAGGACCTGCACGTCTCGGCGATCGCCGCGCTGGCAGTTTCGCTGGTGCTGGCGGCCGTCCGCCTGGTCCGCAAGGACACCGTCAAGCACGCCTTCGGCGGTGTCTTCGGTGTGGCCTTCGGCGTGGTCTTCGCGATGATGACCGGCAACGCCAAGGACTTCTACCTGCCCGGCATGCTCTACACCCTCGGCCTGGCCGTGGCCTACATGGTCACGACGCTCGCCGGCGTGCCGCTGATCGGCCTGATCCTGGGCCCGGTCTTCAAGGAGAACCTCTCCTGGCGCACCCGCAACCCCGGCCGGAAGAAGGCGTACGCCAAGGCCAGCTGGGCCTGGGGACTGATCCTGCTCGGCAAGTGCGCGATCCTCTTCCCGCTGTACTGGTGGGCGGACACCACCCAGCTCGGCTGGGTGCTGATCGCGCTGAAGATCCCGCCGTTCCTGCTCGCGGTCTATCTGACCTGGGTCTTCCTGGTGAAGGCGCCGCCGCCGATCGACGTCTTCGCCGAGATGGAGGCGGCCGAGCAGGCGGAGCAGGCGGAGAAGGAACGCAAGGCGGTGCTGGCGAAGGACGGCGGCGGGGCGACGACCGGCCGCCACCGTCGCGAGTCCTAGCCGCGGCCCCGCCGAACGCGACGAAGGGCGCTCCCGGAGACCTCCGGGAGCGCCCTTCGTCCGTGCTCGTGCCGTACGCCGGGTGCCGGGCGTGCGACCGGGCCCGCTAGCCCGCCGCGTCCTCGCGCCGGACCGACAGCAGGTCCTCCAGCTGCTCCTCACGGGACTGGGCCGCGACGAACAGCAGCTCGTCGCCCGCCTCCAGGACGTCCTCCTTGTTGGGCGTGAGCACCCGCGTGCCGCGGATGATCGTGACCAGGGAGGTGTCCTCGGGCCATGCCACATCGCCGACCCGGGTCCCGGCCAGCGCGGCCTCCGGCGGCAGCGTCAGCTCGACGAGGTTGGCGTCGCCGTGGCTGAAGCGCAGCAGCCGGACCAGGTCGCCGACACTGACCGCCTCCTCGACCAGGGCGGACATCAGACGCGGCGTGGAGACCGCGACGTCGACGCCCCAGGACTCGTTGAACAGCCACTCGTTCTTCGGGTTGTTGACCCGGGCGACCACCCGCGGCACGCCGTACTCGGTCTTGGCGAGCAGGGAGACGACGAGGTTGACCTTGTCGTCGCCGGTCGCCGCGATGACGACGTTGCAGCGCTGCAGCGCCGCCTCGTCGAGCGAGGTGATCTCGCAGGCGTCGGCCAGCAGCCACTCCGCGAGCGGCACCCGCTCGACCGAGATGGCGGTCGGCGCCTTGTCGATGAGCAGGATCTCGTGCCCGTTCTCCAGGAGCTCGCCCGCGATGGACCGGCCCACCGCGCCCGCGCCCGCAATTGCGACCCTCATGCGTGCGCCTCCTCGGGACCCGTGGCGAATGCCGCCTCGACCTTCTCGACCTCGTCGGTGCGCATCATCACGTGCACCAGGTCGCCTTCCTGCAGCACCGTCTGGGAGGTCGGCAGCATCGACTCGCCCAGCCGGGTGAGGAAGGCGACGCGTACGCCGGTCTCCTCCTGCAGCTTGCTGATCTTGTGGCCGACCCAGGCCGGGGCGGTGTGCACCTCGGCGAGCTGGACGCCACCGCTGGGGTCCCGCCACAGCGGCTCGGCGCCCGACGGCAGCAGCCGGCGCAGCATCTGGTCGGCCGTCCAGCGGACGGTGGCGACGGTGGGGATGCCCAGCCGCTGGTAGACCTCGGCGCGGCGCGGGTCGTAGATCCGGGCCGCGACGTTCTCCACCCCGAACATCTCGCGGGCCACCCGGGCGGCGATGATGTTGGAGTTGTCACCGCTGGAGACGGCCGCGAAGGCCCCCGCCTCCTCGATACCGGCCTCCCGCAGGGTGTCCTGGTCGAAGCCGACGCCGGTCACCCGGCGGCCGCCGAAGGACGAGCCCAGGCGGCGGAAGGCGGTCGGGTCCTGGTCGACCACCGCGATGGTGTGGCCCTGGCTCTCCAGGGTCTGTGCGAGCGCGGATCCGACCCGCCCGCACCCCATGATGACGATGTGCATGCTGATTACCCCGTGCCCTGTACTAGCGCGCTGACCTGCACAAACACCCTGCTCACTACTTCCTTCTCCCAGTACCGGCGACACGAAGCCACAGCTCGCGATACGGACCGGGTGCGGCAACGGGGGCGCTGGTCGCACCGGTGGTCCGGTACAACCGTAGCCGCAAGAGCGGCTCCTGGAGGGGGCGCGGTAGGCAGCAGCTGGGGGCTCATCGGCCGGGCGGTGCGACGGCCTCCCGCGCCGGGCTGCGCCGCCCGCCGCCGGTAAGGCACGCTACGGGGTGTGCCCAACCTGCCTCTCCAGCCCCAACAGGGCTCTGCCGCCCCGCACATGGTGGTCTGCGGCGATGACGCGCTCGCCCACCGGCTCGCCTCGGAGCTCCGGGACGTCTACGGCGAACGGGTGACGCTGGTGACCCCCTCGGCCCGCGAGCCGCACCGGCCGCGGATCCCGCCGCCGGCCGGGCCGCTGGGCCGGGCCGGTGCGCTGCTCGGCCGGGTGTCGGCGGCGGTGACGCGGACCGCGCTGCCCGCGGAACCGCCCGGCGAGGGCCCCGAACTGCCGCCCGAGCCGCTGCGGATCCTGGAGGCGGCGCAGCCGGACGACGCCGCGCTCATCGAGGCGGACATCGCCGGTGCGGAGGCGCTGGCCCTGGTCTACGACGACGATGAGCTCAACATCCACGCCGCGCTGCGGGCCCGCCGGCTCAATCCCCGGCTGCGGCTGGTCATCCGCCTCTACAACCGCAAGCTCGGCCAGCACCTGGAGGAGCTGCTCGATCAGGCCGCGGCGGTCGCCGCCCTGGGGGCCGGCACGGACGGGCCCGCCGGCCTCGTCGACGGTCCGGCCGGGGTCGATGCCTCGACGACCGTGCTGTCCGACGCGGACACCGTGGCCCCCGCGCTGGTCGCCACCGCGGTCGCCGGGACCAGCAAGGTCATCGAGGCGGACGGGCTGCTGCTGCGGGCCGTGGAACGCACACCGATGCCGCCCGGCCGGCCCGGGGACCCGGAGCTGTGCACGCTGGCGGTGCTCCCACCCTCCGCCGCCGACCCGGGAGCGGCCGGGGCCTTTGACACCGTTACCGTCCTGGGGTCGCCCGTTGCCGCCAACTCCCTTGAAAGCACGTCGAGTTCGGGAGCCCTGGCGGACGAGGGGCCGGTGCTGCTGCCGGACGACGAGGTGGCCGAGGCCGCCACCGGCCGGGCCCGTATCGTCCTGGAGACCGTCTCCTATACGGGCACGGGCTCCGCCACGGGCCCGGGCTCCACAGGTACGGATCCCTCCACGGGCCCGGGCGCGGGGCAGCCGGTGCGCCGGCGCGGGCTGCGTGGCCGCGGCGCCCCGCTCGCCTCGCTGTTCTCCCGGCGGCTGCGCTGGTCGCTGGCCGGTCTCGTCGGCGCGGTGCTGGCCCTGGCCGTCGCCTCCTCGCTCACCACCGGCGAGGACCCGCTGCACGCCACCTACCTCACGCTGCTCGACCTCTTCGCGATCAACGACCCGGCGCTCGGCGAGCCGCTGCCCCGCAAGCTCCTCCAACTGCTCTCCGGGCTGACCGGTCTGTTGCTGCTGCCGGTGCTGGTCGCCGCGGCGTTCGAGGGACTGGGCACGTTCCGCAGCGCCTCGGCACTGCGCCGGCCGCCGCGCGGGCTGTCGGGCCACGTGGTGCTGCTGGGCCTCGGCAAGGTCGGCACCCGGGTGCTGGCCCGGCTGCACGAGATGGGCATCCCCGTGGTGTGCATCGAGGCGGACCCGGAGGCGCGGGGGCTCGCACTGGCCCGGCGGCTGCGCGTGCCGACCGTCCTGGGGGACGTCACCCACGAAGGCGTCCTGGAGGCCGCGATGATCGGGCGGGCGTCCGGCCTGCTCGCGCTGACCAGCGAGGACACCACCAACCTGGAGGCCGCCCTCTACGCCCGCTCGGTCACCCCGCAGCTGCGGGTGACCCTCCGGCTGTTCGACGACCGCTTCGCCACCGCCGTCTACCGCACCCTGCGCGCCGCCCACCCCCGGGCGCTGACCCGTAGCCGCAGCGTCTCCTTCCTGGCCGCCCCCGCCTTCGCCGGCGCGATGATGGGACGGCAGATCCTGGGGGCGATCCCGGTCGAACGCCGGGTGGTGCTGGTCGCCCGGGTCGAGGTCCGCGGGCACGCCGCGCTGGAGGGCCGTACGGTCGGCGAGGTCCGCCGGCCGGGCCGGCTGCGGGTGCTGGCGGTCGACACCTCGGCCCCCGACGACCCGGACCCGGACTCCCCGGCCGCCGCACCGCCGCCGGCCGCCGAGCGTGAGCCGGCCCGTCTCGCCCACGAGCTGGGCGACGGCTACGTCCTGCGGCCCCAGGACCGGGTGTTGCTGGTCGCCACCCGCGAGGGCCTGGGCGCCCTGCACTCCCGGCGCCCCCGGCCGTCCGGCCCCGGACCGGCGGCCGCGGCACGCACCGGGGGAGCGGCGAGCGGCCCGGCGTGACGAGGGAGGGACGGAGCGTGGCGCAGGGGGACGCTCCGCGACCCGCTCCGCCCCACGTGACGAAGGCCACGGAAGCCCGCCGGCACCCCAGGCCCGGCGGGTGTCCTGTGCGTACGACGTGCGGATCCTGTGCAGGCACGGGAGTTGGGACCGCTCACGACCTGGGCCGGTGTGGCCGGTGCCACGGCGGGTTGCTCCCCCGTGCGGGTGGCGGGTGGGCAGGGGGCTTGACTAAGCCTTAGCATCCTCTGCGTGTCCAAACTGACCGACGTGCCCAAACGGATCTTGATCGGGCGCGCACTGCGCAGCGACCGGCTCGGGGAGACCCTGCTCCCCAAGCGCATCGCACTCCCCGTCTTCGCCTCCGACCCGCTCTCCTCCGTGGCCTACGCGCCGGGCGAGGTGCTGCTCGTCCTGTCCGTCGCGGGAGTGTCGGCCTACCACTTCAGCCCCTGGATCGCGGTCGCGGTCGTGGTGCTGATGTTCACCGTCGTCGCGTCGTACCGGCAGAACGTCCACGCCTACCCGAGCGGTGGCGGTGACTACGAGGTCGCCACCACCAACCTCGGCGCCAAGGCCGGCCTCACCGTCGCCAGCGCCCTGCTCGTCGACTACGTGCTGACCGTCGCGGTGTCCATCTCCTCCGGCATCGAGAACCTGGGCTCCGCGATCCCGTTCGTCGTCGAGCACAAAACGCTCTGTGCGATCGCCGTCATCGTCCTGCTGACCCTGATGAACCTGCGCGGGGTCAAGGAGTCCGGCAAGCTCTTCGCGATCCCGACGTACGTCTTCGTGGCCGGCGTCTTCATCATGATCATCTGGGGCGTCATCCGTTCCGTGGTCATGGGCGACACGATGAAGGCCCCCACCGCCGACTACACCATCCATGCCGAACAGGGCGGTCTGGCCGGCTTCGCGCTGATCTTCCTGCTGCTGCGCGCCTTCTCCTCCGGCTGTGCCGCGCTGACCGGTGTCGAGGCGATCTCCAACGGCGTCCCGGCCTTCCGCAAGCCCAAGTCGAAGAACGCCGCCACGACCCTGGCCCTCATGGGCGGCCTGGCCGTGACCATGTTCTGCGGCATCATCGCGCTGGCCATGACGACACGGGTCAGGATGGCCGAGAACCCGGCCACCGACCTGCTCAACAACGGCAAGCCGCTGGGCTCCGGATACACCCAGAACCCGGTGATCTCCCAGGTCGCCGAGGCCGTCTTCGGCAAGGGCAGCTTCCTCTTCGTGGTCCTGGCCGCCGCCACCGCGCTGGTCCTGTTCCTGGCCGCGAACACCGCCTACAACGGCTTCCCGCTGCTCGGCTCGATCCTGGCCCAGGACCGCTACCTGCCGCGCCAGCTGCACACCCGCGGCGACCGGCTGGCGTTCTCCAACGGCATCGTGCTGCTGGCCGGCGCCGCCGCGGTCCTCGTCTACCTCTACGGCGCGGACTCCACCCGCCTCATCCAGCTCTACATCGTCGGCGTCTTCGTCTCCTTCACGCTCAGCCAGACCGGCATGGTCCGCCACTGGAACCGCCACCTGCTCACCGAGAAGGACCCGGCCAAGCGCCACCGGATGCACCGCTCCCGGGCGATCAACGCCTTCGGCGCCTTCTTCACCGGGCTCGTCCTGGTCGTCGTCCTGCTGACGAAGTTCACCCACGGTGCCTGGGTGGCCCTGCTCGGCATGGTCATCTTCTTCGCCACCATGACCGCGATCCGCCGCCACTACGACCGGGTCGCCGACGAGATCGCCGCCGAGGACACCCCCGACGAGGACGTCGCCCGCCCCTCCCGCGTGCACTCCCTCGTCCTGGTCTCCAAGGTGCACAAGCCCACCCTGCGCGCCCTGAACTACGCCAAGCTGATGCGCACGGACACTCTCGAAGCGGTCAGCGTGGACGTCGACCAGGCCGACACCAAGGCCCTGCGCGAGGAGTGGGAGCGCCGCGGCATCGAGGTGCCGCTCAAGGTCCTGGCCTCGCCCTACCGCGAGATCACGCGCCCGATCATCGACTACGTCAAGTCGCTCCGCCGGGAGAGCCCGCGCGACGCCGTCTCCGTCTACATCCCCGAGTACGTCGTCGGCCACTGGTACGAGCACCTCCTGCACAACCAGAGCGCCCTCCGCCTCAAGGGCCGCCTCCTGTTCACCCCCGGCGTCATGGTCACCTCCGTGCCCTGGCAGCTGGACTCCTCCGAGGCCGCCAAGCTGCGCGCCCGCAAGCGCGCCGAGTGGAACGCCCCGGGCGCGGTACGCCGCGGCCCGGTCGCCCAGCCGAAGAAGGAGAAGGCGGCGACCAAGAAGTAGCGGCCGGCCGCGCCCGGCCGCGGGCCGGCGCCTCACCGGCCGGGCGCGCGACCGGGCACACCGCGCCGGGACGTAGACTTGACGGCTGGCCTCCCTCCGGAGGCCGGCCGTCGTCGCGTCGTACCACCACCTCAGGAGCCCACCCGCCATGCCGGAAGAACGGAAGAAGTCGCTGGTCGGCGAGGAGAAGGCGCTGGCCGGTACGGACCAGCCGCCGGCCGGCGCCGCGACGTCGCTGATCGGCGCGGAGTACGAGGTCGAGATCGGCCCGGTCGCACACGGCGGCCACTGCATCGCCCGTACGGACGCGGGCCAGGTCCTCTTCGTCCGCCACACCCTCCCCGGTGAGCGCGTGATCGCCCGGGTCACCGAGGGCGAGGAAGGCGCACGCTTCCTCCGCGCCGACGCCGTAGAGATCCTCCAGCCCTCCAAGGACCGGGTCGAGGCCCCGTGCCCCTTCTCCGGCCCGGGCCGCTGCGGCGGCTGCGACTGGCAGCACGCCAAGCCGGGCGCACAGCGCCGCCTCAAGGGCGAGGTGGTGGCCGAGCAGCTGATGCGGCTGGCCGGACTGACTCCCGAGGCGGCCGGCTGGGACGGCACCGTCGAGCCCGCCCCCGGCGACAAGGTCGGCCCCGGCGAGGTCCCCGCCTGGCGCACCCGCGTCCAGTACGCCGTCGACGCCGAGGGCCGTGCCGGTCTGCGCAAGCACCGCTCGCACGACGTCGAGCCCGTCACCCACTGCCTGATCGCCGCCCCCGGCGTGTCCGAACTGGGCGTCGAGAAGCGCGAGTGGCCCCAGATCGCCACCGTCGAGGCCATCACCGCCACCGGCTCCCACGACCGCCAGGTCATCCTCACCCCCCGCCCCGGCGGCCGCCTCCCGATCGTCGAACTCGACAAGCCGGTCTCCGTCCTGCGCATCGGCGAGAAGGACGAACAGGTCCACCGCGTCCACGGCCGCCCCTTCGTCCGCGAACGCGCCGCCGGCCGCACCTGGCGCGTCGGCAACGGCGGCTTCTGGCAGGTCCACCCGAAGGCCGCCGACCTCCTCGTCGACGCCGTCATGCAGGGCCTGATGCCGAAGAAGGGCGACATGGCCCTCGACCTCTACTGCGGCGTCGGCCTCTTCGCCGGCGCCCTCGCCGAACGCGTCGGCGACAAGGGCGCGGTCCTCGGCATCGAATCCGGCAAGCGCGCCGTCGAGGACGCCCGCCACAACCTCGCCGACCTCGACCGCGTCCGCATCGAACACGGCAAGGTCGAATCCGTCCTCCCCCGCACCGGCATCACCGACGTCGACCTCGTCGTCCTCGACCCACCCCGAGCCGGCGCCGGCAAATCCACCGTCCACCACCTCGCCTCCCTCACCCCCCGCCGCCTCGCCTACGTAGCCTGCGACCCGGCGGCCCTCGCCCGCGACCTGAAGTACTTCGCGGAGGTGGGGTATGTGCCTCGGCGGATGCGGGCGTTTGATTTGTTTCCCATGACGCATCATGTGGAGTGCATCGTGGTGCTGGAGAAGGCCGAGAAGGGCCGCTGACCTGCGATTTTATGCTTGCTTGCAGTGCTCGACCAGTTTCCGGTCATCCAAAGAGTGGAGTGAAGGGTTACTTCCTCAATACGTCTGACCTGCGGCTTTATGGCGAAGAGGCGAATGGATTGACCGTGGTGCCAGCCTTCCTCTCCGGATCCCTGACGCCCAAGTGACGCTCGATATGAGGGCCTGTCAGATGCGCTCCGATCCTGCGGCGGCTGTCACGGCCACAGCCCAGGTGCGGAATCGGCGGTGCCAGCGTCGTCGTAAGACCGTGGGCTGGGCGGCGGCCGTCGTCGATTCACTTGCTCTGGGTGAGCAGGCTCAAGAAGGTGTTCCTACGGACGGGGGCCTTCGCACGTCTGCCCGGTGATCGGATTGCACGGAAGCTGGCAAGCAGTGCGTTGGTTGTCGCAGGTATGGGTAACCGCATGGCATATGGCGCGAAGGACTCCTCCTGGTCCTTTCAGCGCCTGGCACTCTGCCATTCCTCGAAGACCAGCCAGAGATCACGAGGCCAGGACAAGGTCAGCGGGTCGAAGGAAAAGGAGTGGGCAGTTGTCTCTCTCCACAGGGCTTCGGCGCGCTCGGCCTCGTCCGCGAGGAGACGCGCGCTTGCCGCATGTCCACGAGCTCTGGCGTAGTCACGTTCGCTCGCGGCACTCGTCAAGCCAGGCCACAGCTCCCAGACCAAGTGCTGCTGTAGCTTGCGCAGGTGATCGCCGGCTTTCTGGCGGACCGCGTCGGTCAGATCCTGGTTCACCTCGATCGACATGCCGTTGAGCTCTTCGAGCCGGTCCTCGTTCCAGCCGTGCTTCCCTACGAGGTCCTGCCAGCGGCGCCAGGCCCGCTCCCCCTCCTGCTGCACATACTCCTCCAGGTCCTCCCGAGCCAACCGAGGGATTTCCTCGTCGCCCACAGCGTCGAGGCCGGAGTGCGGAATCGGGCTCGTGTCGTCGCCGTACCTGATCCGGGTGAGGACCTCCAGCAGGTCGAGGCTGGATGAGAGGTTCTCGGCGCGGGCCACGTCACAAATATCAGCGATGTCCTGGGCGACGCCTTCCCAGTCGGTCTCCGCGATGTGGTTGTCCAGCTGGTCACCCAACCAATCCGCCGAACCGCGACTGATCAGGCCGTCCAGGATTTCCTCGATCGTCGATTCAAGCCGCACCACCACGGCTTCCGGAGCCTCGCGATCCTTCCGAGCGGCTGTATCACGCTCAGCGCGCTCGGCGGCCTCCCGGCGCTGACCGCGAGCTGTCCGGCCGGACGGTAGGCGTGTCTGCAGAGCGCGCATCTTCTCGGCCTCAACCAGGTCGATCCTCTCAAGCAGACCGATGGCTTGCATGCGGTGCCCTGCCTGGGCAAGGGGATCCGACGCGAGATGGCGGAGCAGGGTCACGCTGTCCTTCGGAGCGCGCCGGGCCACGGCGGCCGCCAGAGCCAGACGATCCGCACTCGGCGCCTGCGGATGGGCGACGAGCCGTTCGAGGGAGTCGGGCACGTATCCGGCGGGATGATCGTGTTCGGCGAGTGCCAGGCCGACCTTCAGGCGGGTGGTGAGAGCGGCGGTCTCGTCGGCGATGAAGAGGTGTGCGGTCCATACGGCCCACCCCTCGCGCACGGCGTCCGCGAGCCAGCCCCAGCCGTTTTTGGGTAGGAGGCTTCGGGCCTCCGCATAACCCGCTTCGTCCGCGCGGTGTACCAGGTCGTCCGCTGCCCGGTGACGCAGGCCGGCGGGGACGCCTTTCGTGCCCGCGACATAGCAGAGTCCGACCGTGTACTCCGAGTATGTGAAGTCCGGTCGCTCGAAGCCGACCCGCGACTCCCGGGCGATGCGTTGTAAGGCGTTATGCCAAGGGCCGTCGGCGCCTACTACGAACGAGGCCGCTGCCATCGCTGAACCGCCACGGATCGAGCACCCCTGCAGGCTGCTGATGCGCCAGTTGTCGGCGAGCGAGTCGTCGGTGAGGCGAGTCAGACAGGTCTCGACGAAATCGTCAGGTTGCCTCCGGCGGGCTGGTACCTCGCAGTCCGGCAGAAGTTCGGGCCTCTCCATGCTCCCCACGGGCGCCTCCTTGATCGACGAGCACGGGCATCCTAACTCTGACACTCTTTGCCCTGGGATCGGCCCAACGCGGTTTGGTCTCAAGGCAGTTCGGCATCCGAGAGCCTGGCTACCAGCCGCGGATCCGGCGCCCGTACTCGGTGTCGGGGTGCAGCAACGCGTCCGCGACACGACCGCCCGAATCCTTGGCGCCTCCACCGAAGTTGAGCGCACCGGAGGCGTTGGCACTGGCTGCCACGCCGTCCCAGTACGTTGCTTCGCGTTCCCACCGCACCGGCTCCAGGAGCGCGAACAGCTCCTCCTCGGTCAACGCCCTGCCAGAGGTGGCCCAGCCGGTCGCCTGGTGGGCGGCAATGCCGAGACCCGCCAGCACCGCGGGCGCGGAAACGGCCGTACGCGCCACGAGATGCGGATAGAGGTGCGTGACGAGTCGTGACAGCAGCGGCACCAACCTCTGCCCGGCCTGCTCCGCGTCCACCCCCTGCGGCAGCCTGTCGTCGTGCAGAGTGGAGGACGTCAGCGCCAGTCCGGCCCGCCCGTGCAGCGCGGTGATCACGAGAACGCGCAGCGCGGAAAGCGTGATCAGTTCCGCGTCGCTCTTCGTCAGCTGGCGCTTGCGCCCCTGCACCAGCTTGCCGAACGGGATGATCCTTCCCTCGTGCTCGACCTTCACCGACTCGCCGATCCGGTGGGCGAGTTGGGTGCCGATGTCCCGCTGGTCCATCGACATCGCCAGGTTCTTGGCCACCGGTACGCCCTCGACGTTGCGGTCGTAGAAGATCTGCCGCGCGGACTCGACCGTGAGCCCGAAGTACAGCTCGTAGGGCAGCCGCACGGTGGCGAGCTTCTCGTAGGTGATGCCGAAGCGTTCCGGGCTGTCGTAGAGCTCGTGCCAGGCCGTGACCTGGGTCTCGCCGTCGATGGCGACGACGGGGGAGCCGGGCAGCACGGTGACCGTGCGAATTCCGCTGCCCGGGATCAGTTCGTCGCTCACCGCACCCGGCTGCCCGTCCAGCCACAGCGTGATCGGGGGAGTGGACCAGCCCGAGCCGTACTCGCCGTTGACTCCGGATGCGATGTACGCGGCGTACGAGGTGACGTTGCGGCCCTTCTGGGTCGACTTCAGCATGCGCTGGACCAGGGCGCGTACCTCGGCGTGCCGGCGCAGGGTGCCGGACGCGTACTTCAGGGCACGCGTGTCCTCCTCGGTCCGCGGCGACGGGACGAGCTGGAGCAGTGTCGGCAGCCCCATCGTTCCGATCACCGCATCGGGGCGGAACGGCATCACGGTGAGCTGTGTGCCTTCGATGACGGTCGTGGGCATCGTGAGGTGCATGACTGGGTCCCCCTCCAGGAAGTGACAGTCTCCGCTCCGAGTGGAAGCGCTAACAGAGAAGCATGGCCATGAAAGCACTGTCAAACGGCTTGCGTGATTTGACGTCCGCTGTAAGGTGTTAACAGTTCACCGCCACTGAGAGGCTCATCCCGCCATGCCGCAGTCATCCGCCGCCCACGTGACGGCCGCCGAGATTTCGCGCATCGCCGGGGTCACGCGCGCCACCGTCAGCAACTGGCGGCGGAGGCACGACGACTTCCCGCCCCCGTCCGGCGGGACCGAAAGCAGCCCGCTCTACGACCTGGAGGCGGTACAGGCGTGGCTGGCCGCGAGGGGCCACACGACGACCGCCGGCCCGCGGGAGGAGTTCCGCACGGCCCTGCGTCTGCACGCACAAGCGGCAGCCGCCGGTGGAACCGCGCTACTGCCGCTCGTCCTCGCAGCCTCACGTCACGCCCCCGACGAACTGACCACCTTCACGGAACTCACGGACGGCGAGCTCGCCGCTCGTGCCACAGCCGAGGCGACGGCACTCGCGGACACGGTCCCAGGCTCCAACGCCATCCGCTTCACGCCCGCGGATGGCGCGGCCCTGCGGGCCCTGCTCCGCTGTGTACGGGACGAGGGGGGCCAGGCCGCGCTCGGCGTACTCGCGGAACGGGAACTGGAGGACAGCGCCGCGAGCGGCACCTACCAGACTCCGGCCCAACTGGCCGATTTGGCCGCCCGGTTGCTCCCGCGCTCTGTACGCAGGGTCCTGGACCCGGCGTGCGGAAGCGGCACTTTGCTGGAGGCCGCGGCCCGGCACGGCGCGACCGAGCTCTACGGTCAGGACGCCCTCGCCGTCCAGGCCCAGCGCAGCGCGGTCAGCCTGCTGCTGGCGACCCCCCATGCAGAGATCACCGTCCGGGACAGCGACAGCCTGCGTGCCGACGCGTTCCCCGGTCTCACGGTCGGCGCGGTGCTGTGCAATCCGCCCTACGGTGACCGCGACTGGGGCCACGACGAACTGGCCTACGACCCGCGCTGGGCGTACGGCGTCCCCGCGCGCGCAGAATCGGAACTCGCCTGGATCCAGCACGCACTCGCCCACCTCACCCCGGGCGGCTGGGCGGTGCTGATCCTCCCGCCCGCCACCGCTACTCGCGCCTCAGGGCGCCGGGTCCGGGCGGAGCTGCTGCGCAGCGGCGCTCTACGGGCCGTGGTCGCACTGCCGGTCGGGGCCGCCCCGCCGCTACATGTGGGGTTGCAGCTCTGGGTATTGCAACGACCGGAACCGGGCGGTGCGGAACGAAAGTCCGTGCTGTTCATCGACACGGCCGGCGCATCGGAGGGGACCGCCGGGGGCAGCGAGCCCGGCCGCCCGGCGGTCGCGACCCGCACCGGCTCCGCCCGCACCCCCCTGAACTGGACCGCACTCAGCGCACGGACGCTCACCCACTGGGAAGCCTTCGCCACTGCGCCGGACGCCTTCACCGGCGAACCCGCCGTTGCCCGCGCAGTGCCCGTTGTCGACCTGCTGGACGACCTCGTCGACCTCACCCCCGCCCGCCAGGTCCGCAGCTCGCGCACGGACATCGACCCCGCCGAACTGGCCGCCCGCGCGGATACCGGGCGCCGCGAACTGACCGTGGCAGCCCAGTCACTCGTGCGAGCCGCGGGCCCCACCGGCTGGGTCGCGGCGGGTTCCTCGGTCAAGGAGTGGCGTACGGCGACCGCGTCGGACCTCGCACGGGGCGGCGCGCTGACCCTGCTGCGTACGGTGCCGGACCCGAAGACACCGCGAGCCGACGGCGGAGCCGCGTCTTCCCCTGCCACCTCCGTTCTTACGGGGACCGACATCGCCAGCGGCTCGGCCCCGTCGGGCGACCCGGCCGAGCTGCGTGCCGAGGCTGCACCCGCCATCGCCGCGGGCGACGTCCTCGTACGGGCGATCGCAGGCGGCCCCGGCCCGATGGCCCGCGTCGCGGACGAGCGGGACGTCGGCGCGCTCCTCGGCCCCAACGTCCACCTCCTCCGCCCCGACCCCACTCGCCTGGACCCCTGGTTCCTGGCTGGATTCCTCGACTCCGAAGACAACATCGCGGGCGCGTCGACCGGCAGCACGGTGCTGCACGTCGCGCCGGGGCGCCTGCGCATCCCCCTCATGCCCCTCGAAGAACAGCGCCGCTACGGCAGGGCGTTCCGGCACGTACACGCCCTGCGCGCCGAGGCCCGGAAGGCGACGCGGCTCGCGGAGGAGATGGCCGGCCTCCTGGCGGGCGGCCTCACGGGGGGCGCGCTGATCCCGCCACCGCCCCCTCCGGGCTCGTCGACCGCCGATTCGTCCTGATCGCCACCTGAGCGCCCGCCGATAGACCACACTTGTCCGCACCCGCACTCGATGCGCGGAACGGCACGGAAGGAAACCGGGGAACCCTTGAACAGCAGTAAGCACACG
Source organism: Streptomyces sp. NPDC048197 (assembly GCF_043202395.1). Lineage (NCBI taxonomy): Bacteria > Bacillati > Actinomycetota > Actinomycetes > Kitasatosporales > Streptomycetaceae > Streptomyces > Streptomyces sp. NPDC048197. The sequence continues at coordinate 173,932 of NZ_JBIDAJ010000002.1, forward strand.
GAACTGGCGAATCATGCCTGGTCCGTCGCCGACCTCCTGCGCGGCGACTACAAGCAGTCCGACTACGGCAAGGTCATCCTGCCGTTCACCGTCCTGCGCCGACTGGAATGCGTCCTGGAGCCGACCCGTCAGAAGGTCGCCGAGGAGGCCGCCCGCTTCGAGGGCCAGGACATCGACACGGACCACTTCCTGCGCCGCGCCTCGGGACACTCCTTCTACAACAAGAGCGATCTCACCCTGAAGAAGATCGCCGCCGACCCGCAGAACGCGGCGCAGCTCCTTCAGATCTACGTGGCGGGCTTCTCCGACAACGCCCGTGAGGTCCTCGACAAGTACGAGTTCACCCAGCAGATCAAGAAGCTGGCCGGCGCCGACCTGCTCTACAAGGTCATCGGCAAGTTCACCGACCTCGACCTGCACCCCGAGAACGTGTCCAACCACAACATGGGCTACATCTTCGAGGAGTTGATCCGTCGGTTCGCGGAACAGTCCAACGAGACGGCAGGTGAGCACTTCACCCCGCGCGAGGTCATCCAGCTGATGGTCAACCTGCTGATCGCGCCCGACGGCGACGCGCTCAGCCTGCCCGGTGTGGTCCGCACGGTGATGGACCCGGCGTGCGGCACGGGCGGCATGCTCAGCGCGGCCGAGGAACACATCAAGGCGTACAACGGTGACGCCACGGTGGAGGTGTACGGGCAGGAACTCAACCCCGAGTCCTGGGCGATCTGCCGTTCCGACCTGATGATCAAGGGCCAGGACCCGGAGAACATCGCCTACGGCAACTCCTTCTCCGACGACGGCCACCAGCGCGAGAGGTTCGACTACCTCCTGGCCAACCCGCCGTTCGGCGTGGAGTGGAAGAAGGTCAAGGAAGCGGTCGAGTACGAGCACAACCACCTGGGCGAAGCCGGCCGCTTCGCCGCGGGCCTGCCGCGCATCAACGACGGCTCGCTTCTCTTCCTCCAGCACATGATCTCGAAGATGAAGCCGGTGGACGTGAACGGGCGGGGTGGCTCCCGCATCGCGATCGTCTTCAACGGCTCCCCGTTGTTCACGGGCGCGGCCGGCTCGGGTGAGTCCGAGATCCGTCGCTGGATCCTGGAGAACGACTGGCTGGAGGCGATCGTCGCCCTGCCGGACCAGCTCTTCTACAACACCGGTATTTCCACGTACTTCTGGATTCTGACGAACCGTAAGTCCGCGGACCACAAGGGGAAGGTCGTGCTGCTGGACGCGCGCGACCAGTGGCAGAAGATGCGCAAGTCGCTCGGCGACAAGCGCAAGGAACTCGGCAAGCAGCACATCGCGGACGTGACGCGACTGTACGAGGAAGCGATTGGTGCGGCGGCCGACCCGGACCACCCGTTCCACGGGAAGGTCAAGGTCTTCGACAACGAGGCGTTTGGCTACCAGCGCATCACAGTGGAACGGCCGTTGAAGCTGCGCTTCGAGGTCACGGAGGAGACGCTGGCTGCGTTGGCGGCAGCCAAGCCGGTACAGAGGCTGGCGGACGCGGACGCCTTCGTTGGCGCGGTGCGTACGCTGCTGGGCTCGTCGTGGGCGACGAAGTCCGAGGCGCTGATCGCGCTGAAGGACGCGGTGGTGGGGGCCGGGTTGCTCTGGCCGACCGGTGCGCCGTTCGCGAAGGCGGTACGGGACACGGTGGGCGTCCGGGATCCGGAGGGCGAGGTGCAGCTCGTGAAGGGCCAGCCGGAGCCGGACGCCGAGTTGCGGGACTACGAGAACGTGCCGTTGGGGGAGGACGTCGAGGAGTACCTGAAGCGGGAGGTGCTGCCGCACGTGCCGGATGCGTGGATCGACCACACGAAGACGAAGGTGGGGTACGAGATCCCGTTCACGCGGCACTTCTATGTATACGAGCCGCCGCGGCCGTTGGCGGAGATCGATGCGGAGCTTAAGGCTCTGGAGGCGGAGATCCAGGAGTTGCTGGGTGAGGTGACGAAATGAGCACTGGAGCTCTGGCCGGAATCGCCGCTCCGGCCGGCTGGAAATGGCGCGACCTCTGGTCAGTAGCGCCACGGGTCAAGGAGATGGGGAGCCCGGAATTGCCGCCCCTATCTGTTTATCTGGAGGCCGGTGTTGTTCCACGCAACTCACGCAGCGATAATCACAACCAGCTCGGTGAGGACCTCTCTCGATATCTCGTGGTTCAGCCCAATGACATCGTGTTCAATAAGCTCCGCACTTGGCAGGGTGGCTTTGGGATGTCGAAATTCGAAGGAATCGTGAGCCCTGCCTACTTTGTATGCCGCCCTGCCGGCCAATCAACCTCTCGATTTCTGCACTACCTGCTTCGCTCCAATCCTTATCTGGCTGAGCTGAAGCGTATCTCTAAATGGATGCCTCCGTCTCAGTTCGACATTCCCTGGGACATGCTCCGTAAGCTTCCGCTGCTACTGCCTCCGACGGATGAGCAGCGCCGCGTCGCAGACTTCCTCGATGCCGAGACTGCCCGCATTGACCGCAGCATTGCGGCGGCTATCAAAGGGCGCAATCTGCTCGACGAACGCCGCTGGGGAACAGTGCATGCTTTGAGTGCCGGAGTTGAGACCCCGGGGCCACGTCTCCACACGGGACTCGGATGGATCAAAGAGATCCCCGAGCACTGGAGATTGGTGCCGCTGAAATTCGTAGCGTCACTGGGGAGTGGGCACACTCCGAGCAGAAGAAAGCCTGAGTATTGGGAGAGTTGTACCATCCCGTGGATCTCACTGTTTGATGTGGGCCGCATGCGCGATGTCCGTCAGACAGAGCTTGTCACCACTCAGCAAACGATCAGTGAACTGGGTGTGGCGAACTCATCTGCTAACTTGCACCCGGCGGGGACTGTCGTACTGTCCCGAACGGCATCTGTTGGTTTCTCGACAATCATGGGCGTCGATATGGCCGTGAGTCAGCACTTCGTCACGTGGACCTGCGGCAAGAGGATCGTCCCGATGTATCTCTTGATGCTCCTTCGATCCATGCGCCAGTATTTCGAGAGTGTCCAGGTGGGGACCACGAACGTGACGGTATTTATGCCTGATCTCTATGCGATCAAGATTCCCCTACCTCCGGTTCCGGAGCAGCATCAAATCGTCAAAAGGATTCAAGAGGAAACCAGCAGGATTGACGTCCTAGCTGAACGCTTCGACCGGCAATTGGTCCTACTCAAAGAACGCCGCCAAGCCCTAATCACCGCAGCCGTAACCGGCCAGTTCGACGTATCCACCGCCAGCGGACGCAACGTAACGGACGGAGTCACTGTATGAGCCCCATCCACAACGAGTCCGCATTCGGCTCCGCCATAGTCGCCGCCATGACCGCGCCCGAGCGAGGGTGGCGCGAGGCGCGGCCCCAGGACTACACGGCTGATCTCGGGCTCGACACCAACGAGCTGTTCGAGTTCATCAAGAACTCCCAGCACGATGAGTGGTACGAGCTCTGCACCGTCTACGGCAACGTCGACGAGGCTGAGCGCGGCTTCGCCAGGCGCCTCGACAAGGCCATCGGTGATGACGGCCTGCTGCACGTCCTTCGTAACGGCGTCAAGGACCGCGGCGTCCGCATCCGCCTCGCCTACTTCAAGCCCAACCTTGTGCCCGATGACTCCGTACTCAAGGGCTATCGCGCCAACCGCCTCACCGTCGTCCGCGAACTCCGCTACGCCACCAAGCAAGCGGACTGGGGCAACGAGCTCGACCTGACGCTCTTCCTCAACGGCATCCCCATCGCCACCGCGGAGTTGAAGAACCCCCTCACGGGGCAGGGTGCCGAGCAGGCCAAGGAGCAGTACCGGACCGACCGCGACCCTACCGAGTTGATCTTCACGCGCCGCGTTATCGCGAACTTCGCCGTCGACCCGGACGTGGTCTTCGTCGCCACCCAGCTCAAGGGGAAGAACACGCGCTTCCTTCCCTTCAACACCGGCTCCAAGGGGCCAGGTCTCCCCGGTGGCGCCGGCAACCCCGCCCCTACCGGCTTCGGCCAGTACGCGACCTCCTACCTCTGGGAGCAGGTCTGGGAGCGGGAAAACTGGCTCGACCTGCTCCAGCGGTTCGTTCATCAGCAGAAGACCAAGACCGAGAAGACGACGATCTTCCCGCGCTTTCACCAGTGGGACGTGGTCAAGAAGCTGACCGCCCATGCCGCCACCCACGGAGCCGGGCAGGACTACCTGATCATGGCCTCGGCCGGTTCGGGCAAGTCGAACACCATCGGTTGGCTCGCCCATCGCCTCTCCGACCTCCACGCGGACACCGACCCGCGCGCCCTCGACACCAAGGCGCTGGCCGCGGGTCTCATCAAGCCCGGTGAACCCGTCTTCGACAAGGTCATTGTCATCACCGACCGCCGGAACCTGGACGCCCAGCTCCGCGAGACCGTCGGCAGCTTCTCGCAGACCGACGGTCTGGTCGTGAAGATCGACGAGAAGAGCGGTGCCAAGAGCGAGCAGCTCGCCCGCGCCCTGTCCCGCCACACGGGCAAGATCGTCACCGTCACCCTGCACTCCTTCCCGGCGCTCCTCGACTACATCCAGCGCAACCCGACGGAGATCAAGGGCACCACCTTCGCGATCATCCTCGACGAGGCCCACTCCTCCCAGTCCGGCGACGCCGCCACGGCCGTCCGCGCGGCCCTGCGGGATCTCGGCCTGGACTCGGACTCGGAGGACCCTGGTGCGACCACCCTCACCGTCACCGAGCAGCTGATGAAGAAGGCGGAGGACCGGTCCAAGGCGGCCAACCTCTCCTACTTCGCCTTCACCGCCACCCCCAAGGCCAAGACCCTCGAACTCTTCGGCACCCCCGAGCAGATCGACGGCAAGACCACCTACCGGCCCTTCCACACGTACTCCATGCGCCAGGCCATCGAGGAAGGCTTCATCCTCGACCCCCTGCGCAACTACGTCACGTACAACACGTACTGGAAGCTGGTGAACAAGAACCCCGACGAGAAGGAAGTCGACCCCTCCAAGGCGAACCCGCTTCTCGCCCGGCACGCGCTCACCCACGACTCGACCGTCTCCCAGCACGCCCAGGTGATCGTCGAGCACTTCGTCAGCCACACCCGCGGACGCCTCGGCGGACGCGCCAAGGCGATGGTGGTGACCGCGTCCCGCCAGTCCGCCGCCCAGATGGCACGGGCCATCAAGAGCTACATCAAGGACCGGGACTACGACACCAAGTTCCCGGACCTCGGCGTCCTGGTCGCGTTCTCCGGATCGCTCACCATCGACGGTGAGGAGACCACCGAGACGAAGGAGAACGGTGGGCTCGCCGAGAGCGCGCTCCCGAAGGCGTTCGGCTACACCCGCGCCGACGACAGGGCCGTGAAGGCCGGAGCGAAGGGCAAGCAGGAGTACAAGATCCTGGTGGTCGCCGAGAAGTACCAGACGGGCTTCGACCAGCCGCTGTTGACCACGATGTACGTCAACAAGAAGCTGACCGGTATCTCCGCCGTGCAGACCCTCTCCCGGCTGAACCGCACCGCCGAGCGCAAGGCACAGGCCGACCTCGCCGTCCTGGACTTCGCCAACGAGGCCGAGGACATCAAGGACGCCTTCCGCCCGTACTTCGAGGAAGCACAGACCCTCCCCTCGGACCCCAACCTCCTCTACACCGCGCAGAGTCGGGTCATGTCCGCGCCGATCATCTCGGAAGCGGACATGGACGAGTTCGCCACCGCCTTCTTCGAGGCGAAGCAGAAGGCCGCAGGATCGCAGGCCCGGTGGGAGAAGCTGCACGCCGAGCTGTACCGCATCCTCTCCCCGGCCGTCGTGCGTTACGAGGCACTGCGAGATGACGACGAGGACGAGGATCACGTCCAGACGGCCGAGGACTTCCGCGCCGATCTGCACGACTACGTGCGCAAGTACGGCTTCCTCGCCCAGATCGTGCCCTACCGCGATGCCGACCTGGAGCGACTGCACCTCTACGGCCGCTACCTCCTTACCCGACTGAGGGGCCGTACCGACGGAGGAGTGGACATAGGCGACGTGGACCTCAGCCACCTGCGGGTGGAGAAGACCGGCGAACACGATGTGTCGCTGACGGCCGAAGGCCCGGCCCTCATGCAGGGGTTCGGTGAGGGCACGGGCGGCGCCAAGGAGGCGGAGAAGTCTCTCCTGTCGGAGCTGATCGAGAAGTTCAACGCCAAGTTCGGCACGGACTTCACCGAGGAAGATCTTGCCAAGCCGTTCAATGAGGCCAAGGCCGACGCCAAGGTGAAGGCCGCGGCCCTCGTCAACGACGAGGACAACTTCGGCAAGGTCTTCGACAAGGTCTTCGCCGACAAGATGGCCGACCACATCGACACCATCGCCGGCATGGGCCGCCAGTACTTCGGCGCCGACCGGAGCTTCAAGTCCAACCTCGACCGCAGCGCACGCCGCGCGGCATGGCGCATGATCCGCCGTGAGGCGGGCGTGGACGACGAGGACTGAGACGGAGGCGGGGCCCGCGTACGCCACTGAGGTGTACGCGGGCCCCGCCCGTTTGCTACGCCTGCGTACCGGAAGCCATTTTGATGAACCCAGCCCACGCCTCGCGCCCTACGATCAGCACGGGCCCTTCGAGTCGCCTTTTGGAGTCTCGAACGTTCACGGAGTCGGCAGTGGCGGCCACCTCAACGCACTGACCGCCCTCGGCACCGCTGTAGCTGCTCTTGAACCAAGCGAGTTCCGGCCGCGCAGGCGAGGTCTCTCCGGTGTTCATAGCTCTCCCAGCAACTTCTCGATAAACCGCAGTGACTCTCGTGGAGCGAGAGCCTGGCTCCGGATGATCCCATAGCGGGCAGCCGCCAGCCGTGTCTCGTCGCGATCAGTCAACAGGCGGCTGCGGCCCTGTACTTCGGTGTACATGAGCTGTTCGCCGCCCTTGCGAGTGATCACGGTGAACGGTCCATCCACTCCCGCATTGTCCTCGCGGTCGAGCGGCATCACCTGAAGCTCCACGTTCCGGTTCTGGCCAACCAGCAGGAGCTGTTCCAACTGGCCGCGAAGGACAGACTTGCCACCGAGCGCTTTGCGGAGGACGGACTCCTCCAACACAAAGCTCAGCAGAGGGGCCGGCCATCGATGGAAGATGTCGTGTCGCGCGAGCCGAGCTGCCACGCGCAACTCGATGGTCTCCTCGTCCAGAAGCGGCCGACGCATCCTGAGCAGCGCCCGCGTGTACTCCTCGGTTTGCAACAGCCCATTGACCACGTTCGTGTCGTAGACACATAGTTCGACCGCCTCCGCCTCCAGCCGAGCCATGTCCCGGAAGAACGCCGGATACTGCGCCCGCGCCACCTCCTCCTTCAACGCGATCAGCACACCTCCCGCGCCCAGCACCTCGTCCGCCTGGTCGATGAACCGCGGCGGGGGGATACGCCGCCCTTGCTCGAACGAGGCGATCGGCTGGGCCGCGTACACCACCAGCTTCCCGAACTCCGCCCGTTCGAGCCCCGCTCGCACCCGCAGTAACTTCAACTGGCGCCCGAACGCCGTCACTACACCCGAACCGGGTTCGTCCTCAGGGCGCTGCCCCACCAGCTCCCGCTCGCCCTGGTCCTCGTATTCCATCGCCGCCGCCTCTCCCCGCCACGTACAGCACGCCTGCCGCCCGCGTACAAGAGCATGGCGACGGCGCGTCACTCATGGTCACGCTACGCCACCACGCCTCACCGTGGAGACATGACGAGCAACCCCGTGGGCGACACCCAGACCGCGCAACTCAGCCACGCCAGCCACCATTTCGAGATGAGGTTCAGCTCCACTCCGCGGGGCGCCCGCCTTGCCCGTCGCCTCTGCGCCGAGCGTCTGCACGCCTGGGGTATCCCCTACGCCACCGAGGCGCACGACACGCTCGCCCTGCTTGTCGCCGAGCTCGCCGCGAACGCCGTCCGCCACGGGCGCGTGCCCGGCCGGGACTTCCTTCTGCGGCTCACCGCCCACGCCGAGACCGTACGCGTGGAGGTGATCGACACCCGCGGCGAACGGCTCCTGGAGCCGACGGCAGGCCCTCCGGCACTCGACCGCCCCGGCGGACGCGGCCTGCTGCTCGTCGAGTGCCTCGCCGATCGCTGGGGCTGGTCCCCTCGTGCCGGTGGCGCGCCCGGTAAGACCGTGTGGGCCGAGTACGACTGGCCGCGGGCTGGTGCGGTGAGGGGCGTATCTCAGCCATAACTGCCGAACTCCGCGCACTTTCTGGACGGAAGATCGTCCCGCCCGCAAGACTTGTTCTCGGCCATGTCGAGCCGGCCGACGCCACCACCGTGTACGCGTGCCGGCGCAAAGACGCGACGGGGGCGGGCAAGGTGCCGCAGCAGAAGATCGCCGGACGTTACGAACTCCTGGAGGAGCTCAGTCACGGCGGCATGGGGGACGTGTGGCGCGGCTATGACGCCGTGCTCGACCGGCCCGTGGCCGTGAAGCTGATACGGCAGCAGGCCATCAGCTCACCGCAGCTCGCTGAGGAGTTCGCCAAGCGGTTCCGGCGGGAGGCGCGGATCACCGCCCGGATCCAGCACGCGGGCGTGCCGCAGGTGTACGACGCGGTGCTCGACGACTCGCTGGAGCGGCTGTTCCTCGTCATGGAACTGGTCGACGGGGTGCCGCTGTCCGCGTACGTCCAACCCGGCCGTCCCCTCCCGGTGGCCTGGGCGGCGGCCGTCGTCGCGCAGGTGGCGACCGTCCTCTCGCACGCCCACGTGGTGCCGGCGATCCACCGCGACCTCAAACCCGGCAACATCCTCGTCGCCCGCGACGGGACGGTGAAGGTCCTCGACTTCGGGATCGCGGCGATCCTGCGGACCGACGTGACCAAGCTGACCGCCACCGGTACGCCGATCGGGACCTACCAGTACATGTCGCCGGAGCAGGTGCGCGGCGGGCGGATCACCCCGCAGACCGATCTGTACGCGCTGGGCTGCATCCTGCACGAACTGCTCAGTGGGCAGCTCCTGTTCAGCGCGGACAGCGAGTACGTGCTCATGTACCAGCACGTCAACGCCGCCCCCACCCCGCTGCGCGAGCTGCGGGCGGACGTCCCGCCCGCACTGGAGGAACTCGTCCTCCACCTGCTGCGCAAGGCGCTGGAGTCGCGGCCCGCCGATATCCAGGACGTGTACGAGCGCCTGCGCCCCTTCCTGCCACCGCCCGGCGCGGCACCCGCACCGGCCGGGGCCGGACCGACCGGCGTACCCGACCCGACCGGGCTCTTCCGCAACCCGTACGCGCCGCGCTCCCGAGCCCAGACCGGGCCGCGCGTCCCCGGCACGGACGGGCAGTCGCCCGCACCCCTCGCTCCCGCCGCGGTGCTGGGTGCGTTCCGGGAGGAGATCAAGGAGGCGTACGCGCACTCGGATGCCCTCCTCGAAGAGGAGCGGTTCGCGCAGGCCGCCGAGGTGCTCGGCGAGATCATTGAACCGGCCGCCCGCGCACTCGGCTCCGAGAGCCGGCAGGTCCTGGAGCTCCGGACCCAGCGGGCCGCGATCCGACTGCTGGGCGGTGACTACCGCGCCGCACTGCCCGAGTTCGACGCGCTCGCCGACGCCTACGGCCGCATCCACGGCCCCACCAGCGAACACGCCCGCGCCTGCCGGGCCCAGGCCGCGCGCTGCCGCGCCGAACTGGGCCAGGTCACGGAGGCTCTCGCTGCGTTGCAGGGCATTCTCTGTGTTGTGCGCTCCGTCGACGGTGACGTGAGCGAAGAAGCCGTCGAACTGCGCCGCGACATCGGGATGCTGATGCTCGCTCAGGGGCGGGCGGCTGACGCCTGGCACATCCTGGAGCCGCTGCACGAGGACCTGTGCGTGGTCTACAGGCCGGACGACGAGCTGACCGCCGAGATCGCGGAGGCGCTGGCGTTGATCCGGCTGGACCTCGACGGGTCGGCTTCCTGAAAGGCGCCGCGCAGCACGCGGCGCCCGTGGGACGATCTTGACCGGGGCCGGTCGTTCCACAGCACAACCGACGGCCCGGGGAGGGCGGGAAGCCATGACCACTGCGCACGCCGGAAAGGGCAAGCAGGAGGTGATCCTGCAGGTCCGTCAGGTGAAACAAGCCCTGAAAACCGTCTACCTGGATTCGGGTCTCATCGACGGGAGTGACCTGGCCGGGAAGACGGATGAGGACTTTGAGAAGCGCATGCTCTCGCGGGCCCTGACCGCCCAAGCCGTCCGGATCGTCACCGGATTCAGCCCGCAGGAAGCGGCGCTCACGGTGATCGACGGCATCGCGGACAAGGGCATCGACGCCATTGCGGTGGTGGATGGGCCGGACCCGCACGTCTATCTCGTCCAGGCCAAATGGAGCAAGGACGGCAAAGCCAAGGGCGAGCGGGAGACCGTCTGGGAGCTGCTCGCGGGGTTGCGGCTGATCGACGACGAGGACTTCGCCGCGTTCAACCCGCGCGGCAGGCAGCTGGCCGAGTACGCCAAGGCTGTCATGGCGAAGGGACCGACCAAGATCACCCAGGTCGTCGTGCTGATGCGGGCCGACGAGGTGAGTGAGGGCTTCCGTCACGCGCTGATCGACGGCGAGAAGGAGTTCAACCGCCACGGAAAGGTTTTGGGCCACCGGATCATCCTGGGGCCCGAGGTCTGGGAATCCGTACGGAAGGACCTGGCACCCAACCCTGTCGAGCTGACGGCCGACCTGTTCCCGTGGTTCACGATCAGCCTCCCGTACGAGTCGTACCAAGGTGTGATCGAGGCCGAGCAGGTGGCCCGATGGATGGAGCACGGCGCGAACCTGTTCAACCTGAACATCCGCAATCCGCTCGGCCGAACCCCGATCAACAACGAACTGATCAGCACCCTCACCGAAGAGCCCGCCAGTTTCTGGTACTACAACAACGGCGTCACCGTCCTGTGCGAGTCGGTGGAACGGGTACATCAGGCCCTCCGGAATCCCCAGGCCCGCCCGATCACCCTGACCCTGCACAACGCCAGCGTCGTGAACGGCGCCCAGACGGTGCGGTCGGTGGCCGAGGCCGTAGCCGCGGATGACGCGGCGGCGGATGCCCAGGTGGGCGTCCGGATCATCGTCACGGGCAAGGCCGAGGAGTTCGCCAAGCGGACCACCCAGGCCACCAACCGCCAGAACCGGGTGGAAGCACGGGACTTCATTGCCCTGGACCCTGTACAGGCTGCCATTTTGGAGGACATGCGGGCCGAACTCGGTCTGGAATACAGCGTCCGCCGCAGTGAACTGGATCCGACCGAGGACACCGGCTGTTCCGTGGTCGAAGCGGCGTGTGCGATGGCCTGCGCCCACCCCGACAGCCAGTACGCGGCCAGGATGGCCACCACCCTGGATGTGCTGTGGGAACGCGGCTCCCAGGGCATCTACGACGTGCTGTTCCGACCGCAACCCAGCGCCTATCTCCTCTGGAACTCAGTTCAGATACTCCGGGAGGTCCGCCGTACGCTGCATGCCGTGCGTTCGGGGTACGAGGGCCGGGGTGCCGCGCTCACCGAGCACGGCCTCTATCTGCTCACCCATCTCGTCTTCCGTCACCTCGATACCGAGTCGATCGACGAGCCGGACCCGAAGCAGGAGTGGGCGACTGCTGCTGTGCAGCAGGTGCCCGCTCTGGTCAAGGAGCTGCTGCCCGCGGTTGCCGGGGCGATCGACGAGCTCTACGGCGAACGTTCGCAGATCCGGGCCGTATGTGCGGACGTCGCCCGCTGCCGTGAGGTCGCCGGCCGCGTACTGCGCGCCGATGCGGACTCGGAGAGCCTGGCCGCACAGGACAAGTACCGCCGGGTTCCCGCACAGCGCAAACCCCGCCGCCCCAACGCGGTGCACGTCCTCGTCGACAAGGGGACACTCGAGGAGGGCGCCCCGCTTGTCCTGTCCACCGCTTATCCGCTCGAGGCCGAGGCTCTGAAGGACTGGTTGGCCCAGGACGACAAACGGGGCCGGGCCAGCTGGACCCCGCACCGCACCAAGCCGATCCTGTGGGCCGCCGACGGAAAGCAGTACTCACCGTCCGGTCTGATCACCCGGATGTGGGAACTCGCCGAATGGGAAAAGCGGCCTGTGGCCAACCAGGGCACCGCCCGGTGGGTCACCGAAACCGGCGAGACCCTCGCCGATCTCGCCTGGCGGGTCCTCGGCGAACTGGAAGAGCCGGACGAGGACGAGCCGGTGCACACACCACGCGACTGACGAATGCCCGACGGGGCGCGGCCGCGGCGCCCCTTGGAACCGCTTGAGGAGAACCGCTCGCCATGCCCCGACTCGCCTTCGACATCTCCTTCTGCGCTCAGCTCGGCAAGCTCCAGGGGTCGGTGAAACAAGGTGTCTTCGACGCCTGGGAGAAATTCCAGGACCTCACCCTGGAGCAGTTGTTCAAGGATCCGGGGTTGAAGCTGGAGTCCCTCAAGCGGGCCCGTGATCCTCACATTCGGACCATCCGCATCGACCAGGGCACCCGTGGTGTCCTCCTGGCTCCCGAAAGCGGAGACACATACGTCCTGTTGAGGGTGATGCCGCACGACAAGGCCATCGCCTGGGCGGTCAAGCAGAAGGCGAGCATCAACACGGTCACTCAGGCCGTCGAGATCCGCGACATCGCCATGCTCGACGAACTCACCCCGGCCTACGAACGCATCGCGCCCGCCCGTGAGGAGCGACTGTTCGCCAAGTTCTCCGATGGTGACCTGGCAGCACTCGGGGTCGACGGCACCACTCTCCGCCAGGCCCGCGTCCTGACGACGCCGGAGCAGCTGGAGGTGTTCGCGCCGTTCTTCCCACAGGACCAACGGGAGGTACTGGAGTATCTGGCCGCCGGATTCACCGTGGAAGACGTGTGGCGCGACGTGGTCGCCGTCAACCTGGCCGACCGGACTGCAGAGCCGGTCGATACCACCGATTACGAGACCGCCATCCACCGCTCCCGTACCCGGATCGCCCTCGTCACCGCCTCCGACGAGCTCCGCGACATCCTCGACAAGCCCTTCGCCGCCTGGCGCGTCTTTCTGCACCCTTCCCAGCAGAAAGTGGCCTACCGGGCTTCGTACTCCGGGCCGGCCCAGGTCACCGGAGGACCCGGCACGGGCAAAACCGTGGTTGCGTTGCACCGCGTACGCCATCTGCTGCGGCACCTGCGCGAGGGCGACCGAATCCTGCTGACCACGTACACCAACGCGCTCGTCGCCGCACTCCGCTCCGGACTCGCCGACCTCGTCGAGGACGAGGCGCTGCGCGACCGGGTCGACATCATGACCGTTGATGCGTTCGCGGGCCGTGTCGTCTCGACCTTGCGTCGGCCGCTGCGCAGCGACGAGGAGCAGGGCCGTTGGGAGCAGGCCGCTCACGCCACCGGGTTCACCGGCACCGCCCAGTTCCTTGCCCAGGAGTACAAGCACGTCATCCTGGCGCAGAACCTGCGTACCTGCGAGGAGTACGAGGTCGCCGAGCGGAAGGGGCGAGGGAACGCCCTGTCCGTCCGCGTTCGTCCCTTGGTGTGGCGCACCGTGGAGGAGTTCACGGGCCGCCTCGCCGCGGACGGTCTGCGCACGTACCTCGGGACCTGTGCCGAGGCGGCGGACCTGCTGGACGGATCCGGTCCACGCTACCGGCACATCGTCGTCGACGAGGCCCAGGACCTGCATCCCGCGCAATGGCGGCTGTTGCGGGCCGCCGCCCCCGGCCGGCCCGACGACTTGTTCATCGCAGGAGACCCGCACCAGCGCATCTATGACTCGAAGGTGTCACTGAAGACCATCGGCATCAAAGTCACCGGCCGCTCGACGAAGATGCGCAAGAACTACCGCTCCACGCACGAGATCCTCAGCTGGTCCACCGCTCTTCTTCACGGCCGTCCGTTCGAGGAGCTGGCGGACGGCAGCCGCCATGAAACGCTGCTCGGCTATCGCTCGGCGTTGCACGGCCAAGGGCCGGAGACCTATGCGGCTCAGTCCCAGAGCGCAGAGCTGGATGCACTGGTCACGCGGGTGCGCAGCTGGCTGGACAGCGGCATTCCGTGCGCTGAGATCGGTGTGAGCGCTCGTTTCAACAAGACCTGTGAGCAGGCGGCCGAAGCTCTTACGGCCGCCGGTGTCCCCGCCGTCCGCCTGCGTGGGGACGTGGAGGTTGCCACAGACGCCGTCAATGTCGGCACCATGCACGCCTTCAAGGGTCTCGAATACCGGTGTGTCGCCGTCATCGGGGTGCACGACGGAGCCCTGCCGTTCCCCAAAGCGGTGACTCCGTCGGACGTCGACCGTCTGCAGCACGAGGCCGACTTGCTGGCGGAACGTTGCCTGTTGTTCGTGGCTTGCACCAGGGCCCGGGACGGGCTCTATGTGTCGTGGTCCGGCAGGCCGAGTCGGTTTCTTCTGGAAGCGGTTCTGTAGTCAGGTCGCCTCGTGCACCAGCGCCGGATTCGGCCACCGGTCTGTGTCCGTGCGGGCCTCTGCCCGATTATGGACGCTGGCGTCGCGGTGGACCGGTGGTCAGAGTGGCCACGCGTGGCCCCTTACGTTCATTTGACGCTCCGAGAACCCCGACAGCCTGCCCGACGGACCTCGAAAGGCCATCTGAACTGCAGGTTTCTCGACCCGGCGATGTGGGGCGTGATCCCTATGACGCGTCATGTGGAGTGTGTGGTGATTTTGGAGCGGGGGCTAAGGGGGTCTGACACCCAGCCCGCTGGTTTGTGCGGTTGCTTGCCGACCGGACCGCCCTCGCCTGCTGGAGCTTTGCGGCGCTGCGAGAGCGGCCACCTCACGGATTTTCACTTTCACTTAGACGACTGGCCTCCCGGGTCGGCTCACCACGCGCGTCGCTGTGAAAATTCGGCTCCTCACCGTTGTTCGACGCGAAGGTCGTTGGCGGATCGAATCGGTGAAGCAGGTCCTCGGCCGTCTCGTGGCAGTTCTGCTGCTTGATGATGTCGGAGAACTGTTTGGCCAGCATCTGCCGCCGAACGTCTCCCGCCGTGAAGCCCATGGCGTCGAAGAGGCTGGCGAGATGGTCCGCAGCCGTCTGTTCCGGGGAAACAGGAGCGGGACCCTCCTCCTGGAATTCCGGGGCGGCCGGCTCGCCCAGCTCCTGCGACACGAGGGTCTGCAGCCGCTCGGGAATGTCGGTGTCGTTGGCTGCGGACGTGAGCTGGGCGAGCAGGGCCAGGTCTGCCACGGTCCTTTCCACGTGCTCGTCGTTCTTGGCGAGCCACCAGACCACTGCACTGCCGGTGTCCTTCAGCACGTCCTCGCCCAGGTACTGGCGCTTGCTCTGCTCGTACTTGCGCTGGTGCTCCCAGACGGCCTTTTCCTCGCGTACTTCGGCGAGTCTGTCCAAGCGCTCCTGGTCCTGTTCGAGCAAGGCGAGGCTGATATTTTCCGCCATTGCTTGGAGGTGTCCTGTGGGGTCCGGGCACAGACGACTGAGGGCTCCGCTGAGCTCGTGCTGAACGAGTGAAGCCTGGCCCGGCTCACGTTTCTCCGTGATGGTGCGGGCGCGGTTCAGGACCGCTTCGACCGCGAGGCCTGCGGGATTGAGAACGGGGGCGTTTGCGGCTGATCCGATGAGGCACCACCGAACGGTTGCCGTGAAGACGAAGTAGTAGTCGTCCCAGAGGCTGGGCAATACCACTTGTTTGACGCGATATTCCGTGCGTTCCACTGGGGAGGCCGTGCGTTGTTCTTCGAAGCTGACCGGCACGGAGCCACGGCGCAGAGAAGCAATCCGGACGGCCGCGCCGGGGACAGCGACGAGGAGGACGGCCAGCGTCGACCATTTCCATGTGGGCCACCCTTGTGACAGGCCGACGATGGCCAGGAGAAGGCCACATAAGACGGTGAGGAAGACGGTCGTCGTCTTTTGCGCGGTCGTCACGATCGAGTCCCCCTGGCTGACGCTGGCGATGGGGTGGCTGGACCGAGGCCCTGGGCCACACTGATCTTGTGGAGTAGCAGTTCGGTGATTTCGGCGGAGCGCGCGGGGCCTCCCGGAGCAGTGCGCTCGGCTTCGCGGGCGCTCGCGTACAGCGCGGCGAACAACGCACCCCGTCCCTCTTCGCTCCGGTCGGCCGCGCTGATGAGGACGTCGAGCAGTGGTTCACCGCGGTTTCCGGTGTCGTCGGCCGCGCAATGGAACCAGCGCTTCGAGTGCGGCTGCCAGGTTGCCCTCGGCAACTTGGTCAGGGCCGCGTGCCAGCAGTTGGTCAGGGCGCGCTGCACACCGCCTTCGTCGACCAGAGCGCGTGGGGAGTCGGCGGGGTCCGTCAGCGACAGCGGATCGCAGGCATACAGGAAGATGCCGAGGTCGGGCGGTGAGAGGTCGGATCGTGCGAGGCGGTCGAGCAGTCTTCGACGCAGCCGGCGGCTGCTTGCCACCAGGTCGCACAACGCTTGCAGGGCACGCACGGTGTCGTGCTCGCGCCGGGCCAGGTAGTAGAGCCTGAGCAGGGCCTGGTCCGGGTGGCTCGCCGCGAGGACATCGGCGCAGATCTGAACGAGCACCTGGGCGAACTCTCCCCGGAGGCGCCGGTAGGCGCACCACTGATAGATCCGTTCGCGAAAGGCTCGGCCGTGAGCCGGATCGTTGAGACCACAGGTGAGCGCCTGGACAGCCGCCTCCAGCCGTATCCGGCTCGCCGACGCGCAACTCCACCCTTCGGCAAGAGACGCCAGCCCGTCCCCGCGCCCGGTCCGCAGGAACTGATCGGCTATCCGCGCCACCAGATCGTCCCGAAGGGCCGGGGTGACGTGCGGATCGTTCAGCTCCACCACCTTCGTGGCCCAACTGCCGAGGTGGGGCCGTAAGTCAGGCATGTGGTCCCAGAAATGCGCGCGGACGGCGGAGTCGTAGTCCAGCTTCTGGAACCGCACGTGTCCACCCGGGCCGGTAACGGCTGAGATCTCCTTGAACCGCTCGGCGAGGTCCTTGTGCTGGAGCAGCGGGAGCGCGTCCGACGCGGAGCCTAGAGTGCGCAGCAGGGACCGGGCCGCCCGGTGGATGACGTCGGCGTGTGCGCCGTGGAGCATGGAGACGGTGATCAGCAGCGCCGTCTCAGGAGCCTCGCGCAACCGGGCGACGAGATCGGCTACTTCCTTCCGCCGGTCGTCCCGTGCGCCCTTGGCCGTCGCGCACCATTGGGCGAACCCTTCCTCCGGTCGAGCCCTCTCGCGTGCGCGGCGGATCAGGTCGGCGAAGTCCGCGATCTCCCGCATCGGCCGGCCCCCGTCCAAGAACTCGGTGACGGTGACATCGGACTGCATGTACTGCTCGTACGGCACGCCGTGCATACGGAGGTGCCGCCTGAGAACGGGCAAGCCGAGAGGTGGCTGGATCACGACCCGGTAGTGCTGGAGGTCCGGGTCGAGCCCACCGCCGTGCGGCATGACGACGACAAGATGTGCCTGCTGTTCGTGGACGGTCTTGCGGAGGGCGGGGAGGGCGGACCGAACCGCGCGCCACTGGCGGTCGTCGGCGGCGGACAGGTCCAGTAGTAGCTGGTCACCGTTTTCGACCAGGGCAGGGTCCTGGAGCGGCAGTTCCTCTTCCTCGTCGGGGAGAAGTTCATGGAAGGCACCCCGGTCCGGGTGGTATTCGCGCAGGAGTACCCGGGCCGCAGAGGTTCGGCCGCTGCCCGGGGGGCCGTCCAGGATGACGGTGCCGGTGTCGGCGAGCGTGGAGCGGGCTGTGCCCATGTTGGCGGGTGCTACCAACACCCGCCGCAGCCGGACGAGTTGGTCCTCGGCCAGTTGCCGGAAGGCTGGTTTGTCCGACCCCTGTGGTGGGATGCCGACGTTGACGTATATGTGGCCGCCGCCTGTGTGGGTGAAACCCTGCGGGTTCTCGACGCGTGTGGTGCTGTGTGGATTCACCGGCTGTCGTCCTCGCGTCGATCCGGCTCACCGAACCGAGGCTGGATGGGACCGTGGTTGTCTCCGCTTTCGAAGTACGTCATCCCGTTCCCCGAGAAGTGCCGGTCGCCCGAAACGTGGCGGGAGTTCTGATAGATGTGGCCGTTGCCCGTGTGTACAGGGCCGTGGGAGTCCTTCACGAGGGTGCCACCGACGTCTCCGGTGAAGTCATGACTCTGTACGGCCGTTCCGCCCACGTCCCCGATCGAGTTGGTGACGGCGTCCGACACGGGCGGTGTCTTGCCGGCTCGGACCGGGTCGCGCAGTCCTGGAACCATCTCGGCCACAAGGTCACCGATCCGCCTGACACCCGTCTCGACGTCGTGGGTGTCGAACGGAATGGACTGCAGGTCCGCGAGCCGCGCCAGCTCGGGCGGCAAGTCGGTCCTCTTCAGCCGGTTCGTCTTCCGGCCGTCCAGGATGGGAACGACCGGAAGCTCACACGCGAACGCTTCCTCGATCTCCCTGCGCACCCAGTCCTCCGGTTCCTGGAGCCGAGCACGGAAGTTCGTCCAGTCCGGTCCCACAACGGCCAGGAGGAGGGAGCTGCGGCGCAGCGCTGCGAGCAGGGCCTCGGGGTATGCCTCGCCAGGGGCGATGGACTTCGAGGCACGGAAGATGTGCTCCGGGCCGAAGCGGCGCGACAGCTCCTGGTCGATCAGGGCAGCGGTCTTTTCCCCGTCGCCTGTGCGGTAGTTGATGAAGACCTTGCTCACGGTGTTGTCTCCTTCAGGAAGTGGTCGAGCGCGTTAACGTGCTGAGCCGCGGCCACAGCCGACGGACCGACGGGTGATCCAAGTGGCGGGCCAGGACCCGGGCGAGTCGCTGCAGATCGGTCGCGACGGTCGCTGAGCGCACTGCTTCAACGCCGTCGAGCAGCGGCGTCGTCAAGGCACATGCGTGGTCGATCTCGCCGGCCGAGGCATGGGCGAGCGCACGGCGAACCCCGTACCGCACCTGCGTACGCACCGCGTCCTGGCCGACCAGGGCGAGTTGCCGGTCGAGTTCCTCGCTCGCCTCCCGGGGCCGACCGAGATCCACCAGGCACCAACCGGTCACCATGCTGACCGGGTCGGGAAGGTGCATGGTGCCGATCACCGGCTCGTCGGCACCGTCGTCCTGGCGGGCGAGGAGCGTACGAGCGCGCTCCAGGGCGCGCAGACATGCACGGAGATCGCCCGCGAGTGCGTGTCCTTGCGCTTCACGTTGGGCGGCCAGTCCACGGATCCGTGGTGGCAGCGTGCCGCTCTGCGCACGACGGGCCAGAGCAACCGTCTGCTCGGCGTCATCCCGGTACAACGTGACCAGAGCCCTACGCACCAGGGCGTAGCCGGCCAGTGCCTGGTCACCCCCGGCGGCTGCCAGATCGACCGCGCGCTGGGTCCACCACAGTGCGGCACGTTCGTCCCCGGTTTCCTGCACCAGCCAGCCGACATACTCGGCGTATCGGGAGCCGAGTGACAGCAACTGTCCGCGGGTGGTGGAGTCGGCTTGAGCGGACAGTTCCCGCAGGGTGTGCGTCTGCGCGATCAGGACGGGCAGGAGCAGGCCGGGTTCCACGGTCTGGCCGAGTTTCCGGTAGTGCGTGAACAGCGAGCGGGAGGCTTCCAGCATGCCGCCAGCCGCGGTCGAGGAGGCCGGGGCCGTCCCGTCCGACCGCCACGTCATCAGCGATGCGACGCCGGCGCTCACCACTTCTCGCCGGCCCATGGGGTGGAAGCGGTTCGGGCCGCCAGGCGACAACTGCATCAGCCACTCCTCCTCGTTGATTTGGCCCGGCACTGGTTCGGCAGGTGTGTCAGCGGCGGCCTGGGTGACCAAGCCGATCAGTGCTCCGTCAGCACCGAGAGCGGCGTCGCACAGCCGAACGAGGTCACGGCTCGGTGCCTTGATGCCTCGCTCGACCTTGCTCAACTGCGCCTTGCTGTAATGCACGGCGCCGGACAGGGCCGTGAGGCTCAGTCCGGCCTCCAGACGCCGTTTCCTCAGCTCCTGGCCGAACTCGGTGGACGGCTGTGGCACGGGAACCTCCCAAAACCCTGCGTCCGGGCCGAGTCGGTGCTGCACGAAAGCGTGCGGCAATCCCTCCCGGACGGACAAGGCGATCGATGCTGTTTCCCGTTTCCTTCTCCGAGGGCAAGGCGCAGCATTCGTATGGCTGGAAAGTCGTGCGGTCATGGAGCCAGGCACGTCAGGCCCCACCAGATCGGCCCGAGCCACAATCGGTCGGCTCCTGGCGGAACACGACTGGGGTCTGCTGGCGGTGCCGAGCCCATGTGCGCCAGGCGTCGCACGGCCGGTTTTCCGAACTCCCTTGCCTCAACAGTGAATTGATGACCCAGGCAACCACCCCCCTGACCTCCCCCTATAGCTCCCAGTAAGCACCGACGCACCGGTCGTTTTTTTGCTCAATGGTGAACAGGGAGCCGAAGGATCGGAGGTGATTCGGGCTTACAGTCCTGTTTGACCGGCTCAGCGACATTGTTCTGAGGCGAGAGACGTTCTTGAAGGAACGGGGGATCACGGTGCTGGAGGCAGCGCAGTTATCGCAGGTGAACGGCCAGGCGCAGGCAAACGGCCGAGAGTGGGTGAGCGGTCAGGGGAACAACGGCAGCACTCACGGGCACGAGTACGGGCACGGCGGGGGTGTTCAAGGGCATGGACACCGGGGCGCAGGGGTGGTGGGGGAGTTACCCGCCCGGCCCGTGGTGCGGGTCATGTTGGTGGCGGAGCAGTCGGTGACGCGGGCCGGGTTGCGGTCGATATTGACGGCGGCGCCGGAGTTGCGGGTGGTCAGTAGTTTCGGGAATCCGAAGAAGGCCATCGAGGCGTCCCGTGAGGAGCAGCCCGAGGTCATCCTCGTCGGTACGCGGGAAGGGCTGACCGCGGACGCGGCGGCCGCGCAGCGGCTGGTGTCGGTGAACGGGGCGCCGGGGGCGAAGGCGATACTGCTGCATCCCGCGGAGACGAGTGTGGAGGTCTCGCAGGTCCTCACGGGGGGCGTGCACGGGTGTATCGATCCCGCGGTGGACGAGGAGCAGATCATTCGGGCGGTGACCACCGTCGCGCTGGGCGGTGCGGTGTTCCTGCCGGCGCCCAAGGTGCAGCCGGTCGAACTGACGCTGGCGATCGACGGGCCCAGCCCGGGTGAGGCCAGTCTGACCGAGCGGGAGCGGGCGGTGCTGGGCAAGCTCGCGCGGGGGCTGAGCAATGCGGAGATCGCCACGGAGCTGTTCCTGGCGGAGGCCACCGTCAAGAAGCATCTGACGCAGGCCATGCGGAAGATCGGGCAGCCGGACCGGCTGCGGGCCGGGCTGTACGCCTACCAGCACGGGATTTTCGAGTAGTGCACCGTCGGCATCGGGGCGCCTGAGGGGCGTGCCCGGGGCGACCATCGGAGCAGGCGCGGGTGACGATCGAGGAACCGCAAGTCTCCGAAGGTGTGTTCTGTCAGGTGTGTACCAGCGGTTAATTTTGTTTCGCTCTTTCGGTTCGGCCGGCTGCCCGATATCGGTGGCCGGTGGGCCGCAACTCGCCATACAAACAGCGGGGGTCTCGTTGAGCGACTACACCGTCAGTCATGTCGAATTCCATGTCGGGGATGCCCGGCAAGCCGCCTATTACTACCGCACCGCATTCGGTTTTGAAACCCTTGCCGAAGGGGGTCCGGAAACCGGACTTGCGGACCGCAGATCCCTTCTTCTCGGGCAGGGGGACATTCGTCTCCTGCTGACCTCCGATCTGACCTCCGACGGGCCGGTGGCCCGCTATGTGGCGCGCCACGGTGACGGAGTGGCCAATGTCGCGCTGCGGACCGGGGACGCGGAGGGTGTGTTCCGGCGGGCCGTGGCCTGCGGGGCGGAGGTGGTGGCGGAGCCGGCCGAGGTCGAGTACGAGGACGGTTCCGTCGCCGTGTCCGCCGCGGTCAGGGCGTTCGGGGACACCGTGCACACCTTTGTGCAGTACGAGGATGCGGAGCGGCAGTTGCCGCATCCTCGGCTGCGGTGGACGGATGCGGATGGGGGTGCCGGCGCACAATCCGCCGGCGACGCACCGCGGTTGCATTCGCTCGATCATTTCGCCGTATGCCTTCCGGCCGGGGAACTCGCCCGGACGGTGGCCTTCTACGAAAAGGGCCTCGGGTTCGACGAGGCGTTCGAGGAATTCATCGAGGTCGGCGACCAGGCGATGGAATCCAAGGTGGTGCGCAGCCCGTCCGGGGCGGTCACCTTCACGTTCCTGGAGCCCGATGTGCGGCGTAAGCCGGGGCAGATCGACGCCTTTCTCGACGCGCACGGCGGCGCCGGCGTACAGCATCTGGCATTCGGCACCTCGGATATCGCCGCCGCCGTGCCGCACATCGCCTCGCAGGGGGTGGAATTCCTGCACACGCCCGCCACGTACTACGACGCGGTGGAGGACCGGGTCGGCTCCCTCGGGGGTGACCTGGAGGTGCTGCGCGACCTGTGCGTGCTCGCCGACCGTGACGACTGGGGGCTGCTGTACCAGATCTTCACGCGCTCGCCGCACGCCCGCGGGACGTTCTTCCTCGAACTCATCGAGCGGCGCGGCGCGCAGACCTTCGGCAGCGGCAACATCAAGGGGCTCTACGAGGCGGTCGAGCGGGCCCAGGCCCTCACCGGCGCTCCATGACCGACGCCGGAACCGACCGAGCCAACGACCCCGCCAGCGGCACCGACGCCGATCCCGGCCTCCGGCCGCTGACCGTCGGCGCCTACGCCGCGCTCGCCGAGGACCGTCTGCCCCCTGCCACCTGGCACTACATCCAGGGCGGCGCCGGTACGGAGACCACCGTCCGGGCCAACCGTGCCGCGTACCGCCGGCTCCGCCTGCGGCCGCGGGTGCTGGCCGACGTCTCCCGGTGTGATCTGTCGACCACGGTGCTGGGGGACGCGGTCGGCGCGCCGCTCGGTATCGCACCGATGGCCTACCACCAACTCGCCTGCGACGAAGGGGAAGTGGCCACGGTACGGGCGGCCGGGGCACCGGGGCTGCGGATCCCCACCATCGTCAGCATCTTCGCCAGCCGGACCTTCGAGGACCTCGCCGCGCAGGCCACCGGACCGCTCTGGCTGCAGCTCTACTGGCTGCACCGGCGGGACGTGCTGCGCACGGTGGTGCGGCGCGCGGAGGCCGCCGGGTTCCGCGCGCTGGTGCTCACCGTGGACACCCCGCGGCTCGGCAGACGGCTGCGCGAGCTGCGGCACGGCTTCCACCTGCCCCCGGGCATCGTCGCCCGCAACCTGGACGGCGAGGTCACCGGCTTCCTGCACGACCGGCAGGACGGCAGCTCCGCCCTGGCCCGGCACGCCGACGCCTTCATCGACCCCTCGCTGAGCTGGTCCGACCTGGACCGGTTGCGGGAGCAGACCCGGCTGCCGCTCCTCCTCAAGGGCGTCCTCAGCGCCGAGGACGCGGCCCGCGCCGCCGGGCTCGGCATCGACGGGATCGTGGTGTCCAACCACGGCGGACGCCAACTCGACGGCGCCATCGCCACGTTGGACGCGCTGCCGGAGGTCGTGGCGGCGGTCGACGGGCGCTGCCCGGTGTTCCTCGACGGCGGCATCCGCCACGGGACCGACGTGCTGAAGGCGCTGGCGCTGGGCGCGCGGGCGGTCTTCGTCGGCAGACCGGTGCTGTGGGGACTGGCCGCCGGCGGCGAGGCCGGCGCGCGCGGGGTGCTCACCCTGCTGCGGGACGAACTGGAGGACGCCATGGTGCTGGCCGGCCGCCCGTCCCTCGCCGACCTCGGCCCGGAGCTGCTGGCCCGCGGCCCGGCCGCGGCGGCACCGAACGAATCGTACGAGGACCCGGATCTCCGGAAAGGACCATGATGACCACCGAGGCGTTCCAGCTCAGCGACCACGACCGGGCGTTGCTGCCCACCGACGAGGACGTGCTGTTCTACCAGGAGCACGGCTGGTACCTGTCGAAGAAGCTGCTGACCGACGACGAGGTCGACACGCTCGATGCCGCGGCCGACCGGTTCTACGGCGGTCACCGGGACCGGACCCTCCCGGTCCGGCCGCCGCGGCTGGCGTACTGGGAGCCGGAGAAGGGCGACGTCCACCGGCACAACGACTACATCTTCTACGAGGACGACACGGTCCGGAGCATCCTGTCCAAGCCGCTCATCGGGGCGGTCGCCGCGCGGATAGCGGAGACCAGCCAGATACGGCTGTGGAACAGCACCCTGATCCACAAGCCGCCGCGGCCCGAGGACGAGGGCAACATCGTGCCCTGGCACTTCGACCGCCACTACTGGCAGACCTGCACCTCCGACGAGATGCTGACCGCCTTCATCCCCTTCCACGACTGCGACGAGGAGATGGGCACCATCACCATGGTCGACGGCAGTCACCGGTGGAAGGAGATCGGCGGCAACGACGCGACCACCAAGCACTTCGCCGAGCGGGACCGTTCCGAGCTGGACGAGATGCTGGAGGAGAACGCCGCCTTCAACAACGTGTCGGTCCGCAAGGTGCCCGTCGTCATCCCGAAGGGGCACATCAGCTTCCACCACTGCCGCACCTACCACGGCAGCGGCCTCAACCGCAGCGACCGCCCGCGCCGGGCGATCTCGTTCCACCTCCAGGACCGGACGAACCAGTGGCGGCCGTTCGAGATCTCCACCGGCGAGCGGGTCGTCTACAACAACGACGTCCTCGTCCGCAAGGACGCGAACGGCAACCCCGACTACACGGACCCGGACTTCTGCCCGGTGCTCTGGCAGGAGCAGGCGTAATGCCGCGGCCCGGACCGGACGCCGAGCTCAGGCCGGCCGATCTGCACTCGTCCCTCTCGGACCCGCTGCTCGACGTGATGAACTTCCTCAACGAGGTCACGCTGCGGTACCCCGAGGCGATCTCGTTCGGTCCGGGCCGCCCCTACGACGGGTTCTTCGAGGTGGACCGGATCGGCGGCTACCTCGACACCTACACGCGCCACCTGGAGCAGGACCTCGGCCGCTCACCCGAGGAGGTGCGTACCGCGCTGTTCCAGTACGGGCGCACCAACGGCCAGATCCACGAACTGGTGGCCCGGACGATCGCCCACGACGACGGCATCCACACCGACCCGTCGGCCGTCGTGGTCACCGTCGGCTGCCAGGAGGCGATGCTCCTGGTCCTGCGGGCGCTGATCACCGGACCGGACGACGTCCTGCTGGTCACCGACCCCGGCTACGTCGGCATCACGGGCGCCGCGCGGCTGCTGGACGCCGCGACCGTGCCGGTGCCCGAGGACGACACCGGCCTGGACCTCGACGCGCTGCGCGGCACCGTCCGGGAGCTCCGCGCCCGGGGCAAGCGGCCGCGTGCGGTGTACGTGATCCCGGACTTCGCCAATCCCTCCGGGGCGTCGATGCCCACGGAGAAGCGGCACGCGCTGCTCGATCTGGCCGCGGCGGAGGACCTGTTGCTGCTGGAGGACAACCCCTACGGGTTCTTCAGTCGCACCGGGGAGCAGCGGCCCACCCTGAAGTCCCTCGACACCCGGCACCGGGTGATCTACTTCGGCTCGTTCGCCAAGACCTGCTTCCCGGGCGCCCGGGTCGGCTATGTCATCGCCGATCAGCCGGTCATCGGTGAGAACGGCGGGCGCACCCTGCTCGCCGACGAACTGTCGAAGATCAAGAGCATGGTCACGGTGAACACCCCGCCGATCGCCCAGGCGGCCATCGGGGGCATGCTCCTCGAACACGGGTGCCGGCTGCGCGACGCCAACAAGGACCTCATCGAGTTCTACCGCGGCAATATGGAGGCGCTGCTGGCCGCCCTCGCCCGCCATCTGCCGCAGGACCGGTGGGAGGTGCGGTGGAACGTGCCGGACGGCGGGTTCTTCCTCGTGCTGACCCTGCCGTTCGCCGTCGACAACGCCTTCCTGGAGGAATCGGCCCGCGACCACGGCGTCATCTGGACCCCGATGAACTACTTCTACCTGGGTGACGGCGGTGAGCGTCAACTGCGGCTCTCAGCAAGCTACTTGACGCCCGAACGGATCGAGGAAGGGGTGTGCCGGCTGGCCGCGCACATCATCCGGCGGATCACCCAGGGCGCGGGATGACCGCGAACGCACTGCGCACCGCCGCCGTCGTCGGCACCGGGCTCATCGGCACCTCCGTCGCCCTCGCCCTGACGGCGCGGGGCGTCACCACCCATCTGATCGACCGGGACGGCGACGCGGCCCGTACCGCCGCCGCGCTGGGCGCCGGGACGGCCGGCGCACCGCCCGGGCCGGTGGACCTCGCGGTGCTCGCGGTGCCGCCCGGGAGCGTGGCCGGCGTCCTGGAGGAGCACCAGAAGAACGGTCTGGCGCGGGCGTACACCGACGTCGCCAGCGTGAAGGGCCCGCCGCTGGACGAGATCGCGGCCCGCGGCGGTGACCTGGGCTCCTTCGTCGGCGGCCACCCCATGGCCGGGCGGGAACGCTCGGGTCCGCTGGCGGCCCGGGCCGAGCTGTTCGAGGGCCGCCCGTGGGTGCTCACGCCCGATCCGGCGACCGAACCGGCCGTCCTGGGGCGGGCGCTGGAACTGGTCCGGCTGTGCGGCGGGGTGCCGGTCGTCCTCGATGCCGAGCCCCATGACCACGCGGTCGCGCTCATCTCCCACGTCCCGCACCTCCTCGCCACCTTGATGGCGGCCCGGCTGGACGACGGGGAAGAGGTGGCGCTGCGGCTCGCCGGCCAGGGGCTGCGCGACGTCACCCGGATCGCCGCGGGCGACGCCGGACTGTGGACGGACATCCTCACGACCAACGCGGAGGCCGTGGCGGCCGTGCTGGACGGCCTCGCCGCAGACCTGGACACCGTGCGCCGCGCGCTGCGCGGGCCGGACCCGGCGGAGCTGACCGCGCTGCTCGCACGGGGCAACGCGGGATACGCCCGGATCCCCGGCAAGCCCGGCGGAACTGCCGTAGCGTACAGACCGGTTCGGGTGGTCCTGCGTGACCGGGCGGGTGAGCTGGCCCGGCTGCTCTCCGCCGCCTCGGCGGTGGGGGCGAACATCGAGGACGTCCGCCTGGAGCACGCCACGGACGGCTCCGCCGGACTGGCGGAACTCCTGGTGGCGGACGGTTCGGCCGGCACACTCACGGCCGAACTCCGGCGCCGCGAGTGGACCGTCCACGCGTAGCGCGCCGCGTGTGATCCCGAGCCGTACCGGGCCGGACCGGCCCTCGTCGAGCGAATCCAGGAGTACGACCGTGCGGGCAGCAGTGATGTTCGGGGCAGGGGACGTCCAGGTGAAGGAGGTGCCCGACGCCCGGATCGACCGGCCGACCGACGCCGTGGTGCGCATCACCCACGCCGCGATCTGCGGCAGCGACCTGTGGCGCTACGGGAAGATGCCGCCCCACCCCGACGGGGTGCGGCTCGGCCATGAATTCATCGGCGTGGTCGAGGAGACCGGCGCCGAGGTCACCTCCGTACGCCGCGGTGACCTCGTTCTCGCACCCTTCAAGTGGTCCGACGGCAGCTGCGAGTTCTGCCGGGACGGGCTGCCCAACTCCTGCCTGAACGGCGGGTTCTGGGGCGGGGAGCTGGACGGCGGCCAGGGCGAGGCGGTCCGCGTCCCCCAGGCCGACGGCACCCTCCTCCCGCTGCCGATGGAGCCGGAGGACCCCCGGGTGCCGGCGGTGCTGGCCCTGTCCGACGTGCTGTGCACGGGGCACCACGCGGCCCGCGCCGCGCAGGCCGGCCCCGGCCGGACCGTCGCGGTGGTGGGGGACGGCGCGGTCGGGCTGTGCGGCGTGCTGGCCGCGGCCCGGCTGGGCGCGGAGCACATCATCGTCCTCGGCCGGCACACCGCGCGCACGGACCTCGCGCGGCGGTTCGGCGCCGTGGAGGTGGTCCCGGAGCGCGGCGCGGAGGCCGTCGAGCGGGTCAGGGAACTGACCGGCGGCCACGGGGCGCATGCGGTGCTGGAGTGCGTCGGGACCGGCGCGGCCCTGCGGGACGCCCTGGACATGGCCCGCCCCGGTGGTGCCGTCGGCTACGTCGGTGTGCCCCAGGACGGCGACGGCGTCGACGTACGGCGCTTCTACCGCCGCAACGTCACCCTCGCCGGCGGCGTCGCCCCGGCCCGGGCCTATGCTCCCGAGCTCCTGCCCGACGTGCTGTCCGGACGTCTCGACGCGTCCGCGGTCTTCGACCGCACCGTCGGGCTGGACGGCGTCCCGGACGGCTACAAGGCCATGGCCGGACGTGAGGCCCTCAAGGTGCTCATCCGCCCCTGAGGAGCCTCCGGGCGTTGTCGTTGTCGTCGTTGTGCGTTCCTGCGCCCCGCCTCCCGGCCGTACCGGGAAGCGGGGCGCTCGTCCTGTGCCGGCCGCCGGGCGGCGTCAGCTCCCCACCGGGCTCAGCTCCCCGTTGAACACCGTCACCGCCTGCCCCAGCAGGGTCACCCGGTCACCGCGCAGCTCGACGCCCACCCGGCCGCCGCGCGGCGAGAGTTGGAGACCGGCGAGCTCGGTCCGGCCGAGCCGCCGGGACCAGAAGGGCGCCAGTACGCAGTGGGCGGCGCCGGTGACCGGGTCCTCGGGTATGCCGGCGGCCGGGGCGAAGACCCGGGAGACGAAGTCGTGACCGGCGCCCGCCGGGGCGGCCGCGGTCACGATGACCGCCCGGCCGCTGAAGGCGGCCAGCGCGACGATGTCCGGGGCCAGGTCCCGCACCGCGGTGGCCTCCGCCAGTTCCACCAGCAGATCGTGCCGGGCCCGGCCGGTCCACACCGGGTCGGTGCCCAGCGCCTTGGCCAGCCCCAGCGGCACCGGCTCGGCGGCCGGCGGGTCCGCCGGGAAGTCCAGGGTGATGTCACCGCGGCCGTGCCGCCGGGCGGTGAGCACCCCGCTCAGCGTCTCGAAGCGCAGGGGCGCGTCCTGGGCGGCGTCCCGTGTCGTATGGAGCACATGGGCGGTGGCGAGGGTGGCGTGTCCGCAGAGGTCCACCTCCACCGTCGGCGTGAACCACCGCAGGCCGTAGGAGTTCTCCCCGACGCGGTGCACGAAAGCGGTTTCCGACAAATTGAGTTCGGCGGCGACCTGCTGCATCCAGGCCACCTCGGCCGGCTTCTCCAGCAGACAGACACCGGCGGGATTACCGGCGAACGGCCGGTCGGTGAACGCATCAACGATGAAGGTGCGCATGGCCCGAAGCTACTGCCGGTAAGACACCAAGGGGTGAAATGAGGGTACTTGCCGCTGTTGGTACCGCATTCCGGCGCCCATCGGAGCAGGGGGAACGGTCCGAGAGGAGCCTGTTTCCGCCCCCACGCGATCACTAGGATTCAGATCCGATCGTCGAACCGCCGGCCACCGCCACGGAATCGAGGCGGCGGGCCCAGGGGGCGCATTCCGCGTCCGGAAGGGCATGCATGCAGACCACGGAAGCCAAAGTCCCGCCCTTACTCCTCGCGGTGCTCATCTCCTTGAGCGTGGGCGGCCTGATGTCCTCCGACATCAACCTCCCCGGCCTGGCGCAGACCGCCCACGCGCTGGGCACCTCCGTCTCCGCGGTCCAGGCGACCTTCAGCCCGTACCTGGTCGGCCTGCTCGTCGCCCAACTCCTCTACGGCCCCTGGTCCGACGCGATCGGCCGGCGGCGGCTCGTCATCGGCGGCTTCACGCTGTACGCGGTGGCCTCGCTCGGCTGCGCCCTCTCCCCGAACATCGCGGTCTTCGCCACCACCCGGCTGCTCCAGGCCCTCGGTGCGGGCGCCGGGCTCGTCCTCGCCCGGGCCATCGTCGGCGACCTCTACGGCCAGCAGACCGCGGCCCGCGTCTTCACCACGATCATGCCGGTGGTTGGCGCCTCACCGGCGGTCTCCCCGCTCATCGGCGGCTATCTGACCACCTACGTCTCCTGGCAGGCGCCCTTCTTCCTGACCGCAGTGATCGCCGCGGTCACCGTGCTCGCCGTCGTCCTCGGGGTGCCCGAGTCGCTGCCCGCGGAACGCCGCGCACGGCGGCTGCGCACGACGGTGGGGAACTACCGCCGGCTGCTGCTGAGCGCAAAATTCTGGGGCTACGGCCTCAACCTCGGGGTGGGGTACGCCGTTTACACCGGCTATCTGGTCGCCTCTCCGGTGATCTTCCAGCGCCTGGGCATGAGCACCGAGATCAACGGCTACTGCTACATCAGCATCGCCGCCGCGTACATCACCGGCAATCTCGTCTCGCGCCGCCTGGTCAAGCGCCACTCCATCGACCGGCTGCTGGTCCGGGGCCATCTGATCTTCTCCAGCGGCGCCCTGGTGCTGCTGGTGGTGGGCCTGACCGATCCGCAGACCCCGTGGCCGCTGCTGGTGCTGATGACGGCCGTGACCATCGGCAACGGTTTCCTCTTCCCGATGTCCGTGGCGGGCGGGGTGACCTCCTTCCCCGCCATGGCCGGCGCCGCCTCCGGACTGCTGGGGGCGGTCCAGATGGCCGGCGGCAGCTTCTCGTCCCTCGTCGTCAGCAGGATTCCGCCGGACATCAGGTCGTTCGCGATCCTGGTGGCGGTCCTCGCGCTGACCGGACTGACCGCATTCCACTGCCTGCGGGCCGTCACGGCCCGGGCCGCCACCGCACCGAAGTCGGCACCGGCGGCCCCGCCCGCCGCACCGGTGGCCTCCGCAACACCGACCGACGATTGACCACCACGTATTCACCCACGCAGGACCACGTATTCACCTACGCAAGATCGAGGGGAAAGAAGCAATGGGTCAGGTCTCACGCCGTCTGGAAGAACTCGGACTGACGCTGCCGCCGCTGCTGCCGAAGCTGGCGAATTACGTGCCGACGAAGACCGTCGGCGATCTCGTCTTCGTCTCCGGTCACGGCCCGCTGAATCCGGACGGCTCGGTGAAATACCGGGGACGCCTGGGCGCGGATTTCACCATCGACGAGGGCAAGGAGGCCGCCAGGCTCGTCACGATGAACATCCTCTCCGCCCTCAACGCCGAACTCGGTGACCTCGACCGGATACGGGAATTCGTCAAACTGCTCGTGATGGTGCAGTCCGCCCCCGATTTCCAGGAACAGCACGTGGTCGCGGAGGGCGCCTCCGACCTCCTCACCGACGTCTTCGGCTCCGAGCGCGGCTCGCACGCCCGCTCCGCCGTCGGCATGATGGCCCTCCCCTTCGGCATCGCGGTCGAAATCGAGGCCGTGGTACGCATCGAGGCCTGACGCCCGCCGGCCGGCCCTCTTCCGGGGCTCAACCGTCCCGGAAGAGGGTGAGCCACGGCAGCAGGTCCTCGCGGAGCTCGGGGTCGCGGACGCCCAGACCGTCCCGCGGCGCCAGGCAGCGGATGCCCACCTTCCCGCGGTGGCGGCCCGCCCGCACGGCGGACACCGCCTCGGCGGTGGCCTCCAGGGGATGGGTGACGGACAGCGGCGGATGGATACGGCCCTTGAAAACGAGCCGGTTGGCCTCCCACGCCTCCCGGTAGCTCGCGAAGTGCGTACCGAGGACCCGCTTGAGCCCGGTCCACAGCGGGCGGTTGTCGTAGAGGTGCGCGGGGCCCGTGGTGGAGGCACAGGTGACCACGGTGCCGCCGCGCCGGACCGCGTACACCGAGGCGGCGAAGGTGTCCCGGCCCGGGTGCTCGAAGACGATGTCGGGGTCCTCCCCGCCGGTGAGGTCCCGCACATGCCGGGCGAAGCGCCGCCACTCGCCGGGGTCCGGGGTGTCCGGGGCCTTCCAGAACTGGTAGTCCTCGGCCGTGCGGTCGATGACGAGGTCGGCGCCCATGCCGTGGCACAGCGCGGCCTTCTCCGGCGACGAGACGACACACACCGGGGTGGCCCCGCCGGCCAGCGCGTACTGCGTGGCGAACGAACCGAGCCCGCCCGCCGCGCCCCAGATCAGGACGGTGTCGCCCTGCTTCATGGCCGCACCGTTGTGGGAGACGAGCTGCCGGTACGCGGTGGAGTTGACCAGCCCGCAGCAGGCGGCCTCCTCCCACGTCAGATGCGGTGGCTTGGGCATCAGCTGGGTGGCCTTGACCAGCGCGAGCTCCGCCAGTCCGCCGAAGTTGGTCTCGTAGCCCCAGATGCGCTGGGCCGGCCCGCCCGCCGCATCGTCCTGTCCGTCCAGCTCCACCACGAGGCAGTGCGCGACGACCTCGTCCCCGGGCCGCCAGTGGCTGACGCCGGGGCCGGTGCGCAGGACCACGCCGGAGAGGTCCGACCCCAGGACGTGGTACGGCAGGTCGTGCCGCCGTCCGGCCGGTGACCTGCGGGCGTACTCGGTCAGGAAGCGGAAGGTCGGCTCGGGCTCGGACAGCGCGGCCCCGAGGGTGTGGTGGTTGACCGACGAGGCCAGCACCGCGACCAGCACCTCGGCGTGCCCCGGCTCGGGGACCGGCACCTCGTCGAGGTGGAGCGAGGCACGCGGGTCGCGCTCGTCGTGCGGCACCCCGGCGAACAGCGCGGCCTCCGCACGGTGCACGGTCACCGCACGGTACGTCCGCGGCAGGGGCAGAGCGGCCAGCTCCCGGCCCGTGACGTCCGGTTCGAGCAGGGCGGCGACGAGCTCGTGCACGGTGCGGCTCCTTCCTGGCGGTGCCTCCCTCACGCCGCCATGGAAGACCACGCTCCCCGCCCGAGCCAGAAAAACCGCCCTAAACCACTCAAAGGGGCAAAGGCGTTCCGGTCCGGCGGCGGGCCCGCCGTACCCCTGCCCCTCACGGAGCGGCGGCCCCTGGAGTCCAGCGGAGCGTGAGGGCCGGCAGGTTCTCCATGTTGCCGCTGCCGTCGTCGGTGCCCACCACCCGGAACCCGTGGTGTGCGTAGAACGCCCGGGCCTCCGCGTTGAGTTGGAAGACATGCAGGGTCAGCCCGCCCGGGGAGTGCTCCCGCGCCGCACCGAGCAGCCGGCTGCCGATGCCGGTACGCCGCAGGTCCGGCCGCAGATAGAGCTGATCGAGCAGCTCGCCGCACACGGCGGCGTACCCGACGATCTCCTCGTCCCGGACGGCGACGAGGGTGTGGCTCTCCGGCAGCACGATCTCGCGGATCCAGTACGTGACCTCCTCGTGCGTACGACGCTGCGGCGGCAGGTACGGCATGGTGGCCGCCCGGGACGCCTGGTGAACGGCGGCTATCTCCGATGCGTCGCCCGGCCCGGCGGGGCGGATGGTGATGATGGTCGGCCTCCCAGATGTCGTCCGAGCGCGTCCGCGGGCCACTTTCGGTCATCCGTTCGCCCAGGCACTCGTAGGGATGAGATTATGCGGGCGCCGGCTCGGAGGCGCTTCTTTTCCTGCGCCCGAGCCGCCAGTTGACTCCACGACCGATGTCGTCCGTCCCTAGACAGGTCCATGAAACGAATACCGTGGGCGCGGGCCGCCGCGCTCGGAGCTTGTGTGTCTGTTGCGATCGCCGTGCCGGCGCTCGCCGCTCGTGACACGGAGAGCCAGCCCGTTCCCCCTGCGGCTGCCACCGACGCCGCGCCGACCCCGCCGCCCGTGACGGCGCAAGCGATCCGCGACGCCCGCGCGACCGAGCACTACTGGACGCCGGAGCGCATCCGCGCCGCCGTGCCGATGGACGCGGTGCAGGACGGCGGAAAGGGCCGGGAAGCGGCGGCGGCCCCGGGTGCGGGCCGGCGTTCGATGGTGCCGACCCACCGGGCCGACGCGGGCGTGGCCACCGTCGGGGTGTTCCTGATCCGCACCGCCGACGGGTCGGCGACGCCCAACCAGTTCTGCAGCGCCAGCGCCGTGGCGTCGCCGACCAAGAGCCTGGTGCTGACCGCCGCGCACTGCCTCACGGGCGACAAGCCGTACCGCGACGCGGCGTTCGTGCCGGGCTATCGCGCCGGGGCCTCGCAGGCGGGTGAGGCGGGGGAGACGCCGTACGGGCTGTTCCCGGTGCAGACGGGCAAGGTCTGGATCGACGGGCGGTATCTGACGTCGTCGCCCAGCGACGACGTGGACTTCGCGATGGTGCGGGTCGGGCCCAACTCCCAGGGGCAGTTGCTGGAGGACGCGGTCGGCGGCGGTAACCGGCTCACCTCCGTGTCGGCGACGCAGCTGGCGCGCAAGAACGTGACCCTCGTCGGCTATCCCGGCGGCCAGAAGACCCCGTTGCAGTGCACGAACGACACCACGGCGTTCCAGGGCCGGTTCCTGCGGATCCAGTGCGACGGGTTCCGCTCGGGCGTCAGCGGCGGACCGTTCCTGGAGCACTTCGACGGGAGCCGGGGCGATCTGGTGGGCTCCATCGGCGGCTACAAGACCGGCGGGCCCACCGCCGACGTCTCCTATTCGTCGCAGTACGACGGCGATGTCTTCCGCCTCTACCGCCAGGCCGTCGACGACGCGGTGCCGGACAGCGCCGGACAGCTGGGCGACGGCTCCACCTGGCAGCACGCCACGTCCCTGACCGGCGGCCGGTTCCACACCACCTCGGTACGCAACGGCACCGGTGACCTGATCGTGCGCTGGTCCGACGGTGAGCTCTCCCTCTACCCCGGCAACCGGCAGTACGGCTTCGGCAAGGACATCACGCTCGCCAAGAAGAACGAGCTGTGGAAGCAGGCCAGAGCCATCACCGCGGGGGACTTCACCGGCAACTCCACCGACGATCTGCTCGTCCGCTGGGCCAACGGCAAACTGACCCTCTACCAGGACGTCAACGAAACCAACAAGCTCCGCAACGAGATCCAGCTCAAGGCGCCCAACGGGACGTGGACGCACGCCTACGGCCTCGCCGCCGGCCGGTTCGGCGGCGGCAACACCCGCCGCGACGACCTGGTGGTGCGCTGGTCCGACGGTGAGGTGACGCTCTACACCAACGTCGACGGCAAGGGGCTGCACGCCGAGAAGCAGCTCGCCAAGCGGAACCCGACCTGGACGCACGCCGTCGATCTCGCCGCCGGGGACCTCCGGACCGCGGCCGGCGACCAGGACCTGGTCGTCCGGTGGTCGGACGGCGAGGTCACCGCCTACGAGAACCTCGCGGCCAACGGCCTGAAGGGCGACCACCAGCTCCGGCCCGCGAAGTCCGCCTGGCGCAACGGCCGTCTCGTCACCGCCGGGGCGTACGGCGGCGGCACCCGTCAGGACGACCTGATCGCCCTCTGGCCGGGCGGCAAGCTCGCCATGAACGGGGACACCACCCTCACCACCCTGGGCCGGGAACGGGTACTGGTGCCCGCACGGGTCGGCTGACGCCCTGCGCGATGCACGGCGCGAAGCCCCCGGTTCCCGTGGCGGGAGCCGGGGGCTTCGGCGTGCTCACCCTCCGGCCGGTACCAGGCCGTCCGCCACCAGGCCGGCGTACACCGCCTCGCTCAGGGTCTCCACGGCGGAGCGGGGCCGGATCATCACGGTGAACTCCTTGATCCGGCCGGTGGCGTCGTCGAGGTGCAGCAGATCGATGCCGTGGATCTGCCGCCCGTTGACGGTGGCGCGGAAGAGCAGCACGTCCGCGGCGGCCTGGGTGCCGTCGGCGGTGGTCTCGGCCTCGCCGCGGAAGCCGCCGACGTAGCGGAAGTCCTCGAACGTGCGCAGCAGCACCCCGAACAGCCCCATGACCAGCGGCCTGCCCTCGAAGGGGGAGAACTTCACCGGGCTGTAGAAGCGGATGTCCTCGGTGAACAGGTGCTCCAGGGCGGAGAGATCGGCGCTCTCGACGGCGGCACGGAAGCGGTCTGCGGTGGTCACAAGGGTCTCCTCGCTCGTCCTCATACTCAAAAATCTGACTACTCACTTTCTTGAGTATCATGCGCGGGAGCGGTCCGGAAGAGGTGACCGGCAAGGACGACGGAAAGGAGGGCGGCGCATGGCGCTCCGGCATGCCGTCCTCGCGGCGCTGCTGGACGAGGAACTCAGCGGCTACCAGCTGGCCAAGGCCTTCGATCTGGGCGTGGCGAACTTCTGGCACGCGCTGCCCCAGCAGCTGTACGCCGAGCTGACCCGGCTGGAGAAGGAAGGGCTGGTCACCGGGCGGGAGGTGGCCCAGGCCGCTCGGCCGAACAAGCGGCTGTACCGGGTCACCGCGGACGGGCTCGCCGCGCTGGAGCAGTTCGCGGCCGACACCGCCAAGCCCTCCTTCATCCGCGACGACCTGCTGGTCAAGATCCAGGCCGCCGACCACCTCGACGCCGACCTGCTGATCGCGCGGCTGGCGGAGCGCGAGAGGTTCGCCGAGGCCAAGATCGAGCTGTTCGGCGGGCTGTTGCGGCAGATGCGCGGGGACCGCGACGAAGCGGAATTCCTGCGCCACGGCGAACGGATCGGCCCCTACCTGACCTGTCTGCGCGGCCTCGCGTTCGAGCGGGAGAACCGGGACTGGTGCCGGCGCAGCGCGGAGATCCTCCGTGCGCGCCGGCACCCGGCCCGGGACGCGGCGACGGACACTACGAGTCCGTCGTCCAGCTCCCCAGCGCGATCTCGGCGGTGATGCCCGGGCCGAAGCCCGCGAGCAGACCGCGGTGACCGTCGCCCGCACAGCCCTCGTCGAACATCCGGGCCAGGGCGTCGAGGACGACCGCGCTGGCGATGTTGCCGTACTCGGTGAGCGTGGCACGGCTGAAGCGGAAGGCTTCCGGCGGGACGTCGAGGAAGCGGCTGAGGTCGTCCAGAATGCGCGGACCGCCCGCATGGACGAGATAGAAGTCCAGCTTTCCGGCGTCCCATTCGTGCTGCTGCGCAAGTTCGCGCAGGGCCGGGGCGAGCGGTTCCATGGTGCCCGGAACCCGCTTGTCCAGCTGGAAATGGAATCCCGTCGAGCGCACCGCGTAGGAAATCCAGTCCTCGGTGTGCGGAATGAGGTACGAGCCGTTGCGCTCCAGGGAAATGCCGGTGCCGCCGCGCCCCCGGACCACGGCGGCGGCTATCGCGTCGCCGAACAATCCGTTCGACAGCAGCGATCCGACGCCGAGGTCCGTGGGCTGGTAGCACAGCGAGCAGAATTCACAGGCGACCACCAGGACATTGGCGTCGGGATACGCCGTGCAGAAGTCGTGTGCGCGGTTGATCGCGGCACCGCCCGCGGCGCAGCCGAGTTGTGCGATCGGCATCTGCCGGGTGTCCGTCCGGAAGCCCATGGTGTTGATGAGCCAGGCGGTGAGGGACGGCATCATGAAGCCGGTGCAGGAGACGTAGACGATCAAGTCGATCTGCTGCGGCTCCAGTTCCGCCTCGTCCAGGGCCTGGCGCACCACGGAGGGTACCCGGGCCTTGGATTCCTGTTCGTAGACGGTGCTGCGGGCGTCCAGCCCGGGGTGTTTGAGCACCTTGTCGATCGGCTGGATCAGCCGCCGGGTGAGCACACCGGTGTGCTCGATCAGCCGGAGTACCAGTCGCAGCTGCGCGTGGTCCTTGTGCAGCCGCTTGGCCAGTTCGAGGGTTTCGTCCTGGGTGATGACGTATTCGGGGACGGCGATTGCCGGTTTGCACAGTACCGCCATGGGATGCACTCCTTGCAGCAGAACTGTGGTCCGCCCGGTGCAGTTCCTGCTCTGCAGTGTGGAGCCGCACCGGCCGCCGGTTTCAGGAATTCAGCCGGCCGCCGGTATGTCCGGACTCTTGGGAGGATGCGAGCGGGCCAGTCGTCGAAGAATGAACTCGTCCGATAGGAACTCTCCCGATCTCCCCGTGTTTTCGGAGTAGGCGGAACGGCCTTTTTGCGGCCGAGCCGTTCGAGTTAGATACGGTACGCCGGGTGATTGATCTCCGCATGTTGCGGCCGGTACCCGGCACCCGTCGGCACCTCTGCCGGACTCACCACACCACCGGCAATTCCAGCGGATAGCGCCAGATGGAATTCTGGTTCCAGCGGATTTCCTCGGGCGGCTTCGCCAGCGCCAGCTCGGGGAAGCGCTCCAGCAGCGAGCCGAGCGCGACCTCCAGCTCCGTGATGGCGAGCGGGGCGCCCAGGCAGTGGTGCCCGCCCCAGCCGAACGTCATGTGGTTCGGGCCCTCACGGTCGAGGTCCAGCTCGTCGGGCCGGTCGAACCTGCTGCCGTCCCGGTTGGCCGTCAGATACGAGACATGCACGATGTCGCCGGCCCGGATGGTCACCCCGCTCAGCTCCACGTCCTCAAGGGCGACGCGCGGGATGCCCACGCCCTTGCGGAACGGGATGAAGCGCAGCATCTCCTGGATCGCCTGCGGCAGCAGATCGGGCCGGGAGCGCACCCTTGCCAGCACCTCCGGCCGCGAGAGCATCAGGCAGGAGAGGTTGGCGATCTCGTAGGTGGTGGTGTCCTGGCCGGTGATGAGCAGGACCATGGCCATCACGGTGAGTTCCTGCTCGCCGAGCATCTCGTCCCCGTCGCGGGCCGTCGCCAGCACGCTGATCAGGTCGTCGCCCGGGTTCCGGCGCCGCTCGGCGGTCAGCTTGCGGAAGTACTCCCGCATCTCGGCCTTGGACCGGACGGCGTTGTCCTTGTTGTCGACGCGGAGGTTCATCATCGTCCGGGCGTGGGCGCGCAGTTGCGCCTGGTCGCCCTCGGGGATGTCGAGGACCTCGCAGATCGTGATC
This sequence comes from Streptomyces sp. NPDC048197, assembly GCF_043202395.1. Taxonomy (NCBI): domain Bacteria; kingdom Bacillati; phylum Actinomycetota; class Actinomycetes; order Kitasatosporales; family Streptomycetaceae; genus Streptomyces; species Streptomyces sp. NPDC048197. Next base: position 212,299 of record NZ_JBIDAJ010000002.1, read on the forward strand.
AGGGGCAGCGGCCCCGCGAGGTGCTCCATCAGGTCGGCCGGTGGACCGTGCTCCGCCATCCGCGTCAGCAGGTCGTCGACGACGTGGTGGGTGCGTTCCCGCATCCGCTCGACGTGCCGCGGTGCGAACGCCTTGGACACCAGGCTCCGCAGCCGGCTGCTGGCGGGCGGGTCCATCACGTTGATCGCCTCGTCCTGGACGATCGGCTCGGGCGTCATCCGCGGGAAGTCGCGGCCGACGACCGCATGGCGGCTGAAGCGCCGGTCGGTCGTCACGGTCCGCACATCCTCGTAACGCGTGACGAGCCAGGCCCAGCCCTCGCCGTGCGGCAGCTGGATGCGGGCGACCGGTTCCTCGGTCAGCAGGCGCTTGAGCGTCGGATCGAACTCCAGGGCCTCGGCGTAGTCGAAGGGACAGTTCCAGACGGTGGAGTCGGGCTCCATGCTGACCTCCAGGAATGGCGGAGACAGGCCTTGACATCTCGATCAGCGTAGAAGCGGCGCGGCGGGTCGGCCCGGCTGCCGGGGGTGCGGGGACGGCGGGAGCAGGCCCCTGGCCGCCGTCCCCCAAGGCCGAGCGGGGTCTCGCGCCGGTCCCTTTCCGCGTTCGTCCGAACGGGTGACGGGGAGCGGCGGCCGGTAACGGTGCGATACCCCCTCAGCCGGCCGCCTCCACCTTCCTGACCTCGGGTTCCGCGGAATTGCGGATGGCGCCCCAGCGGGTAGCGGTCTGCTCGTGGATGAACCAGATGTCGTCCTCGGTCAGGCGCCGGGAGACGACACCGGGGAACGCCTCCTCGAAGAAGATGTACGGCGGCCGGTTCTCGATGTCGGGGGAGTGGTAGTCGAGCCGGTCGTGCATGCCGTGCGCCCGGGTGATCTTGGTGGCCGGGTGGTAGGTGAGGATGTTGGGGCTGGCCAGCATGATCAGCCCGTCGTCCACCAGCCGGCCGACCTCGTAGACGGTCTCCTCGATGGTCTTGCGGGTCTCGCCCTCCAGGCCGAACAGCACCGAGCTGCCGACCGGGATGCCGGCGTCCCGGATGCGCTCCAGGGCCGTACGGACCTTCGCCTTCCACGGGAAGTCGGTGATCCGCCGGATGTTCTTGTGCACATGTTGCATGACGTCCGTCGACATGCTTTCGATGCCCATGTAGAGGTAGGTGCAGCCGGCGTCGCGCAGCGCCACCAGCAGGTCGCGCACCTCGTCCTCCTTGTGCAGGGTGGTGAGCAGGTCGGCGGTGACCTGGCAGCCGAACTGCAGCTGCCGCAGCCGCCGCCAGTCGCCCTCGTCGACGATCCACCGCCGGCAGCCCTCGGGCAGTTTCTCCGGTCCCGCGGCGGTACGGGCCGCCTGCAGCAGGGCGCAGAATTCCCGCATCAGGGGGAACGAACCGGTCCAGAAAATCGAGTCGTCGAAGAAGACCGCCTCGGCACCGTAGCTGACGTATTCGCAGAGCCGCTCCAGCGCGGTCTCGGCCGGCGAACCCCGGAACCGCTTCAGACCGCCGACCACCAGCGCCGATTCGGAACAGAAATCACAGTGGTACGGGCACGCGTTGGACACCGTCATATGGGCGGTACGGGCCGGCGAACCGTCCGGCAGGGGAAAGACCGGGAAACGGGAGCGGATGGCGAAGCCCTGATAGGGGGAGGGGAGCGCGGCCAAATCGAGCTTTTCGCCGGCTACCGGAAAGGCGTGCACGGTGTCCAGATCCAGCGCGCACACCAGGGAATTGCCCGGCACCCGGATGCCGGCGGCGCCGAAGAGCCGCAGGATCCGGACCACATCACCGACCGTGGCCCGGGTCCGGTCCAGGTCCATGGCCAGGGCGATCGCCTTCATCAGCAGGTCGAGGGCGAACTGCCCCTCACCGCTGACGCAGAAGTCCACCACCGCCTCCGCCCGCCGGTCGTCGATGGCCCGGAGGGTCGAGCTGTATTCCAGAACGACGGACCGCTTCGCCGGGGCGTACCGCATCGTCTCGTCCATGTGGCGCCCGCCGAACACCACCAGGCAGTCCGGCAGTTCCTGCTTGACGATGCGCGCCATTTCCAGGGCGTACCGGTGTCCGGGGGAGACCGTGCTGACGAGGAACACCCGCGGCCGGTGCCGGCGGAGTTCGGCCCGCAATTCCGCCCGGGCCTCCGCGTCCCACACCCGCGGGTCGAAGACCGTGGCGTCGGACGTCCCGGTACTCGCACGCTGCGACGGCAGTCCGTGTTCCGCGCTCAGCCGGTGCACTTTCGACGGCGGCTTTCCCCAGCTGGGGCAGAGGTCGCTGAACGGGACGTCCGTTCCGGCGCCTTGCCGGGCGGAACGCAACGCACTGTCGACCGGAACGCTCAATGCCGCATAAAGGCACATCGGGTCGCCCGGATAGGTGATTTCGCCTTCCGGTGACGTCATGACCGGGGCGAGCGCCGCGAGCACCGGAAAACTCCGGGCGTGCCAGGGCACCTCGGCGGGCCCGGCGCAGTCCGCCCGCGCGACCAGTTCGGCGATCCGCGACTCGCGCAGCAGCGTCAATTCCCGGGCGGAATCCGCAGCCATGTCCGCGGCGGTGCGGAAGTCATCGTGAACGACCGTCTGGCGTATGAGCATGCGTAACTCCTGATCGGTGGTCAACTCGGAGGAAGAAGCTGAAGGAGTTCTCGGAGCACTCGGTGCGCCGGGCCTGGAGCGGTAAGGGGAAGGCCGGCCGGTGTGCCGGGGCGCGCGAGGGAGAAACGTAATGCCGTTCCCCCGAGGGGGAGCAAGACTTTCGCGGTACGGCCCGGCCGACCGGTTCTTTATGGGCGGGCGGCGCCCTTCCGCCTTGTCCGCCATTTCCGGCCCGCCCTACAGTCCGGGGATGGCAGCCCACACCTATCGCGCGCTCCTGACCCGGCACGTGCTGAGCTGGGCCGGGGTCGCCGCCGCGGCGCGCATGCCGGTGGCGATGGCCCCGCTGGCGCTCGTCTTCCTGGTCCGGGAACGGCCCGGCGGATATGTGCTGGGCGCCGAACTCGCGGCTGTCTACGTGGTGGGTGAGGTTATCGGCGCCGCGCTGCTCGGGGCGAGACTGCGGCCCGACCGGGCCCGGCGGCACCTCGCGGGCGGACTCGGCGCGGGCGCCGCGGCGTTCGCCGGCCTGGGACTGCTGCCCGGCGCCCCCGACCTCCTGCTCGGCGCGTTCGCCCTCGTCGCCGGGGCCGCCCCGGGCGCGTCCCCGGGCGGTCTGCGCACCCTGCTGACCGAGCACGTCGACCCCGGCCTGGTCACCAAGGCGCTCAGCGCGGAGGCCACCCTGTCGTACGCGGTCTGGGCCGTCGCGCCCGCCGCGGCCGGCGGCCTGGCCTTCGGGGTGGCCCCGTTCGCCCCGTTGCTGCTGGCGGCGGGCCTGATGGCGCTGTCCGTCGCCGGACTGTGGGCGCTGCCGCCCGGCTGGCGATCGGACCCCGCCGACCGCGCCGGCGTCCCGATGCTGCGCACCCTCGCCGCGGCCTGGCCGGTCTACGTGTCGGGCGCCGCGGCCATGTCGCTGCTCGCGCTGGCCGAACTCGTCCTGCCCGCCCTGCTGGAACAGCGCCACCTCGCGGTCGGCTGGTCCGGTCCGCTGCTGGCCGGGTACGCCCTCGCCTCCGCGGCCGGGTCGCTGCTGTACGGGCTGCGCAGCTGGCCCGGCCGCCTCGGCACCCAGAGCCTGGTCCTGCTGCTCGCCGTCGCCGCGTGTGTGGCCGCCGCCGGGGTGGTCCCGCTGCTCGGCGTCATCGCGGCGGCCCTGTGCCTGGCCGGGCTGTTCCAGGCCGGACTGCAGGTGACCCGGGCGCTCGGGCTGCGTGCCGTACTGCCGCCGAGTGCCCTGGCCGCGGGCTACTCGATGATGTACTCCGTGGTCGGCGCCGGATACGCCGCCAGCGCCTCGCTCTCCGGAGCGGTGCTGGGGCTGGCCACGCCCAGCACCGCGATCCTCGCCGGGGTGCTGCTCACCCTCGTCCTCACCGCGGCCGCCGCGGCCGGTGAACTCCGGCTGGTCCGGGCCGGGGAGTTCGCACCGGCCGAGCGCTGAGGCCCGCACCACCGCCCCCACCGTCCCCGCCCCCGCCCGGGCCGTCAGGCCGCCGGTGTCCCCAGCGCGGCGATCCGGGACGGCAGGGTCTGCCACACCTCGGGGGTGTAGAAGTGCCCGCCCGGCAGCTCGTCGTGGCGGAACGGGCCGGCCGCCAGCTTCCGCCACTGCTGCGCCGTCCGCGGATCGATCACCTCGTCGACCGCCCCGGTCAGCACCTGCAGCGGTGCCCGCACCGTCGCGCCCGCCCGGTGGTAGAAGGAGTCGCGCACCCGCAGGTCGGCCCGCATCAGTTCCACGGCGATCTCGCACAGGTCCGGGTCGCCCAGCACGTGCCCCGGAAGCAGCCCGAACTCCCGCATCCAGTCCATGAGTTCACCGTCCGACTGGTGCTGCGCCGGGAACATGTCCTGCGGGGTGAGCCCCCGGCTGGGCGCGTTGGCCGAGGACACCACGACCGCCGCCGGGGCCGGCCCGCCGCGCTCCTCGATCCGTGCCGCGACGTCGAAGGCCATCCAGCCGCCCATGCTGTGCCCGAAGAGCACATAGGGCAGTCCGGCGGCGGACAGCACCGCGGTGACCGCGTCCTCGGCCAGCTCGTCCCAGTCCAGGGCGCAGTCCTCGGCGAACCGGCCCTCCCGCCCCGGATAGCAGACCGCCGCCAGCTCCGTGCCGGGCGGCATCGCCTCGGTCCAGGCGAGGTACGAGCCGGCCCCGCCGCCGCAGAAGCCGAGGCAGACCAGCCGCTGCGCGGCGTCCGGGACCGGCTGGGGGCGGACCACGATGGTGTCCTGCATGGGTCGTCTCTCTTCTCGGGAAGCGGAAGCGCTGCTCGGCGGTGTCCGGCCGTACCCGGACGGGCGGGGCGGCGGCGGCTCAGCCGGCCGGTGCGGAGGCGTCGTGGTGGCGCTGGACGTGCTGGGCGAGGTCCCGCAGCCGCGGGTGGCGGTAGACCTCCTTGACCGAGATCACCAGGCCGAGGTTCCGCTTGAGCCGCCCCACGACCCGCAGCGCCATCAGCGAGTGCCCGCCCAGCGCGAAGAAGTCGTCGTCCGCGCCGACCCGCTGCCGGCCCAGCACCTCGGACCAGACCTCGGCGATCAGCTTCTCGTAGGGGCCGTCCGGCTCGGCGGACGCCGGGTCCGCCGCCGGGCCGTCCGGCGGCGCCGGCAGCGCGGCCACGTCCAGCTTCCCGTTGGCCGTCAGCGGCAGCGCGTCGAGCAGTACACAGTCCGACGGCACCATGAAGTCCGGCAGTACCGAGGCGAGATGGTCCCGCAGCCGGGCGGGGTCGGGCGCCGCCCCGCCGGCCGGCACCGCGTACGCCACCAGCCGCTCACCGGCCGGCCCGTCGTCGCGGACCACGACGGCGGCGCTGCCGACGCCCTCGTACGAGACCAGCGCGTGCTCGATCTCGCCCGGCTCGATCCGGAAGCCGCGGAACTTCAGCTGGCGGTCGGCCCGGCCCAGGAAGGCGAGCAGGCCCTCGGCGGTCCGCCGGACCCGGTCGCCGGTGCGGTACATCCGCTCGCCGGGGCCGCCGAACGGATCGGCGACGAACCGCTCCGCGGTCAGCGCCGGGCGGCCGGCGTAGCCGTGGGCCAACCGCGGCCCCGCGACGTACAGCTCGCCCTCGGCGCCCTCGGGCACCGGGCGCAGCGCCTCGTCGAGCACGTACAGCCGGCCGCCCGGGAGGGCGTCCCCGAGGTGCGGGGTGCCGCCGGTCATCCAGGTGGCCGTGGCGTCGACCGTGCATTCGGTCGGGCCGTAGAGGTTCAGGGCTTCCGGGCCGCCCGCACCGGCCGCCTCCGCGAGCTCCCGCCAGGTCCGTGCCGGCACCGGCTCGCCGCCCATGAACAGCCGCAGCGTCCGCCCGTCGGTCCGCGGCGCGGTCAGCGTCCCGCGTAGCAACTCCCAGTGGGACGGGGTGAGATCGAGGTCGGTGACCGCGTGCGCATCGAGCACGGCGGCCAGCCGGGCCGGGTCCTTGCGGTCCTCCTCGGTGAGCACGACCACGGTGTCGCCCCGGCAGACCCGGGCCCACTGCTGCACCGACGCGTCGAAGGACACGCTGGCGTTCCAGGCGACCACCCGGGGCGCAGCCGCGTAGGCACCGGCCTCCTCCAGCCCCGCCAACAGGGCGGCCACCCCGCCGCGGGACGCCTCCACGCCCTTGGGGCGGCCGGTCGAACCGGAGGTGTAGATCAGGTAGGCGGGGTCGAGCGGAGTGCTGTCCGCCGGATCCGCGGGAAGGCCGCCCTCCGGCGCAGGCGCCTCGCCCGGGACGTCCGGATCGAGGACCAAGGCCCCGGCCGCCGTCCCGAGCGGGCCGTCCGCCTCGGCGAGCAGTGCCGCGATGCCGGCGTCCCGGGCCATGAACGCGAGCCGCTCCCGCGGATAGTGCGGATCGAGCGGTACGTACGCGGCACCCGCCCGCCACACCGCCAGCAGCGCCACGACGAGCCGGGCCGTACGGGGCAGAGCCACGCCGACCCGGGCGCCGCGGCCGACGCCGCGGACGGTCAGCGCGCGGGCCAACCGGGCGGTGCGGCGGTCGAGTTCGGCGAAGGTCAGGGAGCCCTCGCCGTCCCGTACCGCGATCCGCTCCGGGTGGTCCCGCACCACCCGGGCGAAGCGCCGGACGGCGTCGACCGGCTCCGGACGGACGTCAGCCATGAACAGACTCCTTGTGCCGCGCGGGGGCGTCCCGCGGAGAGGGAGGTGAAGGGAGTAAGGAGAGGGAGGGGAGCGCGGTCCGGCGGGCCGTGCGGCGGCCGGTCAGCCGAACGCGGCGGCCGGCGGCACGGTGGGCCGGCAGTCGGCCAGTTCGACCGGCGCGCCCATCGACACCGCGATCCGGCGGTCGCCGCGGAACGGGTCGCGGCCGTGCGCGGTGAGGATGTTGTCGACCAGCAGCAGATCGCCCGGCTGCCAGGGCTCCCGGACCGTCGCCGCGTCGTACGCCGCCTGGACGGCCGCCAGGTCCTCCTGGGTCAGCGGGCTGCCGTCGCCGAAGGCCGTACGGAAGGGCAGTCCGTCCGGTCCGAACTCGTCGAGCAGGATCTCCCGCAGTTCCTCGTCCAGCGACCACTCGTTCCAGAAGACCAGGTGGTTGAACCAGACCTCGTCCCCGGTCACCGGGTGGGTAAGGACGCCGGGCCGCACCTGGCCGGTGCGCAGGTTGCCGTCCTCCTGCCAGGCGTGCGCGATCAGGTTGTCCGCGCAGTAACGCTCCACCGCCGCCCGGTCGTCGGAGCCGAACGCGCTGCGCCAGTCGGTGGAGATGTGGTCGGAGTAGCTGCGGCGGAGCAGCCAGCCGGTCTGCCGCATCTTCGCCACCAGGGGCGCGGGGATGCCGGCCAGCACCTTGCGGCAGTCGGCGACCGGGGTGGCGCCGCCCTCCTCGGGCGCGCTCAGGCAGGCGAACAGCAGCAGGCCGGGGAAGGTCAGGGTGTAGCTGTTCTCGTTGTGCATGTGGATGCGCTGGGACGCCGGCAGGTCGGTGGACGAGTAGACGCCCTGGCCGAAGTCGCTGCGCGGGGTGGCCTTTTCGCGGTACGGCGTGGACTCGGGGATGAGCACGTCGCGGACCGCGGCGACATCACCGACCTCCGTCAGGGGCAGGCCGCGCAGGTAGACGGCCCCGTGGGTGTGCAGCGCCCGGGTCAGTTCCGGGCGGGCGGCGGCGAGCCAGGCACGGGCCGCGGCCATGTCCGCCAGGCCGGGTATCCGGGCCAGGGCGGGCTTTCCCGGGGCGAGTTCCCAGGCGAGCGACCGGGAATCCGGCAGGTTTGCAGGACGCACGTTCAGCACCTTTCACTCAGCGCCTTTTCGGGTACGGCATTCCGGGGGCACCGTCAGGTCAGCCGCTGTAACTGCCGAGCGCATTGTTGGCCGCGAGGTCCAGCCGGTCCACCATCCAGGTTTCCAGGCTGCTGTCGCTGCGTTCCGCGGCTGCGCGGTACCGGGCGATGCGTTCCGGGGTGAGCTGAATTCCGACGGATGCGGTTTTGCGGGTGGCGGACGGTCCGGTTTCCCGGGCGGCCCGGACGTTCGCCCGTAATTGATTGCGCGACCAGCCCAGTTCCTCGGCCCGGTTGAGCCAGTAGTCTTGCTCATGGGGCGGCAGCGACGCCACCTCCGCGTGGTGGTGGAAGCTGAGGCTGTCCCGCCGGCGGGACACCTCGAACCGCCTGGCCACCCAGGCGTAGTTGCGCAGGGTCTGGTAGTCGAGGCCGACCGCGTCGACCGCCCTGCGGTAGCGGTCGGTGTAGCGCCACTGGCCGTAGATCAGCCAGTCGCCCAGGCACCAGGCCGACGAGTTGGCGACGGCCGAGATCCGCCGGCCCGCGCTCTTCCAGGTGTCGTAGCTGACCGCGGCCGGTATCTGGAGGCCGACGCGGGTGACGAAGACCCCCCGTGCGGCGTCCTCCGGCGTGGTCTGCCGGGGCGGTACGGCGGGGAGTCCGGTGATTTCCTTGCCCGACCCGGCGCGCGGAGCGGTGCCCAGGGCTGCGGACGATGTGCTCAAAGCTTCTCCTCGGTGCGGTCGCTGCGAACCGGACGGGTTCCGCGCACCGGCCGGACCGTGCCTGCGGTCCGGGTGCGACGGCCGCCCGTCGGAAAATGCTCGGCCCGGGGCGCTCAGAACGGCCCGGTGTGCGGGGCGGGAACGCGGCCCCAGGCCGAGTCGCCGAGGACGACGCCGGAGGCGTCGGAGGTGAGGTGGCCCGCGCGCTCGACGGACGGAGCGGAATGGTCAATTCCATATCCGACGGCGGTGGCCAGGACGGCGGCGATGGTGAAAACGCGCAGGATGCGAGGCATCGTGGTCCCCCATTGTGCGGCCAAGGATGTGGCTGGCGCCGCTTATCCTCTTCGGCCCGCCAAGATCATTGGACTGCGGACGGGGTGCACAAATGTAACCTGCATAGTTGTGAACGATGAAGAACTGGGTCGATGTCGGTGCAATGGGGGTGAATTACCCTCAGGTCGGGTATGCGGCGATGCGCTGAGCTACTACCGGCGCATTCTCCGTGACGGAACGGCGGGCCGCGAGACCGCCCCGCCGTGCCTGCGCGCACTCGGTCTCGTCACCGACGATCCACGGACACCCGGCGCCACCACCCCCGTCCCGCCCGAGGCCGCGGCGATCGCCGCGCTGCGCCCCATAGAAGAGGCGATCGCCGACCAGCAGCGCACCTACCGCTCCGTCCAGGCCACCCTCTCCGTCTTCACCCGGACCTACGACGACGCCAGGAAACGGGAACAGCCCACGCTCACCGTCCTCAACGGCGCCACGGTCATCAGCAACGCCCTGGAAGCCGCCGTGAGCGGCTGCCGCGAGGAACTGCTGACCACCCAGCCGGGCGGCGGACGCCCGGAACACCTGCTGAGCGAGGCGCTCGACCGGGACCTGCGGATGCTCGAACGCGGCGTCCGGCAGCGGACCGTCTACCAGCACACCGTCCGCTCGCACGCACCCACCCTGGCCTACATCGAGAAGGTCACCGCCGCCGGGGCCGAAGTGCACACCCTGGTCGAGGTGTTCGAGCGGATGATCATCTGCGACCGGCAGGTGGCCTTCATCCCCACCACCGAGGAGCGCAGCGACAGCGCCCTGCAGATCCGGCACCCCGCCCTGCTCCGCTTCCTCGTCGCGCTCTTCGACAGCGCCTGGTCCCGTTCGGTGCCGGTAGGACCGGGCGGCGTACCGGCCCGCTCCCCGCTGATCACCTCCGACGTCCAGCGGGCCATCCTGCAGGCCGTGGTGTCCGGCGAGACCGACGACTCCATCGCCCGGCGGATGGGCATGAGCCGCCGCAGCGTGGCCAAGCACATCAGCCGGGTGTCCCGGCAGCTGGGCAGCAACAGCCGCGCCCAGCTCGGCTATCTGCTGGCCACCTCCGGTCTGCTGTGGCTGCCGGAGCCGCCCGGCGGCCCTCCGCCGGAACGGACCTTCTGACCGGCCCGGACGCCGACCGGACGGGCGCACCAGGCCTCCTCACCGGGTCGCGTCCGACCGGTTCTCCTGCAACTCCACCGCCTCGTACAGCGCCTTGATGTTGCCGCTGCCGAAGGTCCGGGCGCCGAGCCGCTCGATGACCTCGAAGAACAGCGTGCCGCGCGGGTGCCCGGACCGGGTGAAGATCTGCAGCAGCTGGCCGTCCTGGTCCTGGTCGGCGAGCACGTTCAGGTCCCGCAGCTCGTCGACGGAATGCCGGGAGAGCGTCAGCCGGCCCGGGATCAGGTCGTAATAGGTGCCGGGGGTGTCCAGGAAGCCGATGCCGCGCGCCGCCAGCAGTCCCACCGAGCGCACGATGTCGTCCGACGCGAACGCGACGTGCTGCACGCCGGCGCCGCCGTGGGAGGCGAGGAACCGGTCGATCTGGCCCGGCGCGCGGCCGGTGTCCGGCTCGATCAAGGTCAGCGTGACGCTCCCGGCGTCGTTCTGCACCACGATCGAGTCCATCGCCTGCGCGCCGACGACGATGCGCTCGGTGAACACCGCGGCGAAGCCCAGCGCCCGTTCGTAGTACTCGACGGTCGGTCCCAGCCGCCCCGGCTCCAGACACACCGCCAGGTGGTCGATCCCGTGCAGCCCGGTGGCCGCCGGGCCGGGGACACCGGCGGCCGGTCCCGGCCGCTGCACGAAGGTGTGCACCACGTCCCCGAAGCCGGCGATCGAGGCGGTGACCACCCCGTCCCGCTCGGCCGGACCGGCCACCGGTTCGGCGCCCCGCCGCACCGCCTCGGCGAACGCGGCCGCGGCGTCCGGGGTCCCGAGCGCGATGTCCCGGACCCCGTCGCCGTGGCGCGCGACGTACCGGGCGGCCGGATGCCCGGCGTCCTGCGCGGCGGTCAGCACCAGCCGGATGCCGCCGGCACCCACCGCCACCGTACGGACCCCGTCCCCCGGGGCACCCGAGGCGGTGGGAAAGCGGTCCAGGACGCCGAAGCCGTAGCACGCGGTGAACGGCTCCGCGGCCGCTGCCAGGTCACCGACCGCGAAACCCAGGTGATCGAGGCGGAGTTGACGGAGCGGTCCGGCGGGGACCGAGGTCGTCGCGGACATCCCGGGTCAGCCCCTGCCGTCCTGCGCCGCGGCCATCGCCGCCACCAGGGAGGCCGGCCGCAGATCCGTCCAGTGCTCCTCGATGTACGCGGTGCACTCCGCCCGCCCGCGGTCGTCCAGCCGCACCTCCCAGCCTTCCGGGACCTCGGCGAACGCCGGCCACAGGGAGTACTGGCCCTCGGCGTTGACCAGGACCTTGAACGTACCGTCCGTGTCGTCGAAGGGATTCATGACGATGACCTTTCAGGAGGATCGAGGGGGAGTGCGCCGAGCCGCCGGTCGGGATCGGCGGCCACCTCGCGCAGCAGCCGGACGTAACGGTCCGCCAGCCGCTGCACGGTGGCACGGTCGAACAACTCGGTCGCGTATTCCAGGCTGACGTCCAGCGCACCCGGCGCACCGTCCGGCGCCGTCCGGCTCACCAGGTCGAAGGCCAGGTCGAAGCGGGCCGCGCCGGAGCCGGCCAGCCGCCACTCATGGGCGGTGCCGTCCAGCACCAGCGCCGACCCGGCGGTGTTCAGCAGCCCGAACGCGATCTGGAACACCGGGTGGTGGGCCAGGCTCCGCGGCGGGTTGACCGCCTCCACCAGCAGGTCGAACGGGACGTCCTGATGGGCGTAGGCGGGGATCCACGCCTGCCGCACCCGGTGCAGCAGCTCGCCGAACGACGGATCGCCGGAGGTGTCGGTGCGCAGCACGACGGTGTTCACGAAGAAGCCCACGAGATCGTCCAGCGCCTCGTCCGCGCGGCCCGCGGTCGGGGCCCCCACCACGATGTCCTCACCACCGCCCAGCCGGGTCAGCAGCCCGGCCAGCGCGGCCTGCAGCACCACGAACAGCGTGCAGCCGCTGGTCCGGGCCAGCTCGTCCAGCGCCCGGCGCAACTCCGCGGGGATCACGAACTCCACCACGTCGCCCGCGCCGCCGGCCACCTCCGGGCGCGGCCGGTCACCGGGCAGCGGCGTGCACTGCGGGATCCCGGCCAGCGCGGCACGCCAGTGGGCCAGCGCCTGCGCGAGCGGGCTGTCCGGATCGTCGCGGTCGCCGAGGACTTGGTGCTGCCAGGCGGCGTAGTCCCGGTACTGGACCGGCAGCGGGGGAAAATCGGGCACCGTGCCCGCGCGCCGGGCGGCGTACGCCCGGGACAGATCGCGGAAGAGCGGGGTGAAGGACCAGCCGTCGGCGGCGATGTGGTGCAAGACCACGAGCAGTACGTTCTCCTCGCCGGTGCGGAACAGCACCGAGCGCAGCGGCAGCTCGCATTCCAGGTCGAACGGGGCGCGGACGGCGCGGGACAGCAGCCCGTCCACCTCGGCCGGCCGGCAGTCGGTGACGGTCAGTCCCGGCCGGGCGTCGGCCGGGTCGAGGACCATCTGGTAGGAGGTCTCGCCGTCGGCGGGGAAGACCGTCCGCAGACTTTCATGACGGGCCGTCACATCGGTCAGCGCGGCGCGCAGCGCATCGGTGTCCACCGGGCCGGGCAGCCGGAGCACCAGCGGGATGTGGTAGCCCGGATCGGCGTCCCCCATCAGCTGGTAGAGCAGCCACAACCGCCGCTGCGCGGGCGACAGTTCGGCGCGGCCCGCGCGCGGGGCGGGCACCAGCGGGACCCGGGCCGCCGGCCCGGCCTCCTTGCGGTGCTCCAGCCGCGCCGCCAGCCCGGCGACCGTCGGCGCCGCGAACAGGTCCTCCAGGCCCGGCCGGACGCCGAGCGCGGCCCCGATGCCCGCCGCCGCGCGGGTCGCGGTCAGCGAGTGCCCGCCCAGCGCGAAGAAGCTGTCGTCGATGCCGACCCGGTCCACGCCCAGCACGTCCGCGAAGACCCGGCACAGCAGCCGCTCGGTCTCGTTGCGCGGGGCCCGCCCGGCACCCTCGAACACCGGCGCCGGCAGCGCCCGCACATCCAGCTTGCCGTTGTTGGTCAGCGGCAGCCGGTCCACCACCACACAGGCGGCGGGGACCATGTGCCCGGGCAGGGCCAGCCGCAGCGCGTCCAGCAGCCGGGCCGGCCAGTCCTCCCCGACGGTCGCGGCGGTGGCCGGCGCGGCCGGGACGACGTACCCGACCAGGTTCTTGCCACCGTGGTGGTCGGGCAGCGGAACGACCGCCGCCCGGGCGACGTCGTCACGGCGGGTCAGCTGGTGCTCGATCTCCCCGAGCTCGATGCGGAATCCGCGCAGTTTGATCTGGTTGTCCTCGCGGCCGAAGTACTCCAGCAGCCCGTCCGCGCGGCACCGCACCAGATCACCGGTGCGGTACATCCGGCTGCCGTCCCGCGCGAACGGGTCCGCCACGAACCGGCCGGCGGTCAGCTCCGGCCGCCCCCAGTAGCCCCGGGCCACGCCCCGCCCGGCGAGATAGAGCTCACCCACCTCGCCCGGGCCGACCGGCCGCAGCCGCTCGTCCAGCACATGGGTGCGCACGCCGGCCAGCGCCGTGCCGATCGGGACCGGCCCGTCGCCCACCTCCGTGACCAGGTGCCGGGTGGCGAAGACGGTCACCTCGGTCGGCCCGTACACATTGACCACCGACCCCGGGCCGGAGGCCACAAGCGTCCGCGCGACCGCGCTGGGCGAGGCCACCTCGCCGCCCATCCACACCTGGCAGCCGTGCCCGAAGGCGTCCGGGGACTCCTCCGTCATCAGGTTGAACATCGACGGGGTGATGAACGTGGAGGTGATCCGCTCCGCGGCGAGGGTCCGCACCAGCGTGGCCGGATCCAGCCGCCCCGGCGGCGCGACGACCACCGTCCCGCCGCGCAGCAGCGGCACCAGGATCTGGTACACCGACGCGTCGAACTCCAGCGGCGACTGCAGCAGCACCCGCGCGTCGATACCCGCCCAGCAGCCGTCGGCCGCGAACTCCACCACGTCCCGGTGGCTGATGGCCACGCCCTTCGGGCGGCCGGTCGAGCCCGAGGTGTGGATGACATAGGCGAGTTGCTGCGGCAGCACCGGCGGCGGCGGCGCCACGGCGTCCGCCGGCGCGCGGTCCAGCAGCTCCCCGACGACCCGGACCGCCACCCCGGCGAGCGCGCCGGTGGGGTCCTCGGCGCAGCTCGCGCGCAGCGCCGCGGCCCGCTCCGCGGTGTCCACCAGCACCAGGCGGGTACCGCACTCGCCGAGCACCGTCCGCAGCCGGGCGGCGGGGGAGCGGACGTCCAGCGGGGCGTAGGCGCCACCGGCCTTCAGCGTGCCGAGCAGGGCGACCACGACGTCCGGGCCGCGCTCCATCAGGATGCCGATGCGGTCCTCGGGCCGGACGCCGCAGCCGGCCAGCGCGCGGGCGAGGGCGTCACTGCGTTCGTCGAGCGCACCGTAGGACAGCGCGGCACCGCCGCCGCCCCCGACCGCGGGCGCGTCCTTCTTCTCGCCCACCCGGGCGGCGAATACCGATGTGATGGTGCTCGGCGCTTCCGGCAAGCCGAATCCCCTTTCGGCACGGATGAGTTGACCCGGATCGGCATTCGGCTTCCACCGCGGTCCGGCGACGGCGCTCGGCAACGTAGGTCGGTGCCGGAAGGGGTGTCAAGGAACCCTCGGTGTCCCGCCGGCGGGACACCGGACCTTGCTTGTGCGGATTCCCCGCGGCCGGTTGAATGACCGCCGCATCGCCTTTCCACACATTCCTTTTGCAATTCCGGAAGAGCGCAATGGGATGAGGTCTTCCCGATGACACTGGACGGCACCGGCGCCGCCCCGCACGGTCCGCGCGGCGCGCGCGAGGAGATCCTCCGGGGTCTGTTCGCCGAGATCCTCGACGCCCCCGACATCATGGCCGACGACAACTTCTTCGCCCGCGGCGGGACCTCGATGCTCGCCGTCCGGCTGATCAACCGGATCCGGGCGGTGCTCGGCATCAAGATCGGGGTGCGGGCGCTGTTCGGCGCCCAGACGGTCGCCAAGCTCGCCGCCCACCTCGCCGCCGACGACCCCGTGCACCACCCCGTGACCCGGGTGACGCCCCGCCCGGACCCCGTACCGCTCTCCTCCGGCCAGCGCGGCCTGTGGTTCCTCGACCGCCTCGCCGGCCCCGGCGCCACCTACAACATCCCGGTCGTCACCCGGATCACCGGCACCCTCGACCACCGCGCACTGGCCGCCGCACTCGGCGACGTCGTCACCCGCCACGAGGCACTGCGCACCCTTTACGGCGAGCGGGACGGCGAGCCGACCCAGCGGGTGCTGCCCGCCGACGAGGTGCGCATCGACCTGCCGGTGACCGACCGCACCCCGGACACCCTGCCCGCTGCGGTGGCCGCCGCGAGCGCCCACGTCTTCGACCTCACCGCCGAAATCCCGCTGCACGCCGAGCTGTTGCGGACCGCGCCGGACCGGTGGGTGCTCGTCCTCGCACTGCATCACATCGCCTGCGACGGCTGGTCGGTGAGCCGGCTCGGCCGCGACCTGTCCACCGCGTACGCCGCCCGGCTGCACGGCCGGGCCCCCGACCTGCAGCCACTGCCCGTCCAGTACGCCGACTTCGCGTTGTGGCAGCGCGCCGCACTCGACGAGGAGTCCGTGCCCGGCTCCCCGGTCGCCCGCGGACTGGCCCACTGGCGCACCGCCCTGCGCGACCTGCCCGAGGAACTGCCGCTGCCCGCCGACCGCCCCCGCCCGGCGACGGCCGGCACCGCCCACGGCACCCTGCGCCTCCCCGTCGACGCCGCCACCCGCGCCGGCATCCGGCACCTCGCCCGCACCGGCCACGCCACCGAACTCATGGTGACCCAGGCCGCGTTGGCCGCCCTGCTGACCCGGATGGGCGCGGGCACCGACATCCCGCTGGGCACCGTCGTGTCCGGTCGCACCGACGACACCCTCGACGAACTGATCGGCTTCTTCGTCAACACGCTGGTGCTGCGCACCGACACCTCCGGCGACCCCACCTTCGACGACCTGCTGGCCCGGGTACGGGACACCGACCTCGCGGCCTTCAGCCACCAGGACGTGCCCTTCGACCGGCTCGTCGAGGAACTCCAGCCACCCCGCTCGCTCTCCCGGCACCCGCTGTTCCAGGTGATGCTGTCCTGGGCGTACGGCGGCGACCTCGGGCTGGAACTGGCCGGCGCGACCTGCGTCACGGACCGCGCGCAGGCCCAGGGCGCCAAGTTCGACCTGGAGTTCGCCTTCGACGAGCGGCCCGACCAGGACCTGCTGGAACTCTCCCTCACCTACAGCACCGCCCTCTTCGACGAGCCCACCGCCCAGGCCCTGGGCGAGCGGCTGCTCCGGCTGCTCGACCGGGCCGCGGCCGACCCACAGGCGCACATCGGCGCCCTCGACCTGCTCTCCGCCACCGAACACGAGCAGGTCGGCCGCGACTGGCAGGGCACCGTCCGGCCGTCCGCACCCGGCACCGTCGTCGGGGCCTTCGACGCCCGGGCCGCCGCCGCACCCGACGCCCCCGCCGTGGTCCACGGCGACACCGCGCTGACCTACGCCGAACTCGCCCACCGCGCCGAGCAGTTGGCGCGGCACCTGGTCCGTGCCGGAGTGGCCCCCGACACCGCCGTCCCGCTGCTCATGGAGCGGTCCGCCGACCTCCTGGTGGCCCAGCTCGCCGTCCTCAAGGCCGGCGCCGCCTACCTGCCGCTGCACCCCGACCACCCGGAAGCCCGCCTCCGGGCGGCCCTGGCGGAGGCCGGCAGTCCGGTGCTGCTCGCGGACCCCGCGCACCGGGACCACCCGGTGGCCACCGGCCACACCGTCCTGACCCCCGGCGCCCGCCCCACCACGGACCGCGGCCGGCCCGCCGCACCGCCCGCCGTCCACCCCGACCACCTCGCCTACGTGATGTACACCTCCGGCTCGACCGGCGAGCCGAAGGGCATCGGCACCACCCACCAGGGCGTCCTCGACCTGGCCCGCGACTCCTGCTGGGGCCTCGGCCCCGGCGACCGGGTGCTCTTCCACGCCCCGCACGCCTTCGACGCCGCCACCTACGAGATCTGGGTGACGCTCCTCAACGGCGGCTGCGTGGTCGTCGCACCCCCGGGCGCACTCGACGGACCGGCCCTGACCCGGCTGATCACCCGCCACCAGATCACTCACGTCCATCTGACCGCCGGGCTGTTCCGCACCGTCGCCGAGGACCACGCGCACTGCTTCGCGCCCGTACGCGAGGTGCTGACCGGCGGCGACGCGGTGTCCGGACAGGCCGTCGCCCGGGTCCTGGCCGCCTGCCCCGACACCGCCGTCCGCGCCCTGTACGGCCCGACCGAGACCACCCTGTGCGTCACCCAGACGTCCTGGCAGCCCGGCGAACGCGCCGACGGCACCGTCCCGTTGGGCCGCCCGATGGACAACACCCGGGCCCACGTCCTGGACGAGGCGCTCCGCCCGGTCCCCGCCGGCGTCGTGGGCGAGCTCTACCTGGCCGGCGCGGGCCTGGCCCGCGGCTACACCGGCCGCGCCGCACTGACCGCCGAACGCTTCGTGGCCTGCCCCTACGGCGCCCCCGGCGAGCGGATGTACCGCACCGGCGACCTCGTCCGCCGGGACACCCGCGGCCGGCTGTTCTTCCTCGGCCGCGCCGACGACCAGGTCAAGATCCGCGGCTACCGGATCGAACCGGCCGAGGTCGAGACGGCGCTCGCCGCCCTCCCCGGCGTCCGCCAGGCCACCGTCACCGTCCGCACCGACCCCGCCGGCGAGAAATTGCTGGCCGGCTACGTCGTGCCCGAACCGGACGCCCCCGCCCCCGACCCCGCCGCCCTCCGTGCCCAACTGGCCGCCCGGCTGCCCGACTACATGGTGCCCGCCGCGCTCCTCACCCTCGACGCCCTCCCGCTGACGCCCCACGGCAAACTCGACCGCCGTGCGCTGCCCGCCCCGCGGTTCGCCGCGGCCCCCCACGGCCGGGCCCCGCGCGGCCCCCGCGAGGTCGTACTGTGCCGCCTCTTCGGGGAAGTCCTCGGCCTGCCCCCGGTCGGCATCGACGACGGCTTCTTCGAACTCGGCGGGCACTCCCTGCTCGCCACCCGCCTGGTCCACCGGATCCGCTCGGTGCTCGGCGTGGAACTCGGCGTCCAGGACCTCTTCCGGGCCCCGACCGTGGCCGGACTCAGCGCCCTCGCGGCCGCCGGCAGCACCGGCACCGAGCTCGGCGAGGTGCTCACCCTCCGCGCCGACGGCGACCTCCCCCCGGTCTTCCTGATCCCCGCCGCCAACGGCCTGAGCTGGGCCTACGCCCCGCTGCTGCGGCACGTCCCGGCCGGCCACCCGGTGCACGCCCTCCAGGACCCCCGGCTCACCGACGGCAACCCCGGCCCGCGCACCGTCGCCGACCTCGCGACCGGCTACCTCGCCCGGATCCGCGCCCTGCGCCCGCACGGCCCGTACGTCCTCGCCGGCTGGTCGTTCGGCGGCACGGTCGCCCAGCAGATCGCCACCGACCTGGCGGCACAGGGCGAACCGCCCGCCCTGCTGGTCCTCCTCGACGCCTACCCCGGCGATGTCCTCGGCTGGGGCACCACCCTCGACCCGCGCACTCTGGTGCCGCTCGCCCTGGACGGCATCACCGCCGAGGCACCGGACGGCACCGGCCTGCCCCCGGCCGCCGCCCTGCACGAGGCGCTGCGCACCGCCGGCAGCGCCCTCGGCTCCCTCGACGAACGGACCGTCGGCCGGCTCGTCGAGGTCGCCCGGCACAACGTCCGGGCCCTGGCCGAACACCGGCCGGGCCGCTACTCCGGACCCGTGCTCTGCTTCGACGCGGCGGCCGGCCATCACCCCGCCGGCCCCGCCTCGGAAACCTGGCAGCCGCTCCTCGACGGCCGCGTCGACACCGTCGCCGTCCGCGCCGACCACACCGGCATCGTCACCGCCGCGGCCATGCCCGAGGTCGGCCCCGTCGTCGAGGCCGCCCTCAAGGCGGCGGCCCCACCGGCCTGACCCCTGCCACGGCCCCGCCCACCCGCCGCAAGGAGGAGCATGCCCCGCCGCCGACGCCCCCCGGAGACCGGACCGCGGAAACACCGCGGCAACACCGCCGCCACGCGACCCAACTACCTTTTCCCCCAAGGAAATCCGGTACAAGGACATCCGGTCCGCACAAAGGCGGTGACAGGCCCGTGAACTCCGGTCAGCCCTCCCTGTACTGGGAAGACGGTGCCATCGTCACCGTCGACCAGCGCGTCCTGCCGCACACCCACCGGCAACTACGGCTGCGCACGGTCGACGAGACCATCGAGGCCATCACCACCCTCGCCGTCCGCGGCGCCCCGGCCATCGGCCTGGCCGGCGCCCTCGGCGTGGCCCTCTCCGCACACCGCCACCGCCACCCCGACGGCACCCTGGACGAAGAGGCTGTACGCGCCGACGCCCGGCGGCTGGCCGCCGCCCGCCCGACCGCGGTCAACCTCGAATGGGCCGTCCACCGGGTCCTGGCCCGGCTCGGCGAGGGCCGGCAGGCCGTCCTCGACGAGGGCCTGGCCATGCTGCGCGAGGACGCCGAGGTGAACGGCGCGATGGTCCGGCGCGCCGCGGACCTCCTCGACGACCTGCTCCCGGACCGCCCGCTGCGACTGCTCACCCACTGCAACACCGGCCGGCTGGCCACCACCGCGGTCGGCACCGCCCTCGGCGTGATCCTCGAACTCGCCGCCCGCGGCCGGGTCGCCGAGGTCCTCGTCGACGAGACCCGCCCGCTGCTCCAGGGCGCCCGGCTCACCGCCTGGGAACTGCGCGAGGCGGGCGTACCGCACCGGGTGTGCGTCGACTCCGCGGCCGCCGCCGCGATCGCCACCGGCCTGGTCGACTGCGTCCTGGTCGGCGCCGACCGGATAGCCGTCAACGGCGACGTCGCGAACAAGATAGGGACCTACGGCCTCGCCGTCGCCGCGGACCGCAGCCAGGTGCCCTTCCTCGTCATCGCCCCCGAATCCACCCGCGACCCCGCACTGCCCACCGGCGCCGGCATCACCATCGAGGAACGCGCCGCGACCGAGGTCACCGAGTTCGCCGGCACCCCGGTCGCCCCGGCCGGCACCGCCGTCTTCAACCCGGCCTTCGACGTCACCCCCGGCGAGCTGATCACCGCGATCGTCTCCGAGACCCGGGTGCAGCGCCCCCGCGAGGCGACCGTGGCCGCTCCCGGCGCGGACCTCCCCGACGACGGGCAACTCGCCGCCGAAGTCGCCGCCATGTCCCGGGCGCTGTACGAACGGGACTGGATGCCCGGCACCTCCGGCAACATCTCGGTCCGCTCCGCCACCGACCCCAAGACCGCGCTGATCACCGCCAGCGGCCGGGACAAGGGCGACCTGACGGCCCGTGACCTGGTCGCCGTGCACGCCGAGACCGCCGACCCGCTCGCCTCCGACGGCCCCCGGCCGTCCGCCGAAACCGCCGTCCACGCGGCCGTCTACCGCACCACCGACGCCCGCGCCGTGATCCACGTGCACGCCCCGTACGCCACCGCCGTGGCCGGCCGCTGGGCCCGCGAGACCGCCGCCCCCGGCACCGGCCCGGCCCCGCTCCCGCTGCGCGCCTTCGAACTCCTCAAGGGCCTCGGACTGGCCGACCCGGCGGCCACCCACGTGCCCGTCTTCCCCAACCACGCGGATGTCGGGAGGATAGCCACCGAGGTGGCGGACCACTTCCAGGACCGGCCCGAGGCACCGCCCGCGCTGCTCATCGCCGACCACGGCATCACCGTCTGGGGCCGGGACCTGGCCCAGGCCCGCAACCGGCTGGAGTGCCTGGAGGCGATCTGCCGGCTCGTCCTGCTCGACGACGGCAACTGGCCGGCCCGGCCCGCCCCGACACCGGAAGGAAACCCCGCATGACGCTCCTTCAGCTGATGCCGGACGACGCACCGGACACCGTGCTGCTGCGCACCACCGACACCACGGTCATCGCCAGGACCCTCGCCGGCCACGGCGTCGAACTGCGCCACTGGCCGGTCCGCGGCCCGGTCACGCCCCACGACGACAGCGACGAGATCCTGCAGCGCTACCGCGCCGAGGTCGACGAACTCAGCGCCCGCGAGGGCTTCCGCCTCATCGACGTGGCCCGCCTGCACCCCAGCGACGACCCCGCCCAGGCCGAGCAGGCCGCCAAGGCCCGCACCACCTTCCTGGAGGAACACCGGCACGCCGAGAACGAGGTCCGCTTCTTCGCCCACGGCCGGGGCTGCTTCTACCTCCACCTCGGCGGCCAGGTCTTCGCCACGGTCTGCGAAGCGGGCGACCTGCTCTCCGTACCGGCCGGCACCCGCCACTGGTTCGACATGGGCACCCGCCCCGACTTCACCGCCATCCGCTTCTTCGAGGAGGAGGACGGCTGGGTCGGCGACTTCACCGGCGACCCGCTCGCCCGCTCCTTCCCCACCCTCGACGCACTCGTCGGCACGCCCGAACCGGCGGCCCCATGACCGACCGGCCCACCCCCGGCACCCCGCCGCACACCCCGGCCGGTGCCTCCGTCAGTGTTCCCGTCAGTGCCCCCGTCAGCGCCGTCGTCCTGGACATCGAGGGCACCACCGGCTCGGCCGACCACGTCCACACCGTGCTCTTCCCGTACGCCCGCAAGCGGATCGCCGGCTGGCTCGCCGCCCACCGCGGCGAGCCCCGCTGGACCGAGATCCTCGACGGCGTGCGCACCGGGACCGGCACCCCCGACCTCGACGAGGCGGGCGCCGCCGACGCCCTGCACGCCTGGGCCGACGCCGACGTCAAGGCCGCCCCGCTCAAGGCCCTCCAGGGCGAGATCTGGGCGGCCGGCTACGCCGACGGCACCCTGCGCGGCCACGTCTACGACGACGTACCCGAGGCGCTCACCCGCTGGCGGGCGGCCGGCATCGCCCGCCACATCTACTCCTCCGGTTCGGTGGCGGCCCAGCGCGACTGGTTCGCCCACAGCAACCACGGTGACCTGACCGGCCTGATCGACGGATACTTCGACCTGACCACCGCCGGCCCCAAACGCGCACCGGACTCCTACCGCACCATCAGCCGCACCCTGGCCGTCCCGCCCGGACGAACGCTCTTCCTCAGCGACGTCCGCGACGAACTCGACGCCGCGGCCGCGGCCGGCTGGCAGACCGCGGCGGTCCGCCGCCCGGACGACCCCCGCGGCCGGTCCGTCGCGGGCCATCCCGTCCACGGCGACCTCACCGGGCTCCACCACCTCCCGCCCGCACCGCCACCCCCGGCCGCCTGACCGACCTCCCGGCCCACCCACCGAGACAGGACACATGACCACCACCGCCACCCCCGCCGCCGAACTCGCCGTCATCGGCGGCAGCGGCTTCTACGAACTCCTCGCCGACGCCGAACGCATCACCGTCGACACCCCCTACGGCGAACCGTCCGACGCGATCACCCTCAGCGAGATCGGCGGCCGTCGCGTCGCCTTCCTGCCCCGCCACGGCCGCGGCCACGCCGTACCCCCGCACCGCATCAACTACCGCGCCAACATGTGGGCGCTGCGCTCCCTGGGCGTCCGCCAGATCCTCGCTCCCTGCGCGGTCGGTTCGCTCCGCCCCGAACTGGGCCCCGGCGCCGTCGTCGTCCCCGACCAGCTCGTGGACCGCACGAGCGGCCGCGCCCAGACCTACTACGAGCGGGGCGCGGTCCACGTCTCGTTCGCCGACCCCTACTGCGCGCACGGCCGGGAAGCGGTCCTGGAGGCGGCCGCCGCCACCGGCACCGAAGCCACCGACGGCGGCACCATGGTCGTCATCCAGGGACCCCGCTTCTCCACCCGCGCCGAATCCCAGTGGTACGCCGCGGCCGGCTGGTCCCTGGTCAACATGACCGGCCACCCCGAAGCGGTCCTCGCCCGCGAACTCGCCCTCTGCTACACCGCCGTGGCCCTGGTCACCGACCACGACGCGGGCATCGACGCCCACCAGAGCGTCTCCCAGGAAGAGGTCTTCAAGGTCTTCGCCCAGAACACCGAACGACTGCGCGCCCTCATCCTGGAAACCCTCGACCGCCTCCCCAAGGAACGCACCTGCGGCTGCACCGCCACCCTCGCCGGCCTGGAGCTGCCGTTCGAACTCCCCTGACGGGCCGGCGACAGCCCCGCCCGGCTGCTGCCCGGTTGCTGTCCGGCTGTTCCGTCCCTCAGGTGGGTCCGGGCCCGTGCGGTGTGACATGCCGCAGGTGGCGTAATGACCGGTCCGGACCGTTCGGGCACGCGACGCTGAAGGGCCTTGAGCACGGTCGAATGACCGTGCTCACGGTCGTCAGGAGCCCGTGGTGGACAGGTCGGGGACGGACAGGTCGGGGACGGACGGTTCGGGGCCCGACGGGTCACCCCGGCCGGTCATGGAACGGATCCGCGGCGACCGCCGGCCGGGCCGCGGTCACCCGGCACCCCGCAGCGCCGCGATCGTGGAGAACAGCGGCTTCGAGGTCCCCCGCCCGCCGGCCTGGATGCGCTGGCTGCCGGTCGCCTACGTCGCGCTGGTCCTGCTCCTCGAAACCGTCACCCCCACCGAATGGGCGGTCAGCTTCCTGCTCATCGCCCTCCCCGTGGTCGCCGCCTACACCCTGGGCCCCCTCAGCGTCGCCGCGGTCACCACCTTCACCCTCGTACTCGAAGGCGTGATCGCCGGCACCCCCTGCTGCACCGGCCACAACATCCACCAGCTCTGGGAGAACCACCACGTCGCCGCCTACATCGCCACCGCCCTCGTCGGCGTCCTGGGCATCGCGCTGGCCGCCCACCGCCGCCGCCAGGAGCAGTCGCTGGTCCGCGCCAACTCGGTGGCCGAGGCCCTGATGCGCACCCTGCTCCGGCCGGTCCCGCACCAGGTCGGACACGTGCTCGCGGCCGGCCTCTACCGCTCGGGCGAGGTCGGCACCATGGTCGGCGGCGACCTCTACGACATCCGCGCCACGAAGACCTGCGAACGCGCCATCATCGGCGACGTCCGCGGCAAGGGCCTACGGGCCGTCCGCACCGTCGCCGACATCCTCGGCAGCTTCCGCGAGGCCGCCTACGACCAGGGGGACCTGATCGGCGTCGCGGCCCGGATGGAACGCCGGCTGGCCCGCGAGGCCGCCGAACTGCACGACGACGAACTCTTCGTCACCGCCGTCCTGGTCGAGTACGACGCGGTGGCGGGCGAGGTGACGATCGTCAACCACGGCCACATCGAACCGGTACTGATCTCCGACGGCGAGGTGACCCCCCTCCTCGGGCCCCCTGCCCTCCCGCTCGGCCTGGGCGCCCTCGCCGATGTGACCGCCACCGCCTACACCCACCGCTTCGCCCCCGGCGACGTGCTGCTCCTCTGCACCGACGGCCTGATCGAGGCCCGCGACCACGACGGCGCCTTCTACCCCCTCCTCGACCGGCTCCGCCACCACTTCACCGGCCGGCCCGCCCCCGGCCCCGCCGACGTCGTCGACTTCCTCAACACCGATCTGCCCCGCCACACCCGGACCTTCCACGACGACGTGGCCATCCTGGCAATCGCGCCCCAGGGGGCGCCGTAGCGGCTGGTGGGGGGGAGGGGCCGGTGCGGGGGAGGGGCTGGCGTGGCCCAGGAATCGGTGCGAGGGAGGAGCCGGGGCCGGTGTGTGTGGGGCGGAGGGGCCGTTCGGGGAGGGCGTCGCGCCAGGGCTTCGTGGCTGGCCTCAGTGCCCTGCGGCCGGCCTCCGGGCAGCGCGCCGCCGCCGACCCACCGCGGCCCGCCCGGCGCCCGCCGACTCCCCCCGCTCTGCCACGCTGTCGGTGTCGGCGTGGGTGCTGGTGCCGGTGCCGGTGGCAGTGACGACATCAGGGGCGGTGGCGGCATCAGGGGCAGTGGCGGCACCGCTGCCGGACTCCGGTAGCACCGCCGACAACGGACGGAACGGCAGCACCCCCGCGTACCCCACCAACCGGGAGAGCTGACGCCCCGCCAACTCCCGTACGCCGGCCAGATCCAGTCCCGGGTCATGGGCGGTGAGCCGTACCGACAGCCCCGCCAGCAACGCCTGCGCCGCCGTGGCCACCTCGGCCGGCACGCAGTCGTGGAAAATCCCTTCGGCCAGCCCCGCGGCCACCGCCTCGGCGACCGGCTGTTCCGTACGCCGGTTGAGCCGCGCCAGCGCCTCGGCGAGCTCCGGCGAGCCGGCCGCCCGCGACTCCAGCTCCGCCCACAGCCGCGCCTCCCGCACATCGTCGTCGGTGAACGGCAGCGCGAAGTCGATCAGATCCGCCAGCCGCCGGTCCGCACCGGCCCGCCCCACCTCACCGGCGCTACGGGCCAGCCGCTGCTCGGCCCGGCTCAGCGAGTGCGTCAGAGCCTCGGTCAGCAGCTGGGCCCGATTGGCGAAGTGGTAGTGCACCAGCGCCGTCGAGACCCCTGCCTGACGCGCCACATCCGCGATCCGCACCCCGTCGAAACCGTCCCGGGCGATCAACTCGACGGCGGCATCCAACACCCGCCCCCGCCGGTCCACCTGCTCGTGCCGATCCACCTCTGCTGCCGGTCGATCAACCTGGCGATCAACCTGTCGATCAACGTCGGCCGTCTGACGACCCACCTCTGCGCGACGGTCCGTGGAACCCATGGCCCGATCCTTCCACACCGGGTATTGCCCACCCCCACCTCCTGACGTTAACGTCAGGGCCCGCCCAGCCGCTGACTTTAACATCAGCCCGCGACGTCAACCCGTCATGCCACCCCGCCACGTCAACCCGTCCCGACCGCCGATCCCCGCCTTCAAGGAATGGATGGACGCCATGCCCCGCTACGGCTCGATGTTCGGCCCCGACATCACCTTCCTGGGGGTGGAGCGATGCACCCTCGACGAGCCGGAGACCTACCGCGACGCCGACGTGGTGATCATCGGTGCACCGTTCGACGGCGGAGTCAGCCACCGCCCCGGCACCCGCTTCGGTCCCCAGGCCATGCGCGCCACCGACTACAACGCCCATGACGGCTCCCGGCCCTCCCTCGCCATGCGGGTGGACGCACTCGCCGATCTCCGCGTCCTCGACGCCGGGGACGTCGAAATGTTCGCCGGCGACATCGAGGGCAGCATCCAGGCCATCGAGGACGCGGTGGCCACCATCGCGGCGAGCGGCGCGATACCCGTCGTCCTCGGCGGCGATCACACCATCGCGCTACCCGACGTGACCGGCGTCGCCCGCACCCACGGCTTCGGCCGGGTGTCGATCATCCACTTCGACGCCCACGCCGACACCGGCGACACCGAGTTCGGGCATCTGCACGGCCACGGCCAGCCCATGCGCCGCCTCATCGAATCCGGCGCCGCCCGTGGCGACCGCTTCCTCCAGATCGGCCTGCGCGGCTACTGGCCCGGCCCGGAAACCCTCGACTGGATGGCCGACCAGCACATGCGCTCGTACGAAATGAGCGAGATCACCGCCCGCGGCCTCGACGCCTGCCTGGAGGAGGCGATGGCCCTCGCCCTGGACGACTGCGACGCGGTCTTCCTCTCCGTGGACGTCGATGTCGTCGACCCCGGCATGGCCCCCGGCACCGGAACCCCCGAGCCGGGCGGCCTCACCTCCCGTCAACTCCTGGACGCGGTACGCCGCTTGGCCCTCGAACTGCCGCTGGCCGGCATGGACGTGGTCGAGGTCTCCCCGCCCTACGACCATGCCGACATCACGGCCTACCTCGGCAACCGCATCGTCCTGGAAGCTCTCTCCGGCCTGGCGGCCCGCCGCCGCGGCGACACCTGGAACCCCTCCCGCCCCCTCCTCGACGGCCGCGGCACCCGCCCCACCCCCGCCCGCCAGACACCGACCGGCCCCTGACACGGCGGGGTTGCCCGCCCGTAGGTCCGTAGGCCGGTAGGCCCGTTGCGAGTGGCGGTTCGTTATGGGTGCAGACCGCCCCTCAGGTCGCGCTCCTACGTGCCCCCGGTGCACCGCCCCATGCGTGCCCCTCCTCAGCCGTCACGTCCGCGTCTGCGTCCGCGTCCGCCCCCTAAGCGCCCACTGCCCGGGTCTCCGTCCGCTGGTGTGCCTCGCGGGCCGCGTCCACGAAGTTCTCCAGGGCCGCCCAGAACGGGCGGTAGGCGGCATCGAACGCGTCACGGCCGTCGCCCTCACCGGCCAGCTCCTGCTGGACGGCCGCGTAGAACGGGCCCGTCGCCTTCTGGAGCGACAGCGCCGCGGCGGCGGCCGACGGCGGGCCCTCCAACTCTACGACACGCGCACAGCGACGGATCTTGGCGTACTCGGCCACCTCCCTGTCATGCAGCTCAGTCAGCGTCGCCGTCCGGTCATCGGAACCGGGTAGCCGCAGCGTCGCCGAAATCTCCCAGTACAACTCGCCCATGCGGTGGGTCTGTTCGATCAGGTCCAGGTACGCGGTACGCCGGCTTTCACGCAGCCGCTCGGCGCGTTGCGAGCGAGCGGCGATCTCCGCCTGGATCCGCGCCGCCTGTGCGCTGCCACGGCTGGTGACCCAACTGGCCAGCACCGCCGTGCCACCGGTTACCGCCGCGATTGCCAGAGTCCACAAGCTGCTGTCACCCACCCGGCGCACAATACCCAGGCGCAGTCGCAGCCCAGCAGCCGCCCGATGCTCACATTCCGCGCCTGTTCGCCGCCGGCGCCCCCGCCGACCGCACACCTACGACGGGAACTCGCCCGGTGGCACCTGACTCGTGGTCGCATTGCCGCCGATCACCTTGTTCAGGGTGAATGTCAGCACCGTGTACTGCGTCCCGCCGGAAACCTGGACGGTCCGGAAATTCGCCTTGTCGTCGAACTTCTCGAAGCTGCACTCCCGGGTGAAGGAGCTCTTCCGGCTGTTCCAGTCCTCCCCGGTCGTGAAGTACACGGTGTACGAACCACTGTTGACGCTACGTATGGTGGTGTTGGACCCCTTACGTATGTAGACGGAGAAGGCCGTCCGCGTGCCTCGGGTCAACGTCACCACGGCATCGCCGCTCGTACCGTTCCGCACCGTCAGCCGACCCAGTCCGCCCCGGCTGCTGTCGCGTATGAACGCGCCATTGGCCAGCCGCCGGTGCTGCGCCTTTTCCGTACGTGGCAGCCGTAGCGTGGCGTCGTACCCCAGGCTCGTGAGCGCGCGGCCGGCCTCTCTCACGCTCTTCGGGCTCTCCGCCGTATCGAGCGTCACCCGTGGTGAGTCGGCACAGCGGCCGCCACTTCCGCGTGCACTCCTGAGGTCCTGCCCCAATGCCCTTAGCGAAACGGCGAGTTGTCGGTTGCCCGCCGTGGCGTTCTCCGGTGTCCGGGCGGTCTCCAAGGCGTCCGCGGCCGCCTCGGCCTTACCGACCGCCGAGTCCAGCGCCCGGTTCAGCGATCCTCCTTCCTGCGCCCGGTCGACAGCTTGAAGCGCGCTGTTGAGCGGGCCCAGGGCGTTGCTGAGGGCGTGACGGTAGGACGCCGGATCGACGCTCGGAGTGGGGGAGGAACTGGGCGACGACGCCGCATCGGCCGTCGATGAACCGCCGGACCCGCTCGCCCCACTCGATCCACCTGCCTCGCTTCCCCCGTCCGACGAACAGGCCGACAGAGGGAGCGAGAGCGCGAGCACCGCCACTCCGAGAGCGACCCCCCGGCGCATCCGCGCCCGTGCCCCCGACCTGCCCCGAAGAGTCGGCGTACGCCGCACCCACATGTATCTGTTCATGATCCCCCCTGGTCCCCCTGATTCCCCCGGTTTCCCGGTAACCCGGGCCCCCAATTCCGCTTACGTTCTGCTGCATTGCTGCATTGCTGTACTGCTCGGTATCTGATGGAACTCCTCAGGGTCCTCTGCACCTCAGAACGCGCAGAATCCTGAAGACCCGCAGAACCCGCGGAACCCTGAAGCCCCTCAGAACCCTCAGAGCCCTCAGCCCCTCCGACTCGGAATCCCTGGAATCCCTTGGCGCCCCTCAAGCTCGGACGAATCCCTCGGGACGCCTCGTCATCCCTCGTCATCCCTCGGTATCTCTCGCTATCCCTTGGTTTCCATCGGTACCCCCAGAACCCCCCTGCTTTCGTCTGCTTTCCCTCAAGTCCCGCAAGGACCTCAAGCCCCGCAAGCACCTCAAGTCCCGCTGGTGCCTCGTGTCTTGAGCCCACCAGATCCCCTGGATCACCCGAACTTCCGGCAACTGCCGAAAGGAACCGGATGCATAACTAAGGCTTCTCCCACCCGAGTTGACTGTCAAGGTTGCTCGTCCGGGCTGTGGATAACTTCGTCGCTCGCCGGAATTTCTACTTCCGCACCGGTGCGCCGGCCACCGTGGCGTAGGTAGAGTCCGCTGCCATGGCAGCGCTGAGTGATCTTCTCCCCCTTGCCGCTGTGCGCCTGGATGTCCAGGTGGCGGACTGGCAGGAAGCGATCCGAACGGCCGGCGTATTGCTGGTGGAGACGGGGGCCGCGACCGACGGGTACACCGCCGAGATGATCCGTAACGTCGAGGAGAACGGGCCCTACATCGTCCTCGCCCCCGGCTTCGCCTTCGCCCACGCCCGCCCTTCACCCGCCGTCCTCAGGACCGGGCTTTCCTGGGTGCGGCTGTCCCGGCCGTTGGAGTTCGGGCACGAGACGAACGATCCGGTGACGTTGGTCGTGGGCCTTGCCGCACAGGACGCCGACGCGCACACGGAAGCGCTGGCCGCCCTCGCGCGGCTCCTGGCCGACCCGGCAACGGCGCAGGCCCTCCAGGAAGCGGCCGATCCGGACGCGCTGCATACGGTGCTGGCGGAGTCGGCGGCCCTACCGCAGGCGCCGGGAAAGGAAGCGGCACCACCGGAGGAGCGAGCTCACCAACCGTCCCGGAGCCCGTCCGTCCACAAGATCCTCACCGTATGCGGCAACGGCGTCGGCACCAGTCTCTTCCTCAAGAACACCTTGGAGCAGGTGCTCGACCGCTGGGGATGGACCCGGCACGTGACGGTCGAGGCAACCGACACCATTTCGGCCCGGGGCAAGGCGTCCGAGGCCGTGGCGATCCTCACCTCCCGGGAGATCGCCAGGACGCTGGGCGACGTCGGCGTACCGGTCAGGGTCGTCGAGGACTTCACCAGCGGCCGCGAGGTCGACCGGGTACTCCGCGATACGTACGACGTCTGAGCCGCCTCGATCCGCCCTCGTCCGAGCCGCCCGCCTTCCCCGCACGCGGCCCCGCCCGCGACTGCGGACGCCCCCCACCTTCACTGCACCCCACCCGACCCCACCCGACCCCACCCCTCCACCCCCATCCGGCACCGGGAGGACGGACCGCACCATGCACGGGCTCATATCCCTCGCCACGTTCCTCGTGAACGAAATCCTCAGCCAACCCGCGTATCTCGTCGGCCTGCTCACCGCCGCGGGCCTCATCGCGCTCAAGAAGTCCGCCGGGCAGATCGTCGGCGGCGCCATCAAGGCGACGCTGGGCTTCCTGCTGATCGGCGCGGGTGCCGGTCTCGTCGTCAGCGCGCTCGCTCCGTTGGGAGGCATGATCCAGGGCGCGACCGGCGCGCACGGCGTGATCCCCACCAACGAGGCGATCGTCGGCATCGCCCAGGCGAAGTTCGGCGCCCGGGTCGCCTGGCTGATGATCCTCGGCTTCGCGGTCGCCCTCCTCCTGGCCCGCTTCACCCCTCTGCGCTACGTCTTCCTGACCGGCCACCACATCCTCTTCATGGCCACGCTGCTGACCATGGTCCTGGCCACCTCCGGCCAGACCTCCGTGATCGTGGTCCTTGTAGGAGGCCTGCTGCTCGGCATCCTCCTGGTAGTGCTGCCGGCCTTCGCCCACCCCTGGACGAAGCGCGTCACCGGTAACAACAGCATCGCCATCGGCCACTTCGGCACCGCGGGTTACGTCCTTTCCGGTGCTGCCGGTAGGCTCGTCGGCAAGCGCAGCCGCAGCACCGAGGACATGAAGCTCCCCGAGGGCCTGCGCTTCCTGCGCGACTCCATGGTGGCCACCGCGCTGTCCATGGTGCTGATCTACGTGATCATGTCGCTGGTCTACCTGGCCAAGGCGGGCCGGGCCACGGCCTTCAAAGCGTTCGCCACCGGCGGCGGTACCCCGGCCGCCGACCTCGGCAACTACGCCATGCACTCCGTCATGCAGGGGCTCCAGTTCGGTATCGCGGTCGCGGTGATCCTCTTCGGGGTGCGCACGATCCTGGCCGAGCTGGTCCCCGCATTCCAGGGCATCGCCGGCCGGCTCGTGCCCGGCGCGGTGCCGGCGCTGGACGCACCCATCGTCTTCCCGTACGCGCAGAACGCCGTGCTCATCGGCTTCCTCGCCAGCTTCGTCGGCGGTCTGGTCGGCCTCGGCGTGCTCACCTGGGCGTTCCACCCGGCGTTCGGCCTCGCACTGGTTCTGCCGGGACTCGTACCGCA
Organism: Streptomyces sp. NPDC048197; assembly: GCF_043202395.1. Lineage (NCBI taxonomy): Bacteria > Bacillati > Actinomycetota > Actinomycetes > Kitasatosporales > Streptomycetaceae > Streptomyces > Streptomyces sp. NPDC048197. The sequence continues at coordinate 243,708 of NZ_JBIDAJ010000002.1, forward strand.
CTTCTTCACGGGCGGCGCGGCCGGCGTCTACGGCAACGCCACCGGTGGGCGGCGCGGGGCGGTTGTGGGCGCCTTCCTCAACGGCCTCCTGATCACCTTCCTGCCCGCGCTGCTGCTCAAGGTGATGGGCGCGTTCGGCAAGGAGAACACGACCTTCGGCGATGCCGACTTCGGCTGGTTCGGCACCTTGATCGGCAACGCGGCCAAGGCGGGTTCCACCGGGGGCATCGTGCTGATGCTGGTGATCGGCGGTGTGCTGCTGGGGGCCGCGGTCCTCTTCCAGAAGCGCGTCGTGGACACCGGCTGGGACCCGGGCGCCGCCCGCGACGCCCTGCGGCCCGAGACGTCATCCGGGGGGATCTCCTCGGAGCCGTCCGGTGCGGACACGGCGCTGCCGGCGTCCCGCACCTACGGAAAGATCGCCCCGCCCTCAGGTGCGCCGACCCCACCTCCGCCCCCGTCCCCGGAGGCCGACTGAACGGCAGCGGAGCGGCTTCATACCCCGGCCCGGTGCTGTCCGCGCGCCGGGATGCTCTCGGGAGGTGAAACGCCACGGCCGGGGGCGTGCAGCCCCTCCGCTAGCTCGCACTCAGAGCTAAAATCGGGGCATGGCCATGGGGGAGTTCCCCGATTCGCTCGCCGACGTCCTGGCCGGTGTCCAACGGCTGATCCGGCGCCGCCTGCGGGCCGGTCTCACCGCGCCCCCACTGCGCGGCGCCGAGGTGGAACTCCTGCGTCTGGTCGTGGCCCGCCCCGGCATCCGCGTCTCGGCCGCCGCGAAGGAGCTCTACCTCGCCGGCAACTCCGTCTCCACCCTCGTCAACCGGCTCAGCCGGACCGGCTATCTCCGCCGTGAGACCGCACCGGAGGACCGCCGCTCGGCACTGCTGTATCCCACCCCGGCCGCCTGCGCGCGGCTGCACGACTGGGAAGTCCGCCGGAGCGCCCTCGTACGCGAACAGGTGGCCCGGCTCTCCGAGGCCGACCAGGCCGCCCTGGCCTCGGCTCTCCCGGCACTGCGCAGACTCGCCCACAACCTGCACGAGGAGGCGGAGGGCTGATGACTCCCGACCCGGTCCCCGACGAGATCCCAGAGGAAAGCTGCGAGGAGGCCGCCGACGAGACCCTCGGCGGCGCATCGCGCGCCGCTGCGCCCGGCCCCGCACCCGCCCCGGATGCCTCCGACGCCGTGCTCTGCCGTGGCCTGCGCTACGCCTTCGGCGAGACCCGGGCCGTCGACGGCGTCGACCTCTCCGTACGCGCCGGCGAGGTCTTCGGCCTGCTCGGGCCCAACGGTGCCGGGAAAACCACCGCGATCCGCTGCATCACCACCCTCCTGCCCGTCCCGGCCGGCATGGTGCGGGTATTCGGGCACGACGCGGCCAGGCAGCGGATGGCGGTACGTCGACTGCTCGGGTACGTCCCCCAGCAGCTGTCCGCCGACGCCGGCCTGACCGGCCGCGAGAACGTCACCCTCTTCGCCCGGGTCTTCGACGTCTCCCGCCGCGAGCGCGCCGCACGCGTCGACCAGGCGTTGGCGGCGGTCGGCCTCACCGACGCGGCCGACCGCCTCGCCAAGACGTACTCGGGAGGCATGATCCGCCGCCTCGAACTCGCTCAGGCGCTGGTCAGCGCGCCCCGTCTGCTGATGCTCGACGAGCCTACGATCGGCCTCGACCCGATCGCCCGCACCAGCGTCTGGGACCACATCAACGCGGTACGGGCCGCCACCGGCATGACCGTCCTCGTGACCACCCACTACATGGACGAGGCCGACCAGTACTGCGACCGCGTCGCCCTGATGCACCACGGCCGGATCCGTGCCCTCGGCACACCGGACGAGCTCAAGTCCGCCCTCCGTGCCCGTCGCCGGACAGCCCCCGCCCCGGCCACGACGGGCACATCGGCCCACCCGTCCCCGGTCTCGACGTCACACCCCCACTTCCCCGCTTCACCGCTCTCCTCATCCTCGCTCTCCTCCCCGCCTTCCTCAGCGGCACCGTCGCGCTCGTCCGATGCCGCGCCGACGCTGGAGGACGTCTTCCGGGACGTCGCCGGCAGCGGCCTCGACGAGCAGTCAGGAGACTTCCGCGATGTCCGAAGCACCCGCCGCACCGCCCACCGCGTCGGCTGACGCCCGTCACGACGCCGGACAGCTGGACCTGCTGCTGGCCCCGCCCCGCGCCCGTACCGGATGGCGGGTGCTGCTCGCCCGCGTCCTCGCGATGTGCGTGGTCGAGCTGCAGAAGCTGCGGCACGACCGGACCGAGCTGTACACCCGCGCCGTCCAGCCCGCCCTCTGGCTTCTGGTCTTCGGGGAGACCTTCAACCGCATCAAGGCCATCCCCACCGGTGGCACCCCCTACATCGACTATCTCGCGCCCGGCATCATCGCTCAGTCAGCCATGTTCATCGCGATCTTCTACGGCATCATGATCATCTGGGAGCGGGACGCCGGCATCCTCACCAAGCTGCTGGTCACCCCGACCCCACGCGCCGCCCTGATCGCCGGCAAGGCGTTTGCCGCCGGGGTGAAAGCGCTGGTCCAGGCCGTAGTGGTGATCGTTATCGCCGCACTGCTGGGTGTGGCCATGACCTGGAACCCGCTGCGGCTCCTCGGTGTGGTCGTGGCGGTGGTGCTCGGCTCGGCCTTCTTCTCCTGCCTGTCGATGACCATCGCCGGCATCGTGCTCACCCGCGATCGTTTGATGGGTATCGGCCAGGCCATCACCATGCCGCTCTTCTTCGCCTCCAATGCGCTGTACCCGGTGGCGATCATGCCTGGCTGGCTCCAGACGGTCAGCAGGATCAATCCGCTGAGCTATCAGGTCGATGCCCTCCGCGGCCTTCTCCTCGGCACCCACGCCCATCTCGCCCTGGACTACGCCGTACTGGTCGCGGCCGCCGTGGCCGGTATCGCCGCCGCCTCCTCCCTCCTGGGCCGCTTGGCCCGCTGACCTCGCCCCCCATGAGGCCCGCCGGTCATGTGTGCCGTCCGGCCATCGCAGCCCCGTCCGTCGTCGCTCCCTCAGCCGTACGCGCGGCGTCCGCCGTCGTACGCTCGGCCTGCTCCAGCCACTCCAGGTACCAACTCCGGAACGTGGCCGGCGTGCCGTCGTCCGGGCCCAGCCGCAGGGGCTGCATATCGACGCCGTCGCAGCGGGCGTCCGCCCATATCCGGCCCCGCTCCGGCCCGCTCACCACCAGCCACCGGCGCTCGGCACATCCGATGTGGCACAGACATATCGCCCCGACGGTGCGGTCCTCGGACCACATCAGCGTCTCCCACCGGTCCCACCAGGCCTCTTCCGCCTCCTCGTACTCCTCCGCACTCTCGAAGTCGGCCTCGTCGGGCCGCTCCGCCTCCAACGCGTCGAGCAGCTCGGCATCGGGACCGGCCTGGGGAAAGGGCTCGGGCAAACGGGCGGGGGTGGTCATATTGCCTCCGTCGCCCACCCACTCCCAACCGCCGCCCGCCACCCTGCGCACGGGGAAAATGCCATAGGCCGGGCCCGCCCCGCCGGCGCCCACCTCTCGGAGGAACTCCCGGTACGCATCGGGCAGGCGCACTCCCAACGAGCGCTCAAGGTCCGCCAGTTCGTCCGCCGTGAGCGGATCGGCCAGCGCGAACCCATGGCCGTGATACCCGAACACCTGCTCCGCGCACGGTGCCGAGCACAGCCGCAGCACCCGCTCGCGGACCCCCGCCCATGTCTGCTCAGTCATGCTCCCACCGTACGAGGCACCACTGACAACGCCCGCCGCGCAGCCGGCTCGCGGCCGGCGCCGCGACGGTGGGCCGGGCCCGCGGCACGTCTCAGAGCCAGTCCCGCCGCTTGAAAATGAAGTACAGGCTCACGCACACCACCACCATCAGCCCGATGGCGAAGGGGTACCCGAACCCCCAGTGCAGCTCCGGCATGTTCTGGAAATTCATGCCGTAGATCGTCCCCACCAGCGTCGGTGCGAACAGGATCGCCGCCCACGACGAGATCTTCTTGACCTCTTCGTTCTGCTCGAAGCCCGCCTCGGCCAGGGCCCGCATCTCGGCGTTCTGCTGCTGGTTCACCAGGGTGGCGTTGACGGTGAGGATGTCCTGGAGGGCCTGCCGGAAGCCGTCCACCCGCTCCGTGGTGTGCAGCACGTGGTCCGCCACGTCCCGCAGATAGCGGCGCAGCTCCTCGTCGATCGCATACTTCTCGAAGCCCGCGGTCAGGCTCTCCAGGATGCCGTTCAGCGGACGGGTGGCGCGCTGGAACTCCACGACCTCCCGGGAGAGTTCGTAAATACGGCGGGAGACGCGCGGGTCGCCGCCGAAGACCTCGGTCTCGATCTCGTCGATGTCGGTCTGTACCCCGGCCACGACCGGCGCATAGCCGTCGACGACCGCGTCGAGGATCGCGTAGAGCACGGCCTCCGGGCCGCGCTTGAGCAGCTCCGGGGCGTCCTCCATGCGGCGGCGCACGGCCGTGAGGTCCGGTGCGCCCCCGTGCCGCACGGTGATGACGAAGTCCCGCCCGACGAAGAGGTGCAGCTCGCCGAAGTCGACCTCTTCGGCGTCGTCCAGATAGCGCGCGGCACGCAGCACGACGAACAGGGTGCCGCCGTAGCGTTCCAGTTTGGGACGCTGGTGAGCCTCCAGGGCGTCTTCGACGGCGAGCGGGTGGAGATCGAACTCCGAGGCCAGCGTGACCAGTTCGGAGGGTGTGGGGCGGTGCAGCCCGATCCAGGCGAGGGTGTCCGTAGTGGCGCGCTGCTGCCGGAACGCGTCGGCAAGTGTGTCGTGGGTGCTGACGCGGTGTCCGTCGCGATACAGGGCGGCGGTGATGACGCTGCTGGCGTTCTCGGCGGGCGGTTCCGGTGGCTGGGATCCGTCTGCGTTTTCGGCGGGCGGGGGCCCCGCGGGCCGTTTCTTCGCGGTTTTGCGCAGGCCGCGCAGGCCACGCGGCCGACGGCCGGGAGGTTCAGAGCTCACGACAGAACCGACCTCCGTCACAAGGGGGGATGAACGGGCACACAGAATCTCGACGCAGGATATCTGCCGCAGATGTCAGCACAGGTCAGCGGGCATGGTGCAGGATGGAACGGGACGTGACGCGGCGTGTGTCGCGTCCGGCGAGCTTTGTATGTTTATCCCTAGAATTGCGCGATGCAGATACCGCAGACAGCCATTGCTCCTCTGGGTGAGGTGATTCGGTGAACGGCCCCGATGCCACCGACGAACAGTGGGAAGGGCTCGCCGAGGTCGTCCCGCTCCGCGGCAGTAGTGAGTGGCCTTCCTGGCCCGACCACCGCGCCCTCCCCGAGGACGAACCGGCCGAGGAGCAGCGGCGGTTCATGGTCATCAGGGTCCAGACCTTCGCGGACGCCCGCGAGGTCGCCGAGTACCTGATGGCACAGATCCCGGTCCTGTTGGACCTCAGCAGCGCCGACACCGACGTCGCCAAGCGCATCCTGGACTTCTCCAGTGGTGTGGTCTTCGGACTCGGCAGCGGTATGCACCGCGTTGACACCAACGTCTTCCTTCTGGCGCCGGTCGGCACCGAGGTGGCAGAGGCGGTGACGGGGACCATCCCCCGTTCGTAGGAAGAGTGATCGGGCGGAACGGTTCTCCGGTCGCGCCACTGCATAGCGTCCCCACATGGATACCGGCAGTGTGCGACCGGCGGTCACCGAGTTACGGCTGTCCGCCTTCAAGACCCATCGCGGCATCACCCTGCCGCTCGGCCCGCTCAGCCTGTTGAGCGGCGAGAGCGGAAGCGGCAAATCCAGTGCGCTGCAGGCGTACGAGATCCTCGCCCGCCTGGGAAGCGGGGAGCCCCTGACCCGGGCGGTACGGGACGTCGCGGGCAGTGCATCGGCGTGTGTGCCGGCGGGGTCGCGCCCCGACGAACAGGGGAGACGCGGCTTCCGCATCGGCTGCACGGTCGACGGTCCGGCCGGTCCGGTCGACCTCGATCTCGCCGTACAGGCCGAGCCCGAACTCCGGATCGTCGGCGAGCGGTTGACCGGCGGCGGCGAAACCCTGCTGACCACCGCCCTCACCGACCCGGCGCGTCCTGCGGTGCAGGCGGCCTGGCACACCGCGGGTACGACCCCGGTCACCCGCGCCCCGCTGCCCGACGACCGTCTCGGTACGTCGCTGCTGCCGTTGCGCGTAGCCGGTAAAACGGAGGGCCAACGGCTCGTGCTGGCGGCCGCCGAGCAGGTCGTGGTCGCGCTGCGCTCGGCGTTCGTCTGCGATCCCCGGCCGGAGGTCATGCGGGGGATGCGGGCGGCCATGGCGGCCGGCGCCGTAGGCACGGACGGAACGGGGGGCCGGGCCAAGAAGGCGGGCACGGGCAACGCCGCGGGAAAAGGGGCGGCGACGACGGCAACGGCCGGGAGCTGGGGCGCCCGGGCCCGCAACGGGAGCGGAGGCGGTGGCGAGGCAGGACGTTGGGGCCGCGACACCGACGATGTGCAGGACGAGGGGCGGCTGCGGACCTCCTGCGACAACCTGCCCGCCGTACTGGAGCGGACGAGCAAGGAATGCGCCCGACGGCACGCGGTGCTGGTCGCGGCAGTACGGGAGGCCTGCAACGGCCCGGTCGACGGACTGCGTGCCGTCCCGAGACAGCCGGATCAGGCGGCCGAGGCGGCGACCGCAGTTCCTTCGCCGGCGGCACCGGCGGCCCCGCCGAGCAGCGGACGCAGCGGTTCCGGTACTCGGCGGGCCGGGCAGGGAGCGGTGGCGGAGGAACGGCGTCTGCAGGCCGTGGTCGACCGGGGCACGCTCGGCGAGATGCCCATCGAGCAGCTCGGCGACGGCGAGCTGCGGTTCGTCGCCCTGGCGCTGGTGCTGCTGACCGGGCCGGGCGTGCTGGCCATGGATCCGGCCGGGGAGATCCCCTCGGCACAACAGCAGATGACCGTCATGGCCGACGGAATGGACCGTTGCATGGACCGCAGGCAGGCGCGTGAGCTGGTGTCGCTGGCCGTGCGCATGGCGGAACGCGGGCACGTCCGGTTGCTGGGCACGGTACGGGACGCTTCGGTCGCCGACGGATTGCCCGGCGTACAGGTGCTACACCTAGGAGCATGAGCGAGGATCTTCATGCGCTGCAGCGACGACTGGCCGAATTCGCGGCCGCGCGGGACTGGCAGCAGTACCACACCCCCAAGAACCTGGCCGCGGCGCTGAGTGTCGAGGCCGCGGAACTCGTCGAGATCTTCCAGTGGTTGACCCCGGAGGAATCGGCGGAGGTGATGTCCGATCCGCGGGTGGCCGGCCGGGTCGAGGACGAGGTCGCGGACGTGCTGGCATATCTGCTGCAGTTCTGTGGGGCGCTGGGCATCGACGCCTTGTCGGCGCTGGCCGCGAAGATCGAGCGCAACGAAACGCGCTTCCCGGCGGTCCGGCAGGCCCGGCCGGACCGGCCCCGGGAGGGCGAGAAGTAGCGGGCGGGGGAGGGCGGCTCCGGAAGCGGGGCCGCCCCCTTGATGCTGAATTTTCCGGTCATTGCAGCTTTTTCTGGTGCCCTGAGTCGATCGTGTGACGGGTGGGGGTTGCGTGACGTGAGGGGAGCGGGCCGCGCGCAAATCGGACTCTCATCACTCTCTGGAGTTATGGATCTCTCCACAGCGCCTTGGTTGTCCACAGATTTGCGAATTCCCCTGGCTTTTTTGGCTGTTGACCCTCACTCTGGGTAGTGAAAGGAGTGCGGGGTGCATGCGAAGAAAGAAGGAAGGAGGGGGAGAGGATGGACGCGGTGCGGATCATCGCGGCCAGCCGGCGCGGCCTGGCGGAGTCGACCACGGTGCAGGACGTGATCGTCGAGGCGTGGCAGGCGCAGGCCTTGGCGGAGGCGATAGGCAGCCATCTCGCGATATGCGGACCGTACGAGGTGCGGTCCCGGGCCCAAGGCCTGGGTGATGCGAGCGGGCGGTTCAGCGGGGGACTGCCGCGCTCGACGCCGGCCAGAGGTGGACTGCGGGCAGCACAACTCTCCGAAGTGCGTGACGTCAGGGCTGCCTTGTCGGGGCTGTGTCGACTGCTACGCGAGGTTTGCGAAGCACTGGTCGGAGTGGTGCTGCTGGCCGAGGAGGAAGGAACGTACTGGACCTGCGTGGAGGCGATGGACACGCTCGACGAATCGAGAGACCGCGTTACCGGAATACTGGAGAAGCTGGAGGTGCGTGACCCGAACCCTGCCTGAGAACGACCACAGAAGAAGTCTGCGGAGAGCAGAAGAAGCCCGATGACGGTGGTAGCCCTGGCACGCCGGTTTCCCTGACGGCAGCGGCAGCGGTTACATGCAGCGCCGCCACTCCTTCCGACGGAATGCCTGGCGGCCTCTGCGCACCCTCTTGCACCCTGCGCACCTGACACTTCGCCTGCTGCTGACGAATTGCTCTGCATCGCGAGCCCCCCAAGGTCCGGCCCGCCACCCATAGACCGTCGCCCGTCGCTTTCGTGCCCTTTGAAGCCCGCTCATGGGCGGGGCCGCCCCCGACGGGCCTGAATTCCCCGCTCATCGGCGCCACATGCCGCAGCCGAGGTATGCAGAGCTACCTCCCTACATCCCTATGGCCCTAGGTCCCTATGGCCATCGACCGCCCGCGCGGTCGGGCAGTCGGCAGCGGTGAATGAGCAGGTTCCGGCCGGGACCGGGCGGGGCCGATCCGACCTGAAGCAACGCCAAGCAACGACGTACTGCCGCGGTTGGTCCGCCGTGAGAAGTGCAGGATGGAGGTATGGACCTACGAATCTTCACCGAGCCCCAGCAGGGGGCTTCCTACGACACGCTCCTGAAGGTCGCCAAGGCCACGGAGGATCTCGGCTTCGATGCATTCTTCCGCTCTGACCATTACCTGAGCATGGGCAACGGCGACGGGCTGCCCGGTCCGACGGATGCCTGGATCACCCTGGCGGGCCTGGCCCGTGAGACGAAGCGGATCCGGCTCGGCACGCTGATGACGGCGGGCACCTTCCGGCTGCCGGGTGTGCTGGCCATTCAGGTGGCGCAGGTCGACCAGATGTCGGGCGGCCGGGTGGAACTCGGCCTCGGAGCAGGGTGGTTCGAGGAGGAGCACAAGGCGTACGGCATTCCGTTCCCCAAGGAGAAGTTCGCGCGGCTGGAGGAGCAGCTGGCGATCATCACCGGCCTGTGGGCCACCGAGACAGGAAAGGAGTTCACCTACGACGGGACCTATTACCAACTTGAGAAGTCGCCGGCGCTGCCCAAGCCCGCGCAGACCAAGGTGCCGGTGCTGATCGGCGGGCACGGTGCGACCCGTACCCCGCGGCTGGCCGCGCAGTACGCCGATGAGTTCAACATCCCCTTCGCCTCGCTCGAAGACAGTGAGCGCCAGTTCGGACGGGTGCGGGCGGCTGCTGAAGCCGCCGGGAGGAAGGGAGATGAGCTGGTGTACTCCAATGCCCTGGTGGCCTGCGTCGGCAAGGACGATGCGGAGGTGGGGCGGCGGGCCGCAGCCATCGGGCGGGATGTGGACGAACTGAAGGCCAACGGCCTTGCGGGTTCCCCCGCGGAGGTCGTCGACAAGATCGGGCGCTATGCCGCCCTCGGCACCTCCCGCGTCTACCTGCAGATCCTGGACCTCGATGACCTGGACCACCTCCAGCTGATCTCGGACCAGGTGCAGTCCCAACTGGGCTGAGTCGGTCAGGCGAGGCGCCGAGTCGAACCAATGCGTTGCTGAGCCGGATCGACTGCGGTGCCGAGTCGAACGAACTGCGTTGGGCCGGCCGGCCGAGGTGGTGCAGGGGGAGGGGCTGCTGGAAAAACTGGTGGGGATCGGGGAGCGGTGCCGTAATACTCGGACGGGTGTTCCTGACGATAACCACCACCGGCAGCGCCGACCGTCCCGCGACCGACCTCGGATTCCTGCTGCACAAGCATCCCGACAAGGCGCAGCAGTTCTCGACGTCGCATGGCACCGCACATGTCCTGTACCCGGAGGCGGATCCGGAACGGTGTACCGCGGCGCTGCTGCTGGAGGTCGATCCCATCGCCCTGGTTCGCCGGAGCCGCGGCAAGGGCCGTGGCGGCGCTCCGGACTCGGCGCTCGGGCAGTACGTGAACGACCGCCCGTACGCGGCCTCCTCGCTGCTGGCGGTGGCGTTGCGGAGCGTCTTCTCCAGCGCGATGAAGGGGCAGTGTGCGGCGCGGCCGGAGCTGGTGGCGCGGGCGATGCCGTTGCGCATCGAGGTGCCCGTGCTGCCAGCCCGGGGCGGTGCGGAGCTGGTGCGCAAGCTGTTCCAGCCGCTGGGGTGGCAGGTGCTGGCCGAGGCGGTGCCGCTGGACGAGACGTTCCCGGAGTGGGGTGACTCCCGCTACGTACGGCTCGTACTGGAAGGGGAGTGCACGCTCGCCGAGGCGCTGCGGCATCTGTACGTGCTGCTGCCGGTGCTGGACGACGCCAAGCACTACTGGGTCGCGCCCGACGAGGTCGAGAAGCTCCTGCGGGCCGGTGAGGGCTGGCTGGAGGGGCATCCGGAGCAACGGGTGATCGTCGGCCGCTATCTGGCGCGGCGCTGGTCGCTGACGCGGGAAGCCATGGCGCGCCTGGAGCTGGAACGGCTGGCCGAGTCGGACGACGTGGCTGCCGAGGAGATCGACAACGCGGTGGACGAGGAAGCGGACACCGAGGAACGGCCGGTGCCGCTCGCCGTACAGCGGAGGGAGGCGATTCTCGCGGCGCTCCGGTCGGCCGGGGCTGAGCGGGTGCTCGATCTCGGCTGCGGGCAGGGTCAGTTGGTCGGTGCGCTGCTCAAGGACCCGCAGTTCACCGAGATCGTGGGGATGGACGTGTCGATGCGGGCGCTGCACGAGGCGCGGCGCCGGCTGCGGCTGGACCGGATGTCTGAGCGGCAGGCGGCGCGCGTACGGCTCGTACAGGGGTCGCTGGCGTACACCGACGCGCGGCTGAAGGGATATGACGCGGCGGTGCTCAGTGAGGTCGTCGAGCATGTCGACCCGGAGCGGCTGCCGGCGCTGGAGTACGCGGTGTTCGGGTCGGCCCGGCCGAGGACGGTCGTGGTGACGACGCCGAACGTCGAGTACAACGTGCGCTGGGAGTCGCTGCCGGCCGGGCATGTGCGGCATGCGGACCACCGCTTCGAGTGGACCCGGGAGGAGTTCCGGGGCTGGGCGCGGGAGGTGGCCGCGCGGCACGGTTACGAGGTGGACTTCGGCCCGGTGGGGCCGGACGACCCCGAGGTCGGGTCGCCGACACAGCTCGCCCACTTCCGTAGGGCGGAGGAGGGTGACAGTGGGAAAGCCGCGGGTGCGGGCGCGGGCGCGGTCGCAGTCGTAGCCGGTGGTCGCGGCGAAAGCGCCGCCGGAACGGGAACCGGAACCGGAACCGGTGCCGGTAACGGTTTGGGTGCCGCCGCCGGTGCCGGCAGGCATAAGGAAGGAAGCAGTGCTGTGAGTGGGGAGGAGGGTGCGGTATGACGGGCGTCGACCGTCGGGAAGCTGCGGTGGAAGTAGCGGTGGAAGAGACGAGGGAAGTGGCTGAGGAAGGGCGCGTGGGGCGCGTGGAGCGGCGGGCGCTCGGGGTGCCGGACCTGTCGCTGGTGGTGTTGGTCGGAGCCACCGGGTCCGGTAAGTCGACCTTCGCGGCCCGGCACTTCAAGGCGACGGAGGTCATCTCCTCCGACTTCTGCCGCGGGCTGGTCAGCGATGACGAGAACGACCAGAGCGCGAGCAGCGATGCGTTCGACGTCCTGCACTTCATCGTGGGGAAGCGGCTGGCGGCCGGGCGGCTGACGGTCGTCGACGCCACCAATGTGCAGTCGGAAGCACGCACCCAGCTGGTGCGACTGGCGCGGGAGCATGACGTCCTCCCGGTGGCGATCGTGCTGGACGTGCCCGAGCAGGTGTGCGCCGAGCGCAACGCGACGCGGGCCGACCGCGCCGGGCTGCCGCGCCGCGTCATCCAGCGCCACCAGCGCGAACTGCGCCGGTCCATGGGCCACTTGGAGCGCGAGGGATTCCGTAAGGTGCACCACCTCAGAGGCCAGGCGGAGGCCGATGCCGCCGAGGTCGTCAGGGAGCGCAGGTTCAACGACCTGCGGCACCTCACAGGGCCGTTCGACATCATCGGCGACATCCACGGCTGCCGTTCCGAGCTGGAGACGCTGCTCGGCCGGTTGGGGTACGTCGTGGTGCGCGACGGGCTCGGCAGGGCCGTGGACGCGGCGCACCCACAGGGCCGTACCGCCGTGTTCGTCGGGGACCTGGTCGACCGCGGACCGGACAGCCCCGGGGTGCTGCGGCTGGTGATGGGCATGGTCGCGGCCGGGCACGCGCTCTGCGTACCGGGCAACCACGAGAACAAGCTCGGCCGCTACCTCAAGGGCCGCAAGGTCCAGCACACCCACGGCCTCGCCGAAACCGTCGAACAGCTGGAGAAGGAGGACGCCGCCTTCCGGGACGAGGTGGGGACGTTCCTGCACGGACTGGTCAGCCACTACGTCCTCGACGGAGGCGGACTGGTGGTCTGCCACGCCGGGCTGCCGGAGAAGTACCACGGCCGGACGTCCGGCCGGGTGCGGTCCTTCGCGCTGTACGGCGACACGACCGGCGAGACCGATGAGTTCGGCCTGCCGGTGCGCTACCCGTGGGCCGAGGACTACCGCGGCCGCGCCGCCGTCGTCTACGGACACACGCCCACCCCGCGTGCCACCTGGCTGAACAACACCATCTGCCTGGACACCGGCTGCGTCTTCGGCGGCCGGATGACCGCGCTGCGCTGGCCGGAGCGGGAGCTGGTGGACGTGCCGGCGGAACGGGTCTGGTACGAGCCGACGAAGCCGCTCGCCACCGAGGCGCCGGGCGGCGCGGACGGCCGTCCGCTCGACCTGGGCGACGTTGCCGGCCGGCGGATCGTGGAGACCCGCCACATGGGCCGGCTCGCAGTGAAGGAGGAGAACGCGGCGGCCGCGCTGGAGGTGATGAGCCGCTTCGCGATCGACCCGCGGCTGCTGCCGTACCTCCCGCCGACGATGGCGCCCTGCGCGACGTCTCAGGAGGACGGCTACCTGGAGCACCCGGCGGAGGCGTTCGCCGGGTACCGGGCGGACGGCGTACGGGAGGTGGTGTGCGAGGAGAAGCACATGGGTTCCCGTGCGGTGGTGCTGGTGTGCCGCGACGAGACGGTGGCCGCGGAGCGCTTCGGGGCACCCAAGGGGATCCCGGGTGCGCTCTACACCCGTACGGGACGGCCGTTCTTCGACGACCCGGAGGCGACCGGCACCCTGCTGCGGCGGGTCGCCGCGTGCGTCGCGGGGGCCGGGCTGTGGGAGGAGCTGGAGACCGACTGGCTGCTGCTGGACGCGGAGTTGATGCCCTGGTCGCTCAAGGCCACCGGGCTGCTGCGCAAGCAGTACGCGGCCGTGGGCGCGGCGTCCGGAGCGGCGTTCCCGGGCGTGCTCGGCGCGCTGGAGGCAGCCGCCGGCCGCGGGGTCGAGGTGGCACCGCTGCTCCAGCGGCAGCGGGACCGGGCGGCGGACGCCGCGGCGTTCACGGCAGCGTACCGGCGCTACTGCTGGCGCGTCGGCGAGCGGGCGGCGTCGGACGGGCTCGGAGCGTTGGAGGGAGTGCGGCTGGCACCGTTCCAGATCCTCGCCGTACAGGGGCGCAGCCTCGCCGGGCTGGCACACACGGAGCAACTGGCGCTGATCGACCGGATCGTGGCGGCGGAGAGTGCGGTGGCCGGCCATGACGACGGGGTGTCCGGAGGCGGACTTGCCGCCGGCGGGGCCGGGCTGCTGGCCACGACGCGGCGGATCATCGTCGACACCGAGGACGAGGCGTCGGTCGCGGCCGGCATCCGGTGGTGGCTGGAGCTGACCGCGGAAGGCGGCGAGGGGATGGTCGTCAAACCGGTGCAGGCGCTGATACGGCAGCCGGACGGGCGGCTCGTCCAGCCGGGCGTCAAATGCCGCGGCCGCGAATACCTGCGGATCATCTACGGGCCCGAGTACACCCGTCCGGACAATCTCAAGCGGCTGCGCATACGCCACCTGGGCCACAAGCGTTCGCTGGCACTGCGGGAATACGCACTGGGCCTGGAGGCGTTGGACCGGATGGCGGAGGGCGAGCCGCTGTGGCGGGTGCACGAGGCGGTGTTCGGTGTGCTCGCACTGGAGTCGGAGCCGGTGGACCCGCGGCTGTAGCGGCGGCGGCCTGCGGACCGAGGAGGCGCGCTCGCCCCTGCTGACCGAGGTGGCGCGCCCCGCCCGTCAGGCCAACGATGGTGCGCTCGCTCGTCCGCCGTTGGGGGTGGGGGCGTTCGTCAGGCTGTTGAGGGCGCGCTCGCCGTTAGGTGGTCAGGCCGTCCTCGTCGCGCTCGTCGTGCGGTAGGACCGGCGGTAGTCGTTCGGCGGTACGCCCACCGTGCGGGTGAAGTGGCGGCGGAGGTTGGCGGCGCTGCCCAGTCCGGAGAGTTCGGCCACCCGGTCGACGGGCAGGTCGGTGCGTTCGAGCAACTCCCGGGCCCGGCCGATGCGTTGGGTCTGGAGCCACTGCATGGGCGTGGTGCCCGTGGCCGCGTGGAAGCGGCGGACGAGGGTGCGCGGGCTGGTGTTGGCGCGGCGGGCGAGGTCGGCGACGGTCAGTGGCCGGCGCAGGCGTTCGGTGGCCCAGTGCAGCAGCGGCGCGAGCGAGTCGTCGGGGCGCTGCGGCAGCGGCGTCTCGATGTACTGCGCCTGGCCGCCGGGACGGTGGGCCGGGGCGACCAGCTGGCGGGCCAGCGAGTTGGCCGTCTCGGTGCCGAAGTCCTCCCGTACGAGGTGCAGGCAGACGTCGATGGCCGCGGTCGAGCCGGCGCCCGTCAGCACATCGCCGTGGTCGACGTAGAGGACGGCGGGGTCGACGGTGACGGCCGGATAGCGCTCGGCGAGCAGGGCCGCGTACATCCAGTGCGTGGCGGCCGTGCGGCCGTCGAGGAGCCCGGTGGCGGCGAGGGTGAAGGCCCCGGAGCAGAGGGAGACCAGTCGCGCGCCGCGCCGGTGCGCCTCGCGCAGCGCCGCCACGAGTTCGTCCGGCGGATCACCGTGCACATCCGCCGAGCCCGGTACGAGGACGGTGTCGGCGGTCACCAACTCCTCGACCCCGTAAGGGGTCCGGGCCTGGAACCAGGGGCCGGTGCGGGGCTCGGCGCCGTCCGTGCCGATGGCGCACACCCGCAGGTCGTACCAGCCCGGAGGGGTCTGGATGCGGTCGAAGCCGAAGATGTGGCAGGGGATGGCGAGTTCGAAGAACGGGATGCCGTCGGTGACGGCGACGGCGAGGGAAGGCATGGGCCGAGTATGGCAGCGGAGGTGGCAGAAATGTAGCGGGCGTTGTCAGGGCTGCCACTCGTGACGGAGGGCGTCGCGTTCGATGCTGATCGGCATGACCAGTTCTGTTTCGAGATGCCGTGGGACGGATGCGCCCGCGAAGGAGCCGGTGGCGGGGCCCGGGAACGCCCCGGCGGATGCGTCCACCGGGGCGGCGGGCGTCGCGGGAGGCGCCGAAGCGCCCGCCGACCCTCGCCGCTGGCTGGTGCTGGCGATCGCGTCCGCGGCCCAGTTCCTCGCCGTACTCGACCTGATCGCCGTCACCATCGCCTTCCCGGCGATCGGCCGGGACTTCGCGCCCGCGTCCGCCTCCGCGCTGTCGTGGGTGCTCAACGGCTACACCGTCGTCCTCGCCGGGCTGCTCGTACCGGCCGGACGGATCGCCGACGAGGCGGGGCGGCGCCGCTGCTTCCTGGTCGGCATGGTGCTGTTCGGCCTGGCCTCGGCGGCCTGCGGCGCGGCGCCCACCCTGGGTCTGCTGGTCGCGGCCCGTGTGGTGCAGGGCGTGGCGGCGGCGGTGCTGATCCCCACCTCGCTCTCCCTCGCCCTGCCCGTCTTCCCGCCGCACGAGCGGGCGACCGCGGTCGGTGCCTGGACGGCGGTCAGCGCGGTCGCGGCGAGCTCCGGACCGGTGATCGGCGGACTGCTGGCGGCCGCCGACTGGCGACTGGTCTTCCTGATCAACGTCCCGGTGGTGGTCCTCGCGGTCGCGGCGGGGATACGACTGCTGCCCCGCTCCGCGGTGGATCGTGGAGCCCGGCGGAGCCGGGACCTGCCGGGTGCGGCGCTGGTGCTGGTGTGCATCGGCGCACTGGTGACCGGGTGCGTACAGGCCCCCGAGTGGGGATACCGCGCCCCCGCCACCCTCCTCGTCCTCGGCGTCGGCGTGGCGGCCGGCGCCCTCGGGGTACGGCATGCCGGGCGCGCCGCGGAACCCGTCGTGGATCCGGTCCTGTTCCGGACACCCGGTTTCGGGGCGGCCGCCCTGGGGCTGCTCAGCTATTTCGTCGCCTATTCGGTGATGATGCTCGGCGCGACGCTGCTGTTCACCGACGTCTGGCACTACTCGGTCCGGACGGCCGGGCTGGCGCTGGCCCCCTGGCCGCTCACCGTGCTGGTGGTCTCCGCGTTCTCGGGCCGGATCGTGCGGGCGGTCGGGGAACGCGCCACCGGCGTCATCGGGTCGCTCTCCTTCGTCGCCGCCGCGTCGTGGTGGCTCGGGTGCGCGGACGACGGCGCCGCGGGCACGCAGTACGCGGCGCACTTCCTGCCGGGCCTGGTCCTCGCGGGCATCGGCACCGGCCTGTACCAACCGGTCATGTTCGCCGCCGCGGGACTGCTGCCCGCGCAAAGCCTCTCCGTGGGGTCCGGGGTGCTGATGGTTTCGCGGCAGGTGGGTACGGCGCTGGGGGTGGCGGTGCTGATCGCCGTCGTGGGAGGGCAGGGCGGAGGAAAGGGACAACCCGGGCCAGGAATGGGGGAGTTGAGGGTCGGCTGGGTGATCGCGGCGGTGACGGGGGCGGTCGCGGTGGGAGCGGCGGTCACGCTGCGGGCGGGCGGTGACCGCGGCGGGGTCACCCTCCCGGCCACCCGCCGGCAGGACCGTAGGCGCCCCTCCCGGCACCGGCCCCCGTCCGCTCCCTGGTCCCCGCCGGCCGCCGTCGGCCACGCTCCCGCCACCCCCGTCCGCCGACCCGTGCACCTCACATCGGCCGACTCCCTCCACCCGGCCCCCGGAGCGGCCAAGATGGGGAGATGGGATTCCAAGTCGACTCCGAGGCCGGGCGGCTGCGCCGGGTCATCCTGCATCGTCCCGATCTGGAGCTGAAGCGGCTCACCCCCACCAACAAGGACGCCTTGCTCTTCGACGACGTGCTGTGGGTGCGCCGGGCGCGGGCCGAGCACGACGGGTTCGCCGACGTACTGCGCGACCGGGGCGTGGAAGTGCACCTCTTCGGGGATCTGCTGGCCGAGAGCCTGCAGATCCCCGCAGCCCGGGAGCTGGTCCTGGACCGGGTCTTCGACGAGAAGCTGTACGGGCCGCTGGCCACCGACCATCTGCGCGCCGCCTTCGACGAACTACCGGTACCGGCACTCGTCGAGGCGCTGGTCGGCGGGATGACCAAGCGCGAGTTCCTGGAGCAGCATCCCGAACCGACCTCGGTCCGCTTCCATGTGATGGATCTGGACGACTTCCTGCTGGGTCCGCTGCCCAATCACCTCTTCACGCGCGACACCTCCGCCTGGATCTACGACGGGGTGTCGATCAACTCGATGCGCTGGCCGGCCCGCCAGCGCGAGACCGTCCACTACGAGGCGATCTACCGCTACCACCCGCTCTTCCGCGGCGAGGACTTCCACGTCTGGTCGGAGGGGCAGGCGGACTACCCCTCGACGATCGAGGGCGGCGACGTCCTGGTCATGGGCAGCGGCGCGGTGCTGATCGGGATGAGCGAGCGGACCACTCCGCAGGCCGTCGAGCTGCTGGCGCGCGGGCTGTTCGCGGCTGGTTCGGCGCGCACGATCGTGGCGCTGGACATGCCCAAACGGCGGGCCTTCATGCACCTGGACACCGTCATGACCATGGTCGACGGGGATACCTTCACCCAGTACGAGGGCCTCGGCATGCTCCGCTCGTACACCATCGAGCCCGGCTCGGGCGAGACGGACCTCAAGGTCACCGATCATCCGCCGGAGCACATGCACCGCGCCATAGCGGCCTCGCTGGGACTGTCCGACATCCGGGTGCTGACCGCGACCCAGGACGTGCACTCCGCGGAGCGCGAGCAGTGGGACGACGGCTGCAATGTGCTCGCCGTGGAGCCCGGCGTGGTGGTGGCGTACGAGCGGAACGTCACCACGAACACCTTTCTGCGCAAGCGCGGCATTGAGGTGATCACGATTCCGGGGAGCGAGCTGGGCCGGGGCCGGGGCGGGCCGCGCTGTATGAGCTGTCCGGTGGCGAGGGACGCGGTGCCCGGGGCAGGCTGAGGCGTGCGGCGGGTGCGGTGCGGTGGGCGGGGTGCGCGGAGGACGCGGCAGCCGCAGGTACGCCGCGGCGGCGACGGTGTGGCGCGGCTGCCGCGGGTACGACGGCGCTGCCGCAGGTGACGCGGCCGCCGCACGGAGGGCATGCCGTATATAGATACGAGGCGTCGTATACACTTCCAATCCAATCCCGTCCCCGACCGCCGCGAAACAGGAGCCGACCGATGGCGATAGACCTCACGGGCCGCCACTTCCTCAAGGAGCTGGACTTCAGCGCCGAGGAGTTCCGCCGACTGATCGACCTCGCGGCCGAGCTGAAAGCGGCGAAGCGTGCCGGTACCGAGGTCCCCCGCCTCCGCGGCAAGAACATTGCCCTGATCTTCGAGAAGACCTCCACCAGGACCCGCTGTTCCTTCGAGGTCGCGGCCGCGGACCAGGGTGCTTCGACCACCTACCTCGACCCCTCCGGTTCGCAGATCGGGCACAAGGAGTCGGTCAAGGACACCGCGCGGGTGCTGGGCCGGATGTTCGACGGCATCGAGTTCCGCGGCAGCCGCCAGTCCGACGTCGAGGAGCTGGCCGCGTATGCCGGCGTATCGGTCTTCAACGGGCTGACCGACGACTGGCACCCGACCCAGATGCTCGCCGACGTCCTGACCATGGTGGAGCACGGCGGGGGCCGCCCCCTGCAGGAGACCGCCTTCGCCTACCTCGGCGACGCCCGCAACAACATGGGCAACTCCTACCTCGTCACCGGCGCCCTGCTCGGCATGGACGTACGGATCGTGGCGCCGAAGGAGCTCTGGCCCGAGGAGGCGGTGATCACCCGGGCGCACGAGCTCGCCGACACCAGCGGGGCCCGGATCACCCTCACCGAGGACGTCGCCGACGGTGTGCGCGGCGCGGACTTCGTCGCCACCGACGTCTGGGTGTCCATGGGCGAGCCCAAGGAGGTGTGGGACGAGCGGATCGCGCTGCTGGCGCCGTACGCGGTCACGATGGACGTGCTGCGCGCCACCGGCAAGCCGGACGTGAAGTTCCTGCACTGCCTGCCCGCGTACCACGACCTGGGCACGGCGGTCGGCCGGGAGATCCACGCGCGGCACGGCCTGTCGTCGCTGGAGGTCACCGACGAGGTCTTCGAGTCCGCGCACTCGGTCGTCTTCGACGAGGCGGAGAACCGTATGCACACCATCAAGGCGGTACTGGTCGCGACGCTCGCCGGCTGATGCTCGCCGGCCAGGGGATGGCCGCCTTCGCCGCTCGCCCGGCGGCGGCGATATCGCACCACCCATATCGGCAATATCACACTGCATAGGCATACGTTCCAAAGGGCGATCATGCAGCTCCGGCGGCTACCATCGAGCCGCTAGCGGGGTTCGGACCCACCGGTCCGGACCCCGCTCGTGCGTGGCCCACCCGTGCCCCGCGCACCGCACCACCAGAGAGAGAACGCCCATGCGTGCCCCAGGTCCCTCCGGACTGCGCATCAAGTCCCCCGACCTCCTCGTCGCCGAATCGGGCGCGGACCGTGAAGGCAACGGCCTCAAGCGCAGCATGGGCCTCTTCCAGCTCGTCTGCTTCGGCATCGGCGCCATCGTCGGCACCGGCATCTTCGTCGGCCTCTCGGACACCGTCGCCGAGGCCGGCCCCGCGGTCATCGTCTCCTTCCTGCTGGCCGCCGCCACCTGCGTCTTCACCGCCTTCTCCTTCGGGGAACTGGGCGGCGCGATCCCGGTGTCCGGCAGCTCGTATTCCTATGCGTACGCCACGCTCGGCGAGCGCACCGCCTTCCTCGTCGGCTGGTGCCTGCTGCTCGAATACGGCGTCTCGGTGTCGGCGGTGGCCGTCGGCTGGGGGCAGTACCTGAACGAGCTGCTGGGCAGCCTGACCGGCTGGGAGCTGCCGGCCGCGCTCTCCAACCCGCCCGGCGAGGGCGGGATCGTCAACGTCCCCGCCGTCGTCGTGATCCTGCTCGCCGCGCTCCTGCTGGTCCGCGGCATCCGGGAGAGCGCCCGCGCGACCGCCGCGATGGCGGTGCTGAAGCTGGCGATCCTGGTGCTGTTCTGCGCGATCGGCTTCACTGCCTTCCGGGCCGGGCACCTCTCGCCGTTCGCGCCGCAGAGCATCGCCGGGATCACCTCCGGCGCCTCGGTCGCCTTCTTCTCGTACATCGGCTTCGACGCGATCACCACGGCCGGGGAAGAGGTCAGGAACCCGCGGCGGAACATCCCCCTCGCCATCATGGTCTGCATCGGCGTGGTCACCGTGCTGTACTGCCTGGTCGCGGTCTCCGCCATCGGCGCGCTCTCCTCCGACCAGGTCGCCGACCAGCCCGCCGCGCTGTCCTTGATCGTCAACCGGGTCACCCACTCGACGCTCGGCGGCGGTGTCATCGCCTTCGGCGCGGTGGTCGCCATCGCGTCCGTCGTCCTCGCGGTGATGTACGGACAGACCCGCATCCTGATGTCGATGTCGCGGGACGGACTGGTCCCGCGCGTCTTCGAAAGGATCTCGCCGCGTACGTCCACGCCGGTCGCCAACACCTGGATCGTCGCGGCCGTCTTTGCCGTGCCCGCCGCGGTCGTCCCCCTGGACGTGGTGATGAACCTGACCACCATCGGGACGCTGGCGGTCATGGCGGCGGTCAATCTCAGCGTGCTGGTGCTCCGCCGGACCCGGCCCGATCTGCCGCGCCGCTTCCGCGTCCCGTTCTTCCCGCTCAGCCCGATTCTCGGCATCGCCTTCTGCGGCTATCTGATGTACGGCACCGGCCCGGCCACCTGGCTGCAGTTCGTGGGCTTCCTGGTGGCCGGCGCGCTGGTCTACGCGCTCTACGGGCGCCGCCACTCCCGCCTCGGCCAGGTCGGCAGCCCCGGCACGGTCTCCGCGCCGGCCGCGGAGAACCGGGAGAACGAGGGGGACGGCGCGAGGGACAGGGAGAAGGCCAACGACAGCGAGAAGGACATCGAGGAGGACGCCCAGACGGAGCGCGAGGCGGCGGTCAGCGCCGGCGCGGCTGGTGCACTTCGGGAAGGATGAACCAGACCGCCTTACCGCGCCCCGTCCGCCGACAGCCGGAGGCGGAGCTGAGCGAACGCACGAGCAGCAGCCCGCGGTTCCGGATGGCGGGGACGGGGGCGGCTGCCCGGATGGGGGCAGGGCCGGGAGCGGGGGGTGCGGTTACGGCGACCGGTGCGTTCCCTGGTTCGCCGAGCGGCTCGTTCTTCGGTTCGTCCAGCGGGGACGCTGTGTCCGGTCCGGATATCGCCCGGGGTGCGCCCGCCCCGGTCATCGGCAGGGGCCTGCCCGGCCCGACCGCCGGTAGCGGCAGCGGCAGGGGTAGCGGCAGCACCATCGGCAGCGGCTCTCCCAGCCCCTCGAAGAGCACCTCGCCGCCGTCGTGCACCTCCACCTGACACCCGTCCGGCCGCCGCTCCACCACCAGCTCGATGGGGTGACCGTCACTGGTGTGCTTGAGGGCGTTGGCGACCAACTCGGCGGTCAGCAGCTGAGCGGTGGTGCGGTCCGCCGTGGTCCCCAGGTCCTGGAGCGCACAGTGGACCATCGCACGGGCGATGGGGACGGCCGTCGCTTCCCGAGGAAGCGCGATGCGCCAGCTCGACGGCGGAGGCGATTCCAACATGCGCGCGGCGTTCCGTTCGCGGGGGCGGGCTCGGACGGTTCCACCGTAGGAAGCGCGGGGGAGGCCCGGGCAGGGCCGGGCGGCCGCAAGGTACGTGACCCAGGTCATACGCGAGGCGGGACCAAAGTCCCGAACGGACGGGACCTTCGGCCCAGCCCACACCCCGCACCCCACCCGGCCCTCACCACCGCAGCGCTACGGAGGGCGCCGCGGGCCCGGGCGGCACACGGATATCGCGCCCTCATGACGACAGTCACAGAACAGTGATAGCTTCGAAGGGCATCCGGAAGAGCACCACCGGCCGACCCGCCGAAGGGGGCAGGCAGTCCGATGAGTCCGTTCGCAGGATCAGCCCGTAGTACAGAGGCCTGGCAGCACATCCGTGTGACCAGGGAGGACGGGGTCGCCACGGTCACCCTGGCGCGACCGGAGAAGCTCAATGCGCTGACCTTCGAGGCGTACGCCGATCTCCGTGATCTGCTCGCCGAACTGTCCCGGGAGCGCTCCGTGCGCGCCCTCGTGCTGGCAGGGGAGGGGCGCGGGTTCTGCTCGGGGGGTGACGTCGAGGAGATCATCGGGGCCACCCTGGGCATGGACACCGGCCAGCTGCTGGACTTCAACCGGATGACCGGGCAGGTCGTGCGGGCCGTGCGGGAGGCACCGTTCCCGGTGATCGCGGCGGTGCACGGCGTCGCGGCCGGTGCCGGTGCGGTGCTCGCGCTGGCCGCGGACTTCCGGGTCGCCGATCCCTCGGCCCGCTTCGCGTTCCTCTTCACCCGGGTCGGACTGTCCGGCGGTGACATGGGCGCGGCCTATCTGCTGCCGCGGGTCATCGGGCTCGGTCACGCCACCCGGCTGCTGATGCTCGGCGACGCGGTCCGGGCGCCGGAGGCCGAACGACTCGGTCTGATCAGCGAGTTGGCCGACGAGGGACGGGCCGACGAGGCGGCCGCGGCGCTCGCCCGGCGGCTCGCCGAAGGGCCCGCGCTGGCGCACGCACAGACCAAGGCGCTGCTCACCGCCGAACTCGACATGCCGCTGGCCGCCGCCGTCGAGATGGACGCCGCCACCCAGGCACTGCTGATGAACAGCGCCGACTACGCGGAATTCCACGCCGCGTTCACCGAGAAGCGGACGCCCAAGTGGCAGGGGAAATAGCCATGCGGGTCGCGGTCATCGGCGGCGGACCGGGCGGACTGTACGCCGCGGCGCTCCTCAAACGGCTCGACCCCACCCGTGAGATCACTGTCTTCGAGCGCAACGCCCCCGACGACACCTTCGGCTTCGGCGTCGTGCTCTCCGACGAGACGCTCGGCGGCATCGAGCACGCCGACCCGGAGGTCTACCGCGCGCTCCAGGCGGAGTTCGTCCGCTGGGACGACATCGACATCGTGCACCGCGGCCGCACCCTCACTTCCGGCGGACACGGCTTCGCCGCCCTCGGCCGGCGCCGGCTGCTGGCCGTACTGCACCGGCGCTGCCGCGGCCTCGGCGTGGAGCTGCGCTTCCGCACCGAGGCGCCGCCCGCCGCCGTGCTGGCCCGGGAGTACGACCTGGTCATCGCCGCCGACGGCGTGCACAGCGCGACCCGCACCGCGCACGCCGACGTCTTCCGGCCGCAGCTGACCACCCACCGCTGCCGCTACATCTGGCTCGCCGCGGACTTCGCGTTCGACGCCTTCCGCTTCGAGATCGCCGAGACCGAGCACGGCGTCGTCCAGCTCCACGCCTACCCCTACGCCGCTCCTGCTCCCACACCTGTTTCCCCCGACGCCGGCCTCACCCCGCCCCACGCCGGCCCCCCTCTGCCCTCCGCCCGCTCTTCGGCGGAGCCGGCCGGTTCTGACTCGGCCCTCGGTGCGAGCACCGTCATCGTGGAGATGCGGGAGGAGGTCTGGCGGGCCGCCGGGCTGGACCGGGCCGATGAGCGGACGTCGGTGGAGTGGTGCGGCAAGGTCTTCAACGACGCCTTGCGCGGCCGGGCCCTGCGGTCCAACAACTCCAGCTGGATCCCCTTCCGCACCGTCGTCAACGCACGCTGGTCGCACGGCAACACCGTGCTGCTCGGCGATGCCGCGCACACCGCGCACTTCTCCATCGGCTCCGGTACCAAACTCGCCGTCGAGGACGCCCTGGCGCTGGCCGCCTGCCTCGAAGAGCAGCCCGACATCCCTGGCGCCCTCGCCGCCTACGAGGCGGAGCGCCGGCCCGTCGTCGCCTCCACCCAGCGGGCCGCGCGCGCCAGCCTCGCGTGGTTCGAGGAGCTGGCCGGGTACGTCGACCAGCCGCCGCGTCAGTTCGCCTTCAACCTGCTCACCCGCAGCCGCCGCGTCACCCACGACAACCTGCGACTGCGCGACCCTGGATTCGTCGCCGCCGTCGAGGACGAGGCGGGCATCCCGGCCGGCACCCCGCCGATGTTCACGCCCTTCCGGCTGCGCGGGCTCACCCTGCGCAACCGCGTGGTCGTGTCACCGATGGACATGTACTCCTCCGAGGACGGTGTCCCCGGCGACTTCCACCTCGTACACCTCGGCGGCCGGGCCCTCGGCGGGGCCGGACTCGTGATGACCGAGATGGTGTGCGTCAGCGAACGGGGCCGGATCACACCGGGCTGCGCCGGTCTCTACACGGCCGAACAGGCGACGGCCTGGCGCCGCGTCACCGACTTCGTGCACACCCGGGCGCCCGGCACCGCGATCGGCGTGCAGCTCGGCCACTCCGGCCGCAAGGGCTCCACCAAGCTGATGTGGGACGGCATCGACGAACCGCTCGACACCGGCAACTGGCCGCTCGTCGCCGCATCCCCCCTTCCCTACAAGCCCGGCAGCCAACGCCCCCACGAGCTGACCAACGGCGAACTCACCGAACTACGGCGGGAGTTCACCGACGCCGCACGGCGCGCCGCCGACTGTGGTTTCGACCTCCTCGAACTGCACTGCGCCCACGGCTATCTGCTGTCCGGATTCCTCTCCCCGCTGACCAATCAACGCACCGACGCCTACGGAGGTTCCCTGGCCGGCCGGCTCCGCTTCCCGCTCGACGTCTTCGACGCGGTGCGCGAGGTGTGGCCGGACGACCGGCCGATGACCGTCCGGATCTCCGCCACCGACTGGGCCGACGGCGGCACCACCGCCGAGGACGCGGTGGCCATGGCAGCCGCGTTCGCCGAGCACGGCGCCGACGCCATCGACGTCTCCACCGGGCAGGTCGTCTCCGACGAGCGCCCCGACTTCGGCCGCTCGTACCAGACGCCGTTCGCCGACCGGATCCGCAACGCGCTCGGCGTGCCGGTCATCGCGGTCGGCGCGATCTCCTCCTGGGACGACGTGAACTCCCTCGTCCTCGCCGGGCGCGCGGACCTGTGCGCACTGGCCCGACCGCACCTCTACGACCCGCACTGGACCCTGCACGCCGCCGCCGAGCAGGGCTACACCGGCCCGGGCGCCCCCTGGCCACTGCCCTACCAGGCGGGCAGCCGCACCCCGCCCACCGGGCGCACCGACGCACCGAAGCCCCGCCTCACGCTGCGGTGACGGGGGAGGCACGGGCAGCGCGGGCGGGGCCGCTCCAGGAGCCGGTCCGTCAGGGCACCGGCACGCCGGTGATCCGCGCGGCGACCACCGGTTTTCCGTGCTGTTCCACGCCGACCTCGACCCGTCGCGCGCCGCCGGCCGCGACCGGGTCCGGGGTGCGCGCCCGCACCCAACTCGGCGCGTCCAGCTCGGCGTACCGCGCGAAGGAGCACTCCAGCGAGACCGGCAGCATCGGCACCCCGGGAGTCACCGCCTGGGCGGCCTGCCGGGCGGCCTCGACCAGCAGCATGCCGGGGGCGTGGTCGACGGGATGGCCGAAGAGCACCGGATGGGAGGTGTCGACCCGCAGCTGCCAGCGGTCCGGGAGGTCGGTGGGGGAGAGCACCACATCGCGTTCGTGGTCCCGGGCGACCAGCTGCGGACCGACCGGCTCCGGCACCGGCAGCCGGCGGGAGTTGGCGAACGCCAGCTCGCCGTATCTGCCGCGCACCCGGCGGTGGGCCCGCGGGCTGTGGCAGGAGTAGATCAGCCGGGCATGGGCCAAGTGGGCGCCGTCGCACCGGATGCGGAACTCCTGACGGGCGCTGATCAGGCGCTTCCCGCGACGCACCACGTCATGGTCGGTGATCCGCAGCTCCACCTCGGCCGGTTCGTCGGCGGTGCGCAGCGCCTGCGGGGCGAGGTCGTAGCGGACGTGCTGCCAGACGATGGGGTGGTCGAGCGGCACCCGGTGCGCCACATGGCTCAGTAATATCCCCGCCTGCCGCACGGTCTCGATCAACAGCAGCGGATCGTGCAGCCCGGCGACCGGTCCGTAGAAGGCGTGGGCCCGCGGCCACTGGGCGCTGACCACCCAGCTGTTGCCGGGACCGGGCCGCCAGTTGGTGAGGAACACCTCGGATTCGGCGGTGCGGTGTCCGTACGCGCGGAGGCCGGGCGAGGGCGACGAGGTCGGGCGGTTCCCTCCCACCAACGGGGTCGCCCGGGGGTGATGGTCACGTGAGGAGGAGGGCATCAGGGTGGCGCTGGCCATGGGCGTCCCTTTCTGCGGTGCGGCTCTCAGCGCCCTCACGGGCGAACGATCGACGACGGCCCCGAGGTAACTAAGATACGGACCATGTGGTTTGTTTGCCAGGGGCCACATGCCGGAGCGAAGCGCGGATCAGATGGGGACCTGGGTCCTGCGGCCGTGCGGATCGAGCCGGCTCAACGGGCCGGGCGCGGCCAGCCCCGGCAGGGTGTGCTTCCACAGCGCGGTGACCCGCTCGGGGAGGTCGGCGCGGTTGGTCGCGGCCCGCGAGAACAACTGCACGCCCATATAGGCGGCGACGAAGAACTCGGCCGCCCGTTCGGGGACCACGCCCGGCAGTAATTCCCCGTTGTCCCGGGCCTCGCGGAACATCGTCGTGATGATGTCCGTCCACACCTGATAGGGCATCAGCGGTTCCTCGCTGAAGGTCGTCTCCACCGCGATACGGGTGCCGGCCTGCAGCAACGGGTCGCTGCGCAGCGCCAGCGCCACCTGGTGCGTGAAGTCGATGGCGTCCTGGAGGCGGGACGCACTGACCTGTGGGAGGAACGGTTCGGCCTGCTCCGTGATGACGGCACGAGCCAGCGCGTCCTTGGAGGTGAAGTGGAAGTACACCGCCCCTTTGGTGACGCCGGCACGCTGGATGATCTCGGCCATGGTGGCCGCCTGGTAGCCGCGATGTCCTATGACGTGAGCCGCTGCTTCGAGGACCGTGCGTCGGGTACGCAGTGCGCGTTCCTGCTTGACCACAGATCATCCTCCGCATGCTCTCCAGGAGTTGTTCGGCCGTCGACCGCTGCTCGTGGCGGCGCAGTCTATTTGCGCCATCGTAAAGAAGCCAACCATGCGGTATTGAATCCGCGCGCCGCCCGATCCCAAGCCCCGAACGGCCGCGGGGCACTTCATCGGGAGCAGGGCCGGCCCCGCTGCCGCGGTCACGGCGGCGCGCGGGTGTCGGAGGCGGCTGCGCGCTCCGGCGGACTCGGCCACTGCCGTTACACGTGGCGGGCGTTCGCCGTCGGCGGGCGGGTGCGGGGGTGCCGCGGGCGCCGACGGCATCGATGTGCCGGCATCGGCGCGGTGTTCGGGAGTGGCGACGCGGACGCGCGGACGGCGGCGCGTTGGCGTTCACCGGAGGGAGGAGGACGGGCCGCGGGTGCGGCCCGGTACGGCGCGTCGGCTTCGGTTCAGCCGGCCGCAGGCAGTTGTGCCGGTGCGGGGACGCCGGCGGCCGGCACCCGGTCCGGGGCCTCCGGGAGCAGCGCCCACAGTCCGGCGACGGCCTCCTCGTCCCACCAGGTGCCGTCCTCGCCGCCCAGGTGCAGCAGTCCCACCACGACCGAGGTCAGCAGCTGGGCGGTGCGCCGCGGTTCGGCGTCCGGTGCGTCCGCCGCGGCCGGTCCGCCGGGGCTGCCGGTGCCGCAGGTGACGGCCTTGTCGAGGAAGAGCGCGTACCAGCGCTGCTCCAGGGCGTAGATGCCGAGGCCCGGTGCGGTCTCGGGCCGCAGGCGCAGTCCGGCGCGCAGCACCGCGTCGGTCCGCACCCGGCCGAACAGCTCGACGGCGAAGTCCCGTACGGCGTGCGGCAGTGGCTCCGGGGAGCGGGTGAAGGCGTCCTCGATCTCCTGGAGGCTGGCGAGCGCGGAGTCCCGCACCGCGAGGGTCAGGTCGTCCTTGGACGTGAAGTGGAAGTAGAGGGCGCCCTTGCTCAGGCGGGCCCGCCGGCTGATCTCGACCATGCCCGCGGCCGGGACCCCCTTCTCCAGGAAGGTCTCGGCGGCCGAGCGGATGAGTGCCTGGCGGCTCTGGATGGCGCGATGCTGGGTGGGCACGGTGTCCGTCCCGTCTCTAGTACGGCTGCGAGCTCATTGCAGTCTACATAGAAAACCAACCATGCGGTTCGATATGCTTCAGGGGTTTGGCCGGAACTGGCGTCACCTGACGGGAAGTCGACGGTTCGCCGCCCCATCGGGGGCATCGGCGGCCCCTGTGAAGCATGTGTCCCCAGTCTGAACGCTGGAAAGGGTGTTGTCGACCCGTCAGGGAGTGACCAAGGCACATTGACAAACAGCGCAGGCGGTTTTTAAATCTCCGAAGGCGGTAAACGGGACGTTCCCTTCCGTTGCAGCCGCCCCGTCGGTCGCGTGCCGCCCCAGGACAGCGGTGCGCCATGGCGAGACCGCCTCAACCGTTACGAGTCGTCGACCGCGGGCCGCCCCACCAGCAGAGCCGGCAACGTCACCCGAACCCGCACCCCCACCGGAACCCGAAAGGTCTCCAGCCATGCGCGTAGCAACGGAAGTCCGCGAACGTCCCGTGAGAGGCGCACGGGGTACCGGAGTCGACACGCTCCGGGCCGCCGTCTTCGACCTGGACGGCACTCTTGCCAACACCCTGCCCGCAATCAGCAAACTGTTGGTCAAGGTGGCTTCGGAGCAGGGCTGCTCGGTGACCGCGCGGCAGGCGGCGGCAGCCATCGGCAAGCCGCCCGGCCCGGCCTTCGGCCGGCTGCTGGGCCGTCCCGAGGACGACGGACGGGTGCAGGCCGCCATCAACCGCTACCGCGAACTGTTCTCCTACGAAGTGCTCTGCCAGGGGCCGCAGCTGCTCTTCCCCGGCGTGAGCGCGGGGCTGTCCGCCCTGCGCGCCCACGGCGTCGAGCTGGCGGTCGCCACGTCCAAGCCCACCCGCAGCGCCGAGGCGCTGCTCGACGTCATGGGCATCCGCGACCTGGTCGGGCCGGTCATCGGCCAGGACATGGTCCGGCGCGGCAAGCCGCACCCGGAGATGGTGCTGCGGGCGGCCGGCCGCCTGGGGGTCGCGGCCTGGCAGACCGCGTACGTGGGGGACACGGTGGGGGACATGAGGATGGCGGTCACCGCGCGGATGGAGCCGGTCGCGGTGACCTACGGGGTGGGCACGTTCGGCGAGTTGGCCGCGGTCGCCGGTACGCGCATGTGCAGTTCCTTCAAGGACGTGGTGTCGGTGATCGCCGCCGCCCGGCCGCGCCCCGCCATGGCCGCCGGAGCCGCGGGCGCCGCGCGGGCCGTACAGCGCCGCCGCTGACGCGCCGCGGCCGTCACGGCCCGGCCGTCACCTCACGCACGTAACGGGCGCCCGCCGCCTGCAAGGTGTCGTGCAGCCGGCCGAAGACCTCCGCAGCGCGGCCGCCCGGCCAGTCCTCCGGCAGGAGGGGAGAGGGCAGTCCGGGATCCGCGTACGGCAGACGGCGCCAGGCATCCAGGGCCAGCAGATAGTCGTGGTAGGCCGCCTCGCCCGGCACCGTGCGCCGCCGTGACCAGCGGCGCAGCACCGGCTCCTGCTCCGCCAGGAAGGCGCGGTGCTGCGCGGCGATGGCGTCCAGGTCCCACCAGCGCGCCACCGACGAGGCCGTCGGCGCGAAGCCCGCATGGGTACCGGTGAACAGTTCGACGTAGGGGGCGAGTTCGAGCCGCTCCAAGGTGTGCCGGGTCTCCTCGTAGAGGTGTGCGGGGGCGATCCACACACCTGGGGCGGCGGTCCCGAAGCCCAGCCGGGCCAGCCGTGAGCGCAGCAGGTGCCGTTTGTGCCGCTCCTCCTCGGGGACGGAGAAGACGGCCAGCACCCAGCCGTCGGACAGCCGCGCGGCCGGGCGGCCGAAGATCCGCCGGTCGCCGTCGTCCAGCAGCTGGCGGCCCGCGTCCGACAGCCCGTAACCGGCCGCGCCGGTGACGGTGCGCCCGGGGACGAGCAGGCCGCGCCGCTTGAGGCGGGAGACCGCGGAACGCACCGACGGCGGATCGACACCCAGCACACCGAGCAGCCGGATCAGCGCGGCGACCGGCACCGGCCCGGCCGGCTGGTCCGCCGGTCCGGGCTCGTCGCGCCCGTACGCACCGTAGAAGGTGACGATCAGGGACCGTGGGGTGCGCTGTGTCTGCTGGTCGGTCACCGGATCACTGTAGATCGGCGACCGGGTGCGGCCCGCGGGACGGGTCGGCCGGCCCGTGCGGCGCGCGCAGCCGGAAGCGCTGGAGCTTGCCGGTCGGGGTGCGCGGCAGCGCGGTGTGGAAGACGATCTCGCGCGGGCATTTGTACGGGGCGATGCGGGACTTGGTGAAGGCGCGCAGCGTGGCGACGGTGTCCGGGCCCTGGGGCACGCCGGCCCGCAGGACGACGTGGGCGACCACCACCTGCCCGCGCTCCTCGTCCGGCCGCCCGACGACCGCGGCCTCGGTCACGTCGGGGTGGTGCAGCAGTGCGTCCTCCACCTCGGGGCCGGCGATGTTGTACCCGGCCGAGATGATCATGTCGTCCGCGCGGGCCACATAGCGGAAGTAGCCGTCCGGTTCGCGCACATAGGTGTCGCCGGTGAGGTTCCAGCCGTCCCGTACGTACTCGGTCTGCCGCGGGTCCGCGAGGTAGCGGCAGCCCGTCGGGCCGCGGACCGCCAGCAACCCGGGCTCGCCGTCCGGCACCGGCCCGCCGTCCGCGTCCACCACCCGTGCCTCGAAGCCCGGCACCGGCAGGCCCGTCGTGCCGGGCCGGATCGCCTCGTCGGCGGCCGCGATGAAGATGTGCAGCAGTTCCGTGGCGCCGATCCCGTTGATGATCCGCAGACCGGTCGCCCCGTACCAGGACTGCCAGGTGGCGGCGGGCAGGTTCTCCCCGGCCGACACGCAGCGGCGCAGTGAGGAGACGTCGTGCCCGGCGAGCCGGGGCAGCATCGCGCGGTAGGCGGTCGGCGCGGTGAACAGCACCGAGATCCGGTGCCGGGCGATGTCGGCGAGCAGCCGCTCGGGCCCGCCCCAGTCGGCGAGCAGGGCCGAGGCGCCGGCCCGCAGCGGGAAGACCACCAGCCCGCCGAGGCCGAAGGTGAAGCCCAGCGGCGGGCTGCCGGCGAACACGTCGTCCGGGGTGGGCCGCAGCACCTGCGCGGAGAAGGTGTCGGCGATGGCGAGCACGTCCCGGTGGAAGTGCAGACAGCCCTTGGGGCGGCCGGTGGTGCCGGAGGTGAAGGCGATCAGCGCGACGTCGTCGGCCGCGGTCGGCACCGCCTCGTACGGGGCGCCGCCGGGCCGGGCCAGATGCCGCAGGTCGCCCGGTCCGTCACCGCCGTACGTCGTGATGCGCAGCCCGGGGACCCCGGCCTTGGCGAGGTCGTCGACCGACTCGGCCGCGCACAGGGCGTGCTGCACCTGTGCCAGCCCGCAGATCGTGGCGAGTTCGTCGGGGCGCTGGGAGGCCAGGACCGTCACCGCGACCGCGCCGGCCTTCATCACGGCGAGCCAGCAGGCGGCCAGCCAGGGGGTGGTGGGGCCGCGGAGCAGGACGCGGTTGCCGGGGCGGACGCCCAGCGGACCGGTGAGCGCATGCGCGATCGCGTCCACCCGGGCGCGCAGTTCCCCGTACGTCCAGACCCGGCCGGCGGCGTCGCGGAGCGCGGGCCGGTCGGCGCCGTACCGGGCGAGCGAGCCGTCCAGCAACTCGGCGCCGCAGTTCAGCCGGTCGGGATAGCCCAGGTCGGTCAGGTGCGGCCACTGCTCGCGCGGTGGCAGCCGGTCGCGCGCGAAGGTGTCGGTGTGGGCCGAGGACCGTGGCTCCATGGCGGTGCGCCCCCTAGGACGGCCGGGTGGCCGGCTCGGTCGGCTGCTCGTCCCTCCGGCCGGGACCGGCCGACGAGCCGTCGAGACTGCTCCAGAACTGTCAGTTGTTCAGGGACTGTCCGTCGCTCAAGGGCTGTCCCTCGCCCCGGGGGCTGCCGTTCGGATCCGTCGTCAGCGTAACGTGTTCGTGACGGCAGTCAACAGACCGCGATAGAGGACCGCTACCAGGGAGCCGCCTCGTGACTGTATTCGCGCTGGGACCGGACGAGCAGGAATGGTGTGCCGCGTTGCGCGCCATGACGGCCGAACGGCTGAGCCCGCTCGCCGAGAAGGGGACCGAGGGCCGGGTCAACCGCCCCCTGGTCGCCGCCCTCGGCGAACTCGGCCTGCTGCGCCGCCTGTTCCCGGACGACGGACCGCCGCGCGCCCTGGACCTGTGCCTGCTGCGGGAATCCCTCGCGCAGGAGTGCACGGAGGCGGAGACCGCCCTCGCGCTCCAGGGGCTGGGGACCTGTCCGGTCGTCCAGTCGGGGACCGAGGCGCAGCGCGCCCGCTGGGTGCCGGAGGTCGTCGCCGGCCGCGCGGTCGCCGCCTTCGCCCTGAGCGAGCCGGACGCGGGCTCGGACGCCGCCGCGCTGTCGCTGGCCGCCGAGCCGGACGGGCCGGGCCGCTGGCGGCTGACCGGCGAGAAGTGCTGGATCTCCAACGCGCCCGAGGCGGACTTCGCCACCGTCTTCGCCCGCACCGGCGGCGCGCCGGGGTCCCGCGGTGTCACCGCCTTCCTGGTGCCCGCCGACCGGCCCGGCCTGACCGGCGCGTACCTGGACCTGCTCAGCCCGCACCCCATCGGCACGCTGGTCTTCGACGGCACCCCGGTGACCGATGCGGACGTGCTGGGCGAGGTGGACGGCGGCTTCGCCGTCGCGATGCGCACGCTGAACCTCTTCCGGCCGAGCGTGGGCGCCTTCGCGGTCGGTATGGCGCAGGCCGCGCTGGACGCCGCGGTGGCGCACGCCGGCGCGCGCACCGCGTTCGGCGGACCGCTGAAGGACCTGCAGTCCGTCGGCCACCAGCTCGCCGAAATGGCCACCCGCACCGAGGCGGCCCGCCTCCTGGTCTACGCGGCGGCCACCGCGTACGACACCGGGGCCCGCGACATCGCCCGCCGCTCGGCGATGGCCAAGCTGCTGGCCACCGAGACCGCGCAGTACGTGGTCGACGCCGCCGTCCAGATCCACGGCGCCCGCGCACTGCGCCGCGGCCACCTCCTGGAGCACCTCTACCGCGAGGTCCGGGCTCCCCGCATCTACGAGGGCGCCACGGAGGTGCAGCGCTCGATCATCGCGAAGGAGCTCTACCGGGCCTGACCGCCGACGGCGGGCCGTTGCCGGGCACGGCCCGCCGACCGGCGGTCACCCACCGTTCCGACGGGCGAGTGTCAGTGCCGAATGTCAGGCTGAATCCAGAAAGGATCCGCGAAGGGAAACGCCATGATCACTACTGACTTCGTCCCCGGCTCCCCGTGCTGGCTCGATCTGGGCGCGCCCGACGTCGAGGTCGCGACGGCCTTCTACCGAGCGGTGTTCGGCTGGCGGTCGGAGCCGTTCGGTGACCAGCAGGCGGGCGGATACACGCTCTTCCGGCTCGACGGGAAGGCGGTGGGCGCGGTCGGCCCGCTCACCGAGGACGGCGCCACGTCGGCCTGGACGATCTACTTCCACACCCCCGACGCGGACGCCACGGTCAAGGCGGTGGAGCAGGCGGGCGGCTCGGTCCGTTCGCAGCCGGTCATGGTCGGCGCCGAGGACGGCCGCTTCGCGCAGCTCACGGACCCGCAGGGCGCGGACTTCGCCGTCTGGCAGCCCGCGCGGTACCCGGGCTTCGAGGCCGCCGACGCCCCGGGCAGCCTGGGCTGGACGGAGCTGTACACCACCGACCCGGCCGCCGCCCAGACCTTCTACAGATCCGTCTTCGACTGGCACACCCAGGACATGCCGCTCCCCGCCGGAGGCGGCACCTACACCCTCCTCACCCCCGCGCACTGCGGCGACGACCGCACGCACGGCGGCCTCATGGGCGTCCCCACCGACCTCCTCGCCCCCACGGGCAAGCCCTACTGGCACCCCGTCTTCATCTCCAAGGACTGCGACGCCACCGTCGGCCTGGTGACCGGCAACGGCGGCACCCTCTCCATGGGCCCCGAAACCGCCGAGGGCGTCGGCCGCCTCGCCGTCTGCACGGACTCCGCCGGCGCCGAATTCGTCATCCTCACGCCGCACGGGGCGCTGTGACACCGGGGCCCCGGCAGGCCCCGGCTGATGGTTCTGGTCGACCAGCTCCCAGGGCCCCTGATCGGCGCGGGCGGTCCCTGTGCCGAGGGCGAGAGCGAGCCGTATGCGGCTGACCGGCCCCGCCTTGTGCCGTGTCTCAGTTCCAATTGCGCTTGGCGTTGGTGAGCGGGTTCATGGCCTTCACCCACGAAACGTCAGGGATCCAGGACTCCAGGTCCCGTGACCAGCCGCCCAGCCACCCTCCGGGCTTGAGCGTCACGAACATGACGTGGCAGGCGAACTGCTTGTAGAGGGAGCTGCGCTTGGTGTCGGCCATCCCGATTCTGATGGTGAGGGAATGATCGGGCGTCCCGTGTGTGGCCGCAAGAGTGCTCTGTCCGGGCCGTGGGGGCGGGAAAGGCGGAAGGGCTCCACCCGGGTCGCGGGTGGAGCCCTTCCTGTGAGGCCTACTAGCTCGGCCAGGCTACTCCTGGGCGGTGCGGCGTCGGCGCACCCACCACATGAGGCCACCGCCGGCTGCCGCGAGCACCGCGGCGATGCTTGCGATCAGGCTGATGGGGGCATTGTTGCCGGTGTCGGCGAGATCGCCGCCAGGGTCGCCTGGCTTTGATGTGGCCGGGGGCTGTCCGCCGTTGCTGTCGGTCGGGTTCGGTGTGCCCGGTGTGGAGGGCCGGTCCGTCGGGGTCGGTTTGCCGGTGTGCGACGGGGTGGGTGTCGGGGTGGGGTCGCCGCCTGGGTCCTCGCTGCCTTCGTCGCCGCTGGGTCCGGCGCCGAGGTAGAGGGTGTCGGTGTCCCGGTAGGAGGTGTCGTCGGATGTGAGGGAGTTTCGGGTGGTGTTGTCCAGGTCCCGGTTCTCCAGGCGGAAGCGCGTCTTACTGATGTTGCGCTTGGGCTGCTTGGAGAAGTCGACGCCGCCGACGCCCTGCTTGTAGATCTTGCCGCCGTACTCCAGCTCGAACCACTCGATGCCTTCCTTGTACGACTTCATGTACTTGTCCCAGACCTTTTCGCGGGTCCAGTCCTGGTGCGGGGCGCGGATCGGCCACGCGGACACATCATTGGAGTTGATGATCCGGTGGAAGTCCGTCGGAGACTTGGCGTCGGTCTGGCGGATGTACTCGGCGGCGACGCGGGCGTTGTAGACGGCGCGCAGCTCGGCGTACTTGGGGTCCTTGTTCACCCGCTTCTGGATGATCGGGACAATGTTGGCGTTGACCGACGCCTCGATCCGCTTCTTTTCGGCGTCCGAGAGGTCAGTGCACTCGGTGGAGCCGGGGACGGTGTAGTCGACGTCCAGCCACTCGGCGGAGACATCCATCGGCGAGTCGAGGATGTAGATCCCGCCGTCCTGCTCACGGACCTTCGCCTCGTCGGGCTCGATCCAGAACCGGGTACCGGGGAAGCACGGTATGCCGTTGCGGCGCGGCGCGGTGTCCCAGTAGCGCTTACCCTCCACGTGCTTGTTCGGGTTCAGCGCCTCGGAGAAGTCGTACTTCATGAGCAGATCCGCGTCGAGAAGGACACGGCCGGCGTCGGTCTTCCCGAACTTCGCGTCCATGACCTTGCCCGGCTGGTCCGGGTTCAAGTTGACCCAGAACTTCTCAGGAGTCAGCGCGAGCCAGGTGAACAGGGCGTCGGAGGAGAGCTGCATCCTCTGCTCGCCGCCGAAGCCGGGGTTGTTGTCCGGGTCGGGCATCTGGTCGGCACGCATGGAGTACTGCATGCCCTTGCCCTTGCCCAGGCCCCCGACGTACCGGAGCTCCATGGTGGTGAAGTCGACGCCGCCAGGGCCGCCCCTGGGGAGGGTGCCCCTCGGGTCGAGGCGGTTGGCATCCCTCTGGAAGCGCTTGGCCTCTTCCAAGGTCTTGCCGGAGGAGATGGCGCGCTGGTTGGCGGGGCCGCGGGTGCCGCAGTCGTTGGCGCCGCCCGCCATGAGCTGCGTCCGCGTGCCGCCGGTCTGGCAGGCGGGGGCGAACCACCGCTGGTGGTCGGAGAACCCGCGGATCGGGGTGGTCTTGGGTACCGGGTTGTAGAACCGCTGGTTACCGCGGACCTGGCCGGTCTTGCCGCCTCGCATGGCGCTGACGTCGCGTTCCAGGTCGTTGATGTGCTTGACCTGGCCCTTGGTGAACTTCTTCGCGCCGATGAAGCGAAAGGTGTGCTTGGGCATCGACTTGGCGACGACCCGGTCCTTCGCGAGCTGCTTGGCGGTCAGCTTGCTGTTGGATTTGAACTCGTTGAACTCTTTGGTCTTCTGGTTGTAGGCGTCGTAGCGGCGCTCGCCGACCTTGGCGCCGTTCTTGTCGAACAGCTCGACGGTGACCTCACACAGCCAGTCCGGGCCGACCAGGCGGTAGTCCTTGACGAGCTGACGCTCGAAGCCGGAGCCCTTGTGGTTGTTGATCTGGTTGCGGATGTACCTCTTGTCGAACCAGTGCTTGAACCCGAGGCCCTCCTTGTTCGCGAAGTACCGGGCGTAGATCTCCATGGCCCGGTCCTCGGGCTTCTTGGAGATGTCGGCGGCCTTCTTCCAGGCCGCCACGTTCTTCTCCAGGTCACCGGGGACTTTCGACAGCGCTTGCGTCTTCTCGGCGGCCGTCGGCGTCTTCAGGCCGTCGTACGCCTGGCCGGGCAGGTCGTACTCAAACTTCCGCGGGAGGGCGGTGTCCTTGTGGAGGTTCCCGGTCAGGTCGTTGGGGAACCCGGAGTTCGCCGGGGTCTTCGCGGCGGCCGGGAGCTTGTTGCGGACGTCGCAGCGCTGGCCGGAGCCGGGTTTCATCTTCGCCGAGACCGGCGGCAGCTTCGGCGGCGCGGCCTGGACGGCTGGCAGCCCGGTCATGGTGACGGCCGCAGTCAGGCCGAAGGCGGCCGTTAATCGGGCCGCGAACCGCCACCGGGACGGTATGCGGAGCAGTTTGTTCAAGAGCTCGTCTTTCCCTCAGGTGGGGCCTTGAGGGGTCGTGGGCGGCACGTGAGGCCCCCGTGACGTGTACGCGCCGCCCGAACACCATAGTCCCAACTACCCACGAACAAAGAAGAGTTGATGGCGTGTCGAGGTGGTGATCCTCGCCCCTCCAGACAGTGGCCACCGGCTCCTTGCGCCTTAGATGAAGTACAGGCCCTCCATCGAGCAGACGGACAGCTCGCTGTGTTGTACGCGGAAGGCGGTGGTCTGCATCTCCTCCCATCCCCAGGGGTCGGAGTGACCCAGCGCCAGGCCGGCCAGGGAGGGCCATTCGATTTCGTGGAGGGGCTGGTTCATGTCGATGTCGGCGGCGGTGAGCATCCAACTGCTCAGGCCGAGGGAGGCGATGACATCTTGGGGTGAGCCCAGGACGACGAACGGTTCGTCGTCGGGCCAGCCGGAGGCGTGGAACATGGCGCCGTCGGGGAGCATCACGACGGTTTCGGTGTGTTCCATCCCGCCGTAGTAGGTGACGTGGCCGACGATCCGCGCTGCGGGGAAGCGCTCCTGCAGCCGTTCGGCTTCGGCCAACAAGGGGTTTCCGTTTCCGTCGTCGGCGAAGACGGGGGTGGAGATGGCCCGCATGCCGCCCCACACGGAGGCATGAACGATGTCCAGATCGGAACGCACCGACGAGGGCAGCGGCGTCTGCACGGAGCGCGGCCCGAGATCCTCCAGTACCTCCTCGATGCCGTCGAAGGACTCGACGAACAGGCGGGCCTGAGCGGAGTCGTTGGCCGGGAGGCTGCGGGCGTCGATGTTGAACGGCGGCTGAGCCACGGTGAGATGACACAGGCCCATCGAGCCGCGAACTATCCGTTCCGGGGCAGAAGTCCAGTACTTGGTATCGGTCATGCGGGCCACCGTAGCGGCCGGCGGTGACAGCCCTCCCCCATGCGCTCTGCCCACCTCATGCGGCCGACCGCAAGCAGGTCGCCTCCCGCCTCTGCCCCGAAGTCCCGGAGAAATCCCACAGGTGCCGCCGCGCCCCCTCCAGACCCGCATCAGCACAGGTCAGGCATGGGCGCGGCGGCATTTCCGTATCAAATGTCCCGGAAGATCTCGATCTGCGCCCCGATCGAGTTGAGGCGGGCCGCGAGGTCCTCGTAGCCGCGGTTGATGACGTAGACGTTGCGCAGGACGGAGGTGCCCTCGGCGGCCATCATGGCGAGGAGGACGACTACGGCGGGGCGCAGGGCCGGGGGGCACATCATTTCTGCGGAGCGCCAGCGGGTCGGGCCGTCGACCAGGACCCGGTGCGGGTCGAGCAGTTTGACCTGGGCGCCGAGGCGGTTGAGGTCCGTGAGGTAGATGGCGCGGTTGTCGTAGACCCAGTCGTGGATCAGGGTCTGGCCCTGGGCGCTGCCCGCGATCGCCGCGAAGAAGGGGACGTTGTCGATGTTCAGGCCCGGGAAGGGCATCGGGTGGATCTTGTCCAGCGGGGCCTGGAGTTTGGAGGGGCGGACGGTCAGGTCGATCAGCCGGGTGCGGCCGTTGTCGGCGGCGTACTCCGTGCTGCGTTCGTGGTCCAGGCCCATCTCCTCCAGGACCGCGAGCTCGATCTCCAGGAACTCCACCGGCACCCGGCGGATGGTCAGTTCCGACTCGGTGACGACCGCGGCGGCCAGCAGGCTCATCGCCTCGACCGGGTCCTCGGAGGGGGCGTAGTCCACATCGCGCTCGATGTGTGCGATGCCGTGCACGGTGAGGGTGGTGGTGCCGATGCCGTCGACCCGGACGCCCAACTCCTCCAGGAAGAAGCAGAGGTCCTGGACCATGTAGTTGGACGAGGCGTTGCGGATGACCGTGACGCCGTCGTGCCGGGCCGCCGCCAGCAGGGCGTTCTCGGTGACGGTGTCCCCGCGCTCGGTCAGTACGATCGCGCGCTTGGGGGTGACGCTGCGGTCGACCTCGCCGAGGTACGTGCCGTCGGTCGCGGTGATCTCCAGGCCGAAGTGCCGCAGCGCCGCCATGTGCGGGGTGACGGTCCGGGTGCCGAGGTCGCAGCCGCCCGCGTACGGCAGTTTGAAGCGGTCCATGCGGTGCAGCAGCGGACCGAGGAACATGATGACGCTGCGGGTGCGGCGGGCCGCCTCCAAGTCCATGGAGTCCAGGTCGAGTTCCGCGGGCGGCACGATCTCCAGGTCGTTGCCGTCGTTGATCCAGCGGGTGCGTACGCCGATGCTGCCGAGCACTTCGAGGATGCGGTAGACCTCCTCGATGCGGGCCACCCGGCGCAGAGTTGTGCGTCCGGCGTTCAGCAGAGTGGCGCAGAGCAGCGCCACACAGGCGTTCTTGCTCGTCTTCACGTCGATGCTGCCGGACAGTCGACGGCCACCGACCACCCGCAGATGCATCGGGCCGGCATAGCCGAGCGAGACGATCTCGCTGTCCAGCGCCTCGCCGATGCGAGCGATCATCTCAAGGCTGATGTTCTGATTCCCGCGTTCGATGCGATTCACCGCACTCTGGCTTGTGCCGAGCGCCTCCGCGAGCTGCGTCTGCGTCCAGCCACGGTGTTGCCGGGCGTCACGGATGAGCCTGCCGATGCGTACGAGGTAGTCGTCTGCCATGGGGCGACCGTATCTCAGATATGAGATGGGTATGCAATTGATGGTGGTTGAGTTGTTCTATTAGTATGCGAATAAGTGGAGGGGTGGTTTGAGGGTGGGTCACCGTCGGTGTGTGCGCGATGTCGTGGGGCGTGGCGCCGATGGGTCTTATTCGGCGGGTACCCCCCATGGCGCACTGAATGCTGCGCAAAGGGTTCTTGGCGAATGAAAGGTGTGAAGGGCGTGAAGGGTGTGAAAGGGATGAAAGGGGCGTCAGGGGTCGGGGGTGGGGCGCGGGCACGTTCCGGGTTGGCGTCGAGCGGTCCTTGGTGGGCCCTGATCGCCGCGTTCCCTTTCGTCGCGACGCTCACGACCGTCGTGCTCGTGTACGCCGTCGTGGCCGACCGGCTGCCCGAACCGCTCGCGGCCCACTTCAGCACCACCGGCGGCCGGGCCGACGGCTACGGCACCGCCCAGGACTTTCTGACGGTGGTTCTGGGACTCCTCCTGGTGAGCGGTGCCGTCTTCGGTGCCCTCCTCCAGGTGCCTGCGTTCCGCCCCGCCACCCCTTGGCTGATCGCCGGCGGATACGCCACGGCCGCGGGGATCGGCTATCCCGGCTGCCTCACCCTGCTCCTCAACGACGGTGCCGCCGATGCCTCGGCCGTACGGCTGCCCTTGTGGCAGCTGCCCGTGATGCTGGTGGTCGCCCTGGCCGCCGGTGTACTGGGCCGGCTGCTGGCCGGCGCCCCGCCCCGCCTGCCGCACCCGGAATCCGGCGGGGCACCCCGGCTCGACCTCCCGGCCGGTACGGCCGCCGGCTGGTCCCGCACCATCAGCTCGCCCCTGATGGCCGTCCTCGGCGGCGTGCTGTTCTGCGCCGGGCTGGTCCTCGGCGTCCTCGTCGACTGGCCGGCGAGCCTGAGCCTGATCCTCGCGGCGGCCCTGGTCCTTCCCTTCGCCTCCGTGCGGGTGACCGTCGACCGTCGCGGTCTGACCGTCGCGCCCACCCTGCTGCCCTCGCGGCTCCGCATCCGCCGTGTCCCCCTCGACCGCATCACGGAGGCCACCGGCCGGCCGATCGCCGCCCTGGCGGAGTACGGCGGCTGGGGCTACCGCATCCGCCCCGGCGGCAGCGGGCTCATACTGCGCTCGGGTGACGGAATCGTGGTGACGCTCACCGGCGGCCGGACGTTCGCGGTGACGGTCGACGACGCGGCCACCGCCGCTGCCCTGCTCAACACGTACGCGGACCGCGCGCGGTCGCAGCAAGGAGGCTGAGGTGCTCTTCCGGGTCGATCCCGGCTCGTCCGTCCCGCTCGGCGACCAGATCGCGGCATCGGTCCGCGGCGCGATCGCCGACGGCAGTGTCAGCACCGGGGAGCGGCTGCCGGCCGCCCGCGAACTCGCTGCGTCCCTGGGCGTGAACGTGCACACGGTCCTGCGCGGCTACCAGCGCCTCAAGGAAGAGGGCCTGATCGAACTCCGCCGCGGCCGCGGCGCGGTCGTCACCGGCAGCACCGCGCCGGCCCGCGCCCGCCTCGGCGAGACCGCCGCCCGCCTGATCGCCGAAGCCCGCCAACTGGGGCTCTCGGACGAGGAGATCGTGGGGGTGGTGCGGGTGGGGCTGAACGGGCGATGAGGGGGGCGGGCGGACGGGCAGTGACGGGCGGGCGGAACGGTGTGGAGCCGGCCGCCCGCCCGTTGCGGCCTCTCCCCGTGCTGCGCCATCCGGGGTCACACTGCAGCCATGGAACCCACCCAGGACCGGCGCACCGACGCCCTCCTCCAGCGCTTCCGCACCGACCTGCACACCCGACTGCCGCTCCGGGCCCTGTGGGCGCACGGGTCGCTGGGCGGCGGGGACTACCAGGAGGGCCGCAGCGACCTCGACCTGATCGCGGTCCTCGACTGTCCCGCCACCCCGGAGGAGGAGCGGGACATCGGTGCGCTGCACCGCACGCTGGACGCCGACGACCCGCTCGCCCGGCATCTGCACTGCAGCTACCTGGTCGCCGATGACTCCGCCGCCGACCCCGGACGCAGCCACCTCACCTGGGCCCACCGGGAGGTGCTGCACCGCCCGGTCACCCCGGTCACCCGGCGCGAACTCCACACGTTCGGCCGCGTCCTCTCCGGTGACGCCCCCGGTGCGCTGCTCCCGCCGGTGAGCGATGCCGAGCTCGCCGCCTACATCCGTCACGACCTGCGGAGTTACTGGCGGCCCGCGCTGGACGACCCGGCGCGCTGGCTCCAGGACGGCTGGGTCGACCTCGGACTGCTGACCCTCGCCCGCGCCACGGTGACCCTGCGCGACGGCACCCTCATCACCAAGGCCGAGGCGCTGACCGTCCTCGGCGAACTCGGCGCCCCGGACGCCGTCGTCACCGACATCAAAAACCGGCGGTACGGCCCCCGGCCCGCCCTCGCACCCGCGGACCCGGGCCGCCCCGATCCCTCGCCCTGGCACCTTCACCGCGCCGACCTCACCCGGGCCTTCCTCGGCCCGGCCATCGACCGGACCATTGCGACGTACGGAACGGGACGGTAATGAGGCATCAACTGCCCTCAGCCCGCTCGGAGTTGAGGCGGTGACGGGGTCGGACGGGCGCGGCGTTCCGGGGTCGGTGAAAGCGGGCAATTGCCGTGTCCTAGATTGGGCCGGGTGACCATTCGCCCCTCCCGTGACGAAGCCCCGACATCGAGGCCGACATCGAGGCCGACACCGACGTCGACGCCCCCGCAGACGCCTGCGCCGGCCCCGGCACCCGGCCGTCCCCGGTCCCGCGCCCGTGTGCGGGGGATCGCGCTCGGTGTCGTGCCGCTGGTGGCGCTGCTCGCCGTGGTGGGGTTCGCGCCGCTGCCGTACTCGGTGGCGCGGCCCGGGCAGACCACGGACGTGCTCGGGAAGCACGGCGGCGGGGAGGTCGTCGCCGTCAGCGGCGCCCCGGTGCGCAAGACCCGTGGCCAGCTGCGGATGGTGGCGATCCAGGCGACCGGGCCGCATGTCGACATCCACCTGGGTCAGGTGGTCGACGCCTGGTTCCGTCCGGATCGTGCGGTGATGCCCAGGGACGCCGTCTTTCCTTCCGGAAAGTCCGATGCGCAGGTCGCCCAGCACAACCGCGCGGACATGAAGTCCTCCCAGCGGTCCGCCGTCGCCGCGGCGCTCGGGCTGCTGCACAAGGACCCGGACCAGGTGAAGGTCAAGCTGACGCTCGACGATGTGGGCGGGCCCAGCGCCGGGCTGATGTTCTCGCTCGGCATCGTCGACAAGCTGGCCGGCGACGGCAGCGGCGGCGACCTCACCGGTGGCCGCACCATCGCCGGTACGGGGACGATCGACGCCGACGGCACGGTGGGTGCGGTCGGTGGCGCGGCGCTCAAGACGCAGGCGGCGCGGCGCGACGGGGCGAGCGTCTTCCTCGTACCGGAGGAGGAGTGCGCGCAGGTCCAGCCCGCACCGGCGGGGCTGCGGCTGGTCCCCGTCACCACGCTC
Organism: Streptomyces sp. NPDC048197; assembly: GCF_043202395.1. Lineage (NCBI taxonomy): Bacteria > Bacillati > Actinomycetota > Actinomycetes > Kitasatosporales > Streptomycetaceae > Streptomyces > Streptomyces sp. NPDC048197. Next base: position 287,149 of record NZ_JBIDAJ010000002.1, read on the forward strand.
AAGAGCGCGGTGCAGGCGCTGCGCGCGCTGGCCCGCGGTGGCACGGTCCCGCACTGCTGAGGTCGCCCACGCGACACCTCAAGTGCCCGCCTTCCCAGGCCAGTTGACCGCTCCTCGCCGTCAGTCGGTGACCTCGGCGTCCTCGTCCTCGCCCTCGCCCTCGCCCTCGATCTCGTTCTCGTTCTCGTTCTCGTCAAGGATGGTCAGGTCCAGCCGCCGCAGCCGCGCGAGGTCGGCCAGGATGTTGATCTCGACGATCCTTCCGTGCGCGAAGGTGAAGCCCATGACGGAGAAGAGCCGGCCGTTGTGCACCGTGACCACCCCCGGCGCACCGTTGACCAGGGCCGGCCGGGCGGACAGTGCCAACCGGGAGAACAGCAGGGCCTGTTCGACGACCGGCCGGGCCCCGCGGACCAGCTTCGAGATGCCGCCGGGCGCGGCACCGGCGTCCGCCCGCAGCACCACGTCCGGGTCGAGCACCGCGAGCAGCGCGTCGAAGTCGCCCCCGCGTGAGGCGGCGAGGAAGGCGTCGACCACCTCCCGCTGGCGGGTGAGATCGGTGTCCGGAGCCGGCGCCGTGCCCCGGACCCGCCGGCGGGCGCGGCTGGCGAGCTGCCGGGTGGCGGCCGGCGTACGGTCGATGACCGGCGCGATCTCGTCGAAGGGCATCGCGAACATGTCGTGGAGCACGAACGCCAGCCGTTCGGCGGGGGAGAGGGTCTCCAGAACGACCAGCAGGGCGAGCCCCACCGAGTCGGCCAGCAGTGCTTCCTGCTCAGGGTCGACGCGGTCCGGGGAGCTCACGATCGGCTCAGGGACATGTGTGTCGAGGGGGTCCTCACGGCGCGCCTTGCGCATCCGCAGCTGGTCCAGGCAGACCCGGCCCACGATCGTGGTCAGCCAGCCGCCCAGGTTCTCCACCCCGTCCACGCCGGACCGGCTCAGGCGCAGCCAGGCCTCCTGCACGGCGTCATCCGCCTCGCTGAGCGAGCCGAGCATTCGGTAGGCCACCGCCCGCAGATGCCTCCGGTTCTGCTCGAACTGCTCCGCCAGCCACTGGGTGTCGGTCATCGCTCTCCTGCTTCCCCGTCGAGGTGCGTCATGAGGATGACGTGGCGGACCGGCACGATGTGACGGTCGCGTGGCGTGACGCAGTGTCGCGCTGTGTCACCCGCCCAGGTCGGCGCCGTCGGTAGCCGGGGGCGCGAGCCCGTCCGCGAGTTGGGCGGCGGCAAGGGCGACGGCCTCCTCGGCGGTAGTGCAGTGAGAGGGCACGGTGGAAGCGCCGGGATGGTGGACCCGGAACCGTCCGTCGTGCAACGGGGTGATGGCCGCCTGAACAACATACGGATAGCGGGGCCGGCTGCTGAGGTTCACGGTGAAGTGGCTGGTGAAAGGGTGGAGCTGCCCCAGGCGCGGATCTGCACGGCAGGCCTCCAGGAGGGGGACGATGCTCGGGTACGGCCTTCCCGGCGTGAGGGCCTCGTGACGTTCACGATTCCACTGCCAGACCCGTATCAGCCGCTGCCACCTGGCCTCGCCCGCTCCGGCAGGCCCGCCACCGTGGGCTGTCACCAGATCGGCGAAGTCGGGCTTCGGCGGTATCGGCCGGTGCCCCGCACGGGTGGGATCGTCAAGGCTCATCACTACAGTCTGCCCCTGCGTCGTCGCCCCGGGGACGGTTCGGCCGGGCAGCGGCGCTGCGCGGTCACATTTCGGTGCGAACGGTCGGGGAGTTCCCTGGGACAGGACAAAAGTCAGGGCATGACCGCGCCGCCTCGATGTACTAGAGTTATCTCGACATCGAGATATCTGCCGAGAGGCGTACCGCTGCCGCGCTGGTAAGGCGAGCCTAACTTAGGTTCACCTTAGCGGATGGGGCGAAAGCCCGTGACGGCAGGATGCGGTGGTACGCGCGAATTCATGCATGAAGGAGACTGTCGTGTCGGCGAACAGCTTCGACGCCCGCAGCACGCTGCAGGTGGGCGACGACTCGTACGAGATCTTCCGGCTGGACAAGGTCGAGGGCTCCGCCCGTCTGCCGTACAGCCTGAAGGTGCTGCTGGAGAACCTGCTCCGCACCGAGGACGGCGCGAACATCACCGCCGACCACATCCGGGCGCTCGGCAACTGGGACTCGCAGGCCCAGCCCAGCCAGGAGATCCAGTTCACGCCGGCCCGCGTGATCATGCAGGACTTCACCGGTGTGCCGTGTGTCGTGGACCTCGCCACCATGCGTGAGGCCGTGAAGGAGCTGGGCGGCGACCCGGCGAAGATCAACCCGCTGGCGCCGGCCGAGCTGGTCATCGACCACTCCGTCATCGCCGACAAGTTCGGCACGAAGGACGCCTTCGGCCAGAACGTCGAGCTGGAGTACGGCCGCAACAAGGAGCGCTACCAGTTCCTGCGCTGGGGCCAGAAGGCGTTCAACGAGTTCGCCGTCGTCCCGCCCGGCACCGGCATCGTCCACCAGGTCAACATCGAGTACCTGGCCCGCACCGTCATGGTCCGCGGCGGCCAGGCGTACCCCGACACCCTGGTCGGCACCGACTCGCACACCACGATGGTCAACGGCCTGGGCGTCCTGGGCTGGGGCGTCGGCGGCATCGAGGCCGAGGCCGCGATGCTCGGCCAGCCGGTCTCCATGCTCATCCCGCGCGTCGTCGGCTTCAAGCTGACCGGTGAGCTCAAGCCCGGCACCACCGCCACCGACCTCGTGCTCACCATCACCGAGATGCTGCGCAAGCACGGCGTCGTCGGCAAGTTCGTCGAGTTCTACGGTGAGGGCGTCGCCGCGACCTCCCTCGCCAACCGCGCCACCATCGGCAACATGTCGCCCGAGTTCGGCTCCACCGCCGCGATCTTCCCGATCGACGACGAGACCCTGAACTACCTCAAGCTGACCGGCCGCTCCGAGCAGCAGGTCGCCCTGGTCGAGGCGTACGCCAAGGAGCAGGGCCTCTGGCTGGACCCGAAGGCCGAGCCCGACTTCTCCGAGAAGCTGGAGCTGGACCTCTCCACCGTCGTCCCGTCGATCGCCGGCCCGAAGCGCCCGCAGGACCGCATCGTCCTCGCCAACGCCGCCGAGCAGTTCAAGCTGGACGTCCGCAACTACGTCGACGTGGTGGACGAGGCGGGCCAGGAGTCCTTCCCGGCCTCCGACGCCCCGGCCGTGCACCCCAACGGTGCGCCGTCCAACCCCTGCACCGTCACCGCCCCCGACGGCTCGACCTACACCCTCGACCACGGTGCGGTGACCGTCGCGGCCATCACCTCCTGCACCAACACCTCGAACCCGTACGTCATGGTCGCCGCGGCGCTGGTCGCCAAGAAGGCCGTGGAGAAGGGCCTGACCCGCAAGCCGTGGGTCAAGACCACCCTCGCCCCGGGCTCGAAGGTCGTCACCGACTACTTCGACAAGGCCGGTCTGACGCCGTACCTGGACAAGGTCGGCTTCAACCTCGTCGGCTACGGCTGCACCACCTGCATCGGCAACTCCGGCCCGCTGCCGGAGGAGGTCTCCAAGGCCGTCAACGACCACGACCTGGCCGTGACCTCGGTGCTCTCCGGCAACCGCAACTTCGAGGGCCGGATCAACCCCGACGTCAAGATGAACTACCTGGCCTCGCCGCCGCTGGTCGTCGCCTACGCCCTCGCCGGCTCGATGAAGGTCGACATCACGCGCGACGCCCTGGGCACCGACCAGGACGGCAACCCGGTCTACCTGAAGGACATCTGGCCGAGCGAGTCCGAGGTGAACGACGTCGTCGCCAACGCCATCGGCGAGGACATGTTCTCCAAGTCCTACAGCGACGTCTTCGCGGGCGACGCCCAGTGGAACGCGCTCCCGGTCCCGACCGGCAACACCTTCGAGTGGGACGCCGAGTCCACCTACGTCCGCAAGCCCCCGTACTTCGAGGGCATGCAGATGGAGCCGGCGCCGGTCCAGGACATCAGCGGCGCCCGCGTCCTCGCCAAGCTGGGCGACTCGGTCACCACCGACCACATCTCCCCGGCCGGTGCGATCAAGGCCGACACCCCGGCCGGCCAGTACCTCACCGAGCACGGCGTCGAGCGTCGCGACTTCAACTCCTACGGCTCCCGCCGTGGTAACCACGAGGTCATGATCCGTGGCACCTTCGCCAACATCCGCCTGCGCAACCAGATCGCGCCGGGCACCGAGGGCGGTTACACCCGCGACTTCACGCAGGCCGACGCCCCCGTCTCCTTCATCTACGACGCCTCGCGCAACTACATCGACCAGGGCATCCCGCTGGTCGTCCTGGCCGGCAAGGAGTACGGCTCCGGCTCGTCCCGCGACTGGGCGGCCAAGGGCACCGCGCTGCTCGGCGTCAAGGCCGTCATCGCCGAGTCCTACGAGCGCATCCACCGCTCGAACCTCATCGGCATGGGCGTGCTGCCGCTGCAGTTCCCCGAGGGCGGCTCCGCCGAGTCGCTCGGCCTGACCGGTGAGGAGACCTTCTCCATCGCCGGCGTGACCGAGCTGAACGACGGCACCACGCCGCGCACGGTCAAGGTCACCACCGACACGGGCGTCGAGTTCGACGCGGTCGTCCGCATCGACACCCCCGGTGAGGCCGACTACTACCGCAACGGCGGCATCATGCAGTACGTGCTGCGGTCGCTGATCGGGAAGTAATCCCCGGCAGCCGCAACCCGGCAGCAGCGCCACGACGGGCCGCACTCCCTCTGCCGAGGGGGTGCGGCCCGTCCGCATGGGCGCGGTGGCGTCACCGCCCCCGGTCACCGGCCGGCCGGCGCTCCCAGCAGCTCGACCTCGGCGAGCGTGGCGGTGCCGTCGGGCACCAGCCGGTAGTGCCGGTAGTCCGCCGAGTGGGCGAGCGCGAAGACCCGGGTCTGCCGGTCCCAGGCGAACGATGCGCCGGAGCGGCGGTCCAGCGGTGTCCAGTGCGTGCCGTCCGCGGAGCCCTCCAGCCGCCAGCCGGCCGGGGCGGTGCCGCGGTCGGCCGAGGTGAGCGTGTACGAGGTGACCCGGGCCGGCCGGGGCAGGTCGATCGGCGCCGCGGTGAGCGGGGCCGCCGTGTCGGAGGTGTTGTCGAAGAGCGGGCCGGCCGACGGGTCGGTGGAGTCCGCCGGCGGCACCGGCACCTCGTCGTCCTCGGTGAGGGACGTGGGCGCGGCGTGCGGGCCGGTGCCCCAGGAGGACGGCCGGTCGCCCATGGTGAATTCGAGGGTGCCGCCGCGGGCGAGCAGCCGGTGCGGCAGCGCGGTGGAATTCCACGGCTTTCCGTCGACCCGGAGGGCCTGGACGTAGACGTTGCGGGCGTTGTTGCGCGGGGCCTTGACGACGAGATCGCGGCCGTTCTCCAGATGGATCGTGGCCTTGGGGAACAGCGGCGAGCCCACCGCGTATTCGCCCTGGCCCATCACCAGTGGGTAGAAGCCGAGCGCGCTGAAGACGTACCACGCGGACATCTCGCCGTTGTCCTCGTCGCCCGGATATCCCTGGCCGATCTCACTGCCGAGATAGAGCCGGGAGAGCGCCTCCCGGACCCTTTCCTGGGTCTTCCAGGGCTGCCCGGCCGCGTCGTAGAGATAGGCGATGTGGTGCGACGGCTGGTTGTTGTGGCCGTACATGCCCATCCGGGTGTCGCGGGCCTCGGTCATTTCGTGGATCACCCCGCCGTAGGAGCCGGCGAATTCCTTGGCGGCGGTTTCCGGGGTGGAGAAGTAGGCGTCCAGCTTCTTCGCCAGCGCGGCGCGGCCGCCGTAGAGGTTGGCCAGCCCCCGGGTGTCCTGCGGTGCGGTGAAGGCGGCGGTCCAGGCGTTGGTCTCGGTGTAGTCATTGCCCCAGACCCGGGGGTCGAACTTCTCCGGGGGCAGCCGCCAGTGGCCCTCGGCGTCCTTGCCCTGGAAGAAGCCGATCCGGTCGTCGAAGAGCTTGACGTAATTCCGGGCGCGACCCAGGAAATAGTCCGACTCCTCCTTGTAGCGGGGCTTCTTGGTCTTCTCGTAGAGCGCCTGGCCCATACGGGCGATGCCGAAGTCGTTGAGACAGCCCTCCAGCGCCCAGGACATGCCCTCACGGGTGTCGGTGCTCGTATAGCCGAGGAAGGGCGCGGTGTTCATGCCCTTGCGGCCGACGCCGGAGCCGGGCGGGGCGACCGTGGCGTTCTTGACGGCGGCGGCATAGGCGGCCTCGGCGTCGAATTTCACGCCCTTGACATAGGCGTCGGCGAAGGCCACGTCGGAACTCGTACCGGTCATCAGGTCCGCGTATCCGGGCGAGGACCACCGCGAGATCCAGCCGCCGTCCTTGTACTGCTGGACGAAACCGTCGACCATTTTCCCGGCCCGCCGCGGGGTGAGCAGCGAATAAGCCGGCCAAGTGGTCCGATAGGTGTCCCAGAAGCCGTTGTTGACGTAGATCTGCCCGTCGACGATCTTCGATCCGGTCCGGGTCGGGGTGTCCGGGCCGGTCTGCGGGGAGAACGGGCTCGCATAGCGGCTGCGCGAACCGACCTGCTCGAAACCGGAGTTGGGGTAGAGGTAGAGCCGGTAGAGGTTCGAGTAGAGGGTGGTCAGCTGGTCGTGGGTGGCGCCCTGGACCTCGATGCGGCCGAGGAGCGCGTCCCACTGCGCCTGGGCCCGCTGCTCGACGGTGCCGAAGGCGGTGCCGGCCGGGATCTCCCGGTCCAGGTTCGCCCGGGCCTGGTCCACGCTGATCAGGGAGGTCGCGATCCGCATCGTCACGGTCCGGTCGGCGCCCGGGCGGAAGCGGAGGTAACCGGTGACGTCCTTGCCGCCCCCGCCCTCCAGCCGGCCGCCGCCGGTCACCGGTGCGTCGAAGACGCCGTAGACGAAGAGCCGGGTGGCGCCGACGGACAGCCCGCTGCGGACGTCCGAGAAGCCGGTGACCACACCGCGGTCGGTGTCCAGGCTCAGCCCGCCCTTGTTGTTGACGTTGTCGAAGATCAGGCTCGCCCGGTCGCCGGGGAAGGTGAAGCGCATCAGCGCGGCGTGGTCGGTCGGGGTGATCTCCGTCTTGAGGCCGTTGTCGAAGGTCACGCCGTAGTAGTGCGGCCGGGCGGTCTCGTTGCTGTGGTGGAACGGCAGTGCGCGGCCGGTGCGGGAGGCGTCCGGGGTGCCGTCCGCGACGGACGGCATCACCTGGAAGGTCTGCCGGTCGCCCATCCAGGGACTGGGTTCGTGGCTGGCGCTGAACGCCTGGAGGGTGGGCAGGTTGTCGGCGTTGTTCTTCCGCGCGTACTCGTAGAGCCAGTCGGCGGAGTTCGCGTTGGTCACCGGGGTCCAGAAGTTGAAGCCGTTGGGGACGGCGGTGGCCGGGAAGGTGTTGCCGCGCGAGAAGTTGCCGCTGGAGAGGGTGCCGCGGGTGGTGACGGCGTAGTCCGACAGATGGGCGAGCGGTTCCTCCGGCGGGGTGGGCCGGAGGCTGATGTCGTCGACCCAGCCGCGGAAGGCGGGCGCGTCGGAGGGGGCCTTGGGCGCGTCGTAGGCGACCAGGATCCGGTCGACGGTCCTGCCGGCGGCGACCGCGCCGATCCGCGAGGTGCGGTGGTTCCACTGGTTGACGTAGAGGGTCTTGGACGCGGCCTGGCCCTGCGGGGTCAGCGGGGCGCCGTACTGGTCGACCGCGGACAGGTCGCTGAGGTAGGTGCCGTCGGTGAAGGCCAGATCGACCGCGACATGGGTCGCGGGGTAGGACAGATCGGTTCTGGTCATTTCCGGGAAGACCAGGTACGAGAGCGAGGTGGACGCCGTGACCGGGACGTTGACGTCGAAGATCTTGTTGTACGCGTAACCGTGGCCGTCGGCGGTGTGGGTGCCGGCATAGCGCAGCGCATGCCCGCCGGTGAAGCCGGCGTGGGCCTTGGCGGTGGGGGAGTCGGTGGGACCGGTGTCGGGGCGGGTGCTCATGCCGGGCGCCGCCGGGGTGGTCTCCGGGCTCACGCCGGAGGTCCGGGGTCTGCCGTCGGGACCGGTCTCGGTGGTGTCGGTCCAGTCGGGGCGGGGCTGGCCCGGTTCGAAGGAGGAGCTGAACTCCCCGTCCGCGCGGGGGAGGTGGGGCGGCGCGGCCTGGGCCGGGCCGGGGAGGGTGAGGACGAGCAGAACGGCCGCGGTGAGGGCGGCCGGGCGGGTGATGTCCCGCAGCTGACGGTGCCGGTGTCGGATCCGCACGCGAGCCCTCTCAACCAGATTGACATCGTTGTCAGTTGAATGGCGCCAAGATAAACAGAGATAAGTAACGTGCGTGGGGACTTTGGTGTCAAGGGTGTCGCTGCGATCGGGGTGCCGGTCGTGTCGCGGGGTGATCCGGCGGACCACCGGCGGCGGATGCGCCGCATGTCCGCGAGGTCTCAACTAGGGAAAGATGCCCGGCCAACCCTGCATTCGATCTTGCCCCTTCGGCTGGAAGTGGACTATACCTGTCGGCGTCCGACCGGCCGTACGACCAAGGCCGTGGATCCGGGGGGAAGGCGGGGAACGGATGATTGACCCGCATTTCTCTAGCAGGCCCGGTGCACATCCCGTACAACTCAGCTTCATCTGACCCGCGGTGCCGGGGTGGCTCCGGTACACCGCCTGAGTCCTGAAGAAGGCGAGGACTTGAGCATGGGATCCACCTCAGAATTCAATCGTCGTGATCTGGTCAAGCGAGCCGCTGCCCTGGGGATCGTCGCGGTACCGGCCATGAGCGTGCTGTCCGCCTGTGCCAGCGGCGGTGGCGGCGACGAGGACAAGGTCGAAAAGGGCAAGAAGTCGGCGAAGAATCCGCTGGCGGTCAACGAGTCGGCCGGCCTCGACGTGGTCATCTTCGACGGCGGATTCGGCGACAAATACGCCAAGGACGCCCAGGCCCTGTACGTCAAGGCCTTCCCGAAGGCCGACGGCAAGGTCAAACTGTCCTCCACCCAGAAGATCCAGTCGACCCTGCAGCCGCGCTTCAACGGCGGAAACCCCCCGGACCTGGTCGACAACTCCGGCGCCGAACAGATGGATTTCGGCACGCTGGTGGCCAAGGACCAGCTGACCGACCTCACTCCGCTCCTGGACGCCCCCTCCGTCGACGACCCGGACAAGAAGGTGCGCGACACCCTGCGCCCCGGCGTCGTGGAAATGGGGCAGTTCGGCGGCAAGGAGACCTGGATCCTCTACTACGCCTACACGGTGTACGGGGTGTGGTACTCCCGGAGCAATCTGCAGAAGCTCGACGCGGAATACCCCGAAACCTGGGACGACATGCTCGCGCTCTGCGCGAAGGCCAAGAAGAAGGGCGTCGCGGGCTGGACCTACCCCGGTAAGTACCCGTACTACCTGCCCTTCAGCCTCTACCCGTTCATCGCGAAGATCGGCGGCGAAGAGGTCCTGAAGAAGATCGACAATCTGGAGCCCAACGCCTGGAAGGACCCGGCGGTCAAGGCGGCCTTCGAGGCCTATTACGAGCTGTACCGCAAGGGCTATGTGCTGAAGGGCTCGCCCGGCCTGGACCACCTCCAGTCGCAGAAGGCCTGGGCCGAGGGCAAGGCGCTGTTCATCCCCAACGGCTCCTGGGTGGAGAACGAGTCGGCCAAGCAGATCGCGAAGAACCCGCACTTCGACCTCGCGGTCGGCGCCCCGTCCAGCCTGTCCACCTCCGACAAGATGCCGTACGGCACGATCTGGGCGTCCGGCGGCGAGCCGTACATCGTCCCGAGGAAGGCCCGGAACGCCGAGGGCGGCATGGAATTGCTGCGCATCATGCTCAGCAAGCAGTCCGCGCAGAACTTCATCAAGCAGGTGTCCTCGCTGACCTCGCTCAACGGCGGCACGGAAGGACTGAAGCTGCCGCCGGGCCTGGCATCGGCGCAGGCCGCGCTGGAGAAGGCGGGCCAGAACATCGTCAATCCGCGGCTGCAGGACTGGTACGTGGCGCTGCAGAAGGAACGCATCGGGGTCGGCGCGCTGGGCGAGATGATGGCCGGCCGGATGACGCCCGACGAGGCCATCGCGAAGATCCAGAAGTATGCGGACGAAACCCGCGACGATTCCAGCGTGAAGAAGTACAAGCGCTGACCGATACGTCGTCCGACGCGTCACCGGCGGTGGGCACGCAGGCAGAGAGCGGGATCGGTAGTCATGAAACACGGTAAGTACCGTTTCATCGCGGGGTTCTTGGTGCTCCCGCTGGCGATTTATGCGATCTTCGTGATCTCGCCATTCCTCCAGGCCATCTACTACTCCTTCACGGACTGGACCGGACTGAGTCCGGACTTGCAGGTGGTCGGGTTCGACAATTACGCCCGCCTCTTCCAGGACGAGGTGTTCTGGGCCGCGGTGGGCAACAGCGTCACGCTGTTGCTGCTGCTGCCGGTGGTGACGCTCTCGCTCGGGCTGTTCTTCGCGTTCATGCTCAACGTCGGTGGCCGCCGCCGGAAGAAGGCGGTCATCGGCGGGGTGCGCGGCTCGGGCGCGTACAAAATCCTCTACTTCTTCCCGCAGGTGCTGTCGGTCCCGATCGTGGCGCTGCTCTTCCAGTTCGCCTACAACCCGGAGAGCGGCGCCCTGAACGCGTTCTTCGAAGCGATCGGGCTCGACGGTGTGCAGCCCGACTGGCTGGGGGATCCGCAGCTCGCGCTGTGGTGCGTGATGGCCGCCATGGTGTGGGCCAATGTCGGTTTCTACGTCGTGCTGTTCTCGGCCGGTATGAGTTCCATTCCGAAGGACTTCTACGAGGCCGCGCTGCTGGACGGCGCGAACCGCTTCAACACCTTCTTCCGGATCACCCTGCCGCTGCTGTGGGACACCGTGCAGACCGGCTGGATCTATATGGGGATTCTCGCCCTGGACGTTTCGGCCTTCGCGTTCGTGCAGATCATGAGCGTCGGCCCGGGCGGTCCCGACTATTCGACCGAGGTCCTTCCGCTGTACGTGTACCAGAAGACGTTCCGCGACGGTCAGGCCGGTTATGCGACCGCCATCGGCGTTTCCCTGCTGATCGTGACCCTGATCTTCTCGGGCATCGTCATGCGGCTGGGACGCCGCGAGCGACTGGAGTTCTGATGAGCGCGCAGACCGACCCCGCGGACCTCCCGGGCGTCACCAAGGAGCAGGGGCCGCCCGGCGGGGCCACCTCACGGGTGCCCGGACCGCGCGCCGGACGCGGCGGCCCGGACGGCACGGCCGGCCGGGACGGCGGCGGCGAGGGCCGGGTCCTCAACGTCTTCTCGCACGGAGTCCTGGTCATCTGGGGCCTGTTGGTGACCATGCCGCTGCTCTGGGCGGTGGTCAGCTCCTTCAAGGACGACACCGAGATCTTCGGCTCGCCCTGGAGCCTGCCCTCGGTGCTGCACTTCGACAACTGGGCCCGCGCCTGGGACAAGGCGAACATGGGCCAGTACTTCCTCAACTCGCTTATCGTCGTGGGGGGTTCGCTGATCGGCACGATGCTGCTCGGGTCGATGGCGGCCTATGTGCTGGCCCGCTTCGACTTCCCCGGCAACCGCTTCCTCTACTTCCTGTTCGTCGGCGGCATGGGCTTCCCGGTCATCCTGGCGCTGGTGCCGCTGTTCTTCGTCATGAAGAACATGACGCTGCTGGACAGCTACCACGGCCTGATCCTGGTCTACATCGCCTATTCGCTGCCGTTCACGGTCTTCTTCCTGAGCGGCTTCTTCCGGACGTTGCCCACTTCGGTGGCCGAGGCCGCGCTGATCGACGGCGCCTCGCACACCCGCACCTTCTTCCAGGTCATGCTGCCGATGGCCAAACCCGGTCTGATCAGCGTCGGGATCTTCAACTTCCTCGGGCAGTGGAACCAGTACCTGCTGCCGACGGTGCTCAACGTCGGTGATCCGGACAAGAAGATGCTCACCCAGGGACTGGTGGCCCTGGCGGTGAGCCAGGGGTACAAGGGCGACTGGTCGGGACTGTTCGCGGGTCTGACGATCGCGATGCTCCCGGTTCTCGCCGCCTACATCATCTTCCAGCGCCAGGTGGTGGCCGGGCTGACCGCCGGCGCGCTCAAGTAGTGCCTGATCAGACCGTGCCTCCCGCCGGATTGCCGGCGGGAGGCCGGTGCGCTGTGCTGGTTTCGGGGTGCCTGGAGGACTTGACGGGAGGTGGCCCGGGCGGCTCAGCTTAGATTCACATGTTGGAGACAAGCCGGGCCCCGCTGCTGTGGTCCGGCAAGGCGGGCGGTCGTCGCGCCGTCCGTCCCAGGCGGGAGTGGATGAGTCGATGGAGACTCCGGGGTCGCAGTCCTCGCTGCACCGGGCCAATCTGGAGCGGGTGGTACGCGCCGTACGCATGGCGGGCTCGCTCACGCAGGCGGAGATCGCCCGGAGCACGGGGCTGTCCGCGGCCACCGTCTCCAACATCGTCCGGGAACTGAAGGACGGCGGCACCGTCGAGGTCACCCCCACGTCGGCGGGCGGCCGGCGGGCGCGCAGCGTCTCGCTCTCCGGCGACGCGGGCATCGTCGTGGGCGTCGACTTCGGCCACTCCCACCTGCGGGTGGCGGTCGGCAACCTGGCGCACCAGGTGCTCGCCGAGGAGGCCGAGCCGATCGATGTGGACGCCTCCGCCGCGGAGGGCTTCGACCGCGCGGAAGTACTGGTCAACCGGCTGATCGAGGCGACCGGCATCGGCGCGGACAAGGTCATCGGCGTCGGCCTGGGCGTGCCCGGCCCGATCGACGTGGAATCCGGGACGCTGGGCTCGACCGCGATCCTGCCGGGCTGGACGGGCACGAACCCCCGCCAGGAGCTGTCCGGGCGGCTGGGCGTCCCCGTCTACGTCGACAACGACGCCAACCTCGGTGCGCTGGGCGAGCTGGTCTGGGGCGGGGGCCGCGGGGCCGCCGACCTCGCGTACATCAAGGTCGCCAGTGGTGTCGGTGCCGGGCTGGTGATCAGCGGGCAGATCTACCGCGGGCCGGGCGGTACCGCGGGCGAGATAGGGCACATCACGCTGGACGAGTCCGGGCCGGTGTGCCGCTGCGGCAACCGCGGCTGCCTGGAGACCTTCACCGCGGCCCGGTACGTCCTGCCGCTGCTGCAGCCGAGCCACGGACCCGATCTGACCATGGCGCGGGTGGTCCAGCTGGCCCGCGAGGGCGACCCGGGCTGCCGGCGGGTCATCGCGGACGTAGGCCGCCATATCGGAAGCGGTGTGGCCAACCTGTGCAATCTGCTCAATCCCAGCCGAGTGGTGCTCGGCGGCGATCTCGCCGACGCCGGTGAGCTGGTGCTCGCGCCGATCCGCGAATCCGTCTCCCGGTACGCAATTCCCAGCGCCGCACGGCAGTTGGGCATCGTCACCGGCACGCTCGGCGGTCGCGCCGAGGTGCTGGGCGCCCTGGCGCTGGTGCTGAGCGAGATGGGCGATTCGTCGCTGCTCGACGGCGCTCAGAACGTGGACGCACCCGCCCTGGCATAAGCGCTCTGCGTTCACACAGCTAACGCATGGCACCGTTGTCATCTCGTTAAGGATTTACTCCTTGACGGTCGGCTAGCGGCCGAGTTGACTTCCCCCACCTCGGCCGCAAGGACGCGGCCTCGTCAGGGAGGCAACCCCAATGAACGTTTGGACGCGTCGCGTCGTCATAGGCACCGCCGCCGTCTCGATGGCCCTCTCCGTGGCCGCCTGCGGCAAGGCCGGTGACAACGCCAAGGGCGGCGGTGGCGACAACAAGACCATCGGCCTGCTCCTGCCGGAGAACAAGACCACGCGTTACGAGACCTTCGACCGTCCGATGATGGAGGCGAAGATCAAGGAACTGTGCAGCGACTGCACGGTCAAGTACAACAACGCGGCGCAGGAGACCGAGACCCAGAAGAAGCAGTTCGACGCGCTGATCACCCAGGGCGTGAAGGTGATCATCCTGGACCCGGTCGACTACAAGGCCACCCAGTCGTGGGTGAACCAGGCCGCCAAGAAGGGCGTCAAGGTCATCGCCTACGACCGTCTGGCCGAGGGCAAAATTTCGGCCTATGTCTCCTACGACAACGAGAAGATCGGCCGCCTCCAGGGTGAGGCGCTGGTCAAGGCGCTCGGCGACAAGGCCAAGGACAGCAATGTCGTCATGATCAACGGCTCGCCGACCGACCCGAACATGCCGTTCTTCAAGAAGGGCGCCCACAGCGTCCTCGACAAGCAGGTCAAGAAGATCGCGTACGAGCAGGACATCCCCGACTGGTCCTCGGACGAGGCCAACAAGAAGATGAACGCCGCCCTCGACTCGCTGGGCAAGGACGGCATCCAGGGCGTCTACTCCGGCAACGACGGCATGGCCGGCGGCATCATCACCGCGCTCAAGCAGAAGGGCGTCAAGGTCCCGGTCGGCGGCCAGGACGCCGAGCTCGCGGGTCTGCAGCGGCTCCTCAAGGGCGACCAGGCGTTCACCATCTACAAGCAGATCAAGCCGCAGGCCGACTCCACGGCCGAGATCGCGGTCAAGCTGCTCAAGGGCGAGAAGATCGACTCCCTGACGTCCACCAAGGTCGACAGCCTCAGCGGCGCGGTCAAGGGCATCCCCGCCAAGCTCTACGACGCGCAGATCGTGACCAAGGACAACATCGCCTCCACGATCATCAAGGACAAGGTCTACAAGGCGAGCCAGATCTGCACCGGCGACGTCAAGAAGGCCTGCGCCGCGGCCGGCATCAAGTAGCCGGCGACAGCACCTACGCCACACCAACCACGCGGCGCCACCCCCTCGGTACCGCGTAAGGCCTCCGGCCCCGGCCCGCGCCGACCCGTTCCGGGCGCGGGCGGGGCCCTCCCCCGCATCCCCTCGGCTCGTAGAGCACCCCTCTGACCGCTCGCAGAGCCCCCCTCTTCGCACCACCATGCCCCCCGCCGTTGTGACGGCGGCGAAGGAGATGATTCACGTGTCCGCTACGCCTGTGCTGGCGTTGCGCGGAATCTCCAAGCGGTTCGGCGCCGTCCAGGCACTCACGGACGTCACGCTGGAGATCCACCCCGGTGAGGTGGTCGCCCTCGTGGGCGACAACGGCGCCGGCAAGTCCACCCTGGTCAAGACCATTTCGGGCGTCCACCCGGTCGACGACGGCACCATCGAGTGGGAGGGCGAGGCGGTCCGCATCAACAAGCCGCACGACGCCCAGGAGCTCGGCGTCGCCACCGTCTACCAGGACCTCGCGCTCTGCGACAACCTCGACGTCGTCGCCAACCTCTTCCTCGGCAACGAGAGCCGCACCGTCGGCATCCTCGACGAGATCGCCATGGAGAAGCGCGCCAAGGAACTGCTCGACACCCTCTCCATCCGCATCCCCAGCGTCCGCATTCCGGTCGCCGCGCTCTCCGGCGGCCAGCGGCAGGTCGTCGCCATCGCCCGTGCGCTGATCGGCGACCCGAAGATCGTCATCCTCGACGAGCCCACCGCCGCGCTCGGCGTCGAGCAGACCGCGCAGGTCCTCGACCTGGTCGAGCGGCTGCGCGAGCGCGGCCTGGGCGTCATCCTCATCAGCCACAACATGGCCGATGTGCAGGCCGTCGCGGACCGGGTCGCGGTGCTGCGGCTGGGCCGCAACAACGGTGTCTTCGACGTCGAGGGCACCTCCCACGAAGAGATCATCGCCGCCATCACGGGTGCCTCGGACAACGCGGTGACCCGCCGCAAGGCGCGCACGGACCAGGTGAAGAAGGAGGCCGGGGCATGAGCGACCTCACCAAGGAGCCGGCGGGCGGCGCCACGGAGGCTGCGGCCGACGCCGCCGCGGAGACCGCGACGGACACCGTGACGGAGTCCCCGTCCGACGCCGCCGCGGAGACCGCGGAAACCGCGGAGGCCACCGCCGCCGACGCCCCCCAGCCCGCCGCCGTCGACCCCCGGCTGCTGGTCCGGGAAGCGGGCCTGGCCGGCTACCTCGCCGACTTCAAGCGCCGGGTGCGCGGCGGTGAGCTGGGCTCGCTGCCGGTCGTCATCGGCCTGATCGTCATCGCGATCGTCTTCCAGCTCAAGAACAGCAGCTTCCTGTCGGCGGACAGCCTCGCGAACATCGGTGTCTACACCTCCGGCCTCGGCATCATGGCCGTCGGCATCGTCTTCGTCCTGCTGCTCGGTGAGATCGATCTCTCCGTCGGCTCGGTCGCCGGCGTCGGCGCGGCCGTCTGGGCGGTGCTCAGCGTCACCCACGGGGTCAGCGACTGGCTCGCGGTCCTGATCGCCATCGCGGCCGGTGTGGTCATCGGCGTCATCCATGGCTTCTTTTTCGCCAAGATCGGCGTTCCGGCGTTCGTCGTCACCCTGGCCGGATTCCTCGGCTGGAGCGGTCTGCAGATCTGGATGATGGGCCAGGAAGGCTCGATCAACACGCCGAGCGGCAGCCTGGTCGAGAACCTCACCGGCTACTACTTCGAGGACAAGGCCGCCGCGTACGGCCTCGCGCTGGTCGCGGTCCTCGCGTACGCCGGTTCGCTGCTGCTGGACAGCAAGCGCCGCAAGGCCGCCGCGCTGACCTCCCGGCCGCTCAGCGAGATCCTGCTGCGCACCGGTGTGGTCGCGGTGATCGCCTTCGTGGTCGCCTACGTCCTCAACGAGCCGGCCGGTGCCCGCGGGCTCCCGCTCGCCCTGGTGCTGTTCCTGGCCGTGCTGGTCATCGCCGACTTCGTGGTGCGCCGCACCTCGTACGGACGGCAGATCTTCGCGGTCGGCGGCAACGCCGAGGCGGCCCGCCGGGCCGGTATCAACGTGAACAAGATCCGGATCAGCGTCTTCGCGATCTCCGGGATGCTCGCCGCCTTCGGCGGTCTCTTCATCGCCAGCCTCTCCGGTGGCGCCACGAAGAACCTCGGTTCCGGCAACACCCTGATGAACGTCATCGCGGCGGCGGTCATCGGCGGCACCAGCCTCTTCGGCGGCCGCGGCAAGATCTGGTCCGCGCTGCTGGGCATGCTGGTCATCCAGTCCATCCAGCAGGGTCTGAACCTGCTGGGCATGGCGAGTGAGATCCAGTACATGATCACCGGCGCGGTGCTGCTGGCCGCGGTCGTGATCGACTCGGTGTCGCGGCGCACCCAAAAGACCGCTGGGCGCACCTGACCGCGGGTCGTATCTCGTGTGCAGCAGCGCCATCAGCGCACGTAACCGCAGGTCGTTTCACGGGTGCGGCAGCGCCATCAGGCGCACGTAGCCGCGGGTCGTTTCTCGGGTGCAGCAGCGCCGCCAGGCGTACCTGACCGCACACCGCCGGCCTCCGGCGATGTGGTCGTCGGCCCCCACCGGGCGTGTCCCGGTGGGGGCCGAAACGTGTTCCTGGAGGCATTTCCAGGGCGGCCGAAAGACGGCTTTCACCCGAGTGACATACATCGCAAGGCCCGGGCGTCGCCGCAGCGGGCGCGACATTAGACTCATCTGATCGGCAAGCTCGATCGATCGACGGCAGCAGCAGCAAGCAGCAAGGAGGCAGGGGTGGCGTTGCTTTCCCGTATCAGGGGACCGCGCGATCTGGACCGACTGGGCCCGGAGCAGCTGGAGCAGCTGGCGGGGGAGATCCGTTCCTTCCTTGTCGACGCGGTCTCCAAGACCGGCGGCCACCTCGGCCCGAATCTCGGTGTGGTCGAGCTGACCATCGCCCTGCACCGGGTCTTCGACTCACCCAAGGACCGGGTCCTCTTCGACACCGGCCACCAGTCCTACGTCCACAAGCTGCTCACCGGCCGTCAGGACTTCTCCAGGCTGCGGGCCAAGGGCGGTCTGTCGGGCTACCCCTCGCGGGCGGAGTCGGCGCACGACGTCATCGAGAACAGCCACGCCTCGACGGTGCTGGGCTGGGCGGACGGTCTGGCCAAGGCCAATCAGGTGCGCGGGAAGAAGGACCATGTCGTCGCGGTCATCGGCGACGGCGCGCTGACCGGCGGGATGGCCTGGGAGGCGCTGAACAACATCGCGGTCGCCAAGGACCGCCCGCTGGTCATCGTCGTCAACGACAACGAGCGCTCCTACGCGCCGACCATCGGCGGGCTGGCCAACCACCTCGCCACCTTGCGCACCACGGACGGCTACGAGCGTTTCCTGGCGCGCGGCAAGGACCTGCTGGAGCGCACCCCGGTCGTCGGCAAACCGCTCTACGAGACGCTGCACGGCGCCAAGAAGGGCCTGAAGGACTTCATCGCGCCGCAGGGCATGTTCGAGGACCTGGGCCTGAAGTACGTCGGCCCGATCGACGGCCATGACATGGAGGCGCTGGAGTCCGCGCTGCAGCGCGCCAAGCGATTCGGCGGCCCGGTCATCGTGCACTGCCTCACCGAGAAGGGCCGCGGCTACAAGCCGGCCGAGCAGGACGAGGCGGACCGTTTCCACGGCATCGGCGTCATCCACCCCGACACGGGGCTGCCGGTGGCCTCCGGCGGTGCCAGCTGGACCTCCGTCTTCGGCGACGAGATGGTCGAGCTGGGCCGGGAGCGCGACGACATCGTGGCGATCACCGCGGCGATGCTGCAGCCGGTGGGCCTGGGCAAGTTCGCCAAGGCGTTCCCCGACCGGGTCTACGACGTGGGCATCGCCGAGCAGCACGCGGCCGTCTCCGCGGCGGGCCTGGCCACCGGCGGCCTGCACCCGGTCTTCGCGGTCTACGCCACCTTCCTCAACCGCGCCTTCGACCAGATCCTGATGGACGTCGCGCTGCACAAGTGCGGTGTGACCTTCGTCCTGGACCGGGCCGGTGTCACCGGCGACGACGGCGCCTCGCACAACGGCATGTGGGACATGTCCCTGCTCCAGGTCGTCCCGGGCCTGCGGATCGCCGCCCCGCGCGACGCCGACCAGGTGCGCGCGCAGCTGCGCGAGGCCGTCGAGGTCAAGGACGCACCGACCGTCGTGCGCTACTCCAAGGGCAAGGTCGGCCCCGCCGTCGAGGCGGTGCGCCGGGTCGGCGGCATGGACGTGCTGCGCGAGCCCGCCAGCGCGGTCGAGCGGCCGGACGTGCTGCTGGTGTCCGTGGGTGCGCTCGCCCCGATGTGCCTGGAGATCGCCGACCTCCTCGACAAGCAGGGCATCTCCACGACCGTCGTGGATCCGCGGTGGGTCAAGCCGGTCGACGAGGCGCTGCCCGGCCTGGCGGCCCGGCACCGGGTCGTCATCACCGTCGAGGACAACTCCCGGAGCGGCGGCGTCGGTTCGGCGATCGCGCAGGCACTGCGGGACGCCGGTGTGGACCTGCCGCTGCGGGACTTCGGCATCCCCGAGCGGTTCCTGGACCACGCCTCCCGCAAGGAGGTCATGGCGGAGATCGGGCTCACCGCCCCCGACATCGCCCGCCAGGTGACCGGCCTGGTCGCCAAGATCGACAACCGCGACGAGGACACCGCCGGCGCCGCGCCGACCGAGGACGCCGCCGGTGCCCAGGGCACGGCGGAGCCCGCCGAGGTCGCCCGCGACTGACTCCCGCGCACTGCTGCCGATGGGCCGGCCGGTCATCCGTACGGATGTTCCGCCCGGCCCATCGGCATCACGGCAACCGCACCCCATCGGGTGAATCCCCACCGCCCGGGGGCCCGCCGAAGCTGACTGTTTCACGCCATTGCGGAGACTCGGTCAGTTCAGGAGAGTTGCCAGGGTCGTCCAGGCGGAGGTTCGCCCATGAGCACACAGCACGGACCACACATCGGACCACGACACACGGCGCGGCGGGACAGCGGCCTGTTCCGCACCAAAACCGTCGAGCAGTCGATCCAGGACACCGAAGAGCCGGAACACACCCTCAAGAAGTCCCTCTCGGCGCTCGACCTGACCGTGTTCGGCGTCGGTGTCATCATCGGCACCGGCATCTTCGTCCTCACCGGAAAGATCGCCAAGGAACAGGCCGGACCGGCCGTCGCGCTGTCCTTCATCACCGCCGGCGTGGTCTGCGCGCTGGCGGCCCTGTGTTACGCGGAGTTCGCCTCCACCGTGCCGGTCGCCGGATCGGCCTACACCTTCTCCTACGCCTCACTGGGCGAGCTGCCCGCCTGGATCATCGGCTGGGACCTGATCCTGGAACTCGCCCTGGGGTGCGCGGTGGTCGCGGTCGGCTGGTCCGGCTACATCCGCTCCCTGCTGGACACCGCCGGATGGCATCTGCCCGCCGGCCTCGCCGGCACGCACGAGGGTCACTTCGGGTTCGATCTGCTCGCCTGCGTCCTCGTGCTCGTCCTGACCGGCATCCTCGTCCTCGGGATGAAGCTGTCCTCCCGGGTGACCGGCGTGGTCGTGGCGATCAAGGTGACCGTGGTCCTGCTGGTCATCATCGCCGGGGCCTTCCTGATCAGCGGCGCCAACTACCAGCCGTTCGTCCCGCCCAGCCAGCCGACCGCAGCCGGAGCCGGGGTGTCCGCACCCCTGATCGAGCTCATCTTCGGGTTCACCCCGTCCCACTTCGGCGCCATGGGCATCTTCGCCGGCGCGGCGGTGGTCTTCTTCGCGTTCATCGGCTTCGACGTCGTCGCCACCGCCGCCGAGGAGACCCGCCATCCGCAGCGCGACGTGCCGCGCGGCATCCTCGGCTCCCTGGCCATCTGCACCCTGCTGTACGTCGCGGTCTCGGTCGTGGTCACCGGCATGGAGAACTACCACAAGCTCTCGGTCGACGCCCCGCTCGCGGACGCGTTCAAGGACCTCGGCAAACCGTTCTTCGCCGATGTCATCAGCTTCGGCGCCGCGGTCGGCCTGACCTCGGTCTGCATGATCCTGCTGCTCGGCCAGAGCCGGGTGTTCTTCGCGATGAGCCGGGACGGGCTGCTGCCGCGGGTGTTCTCCCGCGCCCACCCGCGGTTCGGCACGCCCTACCGCTCGACCATCGCACTCGGCGTCATCGTCGCCGTCGTCTCCGGCTTCACCTCGATCGACGTGCTCGCCGAACTGGTCAACATCGGCACGCTCTTCGCGTTCGTGGTCGTCGCCGTCGGCGTCATCCTGCTCCGCCGCTCCCGCCCCGACCTGCCCCGCTCCTTCCGCACCCCGTGGGTGCCGGTGGTGCCGGTGCTGTCGGTCCTCGCCTCGCTCTGGCTGATGCTCAACCTGCCCGCCGAGACCTGGATCCGCTTCGCGATCTGGATGGCGATCGGCTTCGTCATCTACTTCCTCTACGGCAGATCGCACAGCCGCCTCGGCCTCCGCAACCGGCAGAACAACGGCTAGCGCGGCCCGCCCCACGGATCACCCGGGCCGGCCGGGACCCCGACCGGACCTGCCCGACCCGGGTGATCCGTGAGAACTCCGTACGCAACGACCCTACGAACCGGCCGCCGTCGGGTTGACCGTGCTCCAGTCCTCCTTGCCGCGGCCCTCGGCCAGTGCCGTACCGAACAGGGACAGCACGCCGTCCAGGACCGGGTGCGGGAGCCCGCCGGCCATGCGGGCCGCGTACGTGAGGTCCTTGTGGGCCCACTCCGCCGAGAAGTTGACCGGCTCCGGCGGGGCCAGATAGCTGTTCCAGGCCAGCTCGGTGACCACGCCGCCGGGCCGGTCCAGCAGGGCCGCGCCGACCTGCCCGGTGTCCAGCCCGGCCGCCTCCGCCAGCCGCAGCGCCTCCCCGAAGCCCGCCAGGTGGATCGCCTGGAGGGCGTTCAGCACCAGCTTGAAGCGGGTGCCCGCGCCGGCCGGACCGAAGTGCTTGACCTCCCTGGAGACCGCGTCGAGCACCGGTGCGAGCGGCGGCAGCGCCTCCTGGTCACCGCCGGCGAGCAGCACCAGGTTCCCGGTCCGGGCGCCGGCCGCGCCACCGGTGAGCGGCATGTCGAAGAAGACGGACCCGCGGTCGGCGCACGCCGCGGCGAGCTCCTCCACCCACCCCACGGACAGCGTCGCCGAAGTGATCAGCACCGCCGGCGCCGGGGCCCCCACCAGAATGCCGTCGGCCCCCAGCCACACCTCGCGGGAGGAGGTGTCGTCGGCCGTGACCTCGAAGACCACCTCCGCGCGGGCGACCGCGGCCGCCGGGCTCCCGGCCACCACGGCCCCGGCCGCCACCAGGTCCGCGGCCCGCTCCGGGGTGCGGTTCCAGACCACCACCTCGTGCCCGTTCTTCAGCAGGTTCTCGGCCATGCCCCGACCCATGATGCCCAGGCCCACCACTGCGACGCTCGCCACTTCGACTCTCCCGTTCCGCCGGCCCGCCGACGCGGTCCGGCACCTCCTCGGTACGGAAGAAGTCTGCGCCCCGGGGCCCCGGACGTGGGAGACCCGCCCAAGGGGGGCCCTCGCAGGGCCCCGCACCGGGATCCGGCGAGGGGCATACTCAACGGGTGGAGAACAACACGGGGTTGGGAGAGTTCCTGCGCGCCCGCCGCGCCCGGGTGGCGCCGCAGGACGCGGGTCTGCCGGGCACCACCGGCCGGCGCCGCACCGCGGGCCTGCGCCGGGAGGAGGTGGCGATGCTCGCCGGGGTGAGCATCGAGTACTACCGGCGGCTGGAGCAGGGCAAGCAGAACCGCCCGAGCGCGGCGGTCCTGGAGGCCGTCGCAGGCGTACTGCGCCTCGACGACGACGAGCGGGCGCATCTCTACGCGCTCGCCCGCGCGGCTTCCCCGGCCGCCCCCGGCCCGTCCCGCGAACCGGAGCCCCCGTCGCGGACCCTGCGCCCGGACGTCCTGCGGATGCTCGACATCGTCGCACCCTGCCCGGCGTACGTACTGGGCCGGTCCAACGACCTGCTGGCCGCCAACACCGCCGGGATGTGGCTGCTGCCCGGCATCGAGGAGTGGCCGGTCCGCCGGCGCAACACCGCGCGCTACACCTTCCTGCACCCGCGCGCCCGCACCCTCTACGGCAACTGGGACGAGCTCGCCGCGGCGACGGTGGCCCATCTGCGGGCCGTCTCCGGCGCCCACCCGGACGCACCCGACCTCACCACCCTGATCGGTGAACTCACCGTCAAGAGCGCGGAGTTCGCGACCCTCTGGCAGCGTTACGACGTGCGCTCACGGACCAACGGCCGCAAGTGCTTCGCGGATTCGGCGGTCGGGCGGATGGACCTGAGCTACGAGGCGTACACGGTGGCCCGTACCGACGGCCACCGCCTCGTCGTCTACCAGGCCGAGCCCGGCACCCCGGACCACGACGCGATGCTCCTGCTGAGCCTCGCGGACGCACCGGCCGCCCCGTCGGCGCCCTGAGAAGCCGGACCGCCGTCGCCGCTTCCGGGCGCGGCCGCCGCGCGCGTCACGTGCGTCCGCGCCCCCGGACCGCCCGCGGCCCGGTCACCCGGGCGCCCAGCGCCTGGACGCGGTCGCGCAGTCCACGGTCCGCGGTGACCACCAGGCAGTCCCGCCCGGCGCCCTCGTCCGCGACCAGTTCCACGATCTTGTCGTCGCCGCTGCCGGGCGCCGGAACCACCCGTACGCCCGCCACGGACGTCACCCCGCGCGCCGCGCCCTCCACCACGAGGACCAGCTCCAGGGGTGGTTCGGCGAGGCCCGGCAGCCCGTCCGCGGCGTAGGCCGGCAGGGTGTCGCGGAGCCGTTCCGCCGCGCCGTGCCGGTCCCGCCACCAGCCGTCGGGGACCGAGCCCACGACGTTCGCGGCATCGACGATGACCAAGGTATCCATGGCGCCACCCTGCCATGCCGGGGCGCCGGCGGCTCCCGCCCGGACATACGGCAGCGCGGGCCGGCTCCGCCGAGCCGGCCCGCGCCTTCGTACCGAGCCGCGTTACGCGGGCACGCTGGCCACGCCCGGGGCCAGGAACTTCTTGCCGGTCACCCGCTCGGCGACGCCCTCCCGGTCCAGGTACGGCGTGATGCCGCCCAGGTGGAAGGGCCAGCCGGCGCCGGTGATCAGGCACAGGTCGATGTCCTGCGCCTCGGCCACCACGCCCTCGTCGAGCATGATGCCGATCTCCTCGGCGACCGCGTCGAGCACCCGGTCGCGGACCTGGGTCTCGGTCAGCACCGAGTCGCCCTGCTTGAGCAGCGCGGCAACCTCGGGGTCCAGCTCCGGCTTGCCGCTGTCGTAGACGTAGAAGCCGCGCTTGCCGGCCTCGACGACCGCCTTGAGGTTCGGCGACACCTTGAAGCGGTCCGGGAAGGCCCGGTTGAGGGTCTCCGAGACGTGCAGGCCGATCGCGGGGCCGACCAGCTCCAGCAGCACCAGCGGGGACATCGGCAGGCCGAGCGGCTCGATGGCCTTCTCGGCGACCTCGACCGGGGTGCCCTCGTCGATGACGTTCTGGATCTCGCCCATGAAGCGGGTCAGGATGCGGTTCACGACGAACGCCGGGGCGTCCTTGGTGAGGACCGCGGTCTTCTTCAGCTTCTTGGCGACGCCGAAGGCCGTGGCCAGCGCGGCGTCGTCGGTCTTCTCGCCGCGCACGATCTCCAGCAGCGGCAGGATCGCGACCGGGTTGAAGAAGTGGAAGCCGACGACCCGCTCGGGGTGCTGGAGCTTCGACGCCATCTCGGTCACCGACAGCGAGGAGGTGTTGGTGGCGAGGATCGCGTGCGCCGGGGCGACCGCCTCGACCTCCGCGAACACCTGCTGCTTGACGCCGATCTCCTCGAAGACGGCCTCGATGATGAAGTCCGCGTCCGCGAAGCCCTCGGCCTTGTCCAGGACACCGGTCACCAGGGCCTTGAGGCGGTTGGCCTTGTCCTGGTTGATCCGGCCCTTGCCCAGCAGCTTGTCGATCTCGCCGTGGACGTAGCCGACGCCCTTGTCGATGCGCTCCTGGTCGATGTCGGTGAGGACCACCGGCACCTCCAGGCGGCGCAGGAACAGCAGCGCCAGCTGAGAGGCCATCAGACCGGCGCCGACGACGCCGACCTTGCTGACCGGGCGGGCCAGGTTCTTGTCCGGGGCGCCGGCGGGCCGCTTGGCGCGCTTCTGCACCAGGTTGAACGAGTAGATGCCGGCGCGGAGTTCGCCGCCCATGATGAGGTCGGCGAGCGCCTGGTCCTCGGCGTCGAAACCGGCCTGCAGGTCACCGCTCTTGGCGGCCGCGATGATGTCCAGCGCGCGGTAGGCGGCCGGGGCGGCGCCGTGCACCTTGCCGTCGGCGATGAAGCGGCCCTTGGCGACGGCCTGGTCCCAGGCCTCGCCGCGGTCGACCTCGGGACGCTCGACGGTGACGTCACCCTTGAGCACCTGCGCAGTCCAGATCAGCGACTGCTCCAGGAAGTCCGCGCCCTCGAAGATCGCGTCGGCGATGCCGAGGTCGAAGACCTGCTGGCCCTTGAGCTGCTTGTTCTGGTTGAGCGAGTTCTCGATGATGACCGAGACGGCCTTGTCGGCACCGATGAGGTTCGGCAGCAGGGCGCAGCCGCCCCAGCCGGGGACCAGACCGAGGAAGACCTCGGGCAGCGAGAAGGCCGGCAGGGCCTTGGAGACCGTGCGGTACGAGCAGTGCAGACCGACCTCGACGCCACCGCCCATCGCGGCACCGTTGTAGTACGCGAAGGTCGGCACGGCGAGCCCGGAGAGCCGCTTGAAGACCTCGTGGCCGCCCTTGCCGATGGCCAGCGCGTCCTCGTGCTTCTTCAGCAGCTCGACGCCCTTGAGGTCGGCGCCGACCGCGAAGATGAACGGCTTGCCGGTGATGCCGGCGCCGACGATCTCGCCGTCCGCGGCCTCCTTCTCGACCTGGTCGAGCGCGGCGTTGAGGTTCGCTAGCGAGCCCGGGCCGAAGGTGGTCGGCTTGGTGTGGTCGAAGCCGTTGTCCAGCGTGATGAGGGCGAACCGGCCCGCACCGAAGGGCAGGTCGAGGTGGCGGACGTGCGCCGACGTCACGACCTCGTCCGGGAACAGCTCGGCCGCGCCCTTG
The DNA here is from genome assembly GCF_043202395.1 of Streptomyces sp. NPDC048197. Lineage (NCBI taxonomy): Bacteria > Bacillati > Actinomycetota > Actinomycetes > Kitasatosporales > Streptomycetaceae > Streptomyces > Streptomyces sp. NPDC048197. The sequence continues at coordinate 312,888 of NZ_JBIDAJ010000002.1, forward strand.
AGCAGCTCGGCGGTGGTGGTGGTGCTCACTTGCTGCCTCCGGCGTCCTTGTGGTTCGGGTTCTCCCAGATGACCGTCGCGCCCATGCCGAAGCCGACGCACATGGTGGTCAGGCCGTAACGGACCTCGGGCTGCTCCTCGAACTGGCGGGCCAGCTGGGTCATCAGCCGGACGCCGGAGGAGGCCAGCGGGTGGCCGAAGGCGATGGCGCCGCCGTACTGGTTGACCCGCTCGTCGTCGTCCGCGATGCCGTAGTGGTCGAGGAAGGCGAGGACCTGGACGGCGAACGCCTCGTTGATCTCGAACAGGCCGATGTCGCCGATGCCGAGGCCGGCCTTGGCGAGCGCCTTCTCCGTCGCCGGGATCGGGCCGTAGCCCATGACCTCGGGCTCGACGCCCGCGAAGGCGTAGGAGACCAGGCGCATCTTCACCGGGAGATCGTGCTCCCGGGCGAAGTCCTCGGACGCGATGATCGAGGCGGTGGCACCGTCGTTGAGACCGGCGGCGTTACCGGCGGTGACCCGGCCGTGCGTACGGAACGGGGTCTTGAGGCCCGCGAGGTTCTCCAGGGTGGTGCCCGGGCGCATCGGCTCGTCGGCGGTGACCAGGCCCCAACCGGTCTCGCCCACCTCGGCGTTGGTGTTGCGCACCGAGATCGGGACCAGGTCCTGCTGGATCTTGCCGTTGGCGTACGCCTTGGCGGCCTTCTCCTGCGAGCGCACCGCGTACTCGTCGGCGCGCAGCTTGGTGATCTGCGGGTAGCGGTCGTGGAGGTTCTCCGCGGTCATGCCCATGAACAGGGCCGACTCGTCGACCAGCTTCTCGCTGACGAAGCGGGGGTTGGGGTCGACCGCCTCGCCCATGGGGTGGCGGCCCATGTGCTCGACACCGCCGGCGATGACGGCGTCATAGGCGCCGAAGGCGATGGAGCCCGCGGTGGTCGTGACGGCCGTCAGCGCACCGGCACACATGCGGTCGATGGAGTAGCCGGGCACCGACTGCGGGAGGCCCGCGAGGATGCCGGCGGTGCGGCCGAGGGTCAGGCCCTGGTCGCCGATCTGGGTGGTGGCGGCGATGGCGACCTCGTCGATCTTCGCCGGGTCGAGACCGGGGTTGCGGCGCAGCAGCTCCCGGATCGACTTCACGACCAGGTCGTCGGCGCGGGTCTCGTGGTAGATGCCCTTCGGGCCCGCCTTGCCGAACGGGGTGCGGACGCCGTCGACGAAGACGACGTCCCTAGCGGTACGAGGCACGTTGGCTCTCCTCCAGGTGCGGGATGGCACTGCTGCGGGGCGCCCCCAGGGACGCTTCCCACCGACATGCTACTTACGGGTAACCAGCCTGCCCACCCCCACCGCCCGGAGCGGTGAAGGTCACACCGGATGGAGGTGTGGGGCAGGCCGGGGCGGCGCGTCGCCGAGGGGGAACGGGGCGGCGGAAGGTCGGTGATCGAAAACGTCCGGATGTCGTCGGGTCCTGGCGCAAACCACACCAAGTCACACTTAAAGTGATGGTATGGACACAAAGAGGAGTGCGGCGCTCTGCACCGTCGTCGCCCTGGGCGGCACCCTGCTGGTGGGCTGCGGAAACGGGAACAGCATGGGCACCGGGACACCCGGCCGGGACAGCGCGGCCCCATCCCGGGCGGTGGCCGCCTCGGCCCCCGGCTCGCCGGGCACCACGCTCACCGCGGACCAGACCGAACGGAAGGCGCTCATCCCGGCCGCCAAGGTGGACTACGCGCGGGCCCTGAAGGCGGCGGTCGCCGCGGTGCCGGCCTCGGAGCCGGTCGCGGCCGAACTCAAGGGCACGCCGAAGAGCCCCTACTGGCGGACGGTGGTCGCGACGTCCGACGGAACGGCGCACGCCGTCCGCGTCAACGCGGTCTCCGGCAAGGCCGACCCGCCGCACACCGAGTCGGACGACGCCGACGACAAGAAGGAACTGGCGGCCCGGCTCGACGAGGCCACCGTCACCGCGCAGCAGGCCGCCGAAACGGCCACCGCGAAGACGAAGGGCACGGTCAGCTCCCTGGAGCTGGGCGAGGCCGACAACGGCAGCAGGAAGGCGGCCTGGTCCGTCGCCGTGGTCACCACCGACGACTGGAACCAGACCACTTACGACATCGACGCGACCAACCGCAAGGTCCTCCGGATGCACGTCGACCAGGACTGATCCGACGGATCGGCCCTGGTCGACGCGGTGGTGGGCCGGGCGGCTCAGCCGTCCTCGGAGCCCGTCAGCAGGGCCTCGGTGAGGATCGGGGCGACCTGCTCGATCTGCCAGGGGCGGGCGCCGTGGCCGGTGAGGATCTCGGCGACCGACTCGCGGCTGGGCACGGCGGGCGGCTCCCAGCACAGCCGGCGCACGGTGTCCGGCGTGATGAGGTTCTCCTGCGGCAGGTTGAGCTCCTCGGCCAGCGCGGTGACCGCGGCGCGGGCGGCCGCCAGCCGGGCCGCGGCGACCGGGTCCTTGTCGGCCCAGGAGCGGGGCGGCGGGGGGCCGTTGAGCGGCTGGCCGGGCTGCGGCAGCTCGCTCTCGGGCAGCGCGCGGGCACGGTCGACGGCGGCCTGCCACTGCTCCAGCTGGCGACGGCCCATGCGGTGGCCGAAGCCGGGCAGCGCGGCCAGTGCGTGGCTGTTGGGCGGGAGGTTCAGCGCCGCCTCCACGATCGCGGCGTCGCCCAGTACCTTGCCCGGCGAGACGTCGCGCCGCTGGGCGACCTGGTCGCGGGCCGTCCACAACTCCCGTACGACCGCCATCTGGCGGCGCCGGCGGACCTTGTGCATACCGGAGGTGCGGCGCCAGGGGTCCTTGCGGGGCGGCGCCGGGGGAGCGGCGGCGATCGCCGCGAACTCCTGGTGGGCCCACTCCAGCTTCCCCTGCCGGGTCAGCTCCTCCTCCAGCGCGTCACGCAGGTCCACCAGCAGCTCGACGTCGAGCGCGGCGTAGCGCAGCCAGGGCTCGGGCAGCGGGCGGGTGGACCAGTCGACCGCGGAGTGGCCCTTCTCCAGCGCGAAGCCGAGGACGTTCTCGACCATCGCCCCCAGACCGACCCGGGCGAAGCCGGCCAGCCGCCCGGCCAGCTCGGTGTCGAACAGCCGGGTGGGGACCATCCCTATGTCACGCAGGCACGGCAGGTCCTGGGTGGCGGCGTGCAGCACCCACTCGGCGTCGCCGATCGCCTCGCCCAGGGCCGTCAGGTCGGGACAGCCGACCGGGTCGATCAGCGCGCTGCCGGCGCCCTCGCGGCGCAGCTGCACGAGGTAGGCGCGCTGGCCGTAGCGGTAGCCCGAGGCGCGCTCGGCGTCGACGGCCACCGGGCCGGTGCCGGCCGCGAAGGCCGCCACCACCTCGGCGAGCGCCTCGTCCGTCGCGACCACCGGGGGAATGCCCTCACGGGGCTCCAGGAGAGGGACCGGCGCCGGTCGGGTATCCGGAGGGGAGTCTCCGGGGGCTCGCAGTGTCGTGTCTGCTGCGGTCTTTTGGGCGTCGGTCACCAGTCAAGGGTATCTGTGTATGCACGTCGCCCGTCGAGGGAACGTTCCCTCGACGGGCGAGCAGGTCGTGTAAAGGGGTCAGTGGATGATGCCGGTGCGCAGCGCGACCGCGACCATTCCGGCCCGGTCGCCGGTGCCGAGCTTGCGGGCGATCCGGGCGAGGTGGCTCTTGACGGTGAGGGCGGACAGCCCCATCGACACGCCGATGGCCTTGTTGGACTGGCCCTCCGCCACCAGCCGCAACACCTCGACCTCACGGCCCGACAACTCCCGGTAGCCGCCGGGGTGCCCGGGGGCGCCCGGAGGACGGCGCTGCATGCGGGCCGCGTTGGCCCCGATGGGAGAGGTGCCCGGCCGGCCCGGGATGCCCAGGTTGGTGCGGGTTCCGGTGACGACATAGCCCTTGACGCCGCCGGCCAGGGCGTTGCGGACGGCGCCGATGTCGTCGGCGGCGGAGAGGGCGAGGCCGTTGGGCCAGCCGGCCGCCCGGGTCTCGGACAGCAGGGTGAGGCCGGAGCCGTCGGGAAGGTGGACGTCGGCAACGCAGATGTCACGCGGGTTGCCGACGCGGGGGCGCGCCTCCGCGATGGACGACGCCTCGATCACGTCACGTACTCCGAGGGCCCACAGATGGCGGGTGACGGTGGAGCGGACGCGGGGGTCGGCCACGACGACCATGGCCGTCGGCTTGTTCGGGCGGTAGGCGACCAGGCTCGAAGGTTGCTCAAGGAGAACAGACACCGGGCCTCCTGGGGGAGTGGCGGGGGGACGGAAGCCGGCTGGGGGGAGCCGGAATGATCCGTGTTTGAAGGGTCACTGACCTCTTCGGCAGCAATCCGGCGGGACTTTAGACTTTGATCACGATTTAGTTAGGGGCAATTCGGGCAAATCGGATGCGTGATCGATCAGGTGGGCACCCAGTGCATACCGAGGTGATCAGAGCCGGCGCGAACGTGATCAATACGGCCGGAGCGCGGCCCGCCGAGAGGGTGGTCAGCGGGGATGGGCGCCGCGGCGCTGGGGCAACGGCACGACGCCGCCGCGCGGTGCCGCGTCCGGCGCGGCCGGCGGCAGCCCCGCCACCTGCGCCAGCAGATCGCACCAGGCCGCCAGGTGCACGCCCAGATCCAGCGCCCCCCCGGGCCCCTCAGCAGGCGTCCAGGACGCCCGGATCTCGATCTGTGTCGCCGGCTCGCGCGCCGCGAGCCCCCCGAAGTAGTACGACCCGGCCCGGGTCACCGTGCCGCTCGGCGCGCCGTACCGTACCCCCCGCGCCTCCAGCGCACCCGTCAGCCAGGACCAGGACACCTCCGGCAGCAGCGGGTCGGCGCCCATCTCCGGCTCCAGCTCCGCCCGCACCAGCGTCACCAGACGGAACGTGCCGTGCCACGCGTCCTCGCCGGCCGGATTGTGCAGCAGCACCAGCCGGCCGTCCGCCAGGTCCCGGTCCTCCTCGCCCGGCGCCGTCGCCCGCTCGACGACCGCCGCCTCCAGCGCGTACGCGTACGGGGCGAGCCGTCTCGGCGCGGGTGCCGGGTCGATCTCGACCTCCGGCCGCAGTCGTGCCGCGCGGAGCGCCTCGACCGCCTGACGGAAGGGGATCGGGGCCTCGTCCGCGCTGTCCGCGAGGTGTTCGTGAGCCGCAGCCATGCCCGGAAGATTAGGCGGAACCGGGCCCGCATACGGGGAGGACACCCGGTACACGCGTCGCCCATTCGGAGGCGCCCCGGAGCGCATGCGAAGATTTGGGGCGTGAGCGCCAACCACAGCCCCGAGGGCACGCAGCAGACCGCTACCCACGACTCGGCCTTCCTCCGGGCCTGCCGGCGCGAACCGGTACCGCACACGCCGGTGTGGTTCATGCGCCAGGCCGGCCGCTCGCTGCCTGAGTACCGCAAGGTGCGCGAGGGCATTCCGATGCTGGACTCGTGCATGCGGCCCGACCTGGTCACCGAGATCACGCTGCAGCCCGTGCGCCGCCACAACGTGGACGCGGCCATCTACTACAGCGACATCGTCGTCCCGCTCAAGGCCATCGGCATCGACCTCGACATCAAGCCCGGCGTCGGCCCCGTCATCGCCGACCCGATCCGTTCGCGCGCCGACCTGGCGCAGCTGCGTGATCTGACTCCGGAGGACGTCTCGTACGTCACCGAGGCCATCGGGCTGCTCACCGCCGAGCTCGGCCCGACGCCGCTGATCGGCTTCGCGGGCGCCCCGTTCACGCTCGCCAGCTACCTCGTGGAGGGCGGCCCGTCCCGCAACCACGAGCACACCAAGGCCCTCATGTACGGGGACCCGCAGCTGTGGGCCGATCTCCTCGACCGGCTCGCGGAGATCACCTCGGCGTTCCTGAAGGTGCAGATCGAGGCCGGTGCGAGCGCCGTGCAGCTCTTCGACTCCTGGGTGGGCGCGCTCGCCCCGGCCGACTACCGCCGGTCCGTGATGCCCGCCTCGGCGAAGGTCTTCCGGGCCGTCGAGTCGTACGGCGTGCCGCGCATCCACTTCGGTGTCGGCACCGGTGAGCTGCTCGGTCTGATGGGCGAGGCCGGCGCGGACGTCGTCGGCGTCGACTGGCGGGTGCCGCTCGACGAGGCCGCGCGCCGCGTCGGCCCCGGCAAGGCGCTGCAGGGCAACTTCGACCCGGCGATCCTCTTCTCCACGCCCGAGGCGGTCGAGGTCAAGGCCCGCGAGGTGCTCGACGCGGCGGCCGGACTCGAGGGCCATGTCTTCAACCTCGGCCACGGCGTCCCGCCGACCACCGACCCGGACGCGCTGACCCGGCTCGTGGAGTACGTGCACACGCAGACCGCGCGCTGACCGGTACCTGAGCGGTACGCCGCGCCGCGGTCAGCCGCCCGCCGCCCGCACCGCACCCGTGGCCTTGCGGGCGGCCACCAGGACCGGGTCCCAGACCGGGGAGAACGGCGGGGCGTAGCCCAGGTCGAGGGCGGTCATCCGCTCCACCGTCATCCCGGCGGTGAGCGCGACCGCGGCGATGTCCACCCGCTTGCCGGCGCCCTCCCGGCCGACGATCTGCACACCGAGCAGCCGGCCGGTCCGGCGCTCGGCGAGCATCTTGACGGTCATCGGCCGGGTGCCGGGGTAGTAGCCGGCGCGGCTGGTGGCCTCGACGGTGACCGCGACGAACCGCAGTCCGGCGGCGTGCGCCTGGCTCTCCAGCAGCCCGGTCCGGGCGATCTCCAGGTCGCAGACCTTGCTGACGGCGGTGCCGACCACGCCCGGGAAGGTCGCATAGCCACCGGCCACATTGGCCCCGATGACCTGGCCGTGCTTGTTGGCGTGGGTGCCCAGCGCGATGTGGCGGGTGCGGCCCGAGACCAGGTCCAGGACCTCGACGCAGTCGCCGCCGGCCCACACCGTTTCGTGGCCGCGCACCCGCATCGCCAGATCGGTGAGCAGCCCGCCGGACTCGCCCAGCGGCAGCCCCGCCGCCTCGGCCAGCGCGGTCTGCGGGCGTACGCCCAGCCCCAGGACCACCACGTCCGCCGGGTATTCGCCGTCCTCTGTGGTGACCGCGCGGGCCCTGCCTTCCTTATCAGTCAGTACGCCGGTGACGGTGGCGCCGAGCACCGTCTCGATGCCCATCCGGCACATCGCCTCGTGGACCAGCGCGCCCATGTCCGGGTCGAGGGTCGACATCGGCTGGTCGGCCTGCTCCAGGACGGTCACCTCGTAGCCACGGTGGATCAGCGCCTCGGCCATCTCCACACCGATGTAGCCCGCCCCGACGACCACGGCCCGCCGGCCGGCGGACTTCTCCAGGGTGTCCAGCAGCGCCTGGCCGTCGTCCAGGGTCTGCACGCCGTGCACGCCGGGGGCGTCGATCCCCGGCAGCGGCGGCCGTTTGGGAGTCGCGCCGGTGGCCAGCACCAGCTTGTCGAAGCCGGTCCAGGTCTCCCGCCCGCCGTCGTCCAGCTCCCGGCTGCGCACCCGCCCCCGGTCCAGGTCGAGTTCGGTGACCTCGGTGCGCATCCGCAGGTCGATGTCCCGGGCGCGGTGCTCCTTCGCCGTACGGGCCACCAGCGCGTCCGGCCCGTCGACCTGGCCGCCCACCCAGTAGGGGATGCCGCAGGCGGAGTAGGACGTGAAGTGGCTGCGCTCGAACGCGGTGACCGCGAGCTCCTCGGGCTTCTTCAGCCGGCGCGCCTGCGAAGCGGCCGCCATCCCCGCCGCATCTCCACCGACGATCACCAGCCGCTCGGCCGTCGCCATGTCATGTCCCTTCGCCCAAAAGTGCCTGATGTGCCTGATATGCCGGTCCGTTGCTTGCTGGGTACCCGGTCGCCCCGCGCGTCTACCGCCTGCCCGTGAGGCGGTGCCGAATCGTCCCCGCGACGGGCGGTGTTCCGCCGCGCGGGGGAGCGGTGATGCGCCCGTGGGGCGATGTGCGGCCGGGGCGCGGTGGCCACCCTGGAACGGTGACTGGACACCGCAATTCCGTGACCGCCCCCGCCCCTCGGCCCCCGCTGGACGTGCCGCGGTGGGCGCGGCGCGCCGCCCACGCCGTACCGCTCGTCATCCTGCCGTCGGGGCTCTGGCGGATCGGCGTCATGCTCGCCGTCCCCGGCTTCGGCAGCGCCGCGGCCCGGGCCCAGGGCACCGGGACGCATCTGTACCTGCTGGTCCTCGTGATCGTCTCCGAGGGGCTCGGGCTGCTGACGCTGGGGCTGGTCCGGCCGTGGGGGGAGGTGGTGCCGCGCCGGGTGCCGCTGCTGGGCGGGCGCACCGTGCCGCCGCCGGCCGCGGTGGTCCCGGCCGCCCTCGGTGCCCTCGCCGCCACCGGAGTCGTCTGCTACTTCTTCGCCTCCGTATTGCTGACGGGCTTCCCGCCCGGCCACACCCCCACCGAGGAACTGGTCCTGACGGTCTGTTACCTGCCGCTGCTGGCCTGGGGACCGCTGGTGGGCGTGCTGGCGTACACCTATCACCGGCGCCGGGCGGGCAGCTGAGCCGGCCGGGCCCGCCGCCGCACGGACGTCCCGCTACCGCTCCAGTACGAGCGCCAGGCCCTGGCCCACTCCGATGCACAGGGCGGCCAGGCCGGTGCCGGAGCCCGCGGCGGCGAGCTGGTGGGCGACCGCGCCGGCCAGACGGGCCCCGGAGGCGCCGAGCGGGTGGCCGATGGCGATCGCGCCGCCGCGCGGGTTCACCACGGACGGATCGAGCTCCGGCCACTGGCCCAGACAGCCCAGCGCCTGGGCCGCGAACGCCTCGTTCAGCTCGAACGTGGCCAGGTCGGCGAAGCCGCGCCCGGACCGCTCCAGCGCGCGCCGGACCGCCTCCACCGGGCCCAGCCCGAACAATTGCGGCTCGATACCGGTCACCGCGCTCGCCCGGATCCGGGCCAGCGGCTCCCGCCCGGTGGCGCGCAGCCCCTCCTCGTCGACCAACAGGAGGGCGGCCGCACCGTCGTTGAGCGGTGAGGAGTTGCCGGCGGTGACCGTGCCCCCGGCCGTCCGGAACACCGGCTTCAGCTTGGACAGCGCCTCCAGCGAGGAGCCCTCACGGATCGTCTCGTCACGGTGCAGCTCGACGCCGGGAAGCGGTACCACCTCGGCGTCGTAACCGCCCTCCTGCCAGGCCCGTACCGCCTTCTGGTGGCTGGCCAGCGCGAACACGTCCTGCTGTTCCCGGGTGATGCCGTGCGCGTCGGCGATCAGCTCGGCGCCCTCGCCCAGCGCCACCGTCCACTCCGGGCGCATCCGCGGATTGACCATCCGCCAGCCCAGCGTCGAGGAGAACATCTCCTGATGGCCGGCCGGGAAGGCCCGCTCGGGCTTGCGCAGGACGTACGGCGCGCGGCTCATCGACTCCACCCCGCCCGCCACCACGACCTGCGCATCGCCGTGCGCAATCGCCCGGGCCCCCTGGATGACCGCCTCCAGGCCGGAGCCGCACAGGCGGTTGACGGTGACGCCGGGCACGCTCACCGGCAGCCCGGCGAGCAGCACGGCCATCCGCGCGACATTGCGGTTGTCCTCGCCGGCGCCGTTCGCGTCACCGAAGCAGACGTCGTCGATCCGCGCCGGGTCGAGGTCGGGGGTGCGGTCGACCAGGGACCGCACCACATGGGCGGCGAGGTCGTCGGGCCGGACGCCGGCCAGCGCGCCGCCGTATTTGCCGACGGGGGTCCGTACGGCGTCGACGATGTAGACATCCCGCAGGCGTGGCTCGGTCATCAGGCGCTGTCCTCGCTGTCCCGGCTTTCGAACGGTCGGCGGACGGTACGAAGATCGCCGCCGCCGAACCGAGTCTTTGCCCGCCGCCGCCCGCTGTCAACGGGGTCCTCGGTCACCCTCCCCGGCCGGCACGGTCCGGCCGGGGTCTCCCGCCGCGTTCGCCGGCCCGTCGTCCGCGGCGTGCTCCCCGGCGGCCGGTCCCGGCCCGTCCCGGGTGTCCGCGGCCCGGGCCCGACGGCGGAGCGCCGACGGCAGCCGGCCGCGGACCAGCCGCCACAGGCCGTACAGCAGCCCCACCGCCACCGCGAACGGCAGCACCGCGCCGAGCGCCACCAGCAGCCACTTCACGGCCGCCAGGAAGGCGTGCCAGCCGCCGGACAGCGCGTCCCCGAAGGACCTCGTGTCGTCGTCGGAGGCGCCGTCGGGGGCGGCGTCCGGCTGCCGCAGCAGCAGCGTGACGGTGGCCATCGCGGTCCGGTCCTTGAGCGATTTCAGCTGCGCCTCCAAGGACTCCAGATCCGCCTGCCGGCTGCTCAGTTCGGACTCCAGCGAGACGATGTCGCCGAGCGACGCCGCCTTCTCCATCAGCGCCCGGACCCGCGCCACGCTCGCCCGCTGCGTCCGGACCCGGCTGTCGACGTCCACCACCTGATCGGTGACGTCCTTCGCCGAGACCTCACGGGACACCACGGTGCCCAGGCGGGCCAACCGCCCCAGTACGGCGTCGTACTCCGCCGCCGGGACCCGCAGCACCAGCCGCGACCGTTCATGACCCTCCGGGTCCCGGTCGGTGGTCTCCGCGGCCGGATAGCCGCCCGCGCCGTCGACGACCGCCCGCGCCCGGGTCACCGCCCCGGAGACGTCCTCGGCCTGCACGGTGAGCCTCGCGGTCCGGACGAGCTGCGACGAGGCCGCCCTCGGCACCTTGGCGAGCCTGCCGCCGGGGCGGGCGACGGCGCCCTCCGCGGGGCCCTCTGTGGGGCTCTCCGCGGCGCCCCGGGCACCGGTCCGGCCGTCCGCCGCCGCCCGGCTCGGCGCCGCCTTGCCTGGCCGCGCCGCCCCGGTCGTGTCCGGGCCGGCCGACGCGCTGCACCCGGCAGCCGTCAGGGCGACGGCGAACAGCAGCCCCGCCGTCGCCGTTCGCCCCGCTCGTGCTGTTCCCCGCATGTGCGCTCCCCGCGAAGTGACGTGCCGGTGGCGCTCCTTCGACCGGCGCTTCTTCGACGGAGGCGCCCGGAGCGGGGTTGTGCTGTGCCGGGTCGCGATCCGGTCACGGCGCTGTCAGTGCCCTTTGAGAGAGTGGAGCCATGAGCGCAGCGCACACGAGTACGCCCCCCGGGACCGGCGGCGGGCAGGTCGTCGTCATCGGCGGCGGTATCTCCGGACTGGCGGCCGCCCACCGGCTGCTCGAAGGCGGCGCCCGGGTGACCGTCCTGGAGGCGTCGGACCGGCTCGGCGGCAAGCTGCGGGCGGGCGAGGTCGCGGGCGTGCCGGTCGACCTCGGCGCCGAATCGATGCTGGCCAGGCGGCCGGAGGCGGTGGAGCTCGCACGCGCCGTCGGGATCGGCGACCGGCTCCGGCCGCCGACGACGGCCACCGCCTCGCTCTGGACCCGCGGTGCCCTGCGCCCGATGCCCAAGGGCCATGTCATGGGAGTCCCCGGGGACCTCGCCCCGCTCGCCGCCTCCGGCGTCCTCTCCCCGGAGGGCCTCGCCCGTATCGAGGAGGACACCGAGCTGCCCCGCACGGAGGTCGGCACGGACGTCGCGGTCGGCGAGTACGTCGCCCGGCGTTTGGGCCGCGAGGTGGTCGACCGCCTGGTGGAGCCGCTGCTCGGCGGGGTGTACGCCGGTGATGCGTACAAGATCTCCATGCGGGCCGCCGTACCGCAGCTGTTCGAGGCCGCGCGGACCAGCCGTTCGCTGCTGGAGGGCGTCCGCGGCATCCAGGCCCGGGCCGCCGCCACGATGCACCAGATCGGCGCGGCCGCCGGCGGAGGCGGCCCCGGCGCCCCGGTGTTCATGGGGATCGAGGGCGGGATCGGCACGCTGCCCGGCGCGGTCGCCGAGGCCGTCCGGGCCAAGGGCGGCGAGATCCGGACGGGCACACCGGTCGTCGAGGTCCGGCGGTCCGCCGACGGCTGGCGGATCGAGCTCGACGGCGCGGCGCTCACCGCCGACGCGGTCGTCCTCGCCACCCCCGCGCCGGACGCCGCCCGGCTGCTCGCCCGGGACTGCGCGCCGGCCGCCCGCGAACTGACCACCGTCGAATACGCCTCGATGGCCCTGGTCACGATGGCCTTCCGCCGCTCCGAGCTGGAGCGGCAGCCGGCCGGCAGCGGCTTCCTCGTACCGCCGGTGGACGGCCGCAAGATCAAGGCCGCCACCTTCGCCGGCAACAAGTGGGGCTGGATCGACCACGCCGCCGGGGACCTCTTCGTGCTGCGTACCTCCCTCGGCCGGTACGGCGACGAGGCGGACCTGGCGCGCGAGGACGCCGAGCTGGCCACCCTGGCCCGCGCCGACCTGCGCGAGGCGATCGGGCTGACCGCCGCGCCGGTCGCCGCCCGGATCACCCGCTGGGAGGACGGCCTGCCCCAGTACCCGGTCGGCCATCTGGAGCGGGTGGCCCGCATCCGGGAGGCCGTCGGGCGGCTGCCGGGCCTGCGGGTGTGCGGTGCGCTCTACGACGGCGTCGGCATCCCGGCCTGTATCGCCTCGGCCCGCAAGGCCGCCGAGGACATCCTCGGCACCCTGCGGCCGGCCGGCCTCCCCGGCGAGTGAGAATGGACGACATGACAGACGCTTCCACCCCCGCTTCCGCACCGCAGACCCCTGCGGCGCCCGAGAAGGCACCGAACGCCGGCAAGAAGGCCAAGGACCTCAACGAGGTCATCCGCTACACCCTCTGGTCGGTGTTCAAGCTGCGCGACGTCCTCCCCGAGGACCGCACCGGCTACGCCGACGAGGTCGAGGAGCTGTTCGCGCAGCTCGCAGCCAAGGACGTGGTGGTCCGCGGCACCTACGACGTCTCCGGCCTGCGCGCCGACGCCGACGTCATGATCTGGTGGCACTCGGAGAGCTCGGACGCCCTCCAGGACGCCTACAACCTCTTCCGCCGCACCCGTCTCGGCCGCGCGCTCGACCCGGTGTGGTCCAACATGGCGCTGCACCGCCCCGCCGAGTTCAACAAGGCGCACATCCCGGCCTTCCTGGCCGACGAGCGGCCCCGCGCCTACGTGAGCGTCTACCCCTTCGTGCGCTCCTACGAGTGGTACCTCCTCCCCGACGAGGACCGCCGCCGGATGCTCGCCGACCACGGCAAGATGGCCCGCGGCTTCCCGGACGTCCGCGCCAACACCGTGCCGTCGTTCTCGCTCGGTGACTACGAGTGGGTGCTCGCCTTCGAGGCCGACGAGCTCTACCGCATCGTCGACCTGATGCGTCACCTGCGCGGCTCCGAGGCGCGGATGCACGTCCGCGAGGAGGTCCCGTTCTACACCGGCCGTCGCAAGGCGGTCGCCGAACTGGTCGCCGGGCTGGCCTGACCTCCCGGCACGGACGAGCGGGCCGCCCCTGACCCGGGGCGGCCCGCTCGTCGGTCGTTCCCGCTTACTTCCCCGGGCGCGCGTGCTGGGCCCGGGCGGTCTGCTGGCCCGGCACCGGCTCCGCGCGCGGCGCGCAGTACACCTTGTGCGCCGGGATCTTCCCGTGCAGCAGATACGCCTCGGCGTAGCGGTTCACGCAGTCGTTCTCGCCGAAGCCGATGCCGTGCGTGCCCGCGCCGTTCTCGGTGACCAGCGACGAGCCGGGCAGCCGGCGCTGCAGCTCCAGTGCGCCCCGGTACGGCGTCGCCGCGTCCCGCTCGGCCGCCAGCAGCAGCACCGGCGGCAGCGCACCGGGCTCGGTGTGGACGTCGAGCGGGAAATGCCGGCCGTGCAGTGCACCGTCCAGCTCGGTGGCGGCCGCATGGCCGGCGGCGTCCGCCAGCTCCTGGCCCGACCCCTGCTCCACCCGGCGGGCCGCCGCCGCGACCCCGGCCGCCGCGGACTGCGTCCGGTCCGGCCAGTACGCGCACGGCAGGTTCATCCAGGCGTTGTCCCAGGTCTCGAACGGCGCGATCTCGGCGACGTCGGTGTTGTCCCGGTCCCAGGTCCGCCAGGACCGCGGCCAGGGCGCGTCGTTGCACTCCACGGCCGTGTAGACCGCATTGGCGTTCTCCGCGTCCTTGGCGCCGGTCCCGTGGGGCAGGGCCTGGGCGATCAGCGGTTTGGGGTCGCCGTGCAGATAGCTCGCGAGGGCCTCGGCGCGCAGCGGCCAGAAACCGTCGTTGTAGCCGGTCTTGAGGAAGGCGGACTGCAGCTCGCCGGCGCCGAGCTTGCCGTTGAGGGGATGGCGGCGCAGCTTCCCGGAGGCCGTGTCGTACGCCTGCTGCACGGCCTTCTTGGTCGTGCCGAGGTGGTAGTGGTCGTCGTGCTTGGCGACCCAGCGCAGCCAGTCGCCCCAGCGGCGCTCGAAGGCGATGTCCTGATCGAGGTTGTTGCGGTACCAGATCTGCCGGGGATCCGGGTTGACCACGCTGTCGAAGATCATCCGCCGCACATGGCCGGGGTAGAGCGTCGCGTAGACCGCGCCGAAGTACGTCCCGTACGAGGCACCGATGAAGGTCAGCTTCTTCTCACCGAGGGCGGCCCGCAGCATGTCCAGGTCCCGGGCGTTGTTGACCGAGTTGTAGAACGGCAGGTCCGCGCCGGCCCGCCGGGCGCAGCCCCGGGCGTACGCCCTGGCCTGGTCCCTCTTCTTCCGCTTGAACGCCGCGTCGGGGTACCTCCGGCTGTCGGTGGGCGCCTTGGCGAACTCCTCGGGGTCCTGGCAGGACAGCGGCGCCGAACGGCCCACCCCGCGCGGCGCGTAGCCGACGAAGTCGTAGGCCCGGGCCAGCCTGCTCCATTTGGGCAGCGTGCCGTAGAACGGGAACTCCAGGCTGGAGGCGCCGGGGCCGCCCGGGTTGAACACCAGCGAGCCCTGCCGCTCGCGGTGCTCGGTGGCGCGCGCCCGGCTGACCGTGAGCTGGATCTTCTTGCCGTCGGGACGCGCGTAGTCGAGGGGGACGGTGAGCTTGCCGCACTCGACGGACGACGGCAGATGTTCCACCGGCGCGCACCGGCCGAAGTCGATGCGGTGCGCGACGGGCGCGGGTGGCGCCCCGGCCGCCTGCGTGGTGCCGCCCGCCGGGGCGGTGGCGAGGGCGGTCACGATCAGCGACCCGATGGTGCCGTACAACGCAAGTGCTCTCACTGGCCGTCCCTTCGTGTGTGCATACAAAAGGGATAGTTGGGGCGCTGATTGGCGATGTAAAGCACCGGGCACCGGTGTCGGACGCTATGCCCCGGAAGAGTGGAGCGCGGCGCGAAGGGCGGGATCGGTGAGGGCGCTGGGGCCGTTCAGGGCGAGTGAGATGAGGGAGGTGAGGGGGGCAAGAGGGGCGGAGGGGAGCCGCGAGCCGGGCGGGTCGGCCTTCCCGGGAAGGCGCTGTTCGCCCGCGTCGGTGGCCCAGTCCCGGTACGGGTGGAGCTCGAAGCGGGCCACGGCCAGGGTCCCGAGGCAGAGCACCAGCGGCAGCGAAAACCACCCCAGGAGCAGCGCGGTGTCCGCGCCGGGCGGCGCCATGCAGGAGGCCGCGGCGGCGGCCAGTACGACCAGGAGGGCGGCGGCCCACACCTGGCGGACCCCGCTGCGGATGCCGGGGCGGGCCGCGGCCGGCAGCGCCAGCCCGTCGGCCACCAGCTTGTCGGCCACCGCCCGTACCGCCTCGTCGGCCACCAGGGCCTCCCGCACCGCGGGTATCGGGCGCTGTCCGTCCGGGCCTATCGCGCTGAGCGTCGCCTGCTCGACCGGGTCCTGTGCGACCGGCTCGACGACGGTGGCCCAGCCGGTGTGGGCGAGCAGCAGCCGCCGCTTCTGGGCCATCAGCACCAGGACCACATCGGCGAGCCGCTGCGGCCCGCCGGAGAGGTAGGCCATCTCGTAGAGGGTCAGTCCGGGCGCGTGCCCGTCGTCACCGGCCGGGTCCGGGACCGGAGCGGAGACCGGCGGGCGGTCCGGGCGGGCGGTCCGGGCCGCGGCGACCGCGGCCCGGCACACCCGCGCACAGGAGAACACCGCCGCGACCGCGGCGACGAGGAGGAAGAGAAGCCACATGGACCATTTTCTACGGGAAGGTCCATGACAATGGCCATTAATTTTCCCCTTATGTGGATCACATCACTTCCCTTCCTTCCCTGATCAGGGCCGGTGCGGCTCGCAAACCGGACACCTTCGGCCGGAAAGTCGCCACTCAGCTGCTGCCGCAGCCGGAACCCCCGCCGCACGACGAGCCACCGCCGCACGAGGAACCGCCCCCGCAGCTCGAACCGCCGCCGCACGACGAACCGGAGCCACAGGACGAACCGCCGCTGCCGCAGCCCGAACCGGAGCCGCCGTCGGACGAGCCGCACCAGAAGGAGCTGTCGCCGCCCACGTCGCCACCGGAGTCGTAGCCGGACGCCGCGCTGCCGGACGACGACGAGCCGCCGGCGGTGGCCAGTGCGGCGGTCCGCCGGGCCTCCTCGAACTGCTGCCGCAGCAGCTCGTCCGCGATCAGCGCCGTACCGCCGAGCGCCACCACCAGCCCGGCGGCCTGCCAGGCGCCGCCCGCGCCGCCCCGGGAGTGGGCGGCCTGCGCGGAGCGCAGCGCGCGGGCACCCGCCTTGGTGACGCGGTTCCGGAAGACCGTCCGGCACAGCGCGGCCACGATCAGACCCGCGATCAGCGCCGGCATGATCGTGATCACCGCCGGCGGGTCGAACCCCTCGCCGAGGCCGTCGTCGTTGCCGGCGTCCGCGACCGAGAGCAGCACCCCGAGGGCGAACAGCACGATGGTGGCCGCTATTTGGGTGCTCGCCAGCTGGCGCCAGCCGCGTCCCCGCCGCGGATGACGCATCAGTCCGCGGGCCGCCAGCCGGTCGCCGACGTCCTGGACCGCGCGGCTGCGCATGGCCTCGGCACGCACCGCGGCCAGCGCCCCGCCGGGCGTCCGGGCGACCGCGTCCAGGACGGCGGTCTCGACCGCGTGCTGTGCGGTGGCCTGACGGACGGTCACCACGCCCGGGCCGCCCACCGCCAGCCGGCCGTCCTCGCACATCCCGGCGAGCGCCGCGTCCACCACCCGCCCGGGACCGCCGGCCAGGAACGCCGTCTCCCACACGTTGCGGGCCTGCGCCTCGCCCCTGCGGACGGACGGAGTGCCGCGCCGCACCAGGACCGTGCCGAGCAGCAGCACCAGCGAAGAGGCACCGAGGCCCACGTACACCCCTTGCGTGAACGACATCACCGCCACCTTCCCTTCAGTGCCTGACGGACGGCGTGGACGGCGCGGGCGAGCCGGGCCGCGGAACCGGCGGACGGCGGGGTGGGGCCCGCACGGTCCCGCCACCAGCGGGTCAGCCGCTGCCGGGCAGCGGGGTCCGCGGGACGGCCCTGGGCCAGCAGGTGCGCCGCGAAGTCCAGTGCGTCCTGGCGGTAGCCGCCGCGCATCGGACGGTTGCGGGCATAGCCGGCGAACGCCGGACCGTAGTCGTCGCCGAGGATCTCGGGCAGTTCGGGTGCGACCTTGGCGACCACCCCGGACCGCTTGGCGGTCAGCGCCCGGCTCTGCACGCCCAGCCGGGTGCGGTCGAATCCTTCGGGCGCCGGGGTGCCGGCGACCAGCGCGGAGAGCAGCGCGGTCTGCGCCAGCGCCAGCCGCTGCCGCGCCGCGTCGGTGCCGGTGGTGGGGACGGCGGGGGCCGAGGCGGTGGGGGCCACGGCGGGGCGGGAGCCGGCGTCCGGCTCCCGTACGGGCTCAAGCCGCCTGGACATGGCGGGCCTCCTTCAGGACGGTGCGGATCGCGTCGAGTTCCCCGGCCAGCTCGCCGGCCTCGGGGAAGTCGTCATCGCGCTCCAGCAGCACACCGGGCGGGGTGATCCGGGCACACAGCTCGGCGAGCACGTCCAGCACCGGCCGGGTCACCGGATGGGCGTGGCTGTCGTGCCAGACCCCGTCCCGCTCCACGCCGCCCGCCACATGGACGTAGGCGATCGCCTCGACCGGCAGCTCGTCCAGCGCCACCGCCGGGTCCTCACCGCGGTTGACGTGGTTGGTGTGGAGGTTGGCGACGTCGATGAGCAACCGCACCCCCGTCCGCGCGACGAGCTCGGCGAGGAACTGCCCCTCGGTCAGCTCCTCGCCCGGCCAGTTGACCAGGGCCGCGATGTTCTCCAGCGCCAGCGGCACCGGCAGCGCGTCCTGGGCGATGCGGACGTTCTCACAGAGCACGTCCAGCGCGTCGCGGGTGCGCGGGACCGGCAGCAGATGCCCGGCCTCCATCAGCGGTGAGGCGGTCAGCGGCCCGCCGGCCCGGACGAACGCGATGTGCTCGGTGACCAGCGGGGCGCCCAGCACCTCGGCACGCTCGGCGAGGGCGGCCAGCCGGCCGGCGTCCGGACGGTCGGCGCCGCCGAGCCCGAGCGAGACGCCGTGCGGGACGACGGTCGTCCCGCGCTCGCGCAACTCCCGCAGGGCGTCCGGGAGATGGCCGGGGCAGAGGTTCTCCGCCACCACCTCGACCCAGTCCACACCGGGCAGCCCGGCGATCTCCGCGGCGATTTCCGGCCGCCAGCCGATGCCCGTCCCCAGGCGCTCGATGTCCGTTCCCCAACGCTCCATGGTTCCCCCTCCCGCTCCGTGGTCGGGGTACTCATGGCCACGTCAGGACCGGCCGAATCCTGCACCTGCCGAGTTCAGAGCTTGATTTGAGCTTCCCGCCGGGGACCCCGCCCCCCTACGGCAGTCCGCCGGCCGCCCCCGCCGGTCAGCGCGCGGTCTCGAACCCCACCGCGGCACCGAGCGCCAGCAGCACCCCACCGGTGGCCTGATCCAGCCGCCGCCGTATGCGCGGCCGCTGGAAGACGGCCCGGGCACGGTGCACCGCGAAGGCGACACCGCCGAGCCACAGCACGCCCAGCGCGGCATGGACGGCGACCAGCAGCAGCGTCGTCGCGATCACCGGCGCGCCGTGCGGGATGAACTGCGGCAGCAGCGACATGTAGACCACCCCGACCTTGGGGTTGAGGACATTGGTCAACAGGCCCGTCCGGAACGCCCGCAGCGGAGTCACCGGCGGCGCGCCCCCGCCGTCGCCGGACGCTTCCCGCCCCGCGGCGGGCACCTCGGCCTCCGGAGCCCCGGCGGTCCGTATGCGCCGGGCGCTGCGCAGCGCCTGTATCCCCAGCCACATCAGATACAGCGCGCCGGCCACCCGCAGGACGTCGTACGCCGTCCTCGACGCGGCGAGCATCGCGGTCAGCCCGACCGCACCGGCCAGCCCCCACACGAAGCATCCGGCGGCTACGCCCAGCGCGCTGCACAGCGCGGCGCGCCGCCCCGAGCCGAGCGCGGTCCGCAGGACCACCGCGAAGTCGGGGCCGGGCGAAATGGTCAGCAGCGCGGCCACGAGGGTGAAACCGAGCAGGGACGTCAGCACGGCCGCCTCACCGCCCCTGCGGCAGCGCGCCGCGCAGCGCGGGGTGGTCCGCGACGACCGTGCAGGAGCCCGGTGCGATCTCCGTGAACCCGGCATCGCGGACCACGGGCAGCCCGCTGCGGGTCAGCGCCTCCCAGCGCGCGGGATCCGCCGACCGGACGGCCAGCGGGAAGCCGGCCGCACGCCAGGCCGCCCGCTCCTGCTCGGACAGCTCCCACCACGCCAGCTGGGCGCCGTGGCCGGCCTGCGCCATCTCCTTGCCCGCCGACATCTCCAGCGCCGGGTTCAGCCACAGCACCGGCGCGCCGTCGGCGGGCGGCCCGGGCGGCTCGGGGTCGTCCAGCTCGGTGCCGGAGACCTGGAGCTTCACCAGCTCCTTGGGCCAGCCGTCCAGCGGCACCGGGGGATAGACCCGCACCTCGGCGCTGCCTCCGGTGACCGTGATCCCGGGCAGCGCCTCGGCGCGCCGCCACTCCGCGCCGCGCGCCCGCCGCACCACCTTCCGGATCCGGGCGTCCTGCCAGTCCCGCACCGCCGCCGCCCACTCGCCGTCCCCGGCCGACCGCTCGTCCGACAGCAGCACCAGCACTGCCCGGGCGGCCGTCTCCAGCGCGTCCGTACGCGCCGGAGGGGCGGCCCGCTCCAGTCGCACGACGAGCGGCAGCACGAACTGCACAGCCGCGTCCCGGTCGCTCTCGTCGGGCCGGAACGGGCTGGTGGAATCGTTGCCGGACTGCCCGGCGGTCTCGGTCCTGGTCACCCGATCAGTCTGCCAGCCGCCACTGACAACGCCCCCGCCACCGCCCGCGCAGGCCCGCGCGCGGCCCCGTCCTGCCGACGCAAGCCCACCTGCCCCGGGCGCAGACCCGCCCGCGTGTGCCCGCCCGGACTCGCCCGCGTGTGCCCGCCCTCGCCTACCCGCCGCCCGGCCCCGTCCGCCCGCGCCGTGTCGTCGGCCGCGTCCCTGAGCGCGCGCCCGGCGAGCGGTCCCGCTACCGTCGAGAGCGGCGGACGGACCGACGCCGTACGGCAGTTGGACCGCCCGCAGAAGAGCGACGCCGCACGCCGACGGGCGTGCCGGTACGGGCGATCGGGCCGCCGGGCCGGGCAGTGCGGGGACACGGGGAGACAGCGGGTGCCGGAGCGGATGCGGTTGGACGGGGTGGGGCGGCGCTACGGGGTACGCGGCCCCTGGGTGCTGCGCGAGGTCCACCTCGCGGTGCCTGAAGGCGCGCTGCTGCGCATCGAGGGGACCAACGGCACCGGGAAGTCCACCCTCCTGCGGCTGCTCGCCGGGATCGACCGGCCCAGCACCGGACGCATCACCGGCCGGCCGCGCCGCGCCTACGTCCCCGAACGCTTCCCCGCCGCCATGCCCTTCACGTCCGCCGGCTACCTCACCCACCTGGGCCGCGTGCACGGCCTGACCGGCGCGGAAGCAGCCCGGCGCGCCGCCGAGTGGCTGGAACGCTTCGGCGCGGCCGGGCACGCGCGTACCCGGCTGGCCGAGCTGTCCAAGGGGACCAGCCAGAAGGTCGCGGTCGCCCAGGCGCTGCTTGCCGAGCCCGAACTCCTCGTCCTGGACGAGGCATGGACCGGCCTGGACCGCGGCGCCCGTGAGGTGCTCGACCGCGCGGTTGCCGAACGGGTCGCGGACGGCGGCACCGTGGTGTTCGTCGACCACGACCCACAGCGTTTGGCCGGCGCGGCCGACGCCCGCTACCGGGTCGCGGACGGGCTGCTGCTGGCCCAGGAGGAGCGCCCCGGCACGCCCGCGGATCCGGGCGCCGCGACCGGCCCCCGGGTGACCATCGAGGCCGAGGGCCCACCGGGCGCCGCCCCGCCGACCGGCTCACCGGGTACGACCGCCGGCGCCCCGCGACTACCGGGCGGCCCGGAGATCACTCCCGGCCCCGATGGCGCGTTCCGCTTCACGGTCCCCGCCGTGCACTCCGACGCGCTGCTGCGCGCCCTGCTCACCGCCCGTCCGCCGTGGCACATCCGCGCCGTCACCACCGCCGCCGGCCCGGCCGTACCGCCAGGTCCGGCAGCCCCGTACGCCCCCGCCCCTTCCCCCGATCCCGACAAGGCCCCGCACCCGTGATCGCTCTCCTCCGCTATCAGGCGGCGCTGCTCCTCGGCTCGCACCGCTGGCTGCCGCCGGTCATCCTCTACGCGGCGTTCCTGGCCATCGGCATCCAGAGCGGCGGCCCGATCCTCGACGCGTTCGGTTACGCCGCGGTCGGTGTGCTGCCGGTCGCCGTATGGCTGACCCGGGTGTGCGTCACCAACGAGCCGCCGGCCGCCCGTAGTTGCACGGCGACCGCCGCCGGTCCCGGCCGGGCGCACCTCGCCGGTGTGCTGACCGCGGCCGGTGCCGGGCTGCTGCTCGGGCTGCTCGGTACGGCCCTGGTGGTGCTGATGGCCGATCCGCACTCCGCCGACCACCAGGTCGCGGTACCCGTCCTGCCCGCGACCGGCGCCGGCCTGTTCGCCGTGCTGACCTGCCTGTTGACGGGCCTGGCCATCGGCGTGCTGTGCACCTGGCCGGTGCTGCGCGTCCCCGGCTGGGGCATCCCGGCCGGACTGCTCGGCTCGCTGCTGCTGCTCGTCCTGGGCGGCTCGCCCGCCAACGCCGCCATGACGGGCCTGGTCACCGGCTCCCTGCACGGCACGATCACCGTCCCCTGGCTCCCGGCCGCCGCGGCCGCCCTGCTCGCGGCCGCCGCCACCGCCGCCGCCTGCGCCCTGGCATCCCGTCGCAGCTGAACCACGGAAGGAGGGCCCGGGCGGGGGACATGAGCCTTCGGAACGGCGAACCCCGGGACGGGTGCCAACGGGACGGGTGCCAACGGGACGGCAACCCCGGGACCAGCGGGCGTACCCTCGGCCCCATGCCGCACACGCCCGCAACCCCTGAGCCCCCTCGCCCAGCCCCAGCCGCCACCGCCCCCGAACCCTCGGTCGCCGACTGCCTGTACTGCGGCCGGCCCACCGAGTACCCGGTGGACCGGCCGGGGATCGTGCTCTGCCCGGTGTGCGAATGGCAGGAGGCCCAGCGGACCGCGTGCTCCGGCTGACCTGGGCGAGCCGGACGGCTGACGGACGTCACCCGGCGGACCTCGCCCGGCGGACGTCCGCTAGCGCACCCCGCCGTTCACCAGCGACTTCGCGTCGCGCGCCAGGGCCGTCAGCCGGGAGATGGCCCGGAAGTACTTCTTGCGGTAGCCGCCGCGCAGCATCTCCTCGCTGAACAGCTCGTCGAAGGGCTTGCCGGAGGCCAGCACCGGCACCTCGCGGTCGTAGAGCCGGTCCGCGAGGACGACCAGGCGCAGCGCGGTGGACTGGTCGGGCACCGCCTGGACGTCGGTCAGGCAGACCGCCTCGATGCCGTCGCACATCGCGCCGTACCGGCTGGGGTGCACCTTCGACAGGTGGTCCAGGAGGGAGGGGAAGTCGTCGAGCGAGGCTCCGGGCGTGCGGTACGCGGTACGGGTGACCGTCTCGTCGTCGAACGGGGCGGGCGCCTCGGGCAGACCGCGGTGGCGGTAGTCCTCACCGTCGATCCGCAGCGGGCGGAAGTGGGCGCTCAGGCCCTGGATTTCCCGCAGGAAGTCGGCGGCGGCGAACCGGCCCTCGCCGAGCTTGCCGGGCAGCGTGTTCGAGGTGGCGGCCAGCGCCACACCGGCCTCGACCAGCTTGCCGAGCAGCGTGGAGACCAGCACCGTGTCGCCGGGGTCGTCCAGCTCGAACTCGTCGATGCACAGCAGCTTGTGCTCGCCGAGCGTGCGGACGGTCTGCTGGAAGCCGAGCGCGCCCACCAGGTTCGTCAGCTCGACGAAGGTGCCGAACGCCTTCTGTTCGGCGGGCGCCGGGGACGCGTGCCACAGGGAGGCGAGCAGATGGGTCTTGCCGACGCCGTAGCCGCCGTCCAGATAGACGCCGCGCGGGCCCTTGGGGACGGCGGGCTTCTTGGGGCTCCTGGCGAACCAGCGGCGCTTGCCGCCGGTGTCCGCCCCGGCGGCGAGGGAGTCCGCGAAGTCGCTCAGGACCTGGACCGCCTCGGCCTGACTGGGCTGCTTCGGGTCGGGGATGTACGTGTCGAACCGGGCGTCCTGGAAGCGCGGCGGCGGCACCATCTCGGCGACCAGGCGGTCGGCCGGGACGTGCGGGGCGCGGGCGGTGAGCGCGGCGGGGGCTGCGTCGGCCGGGTCGGCCCCGTCGGCCGGCGTTCCGGCTATCGGGTCGGGCTGCGGCGCGGAGGGCTGGGAAGGTGACACAGCCGTCCAGCCTATCTCCTTCGTCCGAGGTGCCGGACCGTCCGGCGAGGCATGTCACACTGCCGCCATGCGACGCCTGTTCCCCCTCCCCGCCCCGCCCGTACCCGCCGCCGACGGGACGGCCGCCGCGCCCGCGGCGCCCGGTGCCGACGACCGCGAGTGGACGCTGGACGAGCTGGCCGACGCCTACGCCTACCCGGCGGCGGACGACCCGGCGCGCGCGGGACGCCCCGGCTGGCTGCGCGCCAACATGGTGTCCTCCATGGACGGCGCGGCCCATCACGACGGGCATTCGCAGCCGCTCTCCAGCGACGCCGACATGCGGATCTTCGGGGTGCTGCGGGGGGTCGCGGACGTCGTGGTGGTGGGCGCGGAGACGGTGCGCCAGGAGGGGTACCGGCCGGCCCGCGCCCGGGAGGCGTTCGCCGCCCGCCGGGCCGCCGCGGGGCAGTCCCCGGCGCCCGCGATCGCGGTGGTCACGGCCGGGCTCGGGCTGGACTTCGGGCTGCCCCTGTTCACCGAGGCGCTGGCGCCGACCGTCGTCCTGACCGGCGCGGGCGCCCCCGCCGATCGGGTGGCCAAGGCCCGGGCGGCCGGTGTGGAGGTGCTGTTCGCCGGCGAGGGCCTGGGCGTCGACCCGTCCCGGGTGGCCGGTGTCCTGGCCGAACGCGGTCACACCCGGCTGCTCACCGAGGGCGGGCCGATGCTCCTGGGGCAGTTCGCCGCGGCCGGTGCGCTCGACGAGATGTGTCTTTCGCTCGCTCCGGTGGTAACGGTCGGAGATGCGCCGAGGATCATGAAGGGGCCGGCCGTCGAGGTTCCCGAGCGGTTCACCCTGGCATCCGTATTGGAGGAGGCCGGGTTCCTGTTCACTCGCTACCGTCGGTCCTGACAAACAGCGGAATTATCTGTTCCGCTTAGCTTCCTTTGGGCACACTAAAAGCCAACAGGTCCCGCGTGGCGACGGGGCAGGATGGTGTCTGTCGGGCTCCGCACAATGCGGCCTGAGGAGAAGAAGGGCGTCCGTCGTGTTCACGAGCGTATTGATGATCGAGAAACCTCTGACGCCCGCCGACGTGGAGTTCGTGACCACCCTGCACGGCGACGACCCGGTCTCGTTCGTCGTGCTCATGCAGCCCCGCGGCAAGCAGGACGTCCTGCTGCGGGCCATCGACGACGTCGCCCTCGGGGAATTCGACGACGCCGTGCGCGAGGGCGCCGAACCGGGCGGGGCACAGGCCGAGGCCCCCGCCGAGGTCGGGCTGACACACACCCTGCAGGCACTGCGCGAGGCCGGTGCGCAGGCCGTCGGACAGGTCGTCGAGGACCATCCGCTGGACCTGCTGCGCTCCGTCGTGGACGAGACCGGGGCGGACGAGGTGATCGTGCTGACCGCCCCGCACTTCGTCGAGGAGTTCTTCCACCGCGACTGGGCCTCCCGCGCCCGCCACAAGGTCGGCGTCCCGGTCCTCAAGCTCTTCTCGCACGCCGCCGACGACCAGCCCCAGGGGACGCCCGGGGGCTGACCGCACCCCCGGGGCCGGCCACCGGCACCGTCACAGCCGGGCGGCCGGCCGGGGGCGCAGTCGTCCGTCGTGCACCTCCGCGATCTCGTCCGCCACGTCCAGATGGCTGTGGTCATGGGTGACCAGCACCGTCGCCGTCGCCCGCTGGTGGGTCAGGTCGACCAGCAACTCCAGCACCGCGGCGCCCCGCTCGTGGTCCAGCGCGCTGGTCGGCTCGTCCACCAGCAGCACCGCGGGGTCGTTCATCAGCGCCCGGGCGATGTTGACCCGCTGCCGCTGACCGCCGGACAGCTGGTGCGGCCGCCGGCCGGCCAGCCCCTCCAGGCCGACGGCCGCCAGCAGCTCCCGCGCCCTGGCCCGGGCCGTGCGCGGCGAGCGGCCGTCCAGGTGGGCCATCACCTCCAGCTGCTCGGCGGCGGTCAGGGACGGCAGCAGGTTCGGCTGCTGGAAGACCATGCCGAGGGCCGTCCGGCGCAGCGCGGTCAGCTCGGCGCGGCCGAGGCCCGTGGTGTCCGTACCGTCGATCACCACCCGCCCGCGGTCCGGGCGGATCAGCGTCGCGGCGACCGCGAGCAGGCTGGACTTCCCCGACCCGGACGGCCCGATCACCGCGGTCAGACGGCCGGCGGGCACGGTCAGCGAGACCGCGTCCAGCGCGGTCAGCCGGTCCTCGCCGTCGGGGTAGGTCAGGGTCACATCGGTCAGTTCGAGGCTCATCGGGCACTTCCCAGGGCGGTCAGCGGGTCGACGGAGGTGATGCGGCGGATGGACAGCGCGGCCCCGGCGGCGCCGAGCGCGATCATGATCAGGGCCGGGACCAGCACGGTCGGCGGATCGAGCACGAACGGCACCGTGCCGCCGATGCCCGCACCCACCCCCGCCGCCACGGCGGTGCCCAGACCGGTCCCGATCACCAGCAGGACGACGGCCTGCCCGAGCGCGTCCCGCAGCAGATAGCGGGTCGAGGCGCCCAGCGCCTTCAGCACGGCGACATCGCCGCTGCGCTGGATCGTCCACACCGTGAAGAACGCGCCGATCACCAGCGCGGAGATGGCGAACAGGAAGCCGCGCATCAGCTGGAGCGAGCCGTTCTCGGCGGTGTACGAGCCGATGGCCTGCAGGGCGTCGTCGAGCGGCACCGTCTTCGTGCCCAGCCGCCCGTCGGCGTCGGCGAGGCCCTGCGTCCCCGTGGTGGCGAGCGCCAGCACCGTCGCGCCCGGGGAGCCGCCGCCGGTGCCGCCCGTCAGGGACCGCCAGTCGGCGAGCGACGTCCAGACCACCGGGGTGTGGCTGTACATGGCCGCACCCGCCACCGCCGCCACCCGGAAGGTGCGCCCGCCCAGCGACACCGAGCCGCCGGCCCGCACCCCGAGCGAGGCCGCGGCCTTCTCCGAGAGCACCACCTTGCCGTTCCCGGCCCGCCCCTGCGCCGGGGCCAGCGGCGACCCGGGGCGCACCCCGAAGGCCGACACCGCGGCCGCCCGGTCGCCCGCCGCCGCCTTCGTCGTGGCGATCCCCAGCGGCTCGGCCCGCCGTACGCCGGGCACCCGCGCCCACTCCCTTACGGTCCGTTCGGTCAGCCGGGAGTCGGTGAAGGCGACCGTACGGCCCTCCAGGGGCGCGGAGAACACCAGGTGGTCGGCGGGCAGCCCGGTGATCGCCGAGGTGTTCTCCCGGCCCAGGCCCGCCGTCAGGCCCGACAGCAGACCCACCAGCACGGTGATCAGCACCACGACGGTGCCCATGAGGGCGAACCGCCCCTTGGCGAATCTCAGATCTCTCCAGGCGACGAACACGGGCTCGGCCATCCTCCGGGTACCGGCGCCGGACCCACTGCCCGGCGGCTCGACCCCACCGTCGCCCGCCGGAGGGGGCCGCGGCATCGCGCCGCGGAGTGGTCCGCGGAGATCGAAAGGTGCGCCCCGGCATCAACCCTTCGGTTGATGCCGCAGGCCGTACCCGCCCGTAGCCTGAAGGGGCCGTGACCGAAGAAGCCGTGACCGCACACTCCCTCACCCCCGTCCTGCGGGTCCTGCGCAGCTGCCTCCATCTGATGGTGGCCGCGCTGCTCGGGCTCGCCGCCGTCCGCGCGGTCGCCGATCACCGCCCGCACGCGCCCGCGGTCCTCGCCACCGCCGTCGTGCTGTTCGCGCTCTACGTCGCCGGTCCCCGGCTGCCCCGGCTGCGCAGCTCCACCGGCGCCGCCGCGCTCTGGCTCACCGCCGTCGGACTGGTCTGGCTGGTGCTGCTGGCCCTCACCCCGGACGGCGTCTGGCTGGCCTTCCCGCTGTTCTTCGTCCAGCTGCACCTGCTCCCGCTGCGCTGGGCGCTGCCCGTCGTCGCGGCCACCACCGTCGGCGCCGTCGCCGGCTTCGGATGGCACACCCACACCCTCAGCGTCGGCACGGTCCTCGGCCCGGCCCTCGGGGCGGCGGTCGCGGTCGCCGTCGTCCTCGGCTACCAAGCCCTCTACCGCGAGAGCGAGCAGCGCCGCCGCCTCATCGAGGAGCTCACCGCGGCCCGCAGCGAGCTGGCCACCGCGGAGCACGCGGCCGGCGTGCTCGCCGAACGGGAGCGGCTGGCCCGCGAGATCCACGACACCCTCGCCCAGGGCCTCTCCAGCATCCAACTGCTGCTGCGCGCCGCCGAACGCGCCCTCCCCGAGCGGCCCGGGGCGGCGCTCGGGCACGTCCGGCAGGCCCGTACGGCCGCGGTCGACAACCTCGCCGAGGCCCGCCGGTTCGTCCGCGCGCTCAGTCCGCCCGACCTGGAGACCGGCTCGCTGCCCGCCGCCCTGGAGCGGCTGTGCGCCACCACGGAGCGCACCTCCGGCCTGACCGTGCACTGCCAGGTCTCCGGCGCGCCCACCGCGCTCCCCACCCCCCACGAGGTCGCTCTGCTGCGCATCGCGCAGTCCGCGCTGGCCAACACCGTCCGGCACGCCGCGGCCGGCCGGGTCGAGCTGACCCTCAGCTACATGGACACCGAGGTCGCCCTGGACGTCGTCGACGACGGCACCGGATTCGTCCCGGCGCAGGTGCCCGCGCCGGGCTCCGCGGCGGCCTCCGGCACCGGCTTCGGCCTCGCCGCGATGCGCGCCCGGGCCCGCGCCCTCCAGGGCACCCTCGCCGTCGAGTCCGCCCCGGGAGAGGGCACCGCCATCGCCGTCACCCTGCCCTGCCCCGCAGCGCCCGCCGGCCCGGAGGTCGCCCCGTGACCAGCCCCGCTACCCCCATCCGGCTGCTGCTCGCCGACGACCACCCCGTCGTACGGGCCGGCCTGCGCGCCGTCCTGGAGACCGAACCGGGCTTCGAGGTCGTCGCGGACGTGCCCACCGCAGAGGAGGCCGTCGAGCTCGCCGCGCGGTGCGAGGTGGACGTGGTCCTCATGGACCTCCAGTTCGGCGGGCGGATGCTGGGCTCGCAGGCCACCGCCGCGATCACCGCCCGGGCCGGCGCCCCGCGCGTCCTGGTCCTGACCACGTACGACACCGACGCCGACATCCTCGCCGCCATCGAGGCCGGCGCCACCGGCTACCTCCTCAAGGACGCGCCGCCCGAGGAGCTGGCCGCCGCGGTGCGCACCGCCGCGGCCGGGAAGTCCGCACTCGCACCCACCATCGCGCTGCGCCTGATGGACCGGATGCGGACACCCGCCACCGCGCTCTCCCGCCGCGAGACCGAGGTCCTCCAGCTCGTCGCCGACGGCCTGTCGAACGCCGCGATCAGCAAACGACTCTTCCTCAGCCAGGCGACCGTTAAATCCCACCTTGTCCACATCTACTCCAAGCTGGAGGTGGACTCCCGCACGTCCGCGGTCGCCGCGGCCACCGCGAAGGGCCTGATCCGCCGCTGAGCAGTGATCGCTCGGCCGTTGACCACTGTCTCGCAGCGCCGGTGCGGGCCGGTCCGCGGTCGTTCGGGCTCGTCCCGGGCTCGTGCCGGGGGGCGTCCGGGGGCCTGTGGGAGCCGTTCCGGGGTCGTCCGGGATCCGTGGACCGGCGGTGTCGGTGCCGGGTGCGACAATCTTCGGCAGCGGGACAGCCGTACCGGCAGCACGAGCACCGGAACCGGCCGCCCGACAGCAGAACCGCACGACCGCAGAACCGCACCACCGCACGACCGCACCACCGCTCGCGATGATCGACGATCAGGGAGACCCGCTCATGGCACCCGCCATCCCAGCCTCGATGGACCGACCGCACTTCATCGGTATCGGCGGAGCCGGCATGTCGGGCATCGCCAAGATCCTCGCCCAGCGCGGCGCCCGGGTGGCCGGCAGCGACGCCAAGGACTCCCCGACCGCCGAGGCCCTGCGCGCCCTCGGCGTCACCGTCCACCTCGGCCACGCCGCCGAGCACCTCGCCGCCGACGCCACCAGCGTCGTGGTCTCGTCCGCGATCCGCCCCGACAACCCCGAGCTGGCCGCCGCCCACGAGCGCGGCATCCCCGTCGTGCACCGCTCCGACGCCCTCGCCGCCCTCATGGACGGCCTGCGCCCGATCGCCGTGGCCGGCACGCACGGCAAGACCACGACCACCTCCATGCTCGCCGTCTCCCTCGGCGCCCTCGGCCTCAAGCCGTCCTACGCCATCGGCGGCGACCTCGACGCCCCCGGTTCCAACGCGGAACACGGCACCGGCGAGATCTTCGTCGCCGAGGCCGACGAAAGCGACCGCAGCTTCCACAAGTACGCCCCCGAGGTCGCCATCGTCCTCAACGTCGAGCTGGACCACCACGCCAACTACGCCTCGATGGACGAGATCTACGAGTCCTTCGAGACCTTCGTGGGCCGCATCCGCCCCGGCGGCACCCTGGTCATCGCCGCCGACCACCCCGGCGCGCGCGAGCTGACCGCCCGGGTCGCCGGCCGCGAGGACATCGAGATCGTCACCTACGGCGAGTCCAAGGACGCCGACGTCCGCATCCTCCAGGTCACCCCGCACGGCCTGACCAGCGACGTCACCGTCAGCCTCACCAGCGGCAAGATCCTCACCTTCACCGTCTCCGTCCCCGGCCGGCACTACGCCCACAACGCCGTCGCCGCCCTCGCCGCCGGCGTCGCCCTCGATCTGCCGCCGCACAACCTCTCCACCGCCCTCGGCAAGTACACCGGCGTCAAGCGCCGCCTCCAGCTCAAGGGCGAGGCGGCCGGCGTCCAGGTCATCGACTCCTACGCCCACCACCCGACGGAGATGACCGCCGACCTCGAAGCGATCCGCGGCGCCGTGCCCGAGGGCTCCCGCGTCCTGGTCGTCTTCCAGCCGCACCTCTTCTCCCGCACCCAGGAGCTCGGCACGGAAATGGGCCAGGCGCTCGCGCTCGCCGACGCCTCCGTCGTGCTGGACATCTATCCGGCCCGTGAGGACCCGATCCCGGGCGTCACCAGCACCCTGATCATCGACGCCGCGCGCGCCGCCGGCGCCGAGGTCACCGCCGAGAGCGACAAGTCCGCCGTCCCGGACGTCATCGCCGGAATGGCGCGACCCGGTGACCTTGTTCTCACCATGGGCGCGGGCGATGTGACCGACCTCGGCCCCGCCATCCTGACCCGCCTGGGCAGCTGACCCGGAGGAGGCCCCGAATGCCGTACGAGATCGACAAGCCCGATGAGCAGTGGCGCGCCGAGCTGACCCCTGCCGAGTACCAGGTACTCCGCCAGGCCGGCACCGAGCCCGCCTTCGTCGGTGAGTACACCGACACCAAGACCTCGGGCATCTACTCCTGCCGCGCCTGCGGCGCCGAACTCTTCCGCTCCGACACCAAGTTCGAGAGCCACTGCGGCTGGCCGTCCTTCTACGACCCCAAGGACTCCGACGCCGTCGAGCTCCTGGAAGACCGCTCGCACGGGATGGTGCGGACCGAGGTGCGGTGCGCGAAGTGCGGCTCCCACCTGGGGCACGTCTTCGAGGGGGAGGGGTACCCGACGCCTACCGATCAGCGGTACTGCATCAACTCGATCTCTTTGAGGCTGACTCCGGACGAGGACTGACCGGGCCCTGACCGCGGGCGGCCCGCCGTTCATGCGGCCGCTCGCGGACCGTGCTCGCGGTAGTCGTCAGGGAGCTGAGCCCTGTGAGTGTGGGCCGTGCGGGGCACGCATGCTCGGATGTTGCCTGCGGGCGCACGCATGCCCCGGGCGGTGAGGAGGGTGCGCCCTCGGTGTGGGTCAGTTCGTGCGCGAACGCCGCCTGCGGCGCACGGCGGTGACCGTGGCTGTGACCGCGAGTACGGCCGCGGCCGCGGCGGTCCACGGCAGCCATGCCGTCGCCCCTTCGGACCCGGACCCGGACTCCGCTCCCGCCCTGGCCGCCGCATGTGCGGTGGCCGGTGTGGCGGGCTCGACGGACGGGGCCGCGGAGGCGGTCCCGGACGCCGTGGGCCGCGCCGGCCGGGGGGTTGTCTTCCCCGCGGGCCGGGGGTCCACCACCGGCACGTCGATCTTCCCCTCTCCCCGGCCGAGTTCCGGGAAGCCGGATTCGACGGTCACCTTCCAGGTGCCCGGAGGCAGTACCTCCTGGGTCGTGACGGTTCCGGCGTGGCCCGGGACGGCGACCAGCCGCCACGGGCCACGCGTGCGCCCGTCCGCGGACACCGCGGTCAGCGTGCCCGAGATCCGCTCGTCGACCGGGTCATGGTCGTCCTCGTACGTCGCCTTGGCCCGTACGTGCCCGGTGTCCTGGCCGGTGACCGTGAACTGGATGCTGTCACCGTGCGCGTCGGCCTGACCGGCCTGGACCAGGACGAGCAGCGGCGACGCCAGGAACGCCAGGAGGGGCACGCACAGTGCGCGAGGACGCAGACGCATGGATCAGGGGCTCCTTGCCGAGGTGGCGGGTGTGGCCGGTGCGGCTGGTATGGCCGGCGTGGCCGGGGAGAGGGGAGGAAGGCGGTCAGGAGACGGGCTGGGCGGTCCAGTTCTGCTGGCCCCGGCTGTCCGGCCGCTGGAGTTCGAGCAGCGTGCCGCCGTAGTAGTCGCGGGCGCTGACACCGAGCACCAGGTCCGTGCCCTTGGGCGCCAGCGTCCACGTGCTGCCGGAGGCCGTCGTCTTCCACTGCTGCGACGCGGCGGACGAGCACGGCTGCTGCATCACGTACGCACCGGCCTGGAGCGAGCCGCCGACCTGGAGGCACTTGTGGGACAGCACCGACTCGATCCGCAGGTAGCCGCCGCCCGCGTCGCGGAAGACCCACTGCTGGTTGGCGTAGCCGTGACGCTGCCAGCCGATGAGGACCGTGCCGTCGGCGGAGGATCCGCCGTAGAGGTCGGCGGCCTTGCCGGTGAGGGGGTTCAGCAGTGCGTAGGGCTTGCCGGAGGTGATCGTCTTCGTCGGGTCGCCTGCGGCAGTGGTGTGGAACGACGTCTTCGGGCCCGGCTTGGAAGTACGGCCGTCGCGGTCCTTCACGGCGATGGCGACGGTGTAGTCGGTGTCCGGGCGCAGGTTGACGATCCGGGTCGCGGCGGTGGCGACGCTGCCGATGGACTGGTCGTTCAGGACGATGTCATAGCTCGCCGCGGAGTTGACGGCCTGCCAGCTGAGGCTCGCGGTGTCGGCGGTGATCGTGCCGACGACCGGCTTCGGTCCGGCGGTGGGGCCAGGGTCCGGGTCGGGGTTGGAGCCGCCCTTGATCAGGAACTGGTTGTTCGCCACGTTCCAGTGGGTGGCGAGGTAGCTGCCCGGCCGGGGGTCGGTGTTGAAGTAGTCGTCGTGGTTGCAGTCGAGGCGCTCGTCGTGGCCGCGCTCGGGGCAGACGGTGCGCATCTGCGGGTAGTAGGGGGTGTCCGAGTAGCACATGACGTCCCACTCGTCGGTGCAGTGTGCACCGCGGCTGGTGTTGGGAGCGCTGTTGTTGACGGCGCCCAGGTTGTGGCCCAGCTCGTGGGCGGCTGTGGAGGCGCTCCAGCAGCCGGAGTCGGTACGGCCGTAGGACGGGCCGAAGTTGCTCTGGTTGCTCGCGTCGGGACGTTCGTCACCGGCGAAGCTGCCGATGCCGCAGTACACCTGCGCGTCGGCGAAGATCATGTACTTCCGGTCGCGGCGGTTGTAGCCCCGCTCCGCCAGTGCGTTGTTGGTGGC
The DNA here is from genome assembly GCF_043202395.1 of Streptomyces sp. NPDC048197. Lineage (NCBI taxonomy): Bacteria > Bacillati > Actinomycetota > Actinomycetes > Kitasatosporales > Streptomycetaceae > Streptomyces > Streptomyces sp. NPDC048197. The sequence goes on from NZ_JBIDAJ010000002.1 coordinate 346,035, forward strand.
ACTGAACTCGCCGAGCGATGAGGCGGGCAGTTCTACGTCGAGGACCGTGGGGGTGCAGTCGGATCCGGTGACGTACCGGATGTGCCGGGTGCCGCCCGTCTCCTTGGCGCTCTCGGCGTAGATGAGGTCGGCGCCGGCCGCCCACTGCTTGAACGAGGCGACGTACTGCCCGTACCGGGACTGGCCGGGCGCGTGTACGTACAGCACCTGTACGCGGTTGCCGGTGGCGCCGTCGCCGTCGCACACGACCTGCTGGCCGCCCGCCGCAGCCGTGCGGTCTCCGTTGCCCGCGGCGGGTGCCTGGGCCGCGGCGGTCTGCTGGCCGGCGTCCTTCTGGGCGTCGAGTACCGGCGGGGCGTCCTTCAGCAGTTCCTTCGACGACGGCGCGTGGGTGTCACCGCTGTTCAGGTCCGGCTTGGGTGCGCTTGCCTTGACAGCCGGCGGGGTGGTGCGGTGGATGTCGACGCCCTTCGGCGGCTCGTCCGGTCCGTGCGTGCACAGTCCGGAGCGCACCACCTTGTAGACGCCCACGCAGGAGTCGCCCTTCGGGGCCGGCTTGAGGCCCTTGTAGACCATGCCGTGCTTCGAGTCGTTCTTGGGCAGCTTCCCCAGCGGTGCGAGCGGCTTCTTGTGCTCGGGGCTGGCGGCCGGCTTCGTCGCCGTCTGCGACGCCGAGCCGGGCGCGGCCGCGGTCTCGCGGTCGCCAGAGGCACCGCCATTGGTCACGCCGTAGACGACGCCCGTGGCGACGATGCCGGTCGCGGCGAGGACCGCGGCGGCGACTATGCCGGTCCGACGACCGCCACCGGCGCTGCGCGCGGCGTGACGGCGTCTGCTTCTCTTCCCCAACTCTCTCTCCTGCCGTGTGGTGTGTGGTGGTGATGAACAGGCGTTGGGCACGTTGCGGCGCGTGAGCGGTGCGCAGGGTGGTGCCGTGGAACGCCCGTGTTGTGGGGGGTGCGGTGGGGGTTCAGGGGGCCCGGGGGGCGCGGCGGTTCGCTTCAGCGGCGCCGCACCGGCGGAGTCACGTCAGCGGAAACGCGTCAGCCGCGTCGTGACGTGCTGTGTCCGGGCACGGGCCGCGCCGGCCCGCAGGCGACGCCGGCTCCGGCCGTCCGTACAGGTGGGGGTGGGCGCGTGGGGGCGGTGCACCGTGCTGTTCTTCCGGGCGCTCGTCGCTCTCACCGGGCCCGGCCGGCGGAGGGCGGTGTTGTCGACCGGGGCGCTCCGGGAAGAGACCGCCGCGGTGATCCGCTCGGCGGGCCGGTGCCGTCCGGGTCGGTGGGGTCGTGGAGGCGGGGGGGTGCTCAGGTCCTCCGGGTGGCGCTGTACCGCCGGCCGGCGCGTCGGGGCGGTGCGCGGCGGTGGCCGGCCGGTCCAGGTTCGCTCGGGGGCGAGCCGGCCGGCGGCCTGTCGGACGAAACGTTTCTTCTCGGGATTGGCCGGATGTGCGGACGAGTTGACCGGCAGGGGACGCGGCGTGACCGGACGGGAAGGCCACGGCCGGCCGCGGGGCGAAGGGTCTTCGCCGTCGGCCCCGGTCGGCCGGGTGGGCGGCGCCCGTGGGGGAGACAGGCAGCGCTGTGGTGCTCGTAGTCCGTCCGGCCCGGCGGCCGTGGGGTATCCGGTGACGACCGTGGCGGTGGCGGGAGCCGGTGCCACGGCGGTGCCCGGCACGCACGGGAGCATGGGCGCTACGGGGCCCGGCGGCGCCCGCGAACGAGCCCGCCTCGGCTGAGGGCAGCGAGGTCATCCCTCCGGCTGCCCGCGCCGTCGCCTCCCCGGCGTCCGCCTTCGCGCACACCGCCTCCAGCAGCGCGGCCGTCCCTGTCATGGGCGCCAGCGTGAGGTTGACGAGGAGTTTCTCGGCGGGGGCCAACTCCGCCCGGTGGCCCGAACAGCCCGCGCACGCGCGGACGTGCCGGGAGAACCGTTTTCGCCACAGTGGGGAGGGCGCCCCGTCCCACCGTTCCGCCATCGACTCCAGTTCCGCACAGGCCCGGGGGCCCGCCTTGCGGGTCGAGTCCAGTGCCCGCACCACCACCCGGGCCGTCTCCAGCTGGCCCTTCATCCGCTGCACCCGGACGCCGACGTGCTGGGGCGAGAGCTCCAGGGCGGCCGCGACCTCGGCGCGGGTCAGTTCACCCGCCGCCTCCAGCCACCACAGCGACATCAGGGCCGTGTCATCGCTGTCCAACCAGCGGGAGGCCTGGGCGAGTTCGCGGCGCTGGCCCTCCAGGCCCAGGCGCGTGATGGTGGCATCGACGAAGTCGGCGCCGGGGTCGGCGATGTCGAGGGAGTCGTCCAGCCCGTCGTACCCGGGGAGGGGCGCGGTCCGCGACTGGTTCTCGCGCCAGTGCTGGCGTATCTGGTTCATAGCGATGGCCACCAGCCACGACCGGAAGTCCGCCGGGTCGCGCAGGCTGTCCAGGCCGTTGATGACGCGGAGCATGGTCTCCTGCACCACGTCGTCGACGTCGGCGTGACCGTTCAGGGCCCGGCCGACGATGTTGTACACCAACGGCAGGCACTCGCCGACGAGTTCGTCCTGAGCCCGGTGGTCGCCGTTCTGTGCGGCCGTGACCACCGCCACCCCGTTTTCCGCGTCCACGCCCCCCCACTCTCTGCGTTTGCTCTCTCGGCGCCGGTGCGCGCGACTGTGTTCCGCCGTACATGTAAGGAGACGCGGGTGACTGGCGGTGCGTAACAGAAATTGGCGAGCAGACTTTCACAACCCTTCACAACAGGTCCCATTTACCTGCGTTTGCCCGGTTGCCCAAGTCATCCCTCTACCGTTATGCGTTCCACCTGACTACGCATGGTCACGAGGGGAAACCGTTCGGCGAGTTCCGCAACGGCTTCACGGAGGCAAACCGACCCCTCATGAGGGGCGCACGCACCCTCCGGCCGTGAAGTGTGGTGTCCCACCACAGCCGACGTCGACCGTCTGTGGCAGGCGTTTCTGCGACGCTTCGACATCGAGCACACCTTCGGCCTGTTCAAGCAGACCCTGGGCCGGCCCTGCCCGAAGATCCGCACCCCTGAAGCCGCCGACCGCTGGACCTGGTTATCGTCGTCGCCTTCACCCAGCTCCGGGCTCGCCCGCCCGCTGGCAGCAGACCTTCGGCGACCGTGGGGAAAGCCGGCCCCGTGGATCGCAACCATCAGCCCGCCCCGCCCACATTGAGGCACCACCGGGATCGGAAACCTGCGCACGTCCGGCAGCAGCACATGACCGTCGAGCCTGGTCGTCACTGATTCGCTGCTGGCGTCGAAGCGTTGGGACGTGGACGTCCACCAGGAGAGCCCGCCGCGGGGTGAGGAAACGGAGGGCCGTTGGCCGGCGGCGGCGAGACGTTCCCGACTGAGGACGTCCAGAGGCAAGAGACAGTCGAGGTGGCGCCGTACGGTATCCGCCAGGTTGGCGTGGACGATGGCGTGTGTGGCTGCTTGGAGTACTGCGGCACGGGCAGTGAGTGCGCCTGCTCAACGCGTGCGGGACCAGGGCGTGGGCGCGGAGGATGAGGCGCCCGAGAAGCGTGCATCCGCGAACCATGCCGGCTGGCCGTCCTTCTACGACCCCAAGGACTCCGACGCCGTCGAGCTCCTGGAAGACCGCTCGCACGGGATGGTGCGAACCTCGGCACCCCTTGCTTCCCGCGCATCCCCACAGGTGCGGGAGGTGAAAGCCCGCACCCGGGAGTGCAGGAGGGCATTACCTGCGAGGACGACGCTGATTCTCCTGCGTCGACAGAAGACCGAGCACGGCCCGTTCCCCGTGGTGGTTACGTCACTTCTCAGCCACCCACCTGTCCTTGGACCTTCCGAGACATGGCATTCATGACCTGTTGGTGGTAGGTGGGCGGCTTCAAGCACGTCTGCGAGGAGCTGTTCCCTGCCGACAAGCGTGGCCGGGTCATCTCCAAGGGCGGCGCCATTGAGTGGATTCACTGGCAGTCCGACACCGCGCAGCTCCTGCACGGGCTCATCGCCGGTCGTCACCACGGCCCGCTCTTCCTCACCGACCGCAAGGCCCCTGCCCGGACGCCGGCTGTGGACACTTGCCCGGTGACCGGGCGGGCCAGGCTGTCATCTTCCGCGGGCACCAGCCACCCAACACCTCGGCGAGCAACCCCTTTCGGTCGTTGCGGCGTAAACCTTTCGGTGAGTGCCGTCATGTGCGGTGAGGGGAGCGGTCTTTAGCGTGCTTCTTGCGGTCGGGCGTCGCGCTCTGCGGTGGAGCGTGGGAAACGTCAGATGCCCGTTCAGTGGCGTGCGTACGGACCGTTGTAGACCAAGGCGCCATCAGGAGAAGTGTTGGAGAGCGTTTCTTTGACCATCCTGGCTGCCGATCCCATCAGCGGTGCCGGGGCCGCCGCCCTGTTGCGGCCGTACCCGACCGTCAGCCTGCTTGCCGGGGAGCGCAGTGCCGAGGCGGACGTGTTGCTGGTGCTCGCGGGTGAGGTCACCGCGGAGACCCTGGACTCCATCGAGCAGGCGGTCCGGGACGCGGCCAACTCGCGGATGCGGGTGGTGCTGGTCGGGGACATGGTGCGCAAGCAGCACCTTCTGCGGGCCGTCAACTGCGGTCTGATCAGCCTGATCCCGCGCCGTGAGGCCAGCACCGAGCGGCTGCTGCGGGCCGTCATCGGGGCCAGGGACGGGCGGGCCGAACTGCCCACGCAGGGGGCCGCCTGGTTGCTCGACTGGGCCAGGACGGTCCAGTCGGACGTGCTGACGCCGATCGGGCTGACGACCACCGGCCTGGTGACCCGGGAGGTGGAGGTCATCAAGCTGCTCGCCGACGGCCTGGAGACCGCCGCCATCGCGCAGCGGCTGAACTACTCGGAGCGGACCATCAAGAACATCATCCACGGGGCCATGAGCAGGTTGCAGCTGCGCAACCGGGCCCACGCCGTCGCGTACGCCTTCCGAACCGGCGTGATATGAGCAGGGGCCATCCGATGAGTACCGTGATCGTCAAGCGTTCGCCGCGCGCCGATGGGCCCCCGATGCCCTCCGGGCGGGTGGAGCTGGCCGAACCGCCGGTGCTCGGCGAGCCCGCAACCGCCGACTTCGGCTCGGTGCTGCTCTATCTGCCGATGGGACTCGGGACCACGGCGATGGTGCTGATGTTCTCCACGGGCGGCAGCTCCCCCACGAGCTACTTGATGTCGGGGGTGATGGGCATCGCCATGGTCAGCATGACCTTCGGTCAGCTCGGCAGGGCGGGCGGTGAGCGCAAGCGCCGGATCCGGGCCGAGCGGCGGGACTACCTGCGGTACCTCGGACAGCTGCGGGCGCAGGCCCGAGCGGCGGCCGAAGAACAGCGGGCGGCGGTGTGCTGGGACAACCCGCGGCCGCAGCAGCTCGCCGTGATCGCCGCCGGGCCCCGGCTGTGGGAACGGCGGCCGGGCCACGAGGACTTCGCCCGGGTGCGTACCGGAGTGGGCATGCGGCGGGCCGCGTTGGAGTTCGTCCCGCCGCACACCAGGCCGGTGGAGGATCTGGAGCCGCTCTCGGCCGTGTCGCTGCGGCGGTTCGCCCGCGCCGGCAGGGCCGTACCCGGGATTCCGGTGACCGTGGCGCTGCGCCGGTTCACCAGCGTGGAGCTGGTGGGGGACCGGGCGGGTGCGCTCGGCCTGGCGCGGGCGGTCGTCGGGCAGCTCGCCACCTTCCACTCGCCGGACGAGCTGCGGATCGCGCTGCTCACCGACGACGCCGGGCGGGCCGAGTGGGACTGGGTGAAGTGGTTGCCCCACAACGCCCATCCGGAGCGGGAGGACGCCACCGGCCCGTTGCGGCTGACGGCCGGGGACCACGACGGGCTGATGGAGCTGCTGGGGGCCGAGTTCGCCGACCGGCCCGGACACGAGCAGTCGGCCGTTCCCGGGACGACGGAACCGTTCGTGGTGATCGTCGCCGATGGGGTGGACCTTCCCGAGCGCTGCCGGCTGCTCGACGGCGGGGTGCGCTGCGCGGTGGTGCTCGACGTCACCGGCGCGCTGCGCGGCGGCCCCAAGGTGCTGCGGCTCACCGTGGAGAACGGCAAGATCACCTTCCCCACCGGCGAGACCACCGCCGACGCGGAGGCGGACCTGCTCACCGCGGCGGGCGCGGAGCGGGTGGCCCGGACCCTCGCCCCCTGCCGCACCAGCGGCACCGTCGATCTGCTCGACAAGCCGCTGGAGACCGACTTCGACCTCACCGCCCTGCTCGGTATCCGTGACGCGCGCGGTTTCGACGTCGCCTCGCTGTGGCGGCCGCGCACCGAGCAGCAGGCCCGTCTCGTCGTTCCCATCGGGGTCACCGAGGACGGCGAGGTCGTCGAGGTGGACCTCAAGGAGTCGGCACAGGGCGGGATGGGCCCGCACGGGCTGCTCATCGGGGCCACCGGGTCGGGCAAGAGCGAGTTGCTGCGGACCCTGGTCGTCGGCCTGGCCGCCACCCACTCCTCGGACGTGCTCAACCTGGTGCTGGTCGACTTCAAGGGCGGAGCGACGTTCCTGAACATGGACCGGCTGCCGCACACCTCGGCGGTGATCACCAACCTGTCGGACGAACTGCCCCTGGTGGACCGGATGCAGGACTCGCTGACCGGCGAGGTGATCCGGCGCCAGGAACTGCTGCGGGAGAGTGGCTACTCCTCACTGTTCGACTACGAGAAGGCACGCCTCGCCGGTGCCCGGCTCGCGCCGCTTCCGTCGCTGGTGATCGTGGTCGACGAATTCTCCGAACTGCTCGCGTCCAAGCCGGACTTCGCCGAGCTGTTCGTGATGATCGGGCGGGTGGGCCGCAGCCTCGGCATCCACCTGCTGCTCGCCTCCCAGCGACTGGACGAGGGCCGGATCAACCGGGTGGAAGGCCATCTGTCGTACCGGATCGCGCTGCGCACCTTCTCCTCCATGGAGTCCCGGAGCGTGATCGGGTCGTCCAGCGCCTACGAACTGCCCTCGGAGCCCGGACACGGCTATCTGAAGATCGACACCACCAATCTGGTCCGGTTCAAGGCCGCCTATGTCTCCGGGCCGTGCCCGGAGCCGCCGGCGGCAGCGACGCCGAGCGCGCGGGCGGCCCGGGTCGCCAGCGAGGTCGTGCCGTTCCGGCTGGAGCCGGCGCCCGCGTCCGCTCCGGAACCCGAACCGACCCACCAGGAAGGTCCGTTGTCCACCGCGCTCGGAGCCGACGGGGAGCAGGAGAGTGGGCCCACCGGGCGCGGCGAGGGCGGCGAGAGCCTGCTGGAAGTGATGGTCGACCGGCTCGTCGACGCCGGCCCGCCGGCCCGGCAGGTGTGGCTGCCCCCGCTCGACGAGTCACCGAGCCTGGACCATCTGCTGCCCGGGATCGTGCCCGACCCGGTCCGTGGCATGGCCGCGGGGGAGTCCGCGCGGCACGGCGCCCTGCGCGTTCCCCTCGGCGTGGTGGACCGGCCGTACGAGCAGCTGCGCGAGCTGCTGGAGGCCGAGCTGTTCGGGGCGGACGGCCATGTGGCCGTGGCGGGGGCCCCGCAGATGGGGAAGTCCACGCTGCTGCGTTCGCTGATGCTCTCACTCGCGCTCACCCACACACCCGCCGAGGTGCAGTTCTACTGTCTCGACTTCGGCGGCGGGCTGGCGTCCGTCAGCGGGCTGCCGCACGTCGGTTCGGTCGCCGGCCGACTGGACCGCGACCGGGTGCTGCGCACCGTGGAGGAGATCTCGCAGTTGCTGGAGGTACGCGAGCGGCAGTTCGCCGACCTCAGCCTGGAGAACATGGCCGGCTACCGGAGGGTGCGCGCCCGGGGAGAGATCGACTCCCCGTACGGCGATGTCTTCCTCGTGATCGACGGCTGGGCCACGCTACGGCAGGACTTCGAGGACCTGGAGACGAGGATCGCCGAACTCGCCGCCCGCGGGCTGGCCTTCGGCGTGCATGTGGTGATCTCCGCGGTGCGCTGGTCGGAGATCCGCCCCCGGCTGCGGGACCTGATCGGCACCCGGCTGGAACTGCGGCTCGGCGACCCGATGGAGTCGGAGGTGGGCACCCGGGCCGCCGGCGATGTGCCGCAGCAGCCCGGCCGCGGTCTGACCAGCGCCGGATACCACTTCAGGGCCGCGCTGCCCCGGCTGGACGGCAGTGCGGAGACGGCCGAGCTGGCCACCGCCACCAGGGCGGCCGTCGCGGAGGTCGCGGCCTTCTGGTCCGGCGCCGCCGTGCCGGGCGTCCGGCTGCTCCCCACCCACCTCGCGGTGGAACGGCTCCCCGCGCCGGAGGACGGCCCGAAGGTCTGCGTGGGCTGGGACGAGCAACGGCTGCAGCCGGTGTGGCACGACTTCTCCCACACCCCGCACCTGATGGTCTTCGGGGACGGCGAGACCGGCAAGTCCAACGCGCTGCGCCTGACGGCCCGGGCCATCACCTCGCACTTCGGTCCGGAACGGGCCCGCATCCTGCTTGCCGACCCCGGCCGGGAGCTGCTGAAGGAGGTACCGGAGGCGTACCGCGTGGGGTACGTGGTGGACACCGAAGCGCTGGCCGACCTGGCCAACAGCGCCGCGGTCTCGATGCAGAAGCGGCTGCCCGGTCCGGAGATCACCCCGGAGCGCCTGCACCGACGCGACTGGTGGGAGGGGCCGGAGCTCTTCGTCCTCGTCGACGACTACGACCTGCTCGCCACCGGTGGCACGGTGGGCGGCCCGCTGGCCCCGCTCGTGCCCTACCTGGCTCAGGGCGTCCACATCGGCCTGCACCTGGTGGTCTCCCGCAGCACGTCCGGAGCGATGCGGGCCATGATGGACCCGCTGCTGCGCCGGATGTGGGAGCTGGGAAGCCCCGCGCTGCTGCTGTCCTACCCCAACGAGGAGGGCAAGTTCCTCGGCGAGGCCAAGCCCCGCACCCTGCCCCCGGGACGGGCCCAGTTGGTGACCCGACGCGGCGTCAAGCTCGTCCAGACCGGCCTGGTCCGTCCGCGGTGACCGGTGCCACGGTCCCGTCCGCGGTGACCCGCGCCGCACCACTGGCCGTCCCACCCCTCTCGCCCCTCCCTCCCCTCCCCTTCCGTTCGCGCATCCGAGGAGCTCCATGACCACCGCGAGCAGCACCACCGTCGCGGGCCGTTCCGACGTCTGCCGGCTGACCGTCGTGGGGCCCGAGCGCCGGGCGGACCTCGCCGTTCCGGCCACGGTGACCGTCGGCGACCTGCTCGGGGCGGTGCGCGGCCACGTGTGCGGCAACCCCGGGCGCAACGACGGCGACTGGGTGCTCCAACGGCTGGGCGAACCGCCCCTCGACCCGGACGGCACCCCGGCCACGCTCGACCTGCGGGACGGCGAGGTGCTGCATCTGCGTCCGGTGGACGACACCCTGGCAGTGCTGCACTTCGACGATGTGGCGGAAGGCGTGGCCGAGGTGGTCGGCACCGCGGCCGTCCGCTGGCGGCCCGAGTTGACGCGTCGGCTCCTGCTCGGCCTGGCCTGCCTGGTGCTCGGCGTGCTGGCGGCCGGGGTCTGGCGGGTCGGACCGGGGCGGGGGATGGCGGTGGCGGCCGCGGTGGTCGCGGTGGCCCTCGGCGCCGCCTGCTTCGTGGCCACGCGGCTGCGCCCCGACCGGGCCATCGGCATGATCACCGGTCTCGGCTGCTGCCTGTTCGGCGCAGTGGCCGGGGCGACCGCCGCGCGCGGCGCCGCCGGCGTGCTCGCCCCGGGCCGGGGCGATATCGCCCTCGCCGGAGCTTGTGTCGCCGTGGCCGCCGCCGGGGCGCTCGCGCTGCGCCGGGCGCCGGCCGAGGTGTTCGGCAGCGTGCTCGCCACGTCGGTGGCGGCCCTCACAGGGGTCGGGATCTCCACCGTACTGGGCCTGGACGCCACCCGCTCGATGAGCGTGCTCGCGGTCGGCGCGTTCGTGACCGCCACGCTGGGGATGCGCATCGCCGTCCGGGTCGCCCGGCTGCGAGTGCCTCAACTGCCCCGTACCGCAGCGGAGTTGCAGGAGGGCATCGAACCGGAGCCGGCGACCCGGGTGGCCCGGCGGACCAGGATCGCGGATGTCTGCCTGACGTCCCTGGCGGTGTCGGGCGCGGCGGTCTCCGCCGTGGCGCTGTGGCTGCTGAGCCGGGAGCCGGCGTGGATCGGCCCGGTGCTCGCCACCGTACTGAGCGGCGCCGTATTGCTGCGGACCCGGGTCCTGGTGGGCCCGTGGCAACGCATCCCGATGGCGGTCAGCGGTGCGCTCGGCCCGATGCTGGTGCTGCTCTCCCTGGTGGCGTCCGCGCCGCCCGTGGTCGGCGCGGCTCTGCTGCTGGTCCTGTTGGCGGCCGCCGGACTGCTGCTGGTCGCCGCGCGCCGGATGCCCGGCTCACGGCTGCTGCCCGTATGGGGCCACGCGGGAGACCTGCTGGAGACCTGGACGGCGGTGGCGCTGATCCCGTTGCTGTTGCAGCTGGTGCACGTTTACGCCGCTGTCCGTGCGCTGGTCGGGTGAGGAGCGGACGTGCGGAGTCGACGCGACCACGTACAGGCGTACCGGTTCTCCATCGGCCGGCTGATATCGGCGGTGGTCACCGGCGACCCGGGAAACGGGGAGTCGCCCACCCGCCGGGCCGACCTCGGAGCCATGATCGGACTGGCGGTCACGGCACTGCTGGTCGGTGGTGCCGCGGTGTACGGGCTGATCAGCCCGGGTGCCGACAACAGCTGGCGCAAGCCCGGTTCCCTGATCGTCGAGAAGGAGACCGGTACCCGCTACCTCCTCCTGGACGGAGTGCTGCGCCCCACCCGCAACTACGCCTCCGCGCTGCTGGCGGCCGGCGCGAACCCGACCGTGCGCACCGTCTCGCGCGACGTACTACGGGACGTACGGCGCGGCGCCCCGTTCGGCATCCCCGACGCGCCCGACTCCGTACCGGCGCCCGCCGAACTGCTCCACGGAGCGTGGAACGTCTGCCTGGACGGGCGTGACAAGGAGGCGGTGCAGATCGACTTCGCACCCGGACCCGACACCGGGCTCGGCGGTGACCGGCGGATCCTGCTCGCCGACCCGGACGGCGCGAAGTACGTGCTGTGGAAGGACACCAAGTACCCGGTCCGCGACTTCTCCGCCCTGGTGGCGCTGGGGCTGGGCGATCACGAGCCGATGGAGGCGCCGACGGCCTGGCTCTCCGACCTGCCCACAGGGACGGCACTGGCTCCGGCGGACATCCCGGGGGCGGGCAAGTCCGGGCCACGGGTGGGCGGTCGGCCCGCCAAGGTCGGCCAGCTGTTCCGGACCGGTCAGGCGGGAGCGAGCCAGTACTTGGTGCTGCGCTCCGACGGCCTGGCCCCCCTCACCCGTACGGAAGCGGCGCTCCTGCAGGCCCGGCCGGGGCACGCGGCCCCGGTCGAGGTGGCGACGGCCGATGTGGCCGCGGCCCGCGGCTCCCACGACCGCACCCTGCTCAGTCGCCTCCCCGACCTGCTGTCGGTCGCCGAATGGCGGGGTGACCCCGACCGGTTGTGCGTACGGCAGAAGGCCGCGGGCACCAAGGTCAAGGCCACCGTGGTCGTCCGTGACCGTGCCGTCTCCTCCGGCGCCGGGGTACGGGTGCCGCCGGGGCGCGGGATGTACGCGGCCGAGCTCGTCCCCAGGAAGGGCGAGCAGGCGCCGCGCCGCTACCTGATCACCGATCAGCGGCGGAAGTACCGGCTCACCGACGACGCGACCGCGTACGCCCTGGGCTACGGGAGGGTGGCGCCGTTGCCGGTGCCGAGGAAGGCGTTGGACGCGGTACCGAGCGGCCCGGCCCTGGCGGCCGCGGGCCGCGGCAGGGGAGGGCGGTGACATGCGGATCCCCGTAGGGAGCCTCCGTCCCACGGCGCCGGCCGTGGAGTGCCTGACCGTCGGCCACGCCCTGCTGGTGCGGCCGAAGGGGACCGATGAGCGGGGCGGCCGCCGGTCCCGGAGCTGGGCGGAGGGGCTGGCACTCGACCCCGACCACCGGTTGGTGGTGGTGGATGTGCCCGCGGCGCTGCCCCTCACGGCCTGGCGGCCGGTGGCGAGCAGGCTCAGCCGCGACGAAGGTGCCGGCCGCGGCCTGCGTCTGGTGCCCGTTCCCGGCAGTACCGGGGAGTTGATGCCCGCCGGACAGTGGCTGGCCGACCGGCTCCGCACCGAAGTGCTCGTCCCGACCGGGGAATTGGTGCGGGTCGACGACGGCTCGCTCTTCGTCCGCGGTGACGCGGAATCCGGCTGGATCCGGCTGCGGCCGGACGCGGCACCGCACTGGGACTCGCGCCGCGCGCCGAAACCGCTGTGGGAGGACTGGATGGTCAACCAGTCCTGGACCCCGGGTCCGTTGGGGGTCTGCGAGCCGCTGCCGGGCGGGGCGTGGCTGCGCCCGGCGTCGGACGCCCTCTGGCACCGAGCGCACCGTTTGCGGTTGACGAGCGTGGTGCCGTGCGACCGCAGGCGGCTGTGCGTGGTGCTGGGCCACCCCGGCGATGCCGCCCTGCCGTTGACCGACGTCGCGCGTTTTTGGCGCGCGGTACCCGAGGAACACCGCGGTGAGGTGCGCTTCGTGGGCTACGGCCCGGTGGCGGCCCCCGGGGAGGAGACGCTGGGGCAGGCCCTGTCCGACCTCCTGGGCCGGCCGGTGACCGTCTACTGCGGGTTGCCGGTCGCCGGTCCGGCGGTCACCGGGGAGCCGGACGTGCACGCGGTGTGCCCCGACGGCTCGCCCGGCTGGCGGCCGTTCGCCAGGGAGCTCGGCTACCTGCCACGCCAGCAGTGTGGCGGTCAGGTCCTGCCGCCCCGTCCGTTCAGCCATCGGCTTCCGGTCCACGGTCTGCCCGAACTCTCGCCCGGGGTCTACGGTTACGCGCCGGACGCCGTGCTGGAGGTGACCCAGAGCGGGCTGTGGATGCGGCCGCCGACCGAGCCCGCGGACGCGCACGCCGTCCGGGCCCTTCCCCTCGACCCGACCGCCGCCAAGATCCTCTACGACACCAGCTCCCGGCAGAGCGCCGAGCGTATGCAGCTGCTCGCCCTGGGGGCGCTGTGGCGGCTCGATCCGGCCACCCGCCAGTCCTCCCAGGTACTGCCGGCTGCCATGGCCGTGTCGGGGGTGGCTGCGCCCGGGGGGCAGGAGGTGACCGTTGGGCAGGTGGTGTCCGGTGGACAGGAGGTGCCCGCCGGGCCGGCAGCGGGTGGGCTCGCGCCTGCCGGGTCCGTACCTGCCCCGGAAACCGTTACCGCGCGACCGGGCGCGGCGGCGGCCACCACGGAGCCGGATCCGGAGCCGGCGCCAGACCCGGCCCCGGTGACGCCCGGGCCCGCCCCGGTGACGCCGGATCCCGCGCCGGCCACGGCTCCCGCGGCGGCGGCCGAGCCACCGGAGCCGCTTCCCGCACCCCCGCCGGCCGTCCGCCTCGAGGCGGATCTGCTGCCGCCCCCGCCCGAGGCCGAAGCCGCTTCTGCCGCACCCGTCTCCGCTGCCCCCGCGTCCGTACCTGCCTTCGCCGGTGACACCCCTCCGCCGCCCGGCGGTGCGGAGCCGGTGCCCGACCTGCCGGAAGCACCGACGTCCGGCGAACCGGCCCCCGAGGGGGTGCGGAAGCAGTCGGAGCCGAAGCAGCCGGCGCCGACCGCATCCGACGACGGAACAGCGCCGGTCGGCGCGCAGGCGGGACCGGGCCAGGTGACAGTCCCCGAACCGTCGGACGACGAACCGTCGGACGACGACCCGCGGGTCCAGCCGACGCCGCGGCCCGAAGCATGTGCGGTCCCGCCGCCCGGTGGCATCGACCGGGAGCGCGACTGGCTGCGCGGCGCCCTACGGCAGCAGTACGACGCCGCCGCCAGCTCCCTGGCCCGGCTGCTCTCGCAGTCACCGGGCCTGCGTGGCGACGCCAGGAAGCCCTCCGAGGACACCCTCACCGACCTGGTCGCGGTGCGGCTCTACCTCTCTGCCGAGGGCAGCAAGATCGACGCCGCGGTGCGCGGTGCGACGGTCGGCCCGCATGTGCCGCTGTCCCGCTGTGTGTACGAGGGACTCCGCCGGCTGCCGTCCCATCGTGGTGCCGGCGTGCTGCGCACCACCGTCAGCGACGCGCAGTGGCAGTGGTACCGACAACAGCGGCTGGTGACGGAGTGGGGCTTCTGCCCGGCCCTGACCAGGGACCCCGGCGAACTGCCCGGCACCGTCGACTTCCTCATCTGGTCGCTCACCGCCCGCCGCACCGTCCTGCTGGAACCCGCCGTCGCCGACCGCGTGGTCTTCCTGCCCGGGACCAGCTTCAAGGTGCTGGACGTGCGTCAGGCAGACCGGCGCGAGGTGTTCCTGCGGGAGTTGTCGCCCTCGGAGATCGGGCCGGACGGCACGGTGGACCTCGCGTCCGGTCCGCTGGACGAGGCAGCGGTTGCCGGCCTGGAACGCGCCGCCGAGAACTGGCGGGGCGCGCACCCTCCGGAACCGCTGCCGGAGCACGGGCGGGACGGCTTCGGCAGCCCACCCGGGCTGATCGGCTCGCCGAGCATCGCCCCGCAGCGAACCACCCGGGGAACCACTTACGGAGCCACCCAGGGAACCGCCCAGGAAAACAGCCAGGTAAAGGGGTCACCGTCGTGACGCGGCAGGTTCTGCTGGTCTCCGCACAGCGCCCGGGCGCGCACCGCTCGATCGCCGAGGCGTTGAGCCAGGCCGGCGAGGGCGCCCTGGTCTCCGTGGAAGCCGGGCGGTACGAGGAACGGATCCTGCTCACCGGCGCGGTCACCCTGGCCGCCCAGGACGGGCCGGGCAGTGTGGAGATCCACGCGAGCACCGGCAGCGCACTGGTGGTGGACTCCGATGAGGTGCGGCTTTCCGGGCTGGTGCTCTCCGGGGCGGACGAGCAGTACCCGGCGGTGGACCTGCGCCGGGGCCAGGCCGCCTTCGACGGCTGCTCGATCTCCGGCCGGGCCTGGACGGCCGTACTGGCGCGGGACCAGGGCACGCTGGTGGCGCGGGACAGCACGGTCGACAACCCGCGGGGCGCCGGCATCGTGGTGACCTCGCCGGGTGCCAACACTGTGGAGAACTGCCGGGTGGCCGAGGCCGGTTCGTCCGCGGTGGTCGTGGCGGCGCAGGGGCGGCTGACCGTCCGCGGGTGCACGCTGACCGGAAGCGGTGGCAACGCGGTCTGCGTCAACGGGCAGGGGCAGGCGACCGTCGAGGACACCACCGTTGCCGACAGCAGAAAACCCGCCCTGGTGGTCGAGGAGGAAGGCAGTGCCGAGGTGCGGCGGGTCGTCGTGACCGGCAGTGCAGGACCGGACGCCTATCTGACCAGCAGCGCCCCGGTCACCCTCACCGACTGCACCTTCTCCGGCGCGGAGGGCGAGTCGGTGCACATCGCGGCCGGCTCCGCCCCGCTGCTGCGTGGCTGCACCATCACCGGCGCGGGGCGATGCGGGGTGCGGATCACCGGTGCCGCCGAGCCACGGCTGGAAGAGTGCGAGATCCGGGACTCTCCGCTGGGTCTGGTGGTGGATGCGAACAGCGCTCCTACCGGGAGCCGGCTCGCGGTCCACGACGCGCGGCAGGTCGGGGTGCTCGTCACCGAGGGGTCCGCCGCGGAGTTCGGCGGGCTCACGGTGGTCGGGGACGCGGGCGGAGTGCGTGTGCTGGGTGCCGCTCGGCTTCAACTTCGCGTCGCCCGGGTCGAGTTGGCGTCCGGTGATGCCGTTGAGGTGGGGGAGGGCGGCACCGGCCGGTTCGGCGAGTTGACGGTGCGCACGGCGCGGGGCGCGGGGCTCAAGGCCACCGGCGCGGCCGACGTCCTCGCCGAGTCCGCCCTGCTGCACGGCGGCGGGGTGGTGATCGACACGGACGCGGTGGTCCGCCTGGACGACACCGTGGTCGCCGCCTCGGACACGGACGGGATCCGGGTGCTGAACGGGGGCTCGCTGGTCGCCGAGCGCTGCCGGGTGCACGGCGCCCGCGGGCACGGTGTGCGCCTGGACGCCACCGGGCGGGGCGAGCTGCGCTCCTGCACGGTGGAGGGCAACGAGGGCGAGGGCATCCGCAGCGACTCCGTCGAGCCGGTGCGGATGCAGGACTGCGAGGTCCGGGACAACGGCGGCCCGCGGCCGAAGCCGATGCGCGAGGGCCGGTCGGAACCGGTGAACCGCGCCGGGGCACCGCCGGAGGAGGGCGACGGCCCTGGGCGGCCGGATCGTGGCACACGACCGGAGACCGCCGGGCAGGCGGGCAACGGACCGCTGGCCGAACTGGAGGCGCTGGTCGGGCTGGAGAGCGTGAAGCAGGAGGTGACCGGCCTGATCAACCTCAACCGGATGGCCCAGCGGCGCGAGGAGATGGGGCTGCCGATGCCGCCGATGAGCCGCCATCTGGTGTTCGCCGGACCGCCCGGCACCGGCAAGACCACCGTCGCCCGGCTCTACGGAGCGGTGCTCGCCGAACTCGGCATCCTCGGTGAGGGGCATCTCGTGGAGGTGTCGCGGGCCGACCTGGTGGCTCAGATCATCGGCGGCACCGCGATCAAGACCACCGAGGTCTGCACCAGGGCGCTCGGCGGGGTGCTCTTCATCGACGAGGCGTACACCCTGACCAACCAGGGGAAGGGCAGTGGCCCGGACTTCGGTCAGGAGGCGGTGGAGACGCTGATGAAGCTGATGGAGGACCACCGCGACGAACTGGTGGTCATCGTGGCGGGCTACTCCGAGCAGATGGAGCAGTTCCTCTCCTCCAACCCGGGGATGGCCTCGCGCTTCTCGCGCACCGTGGAGTTCCCCAACTACAGCCCCGCCGAGCTGGTCACCATCACCCGCAACATGTGCGGGCGGCACTACTACGAGCTCGACGACAGCGCGCACGAGGCGCTGGTGGGATACTTCGAGCAGATTCCCAAGGGCGCGACGTTCGGCAACGGCCGGGTGGCGCGTGGGGTGTTCGAGTCCATGGTGAGCAACCAGGCGTCACGGCTGGCGATGGTGCCCGGCCCCGGGGATGCCGAGCTGAGCCGGCTGTCCGCCGCGGACGTGCCCGAGCTGCCCGGCGGTGACGACCCGGACCGCCGCACGCCCGGCCCGGAGGGCGCGCGGGGACGCGGCAGCGGCCGGCTCGCCGCGCTCGTCGGTCTCGCCGAGGTACGGCAGGCGCTGGCCGCCAGGCTGTCCGGCCTGGGGCAGCTGCGGGTCGAGCAGCAGCCGGTGGCGCTGACGGCCAACCTGGTCTTCGAAGGCCGCCCGGGCAGCGGACGGCGGTCGGTGGCCCGGCTCTACGCCCGCGCGCTGGCGGAGCAGGGAGTGCTCGCCGCCGGCGTACTCCACCGGGTGCCGCTCTCCGCGTTCCCGGCCCGCTGGCACGGCCAGGCCGAGACCTTCACCGCCGGCGCCTTCGACGAGGCCGCGGGCGGGGTCCTGCTGTTGGAGGCGGACCGGCCGTTCGCGGACCGACCGGACCAGGAGCGTTCCGCCGTCCTCGACGCCGTGCAGCGCGCGGCGCGGGCCGGCCATGACGTGGCGGTGGTGCTCTCCGGTGAGGCGCCGCAGCTCGCCGGGGTACTGAGGGAGAGCCCCAACCTGGCCGGTTGCTTCGCCGAGTACCTGAGATTCGCCCCGCCCGGGCCCGAGGAGCTCGCGGAGCTGGTCCTGCGCCGGCTCGCCCGCCACGGCAGGGCGGTTGACGACGGGCTGCGGCAGGCGCTCGGCGGCCACTTCGCCGACACCGCGCATCCGGAAGGCGCCTACGGTGCCCACCGGTTCGCCGACCGGCTGGCCGCCACGGCCGGCACCCGGACGATCCGGGTGGCCGATCTGCCGGACGGCACCGGAGCCGTGGCGGCGGCACCGGCGGTCGCGAGCACGGCGGCGCGCGGCTAGGCCGGCGCTTTCCTCCAACTCCCCTCGTCGGCACGGAAGTTGGGCACGTCACGAGGGCCCTCACCGACAGTTGTCGGGTGGTCGGGTACATCGGGGCACCGTGGGATGACAGCGAGGGCAAGCGCCGGGCCGCACAGGCCAAGGGCCGTTCGTCGTGGCCCAGCATCGAAAGGCACATCCACCCGGCACGTCTTTGCAGGCGGAGCCGGCACACAGGTAAGGAGCAACAAGGTGACCACACCCACCTCAGTGACAGTCGAAGGCATGAATGCAGCGCTGGGCGCCTTCCGGGAGGCGGACAGCACGGCGCGGGCACAGCTGTCCGCCATGCAGGAGCAGGTGTCGGTGCTCACGAGCAACTGGACGGGTGACGCGGCCGCACGGTTCGGCGGTGCGATGCACACCTGGCTGGAGGACTTCCAGACCGTGGTCACCGCCCTGGACCGGATGGTGAGCACCCTGGAGCAGAACACCGGCGTCTACCGCTCGACCCACGACAGCACCGAACAGGCCGCCAGCAGCCTGGCGTCCCGGATGCACGCCCCGCTCTCCCTCTAGTCGGCCCGGCCACCCCTTCAGGAGCACACATGCCTACGTACACCGTCAACTTCGCCCAGGTCGACCACGTCACCGAGGAGATGACCACCATCTCCCGCAACATCAGCAACATGCTGTCGTCGCTGGACGCCAGCGCCCGGCAGCACCTCGCCGAGTGGACCAGTGCGGCCCAGACCGCCTACGCCGAGAACAAGGCCAAGTGGGACACCGCCGCGGCCGACATGGTCCAGCAGGCCACCAACGCCGGAACCGCGCTGCAAGAGATCCGCACCAGCTACTCGCAGGCCGAGGGCACCAACTCCAGCATGTGGAGCAGGTGACGTGGGAGGGCAGATCTTCACCGGAAACAGCCAGGCCGGGTACACCCCGCCGTCCAGCGACTCCGACAGCTCGCGTCCCGCCATTCAGGACTGGGATCCCGGGCAGGTCACCCTGCCGCCGGGCCGCACGGTGGAGGCGCAGGTGCCGACACCCCCCGCGGTTCCGGGAACCAGTCGGGGAATGGGTTCGACCTCGGTGGACACCCCCTCCCTCGACGTGGTCGCCCGGAACATCGAGAGCCTGAAGGAACCGGTGAAGGACGCGATGGACCGGCTGCGTCAGGTCCGGCTTGCGCCCGGCTCGTTCTACGACGCCGACCAGCTCAAGACCAAGACCGTAGGGGCCAACGCGGACGGCGGTCTGAAGGAGCAGATGGTCAAGGCGCTTTCGGACCTCTACAACGGCCTGACCGACGTGAGCGACGCCATGCGGACCCTGAGCAGGAACTACTCGACGGCTGAGGAGGCCAACGGCATCAAGGCCGCCGACCTGCGAAAGTCCATCGAGCGGGCGCAGGCGGACTTCGGCGCCATGCTCAAGGACACCGGCGGCGCGCCTGCCGCGCCGGGCGAGGGTGGCGGTTCAGCGCCCTCCACCGGCGGCTCGGCGCCGTCCGCCGGCGGCTCGACGCCGTCCCCTGCCGGTTCGGCGCCCTCCACCAGCGCTGCCTGAGCCGGCGCACGGCTCGTCGGCCGAGCCAGGCCCGGTGTGCGGCACACCGGGCCACCTGGTCCGCCGGGATTCCCGGCGGACCTCCGCGGTGTCGTGGCGGAAGTTTCTGCGGCGTCCGCTTCAGTCTCCGGACACGGGCTGATCAGCCTTCGGTTCACGTGGTCGGAGCAGTGTCATCCGGGAACCGAAGGCTGACTGGGAGCACGGAGCCGATGGCGGACAACAAGAACGGATTCGACAAGGGGGACGACGGCGCGCTCTACGCCGCACCCTCGCAGGCGAGTTCCGTCAACGACTACGACACCTGGGACTGGAAACAGATCGAGGCGGCCATCGCCGGCGGCGCCGCCATGGCCGACACCTCCGACCACACCCGTGCCAACGGCGTCTCCGACCCGGCCACGCTGGTGGAGGCCGGCAACATCTTCTACCGGGTGCAGTTGGTGCTGGAGATGGTGTCGAAGAGCCTGGACGAGCAGTCCACCGCGCTGGCCGGAGAGAGCGGGCCCTGGCGCGGTGAGGCCGCGGAGTCGTTCCTGGCAGCCATGGGGACGTTCTCCCATCAGGTGTCCGCCATCGCCGGGGTGCTCTCCGGAGGCTCCTCCCACCTCAACTCGGTGCCGAACCAGCTGGTGCGGAACGGCAACCAGCTGGCCGAGGCCCGGGCGAGGATCGCGGCCATCGATGCCTGGTACGCACAACAGGCCCAGATCCAGGGCGTCAAGGCGATGTCCAACGGGCTGATCCCGGTGAGCAAGAACCAGACCATCGTCAACATGATGAACCGGGACATGCGGGACGTGCTCAAGAGCCTGGCGAGGCAGTACCAGTTCACCGTTGACGCGGTGCGCCCGCCGTCGAACGTGACCCCGCCCGTCAAGGGCCCCAACTCGCCGGCGTCCCCGGCCAACGCCCCCCAACCGTTCCGCATGCCGCCGGTCGGGCCGGGCGGACTGCCGTCCGGCGCCGGAGCGGGGCTGCCGTCGGCCTCGCCGTCGGAAGCCCCTCCCGTACAGCCCTTCACGGCACCTGGCGCCGGCCCGTCGACCGCGGGGCTGCCCACGGATGCCCCGGCCCCGGCCGGCGGGGGACTGCCCCTCGGGTTCCCGGGCGCGCCCCAGGTCGGTTCGGGCGGTGCGGGGATGCCCGCGCTGGACAGTCCGGGCGGTGCGGGGATGCCGACGGTGGGCAGCGGTCCCGGTGTTGCGGGGATGCCCGTGCCGGACGGTCCCGGTGTGGCGGGGATGCCCACGCTCGACGGCCCTGGCGCCGGTGCTGCCGGGTCCGCGGGCGCTCCGGGTATCGACGCTGCTCCACCCGGCCTGCCGGCGATGGCTGCCGCACCCGGAATGGGGGCGGACGCGCCCGTCCTCCCGTTCCCCGGCACCCCGTTGGTGGGTTCGGGCCTTCCCGGGATGCCCGCAGCAGCGGGCGGCAATCGTACGGGCAAGGACACGGCGCCGGCCGCCTTCCCGGGCGTTCCGGGGGTGGATTCGCAGGCTCCGGGGATCGATGCGCTGGACGGCTCGCCGGTCGGCGGTGCGGGCGCGCCCGCCGGCTTCCCGGGGATCCCTTCGGTCGGGTCGGACGCACCCGGGATCGGTGCGCTCGACGTCGGGCGGGCCGGGCAGGCGGGAACGCCGGTGGGCTTCCCCGGAAGTACGGGCGTCGGGTCCGGCATGCCCGGGGCCGGCGGCTCCGCGCCGTGGCTGAACTCCGCCCCCGCTCCACTGCCGCTCGCGGGTGGGCAGGGCGCCGGAGCCGCCCCCGGAGTGGCGCCCTTCAACGGCTCCACGCAGGTGACCGGACCGGACGCCATCGCCGGACTTCCCGGTCACGGCGGCGGCTTGGCCAAGGCAGGGGGCCTCGACGGCGCCGCCTTCACCCACCCGGGCCATGTCACCGGTTCCGGCATCGGCGGGGTGGGGGACGGGGCCGGCGGCGCCCACAACGGGCAGCCAACTACCCCCCACATCACCGGTTCCGGCATCGGCGGGGTCGGGGACGGCGCCGGCAGTGCCCACAACGTACGGCCCACTGCCCCGCACGTCCCCTCGTTCGGACCGGGCGAAGGCGCGGTGCCCGGTGGGGCCGCGGCCGGCGGCACCCCGTCCATGGGCCCGCAGATGCCGATGATGCCGGGCATGGGGATGATGCCTCCCCACGGCAGGGCCGACGGCGAACGCTCCGACGCCTCCGGACTGTTGACCCCCAGCGGGACACCGTGGGCCGACGAGTCGGGCGCCGACCACGACGAGGAGATCGGTGCGCCCGACGGCGCCCCGTCGGGCGCACCGGCCGTCGACGGGCAACCCGAAGCCACCGGCACCACGCACTCCGCCGAGGCGTCGGTCACGGCGACGGCTGCCACGGCGGGCGCCATGCCCCTGGCGACGGGCGCCGCGGCGGTGGCGACCGGGGACGACAGGTCCGAGGCCGCCGGCCTGCTGGAGGGCGCCACCGCTCCCTGGACCGCGGAGGGTTCGGCCGAGGAGCTGCCGTTGCGGCCCGCGGGCGATGCGGACGTGACAGCCGCCGAACCGGACCGGACGGCGCAGGCCACCGCGGACGGCGCCACCGTTGCGGCAACGGGTGCGTTGGAGCCCGCCGTGGAAGGCGCCATCGTCGCGGCCACAGGTGCCCCGGAGCCCGCCGCGGTCGATGCGGATGCGGGGCGACCGGCCGAGGGGGGCCCGGCAGAGGAGAGCCCGGTGTCCGCCGCCGGCGCGGCAACGGCGACCGCGGCCGTCGCCACTGCGGCAACGGCCGTGGCGACAGCGGGAGTCGCGGCAGTCGGAGTCGCCGCAGCCGCGACCACGGCCCCTGCGACGGCCGGCCCTGCCGCGACCGCGCCGGCTGCGACGACCCCCGCCGCGCAAGCGACCGCCAGGGCGGCCTCCGCAGCCGGAGCGACCGCTGAAGTCCCCACCGACCAGGCCCGGAGGGCCACCCAGCCCCCGACGGCCGCCCAGGCCCCGCGTACCGCCGCGGCGTCCGCCCGGGGCACGGTCTCCCCTGCCGGAACCGCCCCTGCCGGAACCGCCCCTGCCGGAACCGCCGCCGTAATGACCACGAGCACCCCCGTTCCGCCGGCGTCGATGTCGACCGCAGCAGCACCCGCACGCCCCTCGGTATCCGGCCCGGCAGTACCCGGCGAGGTGGACGAGCGGGGCGACGGACGCATGCCCGGCGTGAGCCGGCCCGACCGGGTGCCGCTGCCTGACCGGGTGCCCCTGCCTGACCGGGTGCCCCTGCCCTCCTCGTCCGTCTCGAGCGAGGACGTCGTGGCCTGGGGTGCCACGGCCGCCACCTCCCTCGCGCCGTTGCTGTCGCGGTCGCTCGGCCGCCGCGGCCGGGACGAACGGGCGGACGGTCAGGCTCCGTCCACCGCGTCCGCCGACGGGAACCCGCCGGCGACCGATGCGCGGAGCGCCGAGGGCGCCGGGACCGAAGCCACCGCCGGTTGCGGGCTGCCCAGCTGGCGCCGGTCCCCGGTCACCGGCGGGGACCGCGGCGCGGCCGCCGAGCCCCCTCAACTCCGCTCGGGCTCCTGGCTCGGCGACGAGGAAGAGGACGAGGACGAGGGCCCCGCGGAGCAGGCGCCCGGTGTGGCCGAGGCGTCGTCCGCGGACGGCGACGACCCGGAGGCCGGAAGGATCGCGGAACTGCTCGCCAGGAGTGCGACACCGTGGGGCACGAAGGACGGTGACATCCCCGGCATCATCGACTGATCTCCCGCCGGCCACCGGGTACGCCCGGGCAGAGCTGGAGGTACGGACGGCCACAGACCCGCCGCCCCCGGGGCCCCAGCCCCGCCTGATCGGCTTGGCTCGACCCGCACAGCAACCTCACCGGCCCGCGCCCACCGCCCGAGGTGGGCGCGGCAGCCGGTGGCAACGGGAGAGGGGTCGGCGTGGCGAGCCCGTACGACGAGCGGATCGAAGAGCTCCTGGAGGAGTACCGCAGGCAGCGGCAGGAGGCCGGTGAACTCCAGCAGCGGCTCCGGGAGATCTCCGCGACCGGGACGGCGCCCCGGCAGTCCGTCAAGGTCACGGTGGGGGCGCAGGGCGAGCTGACCGGTGTGGAATTCCCCACCGGTGCCTACCGCAGGATGGCTCCCGCCGAGCTGACCGAGGCGATCCTCACCGCCGCCCGGTCGGCCAGGGAGGAGGCGCTGGCCCAGGCAGGGGAGCTGATGGCCTCCCATCTCCCGGCGGAGATCCCGGCGGTCGATTTCCTCCAGGGCACCGCCGACCTGACGGCGCTGCTGCCGGAGCAGCCGGCCATGCCGGAGGCGGTACGCGCCTATGTCGAGCAGGGCCGGTCGCCGCAGTGAACGCAGCGCGCTCCGGCCGGCCGGGGCCGTCGGCCGGGGTCAGTCACCGTACGGCGCCGAGCGTTACGGCGTACCGCTCCGGGCGCCCCACACGACCCACCGCATGACGAGACGACACGGAGGAACTGATGGACAGTGAGCTTTCTGTGGACACCGACCGCCTCGAAGGGGCCGTCCCGCACGTCCGCGAGCTCGCCGGCGGGGCGGAGCGCGTCCTCAAGACCCTGGAAGGGGAGCTCAAGGACGTAGGCAAAGGGTGGGACGACCCCCTTGGACGGGCCTTCGTCGAGGGGTACGAGGGCCCGGCCGAGACCGTGCAGCGCGGCCTTGCGGACATCTCGCACGTGGTGACCAGTACCGCGGACGGGGTGCACACCATGGGCAAGAGCTTCGCGAACACCGAGTACAACAACCTGGACGCGATCCGCAACCACGGTGCGACCCGGGAACCCGGCCACCCGAGCACGCGTCCCACACCGTCGCACGGCCGCGGCTGACGGGCTTCCCATGGGCATCCAGATCCCCCCGGAAATCGCCTGGGCCGTTTCGTGGGCGGCCGGCGGGGACTGGCCCAAGCCGGACGAGGACCACGTCCGGGCGATCGGTGCCGTGTGGAAGGGCGCCGCCCGCGAACTCGACCGGGTCGCCGCCGAAGTCGATCCGGTGACGGCCCGCGTGCTCGGCAGCGTGAAGGGCGCAGCCGCGTCGGCGTTCGGCTCCTTCATGTCACGCCTTCGCCAGACCGTCCCCTCGATGGCCGGTGCCGCCGACGACATCGGCACCATGAGCGTCAACACCGCCCTACAGGTCGAGTACGCCAAGTACATGATCCTCGCGCAGAGCGCGTGGCTGGCCGCCGAGATCGTCGCCCTGACGAGCTCCTTCTACGGCTCCGCGCTGATTCCGGCGGAGATCACCGCCGTCCGGATCAACGTCCAACTCATCCTGCGGCGGGCCTTCAACGCGGTGGTCAGCGCGGCGGTTACCCAGGCGGCGATGGACGCCGCGGTGCAGGGCATCCAGTTCCTCAAGGGCGACCGCACCGAGTGGGACGTGCAGGGCACCGCCCTCGGCGCGGCGATGGGCGGTCTGGGCGGCGCCATCGGCATGCCGATCTCCTTCGCCGGCAGCGCGCTCGCCCCCAAGTTCTCCGGCACCATCGCAGGTCACGCCGTAACCGGTGCGGTGTCCGGTGTGGCGGTGGGCGCGGCGACCAACTTGGTGTTCGACGCGGGTCAGGACCTCGGCCTCGCCGCCGCCTCCGGTGCGATCGGCGGCGCGACCGGATGGCGCCACCGGCCGGGCGGGGCCTCGCCTGAGGGCATCGAGAAGGCCGAAGGAGTGCCCGAGGCGGCCAAGCTCTCCGAGGACTTCACGGGTGAGGCCGGGCCCCCGGTACACCCGGTGGACGGTGCGTCGACCGGACGCCCCTCGGACGAGCCCGTGACGACCGAGGCGGCGCCCCAGACCGACGCCGCATCGATGACCGAGGCGCCGCCGCAGGCAGACGCTGCGTCGACGACCGGAACGGCACCGGGCGGCGGAGCTGAGTCCCCTTCGGGCACCACCGCGCCGACCCTCGACGGCAGGACCGGCGACACCGGACGCACGACACCGACCCTCGACGATGAGGGCCGCGACACCGGACGCACCCCGCCGACCGAATCCGCGGACACGCGGGCCGGGAGCGCGACGACGATCGCGTCCGCGGACACGCCAGCGCGGGGCGCGGCGACGACCGGGGAACGCCGCGGCAACAGCGGGTCGCAGCAGCGCGAGGAGGCCGGGACGGCCACCGCGACGCGGCCCGAGTCACCCGCCGCGACCGCCCCGGAGACCGCCCCGCAGACCACCGCCGGAGGCATCGAAACGGAGCGGGGGGCGGCGACCACCGCCCCGTCCACCGCCCCGTCCACCGCGACCGACTCCCCGGCCGGCGCGACCCGGGCGTCCGGCCCGGCTACCGGCCAGCCGGAGCAGCACGCTTCTACGACCGCCTCGGCTGCCTCGGCTGCCTTGGACGTTCCGACGATGTCCCCGGGACATGCGGAGGCCCCTGCCACTCTCGGCTCCCACGCGGAACCTCCCGCCACCGTCGGCTCCCACGCGGTCACCCCGGGCCCGCCGGAGCACCAGGCGCCAACGACCACCCCGGCCACCTCCACCGCGTCGACGTCACCGGCGACGGCGGAGGCGCCCAGGGCAGAGGCCCCCAGGGTGGAGGCCCCCAGGGTGGAGGCCCCCAGGGTGGTGGAGGTGCCCACGGCCGAGGCGGCATCCGCGTCCACGGTGGCGGCCCCCTCCCTCCCACACAACGTGCCGGAGCACACGACGGGCCTGCCGGGGATGGATCCTGCCGCCAGGACGGCGGAGCAGCCCGCTTCTCCGCACCCTGTTTCCTCGCACCCTGCTTCTCCGCCCCTCGCGGACACCTCCGTCGCGTCGGGCACACCGGCGGTCGAGCACCACCCGTCACCAGCGTCTGAGCCTCCGTCAGTCACCTCCACCGACCCGCTGACCGTGCTGCCCATCACGCACCAATTGGGCAAGGCCGCCGGGGAACCTCAACACCCCGGCCTGCCTGGCCTGTCCGGCCCGCCAGCCGAGGGCACGTCGACGCAGACAGCGCAGCCCGAGCGGGTACCGACAGCGCACCCCGAGCGGGTACCGACGCAGGCGGTGCGTGCGGTGGCCGAACCCCCGGTGGGACCGGCGGGCGGGACACCGGTGCGCCTCAGCTCGACGGGTACGGAGGCGCCCAGGTCGCTTCCCACGGTGGCCGCCCACGACCCGGCAGCAGACAGTCCCCTCCGCACCGCCGGTGGCCCCCCGCGAACCGGGGAGCCCGCCACCGCCTCGCACGGAGCCACCACCCACGCAGCGGCGGAGCCACGGACGACCACGTCCACGACCACGGAGGGTTCCGCCGCGCCCGCGCACCCCTCCGCCGACTCCAACGGGCAGCCGCTGCACGCCGAGCCGCCGCAGGGCTCGCCCCACGACGACCGCCGGGACCCGCCGGACGGCGGCGGCGACCCGCACCCCCCGCACCCTCGCTCGGACGACGACCCCACGGCGCACTGGCCGTCCTCCCGTCTCCCCGAGTACATACCGGCACCGGACCACGCCCAGGCATCACCGGAGCAGCAGCGCCACTGGGAGCAGGCGCAGCGGGAGCTGCACGGGGCCTACGACGCACAGCTCACCGAGGCGGCCAGGGTGGCGGGCGAGCGGGCCGAGGTACGGGAACGTCTCGACGCGGCGTTCACGCAGTGGTCGGAACGACTGCCGGAGCACAGCCCGGAGGAGTTCGCCGTCGCCGTCCGGAGCCGCGCCGAGGAGATGGTGCGGGCCGAGCTGGCGGCCGCGCCGGAATCCCGTGAGCGGATCCTCGGTGACCTGCACGGACGGCTGGAGCTGGCCGCCGTCCGGGAGGCCGCCGTGCGCGTCGGCATGGAACGCTTCGCGCGGACCGTCGAGGCCGCGTCCCGCCAACTGACGGCGCCCGCAGACGAGTTCGGGCCGCAGCCGGTCCTGTCCCGCGAGATGGTCGGCCGGGCCCAGGATCACCTGTCCGGGGTGTTCCGGAACCGGGTGGAGAAGGCGGCCGCCGAGGCGTACCGGACCCCCGAGGACGTGGGGGAGGCCCTTCCGGAGCGGACCGTCCGGGGCGAGCGGGCACTGGACGAACTCACCGCCGCCCTCCCCAGGGACCTGGACCTGCGGGTCGGCTTCGAGACGGCGCTGGACAGCGCCGACCGTGCGGTCGAGCACACCGCCGGGGCCTGGCGGAACGGTCTCGACGCCGCCGGCGAGAGGCTGTTGGAGCAGACGGGTGTGGCGGCGGACGCCGGGGTGTCCCAGGAGAGTCAGCGACTGTTGCGGACGACGCTGCGGGAGCAGGTCGAGTCGGACTTCACGGCGGTGTTCTCCTCGGTCGACTCGGCCGACGACTTCCACGGCTCCCCGCAGGACGCCGTGGCGGACTTCAACGGCCGGTTCGAGCAGCGCCTGGAGGAGCTTCCGCACCAGTTCGCCGTCCAGGCGGCCCGGGAAACCGCCATCCGCACGGTGCTGGACACCGTTCATGAGACGGCCGAGGGCTGGCACGAGCAGGGCCTGTCCCGGCTCGACAGGACCACGGCGGAGACGTTCGGTCTTTCCAACCCCGTAGGCCCGGCACCGGAGCACCTCGCCGACCGGGTCGCCGCCGAGATCGCACGCGGCATCGACGGGCGACTGCTGCGTACCCGCGACACCGAGATGGACACCTGGGGCAAGACGTTCGGAGAACTCACCGCAGCCGACCGCATCCACGACCTGATCACCCTCCACGCCGCCCGCGAGCACGGCTTCCACGCCGCAGAGGGGCAGGCCCGCGAGCGCGTCGCCGCCTGGCGTGAGGGCCACATCCTCTCCTACGACGCCGCGGAACGGGTCCGCGAAGGACACGCCGAGCGGGTACGCGAAGCCTTCGACGAATTGTTCCCCACGCCTGACGCGCTCCGTGGCGACGGAGTGGCGGACCGGCTCCAGCGGTGGCACGAGACCCGCCAGGCCCTCGACGACGACCTCGCGGCCCACTTGGCCTTCGAGTCCGCGGTCATGCCCGCGCTGGAAGGCGCGGCCCGCGGTTTCGACGCCCTCGCCGCCGACAAGGACCCCATCCCCTTCGCAGAGCTCTCCGACCTCAAGGAGCGTTACGGCGAGGCATGGTTCACCGAGTACCGCGAGCACTGGGGACCGGAGCGACTCGACGCCGACAAGTGGCTCGCCCACGAGGCCATGCACGAGAACACCTTCCGGGTGGCGGACGGTGACGCGACCGCCGATCACGGCAGCGCGCAGAGCCTTACGCGACTCGACGACGGGCGCGCCCTCCCGGATCTCGACGGCGGGTCACCGCCCCACGAGGCCGACCGCTGGCCGACCTCTCGTTCGCCGGAGGGCGACGCGCGTTCCGACGTATCACCGGCCGCCGTCGTTCGGGTAGCGGGCGAGGAACCGGTGCCCGCGGATTCCCTCGACCGCTGGTCCACCTCGCGCGCGTTCGAGCAATCCGGCGCCGGGGATGCGCAAGTCTTCCCCGAGCTGCCGGCGAAGTACGCCGAACGATCCGATCTGGAAGAGCTGCTTCAGAACAGCCGGTGGCGCATTCTGGCGGATGGAGACCCGATGCTCGTCGCGCAGTTCCAAGACGGCAGTCTCATCGGCGAGTACAGCGAGAACGGACCGCTGATCGGAAGGGTCGGCGATGTCGAGGGGAAGCTCCACGGTGGTGACGGGAGCCTTCCTACCCCGGCCTGGAACTGGTACGACCACAACGGCACACTCCTGGGGTCGTCGGACGGGCGCACCGAGAGCCTTCCGGACGTGGACCGGGCCGCTCAGAATCCCCCCACGAGCCTTCCGCACGTCGCGGGCCGCGCGGTCGATCCGGCGGCGATCCACCCGATTCCCGTATGGAGCCGGCCTTCCGGCGCGGACATCTACCGCAACAGCGAGTACGCCCCGGAGAGGGTGTTCGCGGAGGGATTCCCGCCGAAGGGAGTGTCGATCCCCCATCTGGTCGACTATGTCTTCAACGGGCCCCAGGACACCGTGTTCGTCAGCGCGACCACCCTGGACGACTACGTCGAGCAGACCATGAAGCAGACCGGTCGCGTGACGAAGTACCGCCATATCTACGCCATCGACCCGCTCGGCGGCATCGACATCAACGCCACCCTGGACATCGCCTCTCCCTTCCCGGACCAGCAGGAGATCGTCTTCCCCGGCGGCGTGCAGAGCCGCTTCATCAAGTACGCCCAAGAGCTGAGCACCGTCGACGGCAAGCCGGTCGGCGACCGTATCCCCAATCCCCACTACCAACCGCTGACCGCGGAAGAAAGCGCCACGCACCGGCCCCAACCCGGCCCGCCGGAGCAGCCGGCCCCCCTTGCTCCCGTCACGCCAGGTGGCAGGGTGGCCGATTTCGCCGCGCCCGACACCTGGAGGCACCGCAGCGACAACGCGCCTTCCGCGCTACTGCGCAGTGAACGGTTCGACCCGGCCGGCAACCCGCTGGACCCGAGCCGCTTCCCCGGCACCCTTGCCGGTGCCCAAACCCTCATCCGCGCCGAAGTCCGCCGTGTCCAGGCCGACAACGGCACCTGGGTCCGCGACCACACCGTCGCCCTCCCCGTCCGCCTCGACCACACCGTCACCCCGCACGACCTCAGCGCGCTCAACACCCGGCTTCAGGAATCCCTCGACGCCCACGTCAACACCGGCTATGCGCTTCCCCGTTCCGGCGACCAGCTCCACGTCACGCTCCACCTGGTCCACGACGACCACCACCCCGAACACGTCCTCCTCTCGCGCATCCCCACCCCCACCGACCAGCGCCACTGGAACCTCCCCCGAGACAGCAACGACACCGCCCCCCTACCGAAAATCACCCACGAGGTCCTCCATTACCTCGGCCTGCCGGACGAATACCTCAAGGAGAATTTCCTCTTCCGCTCCGACCGGGAACGCCCAGCCGTACATTCCGACGACGCCCTCATGGTGCAGGCCGACCGGTTCACACCCCTGCCCGAGCGCTACCTCACCACCATCGAAAACACCGTCGACGCCAACACCGTGCTGCGCGACCACCCCCTCGCCGTCCGAAGCGATGGCACCCCCGTCCAGCGCAGCCACCACCCCACCACCGACCGCTGGCCCACATCACGCTCACCCGGCCCAGAGCAAGGCAGCTCGGGCCGACCGCCGCAGCACTCGGACGAGCAGGTGCCGACCGACGCACAGGCGGTCGGCGAGCGCCCTCACGCGCAGGATGAAGTGCGCACCGCGGGTCCTGCCGTGGTGCGACGTCTGGCCAGGCCGTTGCGGGAGCACATCGGTGAGAGCGTGGCGCCGGATGAAGTGATCGCGGAGGTGGATGCTTACGACAAGCTGAAGGATTCGCAGCTCACCGCGCAGCAGCGGACGCTGGAGAACATCGCGAGCCGGCTTCCGGACGGGGCGGAAGACTTCCGTGAAGTCGTGCTGGGTGAACTGGAGCACGTGCGGGGCGCCCTGGACTTCCTCAGGTGGTCGTCCAGCACGCCCGAAGGTCCGTATGAGCTCATGACCCGCCAAGGACTGCTCTGGTCGCAGGAGAGCTTTGCGATGAACACGGGCGCAGTAGGAAAGAGTGGCAAGGAATACTTCGACGAACTCTCGGCCATGCATCTGCGATCGTTGCGGGAGGAAACCGAGGCGATCAGTGGAGACGACGCCGAGTGGTACAGCGCCATGCGACAGCCTCTGGAGCAGGAGCTGAAGGGATTCATGCTCCGGCACTACACCAGGTCGGAGCGGGTACCCGCGCTGCTGGCCGACGGACTGCTCAAGTCCAAGTCGAAGATCGAGGTGGAATCGGGCGGCGCCCACAACACGGATCCATTCGATGATCACGTGATGGCCAACACAGGATTCGTGTTCTTCTTCATCGAGGCGCCGGACAACCAGTTCCGCGCCACCCGATTCGGTGATGCCCGG
Organism: Streptomyces sp. NPDC048197; assembly: GCF_043202395.1. Lineage (NCBI taxonomy): Bacteria > Bacillati > Actinomycetota > Actinomycetes > Kitasatosporales > Streptomycetaceae > Streptomyces > Streptomyces sp. NPDC048197. Next base: position 377,281 of record NZ_JBIDAJ010000002.1, read on the forward strand.
ATCACCGTGGGCCTGGAGGAGATGTCGTCGGGGTGGGCGATGCTCAGCGATTTCTCGGCGCGTGAGTTCCCGACGTTGATGGCCAAACACACAGGTGATCCCAACGTGGCCTCGTTCACCGGCAGCAAAAGAAAATTCCTGCTCGACAGGTCCGTCTCCGGGCTCACGCCGTCGCGCTCGTGGGACCAACTGCGAATCTTCAAACGTGGCGCCGGAATGGGCGCGACATCCCTCCCGGACGTCTCGGCCCTGCAGTTGACCAAGGAGCGTCGGCAGCAGCTGAGCCACATACAGATGCAGCTGGGGGACGAGGCACACGGCAGGCAGGTGTACTCGAACCAGCGACAACGCGTCGAGCGCCCGGAACCGCTTCATCACAATGTGCTGGTCGGCCCGGACATCGTCCCGGGTCTGGTCGAGCGGACCCTGGCCGAGGTGGCGCGCATCAGCGAGGTCGACCCCCAGATAGGCCGAGCCCTCCGGGAGAAGGACGCGAGGCAACTGGCGCGCTTCCTGCTCAAGGACGTAGTCCGCCCGCAGGTCATGGTGCCTAACTCGGTGCCGGTCACCCGCGAGAACATCGAGCAGAAGCCGGGAGAACACGCCACGCACCGGCCCCAACCCGGCCCGTCGGTGCAGCCGGTGCCCCCCCTTGCTCCCGGCGCGCTCCCTACCGGCGACCACACCCCGCACGGGAACACCGCCGGGGTGGTGGGCGGTGACGAACCCGCTGAACACGGGGGCGTGCAGAGCGCTTCGCCGCTCGACGGCGGGCGGGCCCTCACCGACGGCCCCCCGAAGCCCGCGGGCGACGCCGCAACCAGCAGCGTCGCTGTGCCGCGTGGGCCCCGACCGGCGGCGGAGCCGTCCGCCCAGGAGCGCGGCGGCACCGACGTCCGTTCGCCCGCCGTCCCGGGCCCCGACGGCGGGTCACCGCCCCACGAGGCCGACCGCTGGCCGACCTCCCTCGCGCCGGACGACCCGTCGGGGGAGTCCTTCCGTGCGACCGAGGAGATCGCCTTCGGGGAGGGTTCGAAGCGACCGGGGGGCGATCAACTGACCAAGATCAAGGACTTCTCGGATGCGGTCGCCGCCGAAGCGGTGCGGCGGGTCACCCATGACGAGAAGCCGCTCCGGGTTTACGTCGAAGGAGGCGGGAACGGGGCCGGCAAATGGGGCTCGTTGCGCGGAATATCGAGCCGGGCCGACACCGGGTTGGTGCGTGCCCGGGCGGTGTGGGACGTGCTGCGCAGCCGGTTGAACGAAGAGATCTCCCGGCTGTGGCCCGGAGATCCGGACATTCTGTCCGGCACTGCCCTGCTCCAGGCTCCCCGCTCCCGGGGCCAGGGCGAATCCACCGCTCCATTTCCCGGGACGCCCGCGGAGTCGCGGACCCCCGAGGAGGCTCGTGCGGCCCGGCGTACGGTCCGGATCTGGGCGGCGGACGACGGGCCCGCACGCGTACTGCGGCTGCTGGCGCACGACCGGACGCAACTCGACGCCGACCGGCGCGAGGCGCTCCGCGACTACGTCGACGAGTCCGCCAGGCGTGGCCAAGATGCCAGAGTCCGGCTCCTGCTGCGCCGATTGGAGCTTCAGAACCTTCACGTACTGCGCGGTGAGCTCGACGCGCGCTACGCGGAGCGGGTTGCCGAGAGGATCGCCCTGCCCGACGGTGCGCTCACTCCCGTACCCAAGGACGTGCACTTCTTCTGGATCGGCGAGGAGCCCAGCGCGGGGGCGTTGCACAACCTTGAGGCGTGGGCGCGATCGGCCGGGGGCAGATGGCAACAGCATCTGTGGACCGACGCGACCTTCGCTGAGTGGAGCGAGCCGGTGCGCACGCGTCTTGAGCAGCTCGTCACCGTCCACCAGGATGCGCTTGAGGCGCTGCGCATAGCGGACCGGCCCCAGGTGCTTGAGGTCTACGAGACGGCTGTGGCGCATGGGGCTTACAACCTGGCCTCCGACATCGCGCGCTACGCGGTCCTTGAACGGCTCGGCGGTGTCTACGCCGACGTGGACCTGCATCCGGGAACCGTGGATCTGTCCTCGATGGCAGAGATCACCATGCGTGCTGAGGACCTCCCCCTGCTCGCCCCGCGGGTGCGGGACATGGGCAGCGTCGCCGACGCGCTGGCCGCGGCAGGGGCGGACGCTCCCGCCGACCGGATGGCGCAGGTCGATCTGGCGGCGCGGCTTCGGTGGGACGCGGGAGTCCTCGGCAACCACCTCATCGTCACGCCACCGGGATCGGAGTTCATCGCCTCGCTCTTGGACGCGATACCCAAGAACTTCGCCGCGCTCCGGAAACACATGACGGTGCCCTTGGCGGATCCGTCGCGGTTCCCCGAGGAGCTCAAGAACCTGGCACCGCAGATCAGTGGCCCTGGCATGATCGAGGACCGGATCCCCGGTGGTGAAAAATTCTCTCCGCTTCAGCGGTTCGCCATGAAGGCGGGTGCGGAGGGTGTTGCCGAGTTCGATGGTTCCTCCTATCCGACATTCCAGCGGAATGAGGCCATAGCGCTGTTCTCCCCTCGTGCGCTGGAGGCTTTCCAGGGAATCCGCTGGGTCACTGCGGAAAGCGAGCGCCAGTTGGACGCGGTGCCGGTCGAGAGGTCGGCGGCAGGACCTTCGGTCGGCCTGGCGCCACTGCACGTTCCCGAAACCCCGTCAGACGCCCCGGCGCTGCCCCGTCCGGCCGGCCAGGTGCCCCTTCCCGCCGACCCGTCGGCCTGGGTGGGGCGGCGGAACGAAGTGCCGGAGGGGTCAGTCGGGCATCTGCGTGCCGAGAGGTTCGACCCGGCCGTCGACGCCATGAGTCCCCACCGTGCTCCCGGCACGCTGGCCGGCTCACAGACCCTGATGCGCGCCGACGTCTCCCGTATCCAGGCCGGGAACCGCACCTGGGTGCGCGACCACGTCGTGACGCTCCCGGTCCGCCTCGCCGGCAGTGGCTTGTCCGAGCATGACCTGGCCGGCCTTCAGACAGGCATCCAGGCCGCGCTGGACGAGCACATCAACGATGTCGGCTATGCGCTGCCTCGTTCCGGTGATCAGTTCCATGTCGAGCTGCGGCTGGTCCATGATGACGGTCACCCCGAGCATGTGAGCGTGAGCCGGTCCGACAACCCTGGTCGTTCCGACCAGCGGCACTGGAACCTCGGCCCGCACACCGAGGACCGGAAGTACCTCCCGATGGTGTTCCACGAGGTCTTCCACTACCTGGGCCTGCCCGACGAGTACCGGGACCCGAACTTCCTCTTCCGCCGGAACGCGGACAGCGCGTCCGCCCACACCGATGGCCTGATGGCGGACACCACGCGCCTGGCGCCCCTGCCGGAGCGCTATCTGGCAGCCATCGAGGACACCGTCGACGCCAGCGTCGTCCTGCACGGCTACGCACTCCGGAATCCGACCGCCGACGGTGACCGGCCGGGGGCCGGGGCCTCCGCTCCGCACGACGGAGTCGGCCTGGACCGGTGGCAGACCTCCCAGTCGCCGACTGTGCGAACGGCCGACACCGAGCACACGTTCACCGGCACCTCCCGTTCCGATGGCGGGTCGATCCGCTCGGCCGACAGCGCCCCCGGTCCGGTCGCACCACAGCCGCCCCAGCCCCGCCCGCCCTGGTACGTGGACCACGGTGCCCACGGTGGGATCGAGGTCGCCGGGGCGGCCAGGTGGGATCGGGCGCGGGTGGAGACCGAGGCCGCCGCCGTCGCCGGGGCGCTCACCGGTCTGCCCGGTTCACCGGCGCACCAGCAGGAACTGCGGGCCGGCATCGAGCGGGAGTTGCGTGAGCTGCTGGCCGCCGACAGCGGTGACCAGTGGAGCGAGCGGCTGCGTCAGGGGCGGATGGCCGCGGTCGCCGGTCAGACGGTGTGGCTGCGGCCGGTGTTGCGTGAGGTGACCGCGGCCGGAACGCCACATCCTGAGGGCGCCGGGGACCACCAGGTCTTCTACGGCTCCGCCAAGGTGAGCAGCGGTACCGAGCGGGAGACGCGGAGCGCGCTGAACGCCGCGTTGGCCACCGTGCTCACGGTGGGCGCCACGGGGTTGTCGACGGTGGCGGGCCCGGTCCCGCAGCTGTCGGCGGGCGGCAGCACCAAACGCAGCCACACCGACGGGTTCGAGGTGATCTCCGGGCGAACGCCGAAGACCACCGGCTCCACGGACTTCGCCGCTCAGTTGCACGTCGAGGTGTCGGTGGACGGCCAGGTCGCCCCCCACGACACCGTCACCCCGCGGGATCTGACCGTGCGCTTCCCCGAGGTGTTCTCCTCGGCCCAGGAGCCCCGGCCCGACGACGTCGCCCACCCGATGCGCCCGGTCTCCCCGGACGCCCCGCACCTGACCCGGGCACCGCTGACCCTGCAGGCCATGGACACCGGCCCGGTGGTGGCCGGCCTGGTCCGCGAGCTGCGCCGGGCGGGCATCCCGGCGGACACGGTGGCCGCCTTGATGCCCAAGCTGAGCAAGGAACTGACCAACGAGGACATCGTTCGCACCCGCAGCCGCTTCTGGACGACCACCGGCGACTCCTCCGGTCTGTTCGACGAAAGCACCTCCGTGCTGAGGCGTTTCACCGGCCGCTTCACCGCGAACACCGTCTGGGAGCGTGCGCAGTACGTCGGTACCACGGCGGTGCGGATCCAAGAGGATCTGGGGCTGGTCACCCACGACAAGAACGCACGGGCAACGACCGGCGAGAGCCGTATCGGCGGTGGCATCGACGTACTCGGCATGAGTGCGACGGGCAACGGTCATCTGGGCAACCTGTCCGTGGGCGCGTCGGCCGAGTCCTCCCGCACGGTCTCTCTTGCGGTCAACAGCAGCCGGGAGGCACACACGGTGCTGACCCGTCACGAGGACCATGCGCGCTATCACGTGCAGACCCGGGTGGAGGTGGTCACGCAGTCCGAGACCCACCCGGACGTGCGCCCGGTGCGGGTGACCGTGGCGACCGAGATCCTGGTACCGCTGAGGACGGCTGCCGAGTTCGAGCGGCGGATGTTCGGCGAGGTGGTGACCGAGGCGGTGCGGACCGGGGAACCCGGTACCGACCCTGGGGGAGTGGAAGCGCTCGCGCCCCGGCAGTTGGCTTCCGGTCGGGGCCAAGGGTTCGGCACGCTCATCGGCCTGCCCGGGGCGGAGCGGGTGTACGGCGAACTGCGCCGGCAACTCGACTCGATGATGACCGAGTTGCGCAGTCGGCCCTCCCTGGCCGACCGGTCGAGACTGGAGGCGCTTCTCACCACGTACTACGGCCGCCCCGCGTTGGAAGGCGACCTCGGGGTGGTGCTCGCCGGACTGGATCAGCGGCTTTCGATCGGCGGGGAGAGCTTCGACGTCTCCGCCAGGCTCCACCTGCGCGACCGGCTGGAGGGCACCGAGACGTATGCGATGACGATGGACGGGAAGGCGGTCAGCCGCGCGGGGATGCAGGTGCAACGCTCCCACGGGATCGCCCTGTCCGCCTCGGCCAACGCCGCCGCTCAGCTGAAGGTGTCGGACCGGTTCACGGTACGGGTGGGCAAGTTCCAGGCCGGCGGCAGCTGGAGCAGAGCGACCGGCAGCACGCTGTCCGCCGAGTACAAGAACCACCGCCGTACCCAGACCACCGGCCTCGTTCATGAACTCGCCTACGACGCGGTGTGGGAGGTCAGCGTCCACCACCCGAAGGCCGACGCCCACTGGTGGATCGAGGACCAGGGCACCGTGGCAGCGGTCTTCGCCGTCCCGGATCAGCACACCCCCGCCCGCGCCGCCGCGCTGTCGCCCGCTCCCGACCCGGCCCCGGTCGGTGCGGGCTACGGCGCCGTGCGGACGCTGACCGACTGGCCGGCCACCGCCCACATCCCCTTCGAGCACCACTCGGGTGCGGTCTACCCGGTGTTCCTGCACACCGACGAGCTGCTGCGGGCTGCCGTGGAGCAGTACCGGCGGGTCAACGGCATCCTCCCGGATGTGCTCAGCGAGCGCTGGGAGTTCCCGCTCGCACTGCGCCACAGCATGCACACCTCCGCGTTGCACACCGAGTTCGACGCACTGACCTCACCGGACGGCTGGCATGTCCCACTGGACCCGCACAAGAACTGGAAGCAGGCGCTGCGGCTGCGCCTGCGGGCGTACGACCCCGTCCACCACGGTCGGCCCGATGTCTCGATCGAGCGGGCTCTCCAGGGCAGGGACCGCACCACGGACAGCTCTCGTTCCGGGCACGGACTGCAACTGACCGGGCAGCTCGGCGTGCAGGTGCGCCATGACACCCGCGAGGCGCTGGCGAGCCTGCTCGCGAGCGGGTCGGCGTCGCGGCACCACCATCACGAGGCGCAGCAGGGCGCCGGCGGGCAAACCCGGGCCACCTACGCGGGGCCGGTGCACGCCTACCGCTCGGACGTCGTACTGGAGGTCACCGCGATCCGGTGGAAGGGCGGCACCACCGAGTCCGAGACCACCTATCTGCACATCGGCCAGGGAATGGACAGTCTGGTACCGCACCGGCTCGTCAGCGACCTGGGGCTCGCGGTGCCCGACCACGTCCAGGAACACATCGACGGGGACGACGGGCACCCCGCCCCCCGCCGCGGTCCCCATCGCCTGTTGGACGACGGTGTCACCGAGGCGCCCCTCCGCCGTTACCGGGAGCCGGCGTTGGGCGTGCTGACCGGGCACGCCGAGCAGCTGCATGCCGCCGGAGTCCTCACCCACATCCAACAGGTCCTACAAGAGCGCGGGCTGCTGCCCCACGACGCCGGGCTGCGCCCCGACCTGCGCATGCAGGCACTGCGTCATCGCTTCTCCGAGGAGGCGCTGGCCGGCAACCTCCCTGCGCTGCTGGGCAACGGTGTCCACGCGTGGATGCCGATCACGGGCGCCTTCGGGCAGACCCACTTCGTCGCGATCCGGGTCACCGCGAAGGCGTTCGAGGCGGTCGAGCACTGGAGGCGCCCCGAGACCACCCTCATGTCGGGCGGCGAGCGGTCCACCGTGCTGAGCGACAAGCAGGTCGTCGCGAGCGACCGGAAGGTCACCGGGGAGGCCGAGGCCCGGGGAAGCGTCGGCTCGGTCAAGTTCGGCGGCGGCGGCGAGGCGGGATGGCTGAGCAAGTCCTCGGACACCCGGTGGACCAGCACGAACACCAAGGACGTCTTCCGGCTCAAAACCCGTGAAGGCTCACAGGAGTTCACCCATCCGCTGCGCTACCGGGTCGAGATCGACGTGGCCGCCCAGGGGCCCCATGCGGTGCACTGGATGGGTACCCGGGTCAGGGACGGCGTACTGGCGCTGGGCAGCCTGTCCGCCCGGTTCCTCGGCACCGGGAACGAGGTGGCCGCCTTCTGGTACGGCCACCAGGTGGGCTCCTGGAGCAGTGACACCGCGGCCGAGGGCAAGGTGATCGACGGCAGCCTGCGGACCCTGGTGCCGGACCACCTCACTACGGCGCAGCCACGGGCCCAGGTCGACCCGGAAGCCGCACTGATCGACCGCGGGCACACCCTCGGTAAGCGGGTCCACTGGCACACCGGCGACCGGCCGGCGCCCGGCCCGGTGGAGACCGAACTCGCCGCGCACCTCGTCCCGAAGGCATTCCCGGCCGGCGAAGCGGTGGCCCGGTGGGCCGCGTTGACCACTCTGCCGCCCCGGCAGCGGCCCGGGGACCTGGGGCTCCCGGGCGCCTGGCAGGTGCCGGGCCTGGGGCTGGACAGCAAATACGGCATGCGGCTGCGGTTGTCCGCGACCGACGGAGCCCTGCGCGCCCACTCCGGCGAACTGCTGGGACACACCTATCGGTTGCCGCTGCGCGACGGCGGCTCGGTCACGGTCGGCCTGCGGGTGGTGCGGGCCGAGCAGGTGGCCGAGGCACAGTTCAAGGACCGTTCCTACGCCGAGGCGGAGGAGCTGCCGCTCGCGGTGCGCACCCGCGCCCGGGGGTGGGACGTGGCCGGCCGCTCCTACGCGAGCGGCCCGGGGGCCGACGGGACCGGGCTGCGTGGCACGGGTGGACTGTCCTACGGCAGGGTGCACGGCGCCAGTGAGGAGGACGAGACGCGGCTCGACTACGAGAACAACGCCGTCACCCCACGCGAACTGCGCTACTACGGCTTCGACGTGCAGGCGTTCCTCATCGGACCGTACGGGACGCTGGCGATGGAGGTCCCGGGCGGCCTGTACGGGATGCTGCCGACCGAGGTCGCGGAGGGCCTGCACGCCGCGTATCCGGACCTCTTCCACGGCCCGGTTCCCACCGCCGAGGCCAAGGGCAAGGCGCCCGAGGCCGCAGCCCTGGACGACCTCATGGCCGGTTGGGAGCCGCCGGCCGCCGGGAGCAGCACCGCGCCCGTCCGCCACCTCGCCGACAGACTGCGGGACGCCGGCCTCGCCGAGGGCAGCGCACCCCTCCGGCTCCGGGCCGGCGACACCGCGCACGCCGCCGACCTGGCCCGAGCGGCGGCCCAGAGCGTTGGCAGGCCGATCGACCTCGTCCTGGACAGCGGGCTCGAACAACGCCTCGTGCCCGACGGGACGGACCGTTCGGGGGCAGCGACCCCGACCGGTTCCGTGGGTCTGCCGTCCGGCCCTGCCCAGGACAACGATCCGGCCCGGTCCGAGGCGGCGCCCGCCGCGGTGGTCACCGAGGTCCCGGCGCCGGGAACCGACCCGCCGTCCCCCGGTGAGTCGCCTGCCTAATCCTTCGGTGTCGCCCGTCATCCCTCGCGGCCGGTTCACGACCTAATTTGACCGCAGAAGGGTTGTGCTCGCGGCCCGGCGCGGCTACCGCCGAGCCCGGCTTCGCACAGGTGCCGCAGGCCGGGATCGCCGCCACTGTCGGCTCCGCGCGGGACCACGGCGCGGACCGGACGAGACCCGCCGGGCACGCATCTGCCGTGCCCCGACCGTGCGCGGTGTGCGAGGTCCGTTCCAGACCGCGCTCGGGACGACCGACCGGGCTCCGGACGACCGGCCGCGCTCCGAATGACCGACCGGGCTCCCTTCCGTATGCCGACCGCCCATCGTGGGCGCCGGACGGCTGCCTGGACGTCCACCTGAATCCCCACCCGAAAGGACACTCCCGATCATGACGCCCGCTACAGCGCCCCTGGCCGCCGCGTCGCAGACCCTGGCCCGCTGCCGCGAGTTGGTGCAACCGGCGCTTGTGGAGGCCGTGGAGCGCCTCCACCCGTGGCTGGGCGAAATGGCGGCCCACTCTCTCGGGTGGACCAAGGCGCAAGGCAGCTTCGTCCCCGGCTCCCAGGGCAAGGGGGTGCGCCAGGCGCTCACGGTGCTCTGCGCAGAGGCCGCCGGAGCACCTGCGGAGTGCGCCCTCGCCGGGGCGGTCACCGTGGAGTTGGTGCACACCTTCTCCCTCGTGCACGACGACATCATGGACGGCGATGAGACCCGTAGGCAGCGGGCGAGTACCTGGAAGGCGTACGGTCCCGGACCCGCGATCCTGGCAGGTGACGCGATGTGCGCCCTCGCTGCCCAAATCCTCTGCGAATCTCCCGCGGCACAAGTCGGAGCAGCAGTACGGCACTTGGCCGACGCCTTGCACGACATGGCGCGCGGGCAGGCCGACGACCTCTTCTTCGAGTTCCGTTCGTGGACCGGACCGGACGCGGTCCGGGTGCGCGAGTACCGGTCGATGGCCGAGCACAAGACGGGCGCGCTGCTCGGGTGCGCCACCGGTCTGGGCGCCGTGCTCGCCGGCGCACCGGCCGCGACCGTCGCAGGTCTCACCCGAGCCGGTCGGCACCTGGGGGTGGCCTTCCAAGCGGTTGACGACCTGTTGGGCATCTGGGGGGACCCGCAGGACACCGGCAAACCGGTATACAACGATCTGCGCCGGCTGAAGAAGACCTACCCCGTCCTGGCGGCGCTGGCCACGGACACCCCGGCCGCGGGGCAGCTTCTGGGGATTCTCGAATCGGGTGGGACACCGGACGACGCCGACGCCCGTCGGGCCGCCGATCTCATCGAGGAGGCGGGCGGGCGCGCCGCCACCCAGCGCGAAGCCGAACAGCACCTCGACCGGGCCAACGACTGCCTGACCGCGCTCGACCTGGAGCCGACGGCATACGACGAGATCCGGACATTGCTGCCTTTCCTCATCCATCGCAGAGCGTGAGGGGAACGCGGAATGCGGTGATGACGTGCCGGCCGGCCAGCGCTCGGTGAACGACCGCCGACGGGCGCCCCTACGGGAGGAGCGGCCCGCCGCGGCGGGAGGCCTGGGTGGCCACCGTCTGTATCGATCAGTGGACACTCCGGCCCGTCGCACGCGCTTGCGGCGATAATGACTACCGGGCGTCACTTCCCGGCAAGTGCCGGCCCTCGGTTCTCAGCCAATGACCGATGACAAGTGGACCGTTGACTGATGCCGTGGATCGGGAACGTTGGAGCAGGGCATGGCGGCACTGCGGATCGCCGCACTGGGACCGTTGAGGGCATGGCGCGGTGAGCGGCAACTGGACACCGGACCGGCCCAGCAGCGTGCGGTGCTCACCTCACTGACCCTGCGGTGCGGCCAGGTCGCCTCCGCGGACGAGCTGGTGCGGGACGTCTGGGGAGCGGAGCCACCGGCCAGTGCGCATGTCGCGGTGCGCAACCACGTCTCACGGCTGCGCACCGTCCTGGAGAGCGAGTCCACCGCACCCAAGGCCCTGGTCTCCGTCGCCGGCGGCTATGCGCTGCACCTGCCGGACGGGGCGCTGGACGTCTCCCGGGCCGAACGCCTCTATGCCCGGGCGCAGGCGGCCCGCAGCCAGGGGGACCTGGAGCCGGCCGTCCGCCTGCTGACCGAGGCCGAGGCACTCTGGGAGGGCACCCCGCTGACGGGAGTGCCCGGCCCCTACGCCCAGCGGCAGCGGGACCGCCTCGTGGAGTACCGGCTCCTCCTCGTCGAGGCGCGGCTGACCCTGGAACTCCAACTCGGCGACCACCACCGGGTCGTCGGGGAACTGCTCACGCTGGCCGACGAACATCCGCTGCGCGAGGGGCTGCGTGCGTTGCAGATGCTCGCGCTGTACCGCTGCGGCCGGCAGGCGGACGCGCTCGCCGGGTACACCGCGGCCCGACGGCACCTCGCCGCGGAGCTGGGCGTGGATCCTGGCCCTGAGCTGGTGAGTCTGCACCAGCGCATCCTGGAAGCGGACCCGACGCTGGCACCGCCGCCGGGTGTGACCGCCGTGTCCCCGGCACCCGGCCCGGCCGCCGGGTCGGACCGGCCGAGCTGGGTACCGCCGGCGCAGGCCCCGCCCGACATCCCTGACTTCACCGGCCGTACGGGGGAGAGCCGGCACGTACGCGATGCCCTGGCCGGTGCCGTACGGACGGACGCCACCGCTCCGGTGATCTGCGTGATCCACGGCATGGGCGGCGTCGGGAAGACCGCGCTGGCCGTACACGCCGCGCACGCCGTGCGGGAGCAGTTCCCCGACGGCCAGCTCTACGTCGACCTGCGCGGGGCCGGACGCGAGCGCGCGAATCCATATGAGGTGCAGGATCTGTTCCTGCGCGCCATGGGGGTCCTGGCCGGCAATGTGCCCAGTGGACAGGAGGCGCGCACCGCGCTCTACCGTTCGCGAATGGCCGGCCGCCGGCTGCTGCTCCTGCTGGACAACGCCGCCGACACCGAGCAGGTCAGCGACCTGCTGCCGGGTACCGCCGGGAGCGCCGCGCTGATCACCAGCCGTACGGCGCTGATGTGCCTCCCGGCGACCACCCGCACCGCCCTCGAACCGTTCAGCGAGCCGGAGGCCCTGGCCCTCCTGGAGCGGATGGCCGGCAGTGAGCGGTGCCGTCAGGAGCAGCAGACCGCCCGCGACCTGGTGCGGGCGTGCGGCCTGCTCCCGCTGGCCGTCCGTGTCGTCGGCGCCCGGCTCGTGGCCCGGCCGCGCTGGACGCTCGCGACGCTGGCCGAGCGGCTCAGCGACCGCTCGCAACGGCTGGGCGAGTTGGAGGCCGGCAGCCTGGCCGTCGAATCGGTCTTCCACCTCGGCTACTCGACGCTGGACGACGCGGAGGCGCGTGCCTTCCGGCTGCTGGCCATCCCCGAGGTGCCCGACCTCTCCCCGGCCGCCGCGGCGGCGGTACTGCAGTGTGACCGGCGGGAGGCCGAGGAACTCCTGGAGGCCCTGGCCCACCACGGCCTGCTGGAGCCCGGGGAACCCGGCCGGTACCGCTACCACGATCTGCTGCGGCTGTTCGCCCGCCACCGGACCCTGGACACCGACCCCTCCACCACGCGGCAGGCCGCCCTGAGCCGGGTCGCCCACTTCTACCTCACCGGGACCAGCAGCGCCATGCGCGCCGAGCGGCCCTACAGCCGGCTGCCCGACGCCGCCGATCCGGACGGCATGCCAGGCGCCGCGGCCTTCACCGACGCGCTGCACGCGCAGGAATGGGTGTTGCACGAACTCCCGGCGATGCTGGCCGTCGCCGGCCAGATCCTCCACCACCCCTATCGACCGGTGAGCGCGGCGGACACCCGCACCCTGTCGGGTCTGCTGGCGCTGCTCATGCCGTTCACCGACTTCTGCCTGCCGTGGGCTGCCATCCACCAGCTGGCCCATACGCTGCTGCGCGCCGCCGACCACCACGGGGAGCGGCTCGCGACCGTCTTCAGCTGTGTCGCGGCGGCCGCCGCCTGCGCGCAGGTCGGACACCACGAGGAGGCGGCCGAGCTGGCCGCCCGCGCCCACGAGACGCTCGACCCCGCGGACCGGGTCCTGGCCCCCCGTGTGGTGTACACCATGGGGGTGGTCGCCAGTGCGCGGCCGGACGGCCTGGACACGGCCATCGACCACTACCGGAAAGCGCACGCCCTTTCGTGCGAGAGCGGCGAGCCCGGTATGGCCGCCCAGTGCTCCGTCAGCCTCGCCCGCGCCCAGCTCGCCCTCGACCGGCCGCACCGGGCGGTGGAGGCCGCCCGGGATGCCCTGGCCCACTGCCAACCCGGGGACAGTCCCGTGGGCATCGCCCTGGCCCAACGCGTGCTGGGCGACGCCCTGGCCGAACTCGGCCGGTACGAGGAAGCGGTGACGGAGTACAGTACGGCGCTCGCCGTCTGCCGGGTGCACGGACTGCACGCCCAGCGCGCCCATACGCTGCTGTCCCTCGCCTCGGTGCTGGCCGCCGTCGGCCGGCCGGATCAGGCCCGTACGTGTGCGGCGGAGGGCGGGGCCGCCCTGGCTCAGCTCGGCGACCCCACGGGTGAGGAACGGGCGCGCGCCTTCATCAACCGCCTCCCGGCGGCCGGTCCGTCAGGCCTGCAAGAGCAACGGACGGCAGCGGAGGGCGAGCAGTGACGTTCCGTCCGGACCGGCGGCCCGGTGCACGGGGGCCGCGACGGACCAGGTCACCTCGACGGTGTCCGGTAGCCGGGTGCCGGCCGGGCAGGGCAGATCCGGCACGCTGTCGTCCGGCAGCGGGCGCGGCGGCGGTGCGGGTGTGGTGCTCGGCGGGGGGCTCGGGGTGGGGAAGTCGGCCGGGCTGCCGGTCAGACCGCAGCCACTGACCACGGCCACGGTCAGGGCCAGGGGTATCCATCGGCTACCAGGCGGCAGGGGGCGGGGGAGTGCGTTCATCATGAGCGCTCCTCGACCGCTTGGGCACGGAGCCGGTCCCCGTGCAGCGCGTCGAGGAACCGGTCCATCTCCGGTCGCCAGCCGCGGCGGACGTTGAGCCAGACCGGCTTGGCCTCGCCGGGGAACCGGAACCGGAAGGTACTCCACAGGGGACGCCGACGGACGTCGCTGATCCGTGTGCGGACCTGCTCGTGCTCGACGCTGTACCGCAGCTTCCCCGGCCGGTACCCCGCCGAGGTCACCTCGTGGAACAGCACGGAGCGGTCGGTGAGGGTGATGAAGAAACTGTCGTTGTCGGCGATGCCGCCGGACAGCACGGTGTACAGCAACGGATGGCGCCCCGACCCCACGCCCAGGGTCACCACCGGGCGGGCGAGCGGGTCGGACTGCCGTACGGCCTCGATGACTTGGGCCACGGTGGTGGATTTGACGAGCCCCATGGGTCTCTCCTCGGTAGGGAAAAGGTGCACAGCGGGAAGTGGACGGAGGTATGTAGGGGGCGCGCGGTTGACGTCGTGGTCGGTGCCGAAGGAATCGCGGGGGCGGTGAAGCTGTGAAGCGCAGCTGACTCGACGTCATGTCCGGTCGTCGGCACCGGAATTCGCCAGTGCGCGGGTCAGCCCCGCGCGGCCGTCGATGGCGAGCTTCCCGTAGACGTTGGTCAGGTGCACCTCCACGGTGCGCAGACCGACGAAGAGGCGCTGGGCGATCTCGCGGTTGGTCAGGCCCCGGCCGGCGAGGTCCGCCACCCGCCGCTCGGTGGGGGTCAGTGCGCCCACGCCGTGGAACGTCCGGGTGCGCGGCCGGTCACCGGCGGCCCGCAGTTCCGCGAGCGCCTGATCGGCCAGCGAGGTCGCCGCGCACTCATGGGCCACGCTCACGGCCCGCCGCAGGTGCGCACGGGCCTCGGACAGCCGGCCGACCTTGCGGGCCAGGACACCGCAGTCGGCCAGCGCCTGGGCGTACCGCACCCGCGCGGGCGTGCCGTCCAGGAGCCGGACGGCTTCGCCGAGCAGATCCAGTCCCGTCCGCCCGCCGACCACCACCCCCAGGGCGCGCAGGGCCACACCGGTCACCTCGGGCACGCCCCAGATGCGGGCCAGCCGCACCTCCTCCTCCGCCAGCGCCCTGGCCGCCTTGCCCTGCCGCAGCGCGGCGTGCACCAGGGCGGCTTCCGAACGCCAGGGAAAGAAGCCGGGGTTGGGCATCCCGCGGGCGCAGGTCCGCTCACCGCACAGCAGGAAGTCGGCCAGCCCTTCCGCCAACCGCCCCTGGGCGCAGCGCAGCCAGCCCCGCACCATCAGTACGTAGTCGTTGATCCAATTGCCGTTCAGCCGGCCGGCCAACTCGCCGCGTACCAGCAGGTCCTCGGCGGCGGCGAGTTTGCCCTGCCGGAGCAGCGTCTCCGCCAGCGTCGTGATCGCGAAGGTGCTGAGGCCGTTGCACGGGCCGACGCCGATGCGGTCGAGTGCTCCCAGCGCGGCCTCCGCATCGGCCTGGCAGTCCGCCAGCCGGCCGAGCCGGCAGTAGATGTTCGCCCGGGTGGTGAGGGCGTGGGCGTAGTGGAAGGCCGAGATCCCGGGGTGAGCCGCCCGCACGGCCGCGTCGGCGTACGACAGCGCCAACTCCGTCTCGCCGGCGGCCCCCAGGGAGGTCACCGCGCCGGTGTAGACGATGGACTCGTCGTCCTCCGGGGCCATGCCGTGGCTCAGCGCCAGCCGGGCCAGGGCCACCACTTCCCGCGTGGACGTTCCCGTCATGGCCGCCCGCAGGCTCAACAGGGCAGCCAGCGGCCGCTGCACCGGGCCGCCGGCCGCGTCCGAGACATCCAGCTCCATCAGCCGCGGCACCACGGCCGGGGCCGAAGTGGCCTCACTCAGGCTGGTGTGGATGAAGTCGATCTCCAGTCGCATGGCCTGGGCCGGGTCCGCCCCCCGGACCGCCTCGCTGGTGCCTCGCAACGTCTCCAGCGCGTCGGGGTGCCGGTCGAGAGCCAGCAGCGCGCCGGCCAACTTGCGGGCGATGGCGGTCTGTTGCGCAGGGTCCGTGGACAGTTCCAGGCTGCGCTCCAGATTGCGGACGGCGACCGGGAGGCTGGAGGTGAGTTCCAGTTCTCCCAGCCTCACCAGCAGGGTGGCCCGCAGTTCCGCCGTGAGCTCCTCGCGCAGCGCGCGGCGCAGAAGAGCGGCGGCGTGCGCCTCGTCGCCCTGCTCCGCGGCCAGCGTCGCCGCCCGGCCGAGCAGCTCCGGCACCCACGGCTCACCCAGGGGGCCAAGCAGCAGATGGCCGGCCACCCGCAGCAGCGGAGCCTCGTGGGCCAGCAGGTGCCGGGCCGCCCGGAGGTGGAGGTCCCCCCGCCGGCTCGGCAGCACCACCGCGGCCACCGCCGCCGGCAGGACGTCGCAGACGAAGGACAGGCCGTGCTCCGTCCCGGTCATCCAGCCCGTGCCCACCAGCCGGTGCGCCGCGTCCGCGACGGCCGGCTCCGGCAGGCCGGTGACCTCCGTGATCAGGTCGACGCCCGGCGCACCGCCGAGCACCGCGACGGCCTGGGCCGTGGTCACGGCGTGCGGATCGACCTCCTGCATCCGCATGAGCACGGCCGAGCCCAGGTCGGCCGGGACATGGCCGGTGATCCGGTCCGACAGTTCCGCCCGGGGGCGCTGCCCGGATGTCCGGAGCCCGCGCAACACGGCGTGCAGCAGCAGGGGATTGCCGCCGGTGGCCTCCCGGCAGGCGACGGTGAACGGCTGCTCCGGGGCCTCACCCAGCACCTGGGTCACCACGGCCTCGACGGCGTCGTCGGGGAGGCCGTCGAGCGGCAGCCGGTGCGGGAACAGCGGCTCGACGGTGGCCACCGCAGCAGTGTGCGGATGCGCGTCCCCCGGGCCGAGCGCGGCGAGCACGACCAGCGGCAGATTGTCGGCCCTGCGCAGCAGGTACCGCAGCCAGCGGAGGGAGTGCGGATCGGCCCACTGCAGATCGTCGACCGCGATCAACAGCCTCCGCTCACCCGCCAGTCGGACGATCAGCCGGTACAGGCCGCCGAGGGCCTCCACGTCCTGCCCGGTCACCGTGGTCGCCGGGCCGTCCGGCCGCTGCTCCCAGGGGGCGAGCACCCGGGCGGCGTCCAGCGTCCCGTCGCAAAACGGCGGCTCCGACGGGTCGCTGTCCGCGCCCAGCTGCTCGAAGAGCCGGCGGACCACGCCGAAGGGCAGATCGCGCTCCAGGGGGTCCGCGACCGCCGAGACGACGCAGGTTCCGGGGTCCTGGCGGAGGTCCGCCAGGGCGGCCCGCAGCAGTGTGGTCTTCCCGCTGCCCCAACTCCCGCTGATGAGGGCGGAGTCACCGCCGGTCCAGGGGGCCCCGAGCAGTCGGGTGAGGGCGCTCAGCTCACGTTCTCGCCCGATCAGCACCGGACCGCGCCCCGTTCCGCATCGGAAGCGGGCCTGGCGGGGTTGGTCGGCATCTCACACCACGACTGTCTGGAGGGCGGCCCCCGTCTGACCGGGACCCGCTGTCTTACCTGGCTGCAGAGCTGCCGGCCGCACCGGCGACATGAAGGCGCAGGGGGGAGGCCCGCATCAGCCGGGGCCGGCAGCTCTGCCCAGAAGGGTGGCGTCGGCGTGTAAGGAATCGATAATTTTCCGGTAAGCGGGCCGGGACGGCTCACCAACGGAGCGCGGCCGCGAGATCTTTCGGTGCCTTGCCCAGAACAGCGTCCGCTTAATCCTTCGGTACGGCCCGTCATCCATCGTGGCCGGTCCAGCCCCACACTTTGGCTGAACAAGGGTCATGCGACCGGGTGCCGTGCCCCACCGCGCGGTTGTCACAAGCCGGCTCATGCCGTCCCGCACTCCGCGCCGACCCGAGTCCCCCTGCCGCTCACCCACCGGCGGGGAAGCCCGTTCACCGGCCCCGTGAACCGGTGAGCGCCCCCGCCCCGTGGCCGGTCCGGCTGCCGGGCCACGCCGAGCCCCACCACTGGAAAGGCCCATGACCACGCACGCCTCCCCTCCCGGCAGCTCCGCGGCCGAAGCGCCCGGCAGCAGCACGGGAACCCCGCCCGCCACGGACGACCTCACCGCCACGGTGTTCCGGAACGCACAGCAGAGCCAGTCGTTCGGCCGGCTCCGGCGCGCGCAGCGGGCGTTCGCCGTAGTGGCGACCACCGCGGTGCTCAGCCTGTATCTGCTGTACGTCCTGCTGTCCAGCTACGCGCCCGGTCTCATGGCCGGCAAGGTCGTCGGCAATCTGAACGTCGCGCTCTTCCTCGGACTCGCCCAGTTCGCCGCGACCTTCCTCGCCGCGTGGCTCTACACCCGGCATGCGAACCGCCGGCGGGACCCGCTCGCGGAACAGATCAAGGAAGGCATCGAGCAGGCCCGGATCCGTGCGCACAGCCACGTCGAGGCGGAGGGGACCGCGGCATGATCACTCCACTTCAGCAGACGACCCTGGCCGCTGCCCCGGGTGCGGACGGCGGCCGCTGGCTGACGATCGGCCTGTTCCTGGCCGTGGTGGCGGCCACGCTGGGCGTCACCCTGTGGGCGAGCCGGCAGACCAAGGGCACCACGGACTTCTACACCGGCGGCCGCTCGTTCTCCGGATTCCAGAACGGTCTGGCCATCTCCGGCGACTACATGTCGGCCGCCTCGTTCCTGGGCGTCACCGGCCTCATCGCGCTCTTCGGATACGACGGGTTCCTGTACTCCGTCGGCTTCCTCGTCGCCTGGATCCTGGCGCTGGTCCTGGTGGCCGAACCCCTGCGCAACACGGGCCGGTTCACCATGGCGGACGTCCTCGCGTTCCGTCTGCGTCAGCGTCCGGTGCGTACCGCCGCGGGCATCTCGACCATCGTGATCTCCGTGGTCTACCTCCTCGCCCAGATGGTCGGCGCGGGTTCCCTGGTGGCCCTGCTGCTCGGTGTCTCCGGCGACGCGCCCAAGAGGTGGATCATCCTGGGCGTCGGCGTGCTGATGATCCTTTACGTCGTCGTGGGTGGCATGAAGGGCACCACCTGGGTGCAGATCGTCAAGGCCGGCATGCTGATGGTCGGCACGCTGGTGCTGACCGTTCTGGTGCTGAGCAAGTTCGGCTGGAACGTCTCCTCGCTCCTCGGCTCGGCGGCCGAGGCCAGCGGCAAGGGCCATGCCTTCCTCTCGCCCGGCCTGAAGTACGGCGCCGGCCCCACCACCAAGCTCGACTTCATCAGCCTCGGGGTCGCGCTGGTCCTGGGCACCGCGGGCCTGCCGCACATCCTCGTCCGCTTCTACACCGTGCCGACCGCCAAGACCGCCCGGACCTCGGTGAACTGGGCGATCGGCCTCATCGGCGGCTTCTACCTGATGACGCTCGTACTGGGCTTCGGCGCGGCGGCGCTGGTGGGGCACTCGACGATCGAGGCCGCCAACCCGGCGGGCACCACGGCCGCGCCGATGCTGGCCGAAGTGCTCGGCGGCGGCCCCGGAACCACCATGGGCGCCACCTTGCTGGCGGTGACCTCGGCGGTCGCCTTCGCCACGATCCTGGCGGTGGTGGCCGGTCTCACCCTCACCTCGTCCACCTCCTTCGCCCACGACCTGTTCGCGCACGCCCTGCGCAAGGGGAGGACGAGTGAGCGCGAGGAGATCCGGACGGCGCGGTTCGCCGCGGTCGGGATCGGCCTGGTGGCCGTCGTACTGAGCATGTTCGCCGACAAGCTCAACACCGCGGCGCTGGTGGCCCTGGCCTTCGCCATCGCGGCATCGGCCAACCTGCCGACGATCCTGTACAGCCTGTTCTGGAAGCGGTTCAACACCACCGGCGCGCAGTGCAGCATCTACGGCGGCCTGGTGGCCGCGGTGGTGCTGGTGATCTTCTCCCCGGTCGTCTCCGGCACCCCGGCATCGCTGGTGCCCGGTGCGGACTTCCACTGGTTCCCGCTGGAGAACCCCGGCCTGGTCTCCATCCCGATCGGCTTCCTGGCCGGCTGGCTGGGCACCCTCGCCTCCCGCGAGAGGGACCCGGACAAGTACGCGGAGCTGGAAGTCCGTTCCCTCACCGGCGCCGGCGCGCACTGACCCCCGGCCCCGCGACGCCGTCGCAGCACACCACTTGGTCCCTCACCCGACGAACGACTCCAAGGAACAGCACGTCGTGAACAACGCAAGCCTGGCGAACGTCCTCCACGAGGAACGGCGGTTCCCCCCACCGGCCCAACTGGCGGCGGTCGCCAACGTCACCGCCGACACCTACGAGAAGGCCGCCGCCGACCGGCTCGGCTTCTGGGCGGAGCAGGCCCGCCGGCTCGACTGGGCGGTGCCGCCGACCGAGACGCTGGACTGGTCCGACCCGCCCTTCGCCTCCTGGTTCGCCGACGGCCACCTCAACGTCGCCTACAACTGCGTCGACCGGCATGTGGAGAACGGCCTGGGCGACCGGGTCGCGATCCACTTCGAGGGCGAGCCGGGCGACAGCCGCGCGATCACGTACGCCGAGCTGCAGCGCGAGGTCGCCAAGGCCGCCAACGCGCTGGCGGAACTCGGCGTGGCCGCGGGCGTCCGGGTCGCGATCTACCTGCCGATGATCCCCGAAGCGGTCATCGCCATGCTGGCCTGCGCGCGCCTGGGCGCACCGCACTCGGTCATCTTCGGCGGCTTCTCCGCCGAAGCGGTCGCCGCCCGCATCCAGGACGCGGACGCCCAGCTGGTCATCACCGCCGACGGTGGCTACCGCCGCGGCAAGGCGTCCGCCCTCAAGCCGGCCATCGACCGTGCGGTGAAGAAGTGCCCCACCGTCGAGCACGTCCTGGTGGTGCGCCGCACGGGCGAGCCGACCGCCTGGTACGGGGACCGGGACCTGTGGTGGCACGACGTCGTGGACCGCCAGAGCGAGACGCACACCCCCGAGGCGTTCCCCGCCGAGCACCCGCTGTTCATCCTCTACACCTCCGGGACGACGGGTAAGCCCAAGGGCATCCTGCACACCACCGGCGGCTACCTCACCCAGGTGTCGTACACCCACCACGCCGTCTTCGACCTCAAGCCGGAGACCGACGTCTACTGGTGCACCGCCGACGTCGGCTGGGTGACCGGCCACTCCTACATCACGTATGGCCCGCTCTCCAACGGCGCCACCCAAGTCCTGTACGAGGGCACCCCGGACACCCCGCACCAGGGCCGCTTCTGGGAAATCGTCGAGAAGTACGGCGTGACGATCCTCTACACCGCCCCCACCGCCATCCGCACCTTCATGAAGTGGGGCGACCACATACCGGCCCAGTACGACCTGTCGTCGCTGCGCATCCTGGGGTCGGTCGGCGAGCCGATCAACCCCGAGGCATGGGTCTGGTACCGGGAGCACATCGGCGGCGGCCGATGCCCGATCGTCGACACCTGGTGGCAGACCGAGACCGGCGCCATGATGCTCAGCCCGCTGCCGGGCGTCACCGCGACCAAGCCCGGCTCGGCGCAGGTGCCGCTGCCCGGTATCGCCGCGACCGTGGTCGACGACGAGGGGCACGAGGTCCTCAACGGCGCCGGCGGCTACCTCGTCCTGACCGAGCCGTGGCCGTCCATGCTGCGCACCATCTGGGGCGACGACCAGCGCTACCTCGACACGTACTGGTCCCGCTTCAAGGGCAGGTACTTCGCCGGCGACGGCGCCAAGAAGGACCAGGACGGCGACATCTGGCTGCTCGGCCGGGTCGACGACGTCATGCTGGTCTCCGGCCACAACATCTCCACCACCGAGGTCGAGTCCGCCCTCGTCTCCCACCCCGCGGTCGCCGAGGCCGCCGTGGTCGGCGCGAACGACCCGACCACCGGCCAGGCCATCTGCGCCTTCGTCATCCTGCGCGGCACCGCCACGGAGTCCGAGGCCCTCGCGGAGGAACTCCGCGCACACGTCGCCGGGGAACTCGGCCCGATCGCCAAACCCAAGCGCGTCCTCACCGTGACCGCCCTGCCCACCACGCGCTCGGGCAAGATCATGCGCCGGCTGCTGCGTGACGTCGCCGAGAACCGCGCCCTGGGCGACGTCAGCACCCTCACCGATGCCTCGGTCATGGATCTCATCCAGTCCGCCCTCCCCACCGCCCCGGACGAGGACTGACGACCGACGACCCGGCCGTCAACGAACGGTAGCGAGGCCCCGCGGGCGGTGTGCGCCCTGGGCGGGGCCTCGCGTCGTGCCGCGGCGCGACCGTCGCCGCGTCGGAACGACCAGAGAGTCCCACCATGCCTCAAGCAACAGACCGCTTTCTACGGAAAAAGCTCGTCATAGCAGGCTCCGGAGTCATCGCACTGATCGTCGCCGCCGCCGTCTCCATCACCCTGCTCTCCGGCGGGGCCGGTGCGGCCGGTGCGCCCGGGGCGGCCGCCAAGAAGATCTGCCTGAACGGCTCCCTCCACTTCGACTACCGGTCGGCCGAGAGCGGGCCCGGCAAACCGTGGAAGACCAAACCGGTACGCAATGCCAACGTCGAACTGTGGGGCCGGGAAGGGGCGTTGGGCAGCCCGCGGAAACTCAACACCCAGGCCCTGTTCACGGATGTCTCCAACGGGGGCTTCCAGGCGTGCTACACCCCCGAAACCCCGCGGTCGATGGAACGGATGTGGGTCCGGGTCTCGGCGGAGAGCAGCAAGCTCTGGAAGGTCACCAACGGCAGCGGAGCCACCTTCACCTGGAACTCGCCGGTACAGAAGGCCGTGTCCGGCAGCCGCTCGTTGGGAGCCAGGAAGCCGCCGTCCGGTGACATGCGCGCCTGGCATGCCTTCGACACCGCGAACGAGCTGTGGTGGAAGCGGGGCAACCCCAAGAGCAACTGCTGGAGCCCCGGGGAGACCGACAACACCACCTGCACCGAACTGGCCATGCGGTGGGACTCATCGGCCCCTTCCGACGCCCTCTACGACCCCCAGCACAACACCGTCCACCTGGACGGTGATGTGCCCGACTCCGAACACACGGTGCTGCACGAGAGTGCGCACTTCCTCCAACACCGGCTGTTCGGCGGCTGGTTCCCGCAGACCACCCGCTGCCGCACGCACTGGGTCGACCAGGCGAGTTCCGAAACCTGCGCATGGACGGAGGCCTTCGCCGACTCGGCCGCCGCCTACGTCCTGGGCGACTACCGCTACGTCGGGTCGAACGGCATGGCCATCGACTTCGCGCACGGCTCCACGTACGACGACGGCGACACGGTCCAGGGCAACGTGGGCGGCTCACTGCTCGACCTGTGGCGCACCGTGGACGGCGGCACCTGGAACCGCACCATCGCGCTGCTGAGCACCCACAAGGTCTCCACGTTCCGCGAGTACTTCGCTTTGCGGCCTACCGCACACCTCGTCACTGACAGCAAGGCACGGCAGATTCTGCGGAACCACACCATCAACTACTAGAAATTCTTCCTCTTCGACCGGCCGAGCAGGTCGTCGGTCGCGCTGGGGATGCCGGCAGGTGGTCGGCCTACCGGCACGGCAGGCAGGAGCGGGTGGTGCCCGCGAAAGCCTCGGCCTTTGCGGGCACCGCGCGTTTTCCGTCGGGAAGGTTCCGGATCAGGCCGGCATGGTGATGGCTGTCACCACCAGGCCCTCCTCGACCAGCCAGCGGCCGGTGAACTCGGTGACTTCGGTGCCGTTGACGAGGGGGCCGGGGACGAGGAGGCGGGCGGTGAAGGTGGCGTCGGTGGGGTCGAGGGTGAGCAGGGCGTCCTCGAAGCCGAGCCAGCGGTGGGCGAGGGGGTACCACGCCTTGTAGACGCTCTCCTTCGCGCTGAAGATCAGGCGGTCCCAGGAGATCTCGGGTTCGAGATCGGCCAGATGGTGCAGCTGGGCGCGTTCCTCGGGGAGGGTGACGAGGTCCATGACGCCCGGGTCGGAGACCGGAAGGTTGGGTTCGGCGTCCAGGCCGACGGTCCGGATGTCCCGTTGGCGGGCCACCGCCGCTGCCCGGTAACCGGCGCAGTGCGTCATCGCGCCGACGATGCCTTCCGGCCACTCAGGCGCCCGGTCGCGGCCGGGGAGCAGTGGTGCCGGGGCGATGCCCAGCCGGGACAGCGCGGCGCGGGCACAGCCTCGTACCGTGCCGAACTCCCGCTGGCGCTTGGGCACGGCGCCTGCCACCAGTGCCCATTCCTCGGGGAACATCTCGGACAGCGGGGCGTCCTCGAAGGACTCGGCGGTCACGATCGGCGCCGGGAGCAGCTTGTCGATCACGCCCGGACCCCCGTGGTGCCGGAGCCCACGGTGGCGGCGGCCGGCAGGATCTGCACCGGACGGCCCGGTGTGCCGGAGCGGCGCCGCCACTCCCGGGGATAGCCGAGCGAGACCTCCTGATGCGGTACGCCGTCGCAGATCAGTAGGCGGGGGATGTGCAGATGGCCGTAGACCACGGTGGCGGCACGGAACCGGCGCGGCCAGTCGGCGGTGGCTTCTGTGCCGCACCACAGCGCGAAGTCCGGGTACCACAGCGGGTCGGTGGGCTCCCGGACCACCGGCCAGTGGTTGATCAGGATGGTCGGCAGGTCCTCCGGCAGGGCCGCGAGCCGTGCCTCGGTGGCCGCCACCCGGGCCCGGCACCAGTCCTCGCGGGTGGGATACGGGTCCGGGTGCAGATGGAACTCGTCCGTGCACACCACCCCGGCCCGCTCGGCCTGGGCGAGCGCCTCCTCCTTGGAGGTCACGCCCGGTCGCCGGAAGGTGTAGTCGTAGAGCAGGAACAACGGGGCGAGGATGACCGGGCCGCCGGCCCCCTCCCAGACCGGGTACGGGTCCTCGGGCGTCAGGACGCCCAACTCCCGGCAGATCTCCACCAGATGCTCGTACCGCGCCACTCCGCGCAGCTGCACCGGATCGTCGGCGGGGGTCCACAGCTCGTGGTTGCCCGGCACCCACACCACCTTGGCGAAGCGTTCGCTGAGCAGGCCGAGCGCCCAGCGGATGTCGGCGACGTACTCGCCCACGTCGCCGGCGACCAGCAGCCAGTCGTCGGCGGACTCCGGTCTTAACCCCTCGACGATCTCGCGGTTCTCGGCATAGCGGACATGCAGGTCGCTGACCGCGACCAGGGTGCCGGGCCCGTGGGCCGGTGCGGGGTGCGGGGACGGAGCGGGGGCCGGGGGCGGCGCGGCGGGGCCGTCGGCCCCGGGAGCGCCGGGAGCGCCGGGACTGAGGGTGCGGATCTCGTAGGTCACCCTCGCAGTAAAGACGGTGCGCCGGGGAGAGTGAAGGGCGGGCCGGGGGACGGGCGGTGTGTCACCGGTCCGGGTGCAGGGGGCGGGGCGCCACCGGTCCGGGTGTGCTCGGGGGACGGGCGGTGCGTCACTGGTCCGGCTGTGCCGGGGGAGGCACCGCCCCTCCCCTCTCGCGTCACCGCTCCGGCTGTGCCGGTGGAGGGGTGGCCGCCGTAGTTCGGCCGGCAGACCCCGGGGACGGTGTGCCGCCGCGGCGGATGCGGGTGGCCAGCCACAGGTCGAAGCGGTCGTCCGGGTCGTCCAGGCGGCGGCCCGTCAGATCCATGGCCTTGTCGAGGCGGTTGCGGACGGTGTGCCGGTGCACGCCGAGCCGGCGGCTGGTGGCGTCCCAGGCGCCGCCGGTCTCCAGCCAGGCCGCCAGGGTGGCGAGCAGCTCCTCGCCGTGGTCGGCGAGGTCGAGCGGGCCGAGCACGGTGTCGGCGTAGCCCTGCAGCGTGCGGCGGTCGCCGAGGTCGAGCAGCAGTCGGCTGGCCTGGCTCTGGCGGGCCTCGGCAGGCTCGCCCGACGCCCGGCTGACGGCCAGTAGACCGGCCGCCTGCCGCAGCGACACCCGTACCGCCTCCGGTGCGGTGACCGGTCCGATGCCGGCCGGTCGGCCCGGCGCGAAGCGGGCCAGTACGTCCCGGATGTCCAGGTCTTCGCCGACCACCGCCTCGACCACCGGGCCGGACAGCCCGCCTGGTGTGCGGTCCGGTGCACCGGCCGGAATGCCGTCGGTGGTGCCGCCCGCGGTGCCGTTGGTGGTGCCGCCCGGGGTACCACCCACGACCCGGACCAGTCCACCGGGCATCGCCAGGGCGAGGTCGGCGGCCATTTCCTGCGCGGCGGATTCGGCGGACTCGGCGGTGGACCGGCCGGCGGGTTCGGGGGCCGCCGGACCGGAACCGGCTCCCGTTGCCCGCGTGCGCGCGTCGTCCCGTGTCCGTGTGCGCGCGTCGTGCCCTGCCCGCGTGGGGGCTGCGTCCCCTGCCCGCGTGCGTGGGGCGTCCCCGCTCACCGCCTCCACCACCACGCCGCGCACCCGCTCGGTCGTCAGCCCCACCGAGTGCAGCATGTCCCGGGCCCGGCCGGGTGCCGGATGCTCCTCGGCAAGGAGCTCCGACAGCAGCGCCGACCGGCGGCGGCGCTCCGGCTCGTCGCGCAGGTGGCGGCGTTCCAGCTCCAGTGAGAGCAGCGAGACCAGACCGGGGACCACCGACCGGGCGGCGTCGTCCGGACGGCCGGTGAGCAGCAGCAGGCCGCGCAGCCGCCGCGCGCCCAGTGGCTGCACCTCCAGCTGCTGCCCGCCGGCCGTACTGGACGCACTGCCGCGCAGCCCGCGCGCGGCGACCCGGTCGAGCAGATCGCGGGCCTCGGCCAGCGGGGTGCGCGGCTCCCGCTCGCCCGCCGCCAGCAGCCGCCCGAGCGGATCGAGCACCGCCGCGCCGACACCCGTGGCGGCCGTCCACTCCGCCAGCATCGGCCGCAGCCCGTCGCCGGCCGCCGCCGCGGTCAGCCGCCGCTGGGTGGCGAACGCCCGGTGCAGCGCCGCGCGCTGCTCGGTGGCCCGGGCGTCGAAGACCGCCTTGGTGACCGCGATGAACGGCACCTCGTCCGGCACCGTGAGCAGCGGCAGCCCGGCCTCCTCGGCCGCGGTCACCAGCGGTTCCGGCGCCTCCTGGTACGGCAGTCCCTCCCCCAGCCCGAGCGCCAGGCAGGCCGCCCCGCCCTCGGCGACATCCCGGACGTACGCGCGGCAGGCGGCCGGCTCCATGGGCAGCAGGAGGCCGATGGTCATCAGCAGTTCGCCGCCCTGGAGCCATTTGCCGGGCGACAGCAGGTCCGAGACGGTCGCGGCCTCGACCGTGCGGGCCAGCAGGTGCGGCGGCACGTCGTAGGTGACCGAGAGACGGAGGTCGGGCCGGGCCAGCAGGTCCGAGAGATGCAGCGGCACAGACATAGTGTCCACCACGTATTGGTCGGAGGGACGCTCGGGCGAGAGCGAGTCCCCCGGTCACGGAGGCCCTCGGCGGCGCCGGCCTGGCGTCGTCGCCGGCCTGCCGGCCGGCCGGGGCCTCTGCCGCCCCCCCCGCACCCTCCGCCCCGCGCCGTCCGCCCCCGCCCCCCTCCCGAGCCGGTTCACGGGCCCAGGAAGCTCATGGGCCCGGGAAGCTCACGGCCCCACTACCACCACCGACTCCGGAGGCACCCGGAGGATGCCGTCCGCCCCCGGCAGCCGGGCCGCCGGCCAGCCCGCCAGGGCTTGCAGGGCCGGCTGCCGGCCGCCGTCCCCGGCCGGGAGCGGCACCGCGGCGGTCGCCTGCGGCGAGAGGTTGACCGCCACCCGCAGGGGACCGCGGCACAGCAGCAGCCAGCGGGCCTCCTCGTCGAAGCGGACCGAGGTGTGCCGCGGGTCCGGGTCGGTCAGTGCGGGCAGTTCGCGACGGAGTGCCAGCAGCGTGCGGTACCAGGCCAGCAGGCCGGCATGCGGGGCCACGGCCGGCTCGGACCAGTCCAGCACGCAGCGGTCACGGGTGGCCGGGTCCTGCGGGTCGGGCCACTCGGCGCGGTCGCCCGCCCAGGCGTGCTCGGCGAACTCCCGCCGCCGGCCGGCCCGTACCGCCTCCGCCAGCTCGGGATCGGTGTGGTCGGTGAAGTACTGCCAGGGTGTGCGTGCCCCCCACTCCTCGCCCATGAACAGCATCGGGGTGAACGGCGCGCACAGCACCAGCGCGCCGGCGCAGGCCAGCAGGCCGGGGGAGAGGCCGGCGGCGAGCCGGTCGCCGAGGGCCCGGTTGCCGATCTGGTCGTGCGTCTGGGCGTAGGCCAGCAGCCGGTACGCCGGGGTCTTCCGCAGGTCCAGCGGTGCCCCGTGCGGCCGGCCGCGGAAGCTGGAGTACGTACCGTCGTGGAAGAATCCGCCGGTCAGGGTCTTGGCGAGGGCGGCGAGCGGGGCCCGTGCGAAGTCCGCGTAGTAGCCCTGCGACTCGCCGGTGAGCGCGGTGTGCAGGGCGTGGTGGAAGTCGTCGTTCCACTGGGCGTGCAGACCCTGGCCGCCGCTGGTGCGCGGCGCGGTGGTGCGCGGATCGTTCAGATCGGACTCGGCGATCAGGAACAGCGGGCGGTGCAGCCGGCCGGCCAGCGCGTCCACGGCCGCGGACAGCTGGGCCAGGAAGTGCGGGGTCCGGTCGTCGTGCAGCGCGTGCACGGCGTCCAGCCGCAGCCCGTCGAGCCGGTAGTCACGCAGCCAGGACAGCGCGCTCCCGAGGAAGTAGGCGCGGACCTCGTCGGAACCGGGCGCGTCGAGGTTGACCGCCGCGCCCCACGGCGTGTGGTGGGTGTCGGTGAAGTACGGGCCGAATTCCGGGAGATGGTTGCCGGACGGGCCGAGGTGGTTGTGCACCACGTCGAGGACCACGCCCAGGCCCAGGCCGTGCGCCGCGTCCACGAACCGCTTCAGGCCCTCGGGCCCGCCGTACGGCTCGTGCACCGCCCAGGGCGCGACCCCGTCGTAGCCCCACCCGTGGGTGCCCGGGAACGGGCAGACCGGCATCAGTTCGATGTGGGTGATGCCCAGGTCGGCCAGGTGCCGCAGGCGCGCGGCGGCGGCGTCGAACGTGCCCTCCGGGGTGTACGTCCCGATGTGCAGCTCGTACAGGACCGCGCCGGGCAGCGGGCGGCCGGACCACGGATGGCGCCAGCCGAACCGGTCGTGCTCGACGACCGCGGCCGGGCCGCCGGGGCCCACCGGCAGCCGGGCGGCCCGGGGGTCGGGCAGCGCCGGCCCGTCGTCGAGCCGGAACGCGTAGCGGTCGCCGTCGCGGGCCGGCGCCTCGGTGTGCCACCAGCCCGCGCGGGCGTCGTCCGGAGCCATCGGAATCTCCGGTTCGGTGGCCCGCTCGCCCGCCCACCGGAGAGTCACCCGCCCGGCGCGTGGCGCCCACACCTCGAACAGCACGGCCGTCCTCCTTCGTTCGCACCCGGTCCGGACGACCCAAGCACGCCGGCGCGCCGCCCGACAGCCCGACGTGGCGGCACGGGCCGACATCGCGCCAATGCGTGCGTCCGTTCCGGCGAGGTGACGGGCCGTTGACGGCCGTTCGACGGGCCGTCCGGCACCGCCCGGGGCCGCCCGCTGCCTGGCACCCACCTCGCCTGGACAGCGGCTCGCGCGAGCCCGACAATCACGGCATGACTTCGCTGGAGTTCCCCGCGCGTCCGGCGCGGCCGTCGGACGCCGACCGGGAACGCGCCCTTGACCTGCTGCGGGACGGCGCGGCGCAGGGGCGGCTGTCCCAGGACACCTTCCTGCGGCGGCTGGAACTCGTGCTCACCGCCCAGGAGAACGCCGAACTGGACCTGCTCACCGCCGACTTGGCGAGCCGCGGCAAGGTCCAGGGCACCCTGCTGCGGGCGGTCGGCCGGGTGTCGGCGTTCCACCTCCGGGTGCGCCGGGCCTGGCGGATGGAGCGGCTGCCCAAGCTGCTGCTGCCCGAACCGAGCCCCCTCCCGCTGGTCATAGGGCGGGCACCGGGCGTCGGCCTGCGGCTCAACCACGAGACGGTCTCCCGCGCGCACGCCGAGCTGCGCAGCGCCGGCAAGGGCTGGCTGCTGCGCGATCTCGGCTCCACCAACGGCACCTGCGTCAACGGCCGCCGGGTGGTCGGCGAGGTCCCGGTCGGCCCCGGCGACCACATCACCTTCGGCCACGTGGATTACGTCCTCACGGAGCGCTGAACCCCTGCCTCCGGGAGGTCGGAGCGCACCGGACGGTCCCCCGACGGGCTGGACGTCCACACCCCCTCACCGTGTGTCAGGCCCGGCAAGTCCCGTTGGATCTGCGGCACATGACGCGCCGCGAGGGCCCCGCTGATCAGCCAGGACCGTCGGCCGCCGGTGGTCCGGTCGAGCTCCGCGCCGAGCGCCGCGAGCCGGGCGGTCACCGGTGCCAGCGCGTCCACCGGAACCTCCGCCTCGAAGGCGTGGTACGGCTCGTAGACCCGGGTGCCGGCCCGGTCCAGCGCCCGCAGCAGGACTCCCGGGGTCACCGCCCGGAAGTCGCCGGCCGTGCTCACCGGACCGATGAACCCGGACCGGGTCAGCACGACCCGGCAGTCCGTCACCGCCAGGCCGCGCGGACCGCTGCGCAGGGTGGCCAGCACGGTCTCCTCGACGGCCTGGTGGAAGCCGTGCGGCAGGGCGCCCAGTTCGGTCTCGTAGGTGAAGACCGGACCGGAGCCGCGGGCGCCCGGCTCGACCCGCAGCCCGACCGTGGCCCACGGCCCGGTGTGCCCGCGCCGGGCGATCTCCGCCAGCGCCTCGCCGACCCCGCAGGGCCGTTCCACGCACACCACCCGGCTCGGCGCGAAGCCGGCCTCGATGCCGTACTCCTGACGCAGCGTCGCCGCCAGGACCTCCTTCTGCACCTCGCCGTGCAGCAGCACCGAGGTCGCGCCGTCCGGCGCCGGGCGGACCGCCAGCAGCGGGTCCTGGTCGGCCAGCGTCAGCAGCGCGGCGCGCAGGGCGGCGGCGCGCTCCGGGTCGCGGGCGTGCACCACGGATTCGAGGGTGGGGGAGGGGAAGTGGGCGGGGCCGTCCGGGGTGTCGCCGGGCGGACCCAGCCGGTCGCCGGTCCGGATGCCGGGCAGCCCGCGGACCACCGCGATGTTGCCGGCGGTCAGCGGCCCGTCGTCCCCGGGCGGCCGCCCGACGACGTCCAGCGCGGTGATCCGGCCGGTGAGCGGGTCGCCGCCGGCGCGGTGCAGCTCGACCCGCTGCCGGGCCCGCAGCTCGCCCGCGAACAACCGGAGATACGCGGTCCGTTCGCCCTGTGGTGGCTGGTGCACGGCGAAGACGGTGCCGCGCGGCGGACCGACCGGCGCCACCGGGGCCGGCGGGATCAGCCGGACCATGCCGTCGACCAGCGCCCGGACGCCCTGACCGCCGAGCGCCGAGCCGAAGAACAGCGGATGCAGCGACCCGTCGGCCGTCCGGGCGGACAGCGCCGCCCGCAGCTGCTCCGCGTCCGGCGGTGTGCCCTCGACGAGCCGGGCCAGCACCGACTCGTCCACCTCCGCAACGGCCTCCGCGATCCGCTCGCGCGCCTCCGGATCCGCCGGAGCGTACGGGACCGCGCGGGCCTGCGGGGTGCCGAGACCGGTCACGGACGTCAGGGGCACGACGGCCGGGGTCAGCAGCCGGCGGATGTCGGCCACCAGCTCCGCCCCACGGGCGCCGGGCCGGTCGATCTTGTTGACGAAGAGCAGGGTGGGCATGCGCAGCCGCCGCAGCGTCCGCATCAGCACCCGGGTCCTGGCCTGGACGCCCTCCACCGCGGACAGCAGCAGCACGGCGCCGTCGAGCACACCGAGGGCCCGTTCGACCTCGGCGATGAAGTCCGAGTGGCCGGGGGTGTCGATCAGATTGACCTGGACGTCGCCGACGGTGAAGGAGGCGACCGCCGAGCGGATCGTGATGCCGCGCTGCCGCTCCAGCTCGCCGGTGTCGGTCCGGGTGTCACCGGCGTCCACACTGCCGAGCCGGTCGATGACGCCGGTGTCGAACAGCAGCCGCTCGGTGAGGCTGGTCTTACCCGCGTCGACGTGGGCGAGAATCCCGATGTTCAGGGTGTGCGAAAGGTGCATGGAAGGGCGTGTCCTCGAAGACGGTCGTCCGGATGGGGCGATGAGTCGTTCCGAGGAATCCGCGCATTCCGTGCTCCAGTTCAGTCATCCCTGTGTACCGGGCCATGGTGACAGCCGTGCGCCGGACCGCAACCGAATTAACCGGGCGGCCCGGCGCACGGCGCCGGTGCTCGGTGCCGGCGCTCAGTGCTGGTGCAGCCCCCGTCCCGCCAGCGTCAGGAAGGTCTCACCGACCGCCTCCGACAGCGTCGGATGGGCGTGCACGAGCTGCGCCACATCGGACGGTTCGGCGTCCCAGGCCACGATCAGCTGGCTCTCCGCGATCATCTCCGAGACCTGCGGACCCACCAGATGCACGCCCAGCACCGCCCCGGTGGCCGCACCCGCCGCCCCCTCGGCCGCCGCGATCACCTTCACCAGGCCGCCCTTGCCGTGCACCATGCCCTTCGCGGTCGCGGTCAGCGGCAGGGTGTTGACCTGGACCGCCAGTCCCCGGGCCCGCGCCTCCTCCTCCGTCAGGCCGACCGAGGCGGTCTGCGGCGAGGAGTACGTCACCCGCGGCACCGTCGCGTAGTCCACCGGCCGGGACGGCACCCCCGCCAGCGTCTCGGCCACCAACATCCCCTCGGCGAACGAGGCATGGGCGAGCCCCAGGGAAGGCGGCGGCAGCAGGTCTCCCACCACATGGATGCCCGGGACCGCGGTCTCCAGCCGCGACCAGTCCGCCGGCACCACGAACCCCCGCTCGTCGGTGGCCAGCCCGGCCGCCTCCAGCCCCAGCCCGTCGGTCACCGGCGCCCGCCCGATCGCCACCAGCAGCCGCTCCGCCTCGACCAGCACCTCCTCGCCCTTGGAGGTCCGTACGGTCGCCCGGACCCCGTCCGGAAGGAGCTCGGTGCCGACGAGCGTGGAGCCCGTCCGGACCGTGATACCGCGCTTCTTCAGCCCGCGCGCCAGATGGCGGCCCACATCGGCGTCCTCCAACGGCAGCAACCGCTCGGCCGCCTCGACGAGCGTGACCTCGGCCCCCATGGACCGGTGGAACGAGGCGTACTCGACACCGATCGCGCCTCCGCCCAGCACCAGCACCGACCCCGGAAGCTCCGCGGCGAACAGCGCATCATCGCTGGTCACGACGGTCCGTCCGTCCGCCGCCAGCCCCGGCAGCAGCCGCGGCCGGGACCCGGTGGCCAGCACGATGCCGCGCCCGGCCGTGAGCTCCCCGGCGCCCTCCACATGCACCGTACGCGGCCCGGTCAGCCGCGCCGTACCCCGCAGCACCCGCACCCCCGCGGTCCGCAGATGCCCCTCCACGCCCTGGTGGTTGCGCGCCACGATGCCGTCCCTGGTGGCCACCAGCGCCGGCCAGTCGAGCGCGTCCACACTCGCCTTGACGCCCCATCGCTCCCGGGCCTCCGCGATCCCGTCCACCAGCTCGGCGGCGTGCAGCATCGCCTTGCTGGGGATGCATCCGCGGTGCAGACAGGTGCCGCCGATCAGATCCCGCTCGGCCAGCACCACCCGCAGCCCCAGCGCGGCGGCCCGCAGCGCCGTGCTGTACCCGCCGGTGCCGCCGCCGATCACGATGACGTCGGGTGTGGTGAATCGATCCCTCTCACTCATGGGCCCAGCCTCCGCCCACCTGCACTCATGAGTCCAAGGCAATGTTTTTATGGAGCTGATGAGGAATCGTCATGCCGGTGTGGCGGAGCAACGGTGAGCAACCACCACGGCGCCGCAGAAACAACCCTGGGAGGCCGGCCATGAGCCTGCGCCAGATGGAATACCTCGTAGCCGTGGTGGAAGAGGAGTCCTTCACCCGCGCCGCCGAGGCCCTGCACGTCACCCAGTCCGCCCTCTCCCACCAGATCAAGGCACTGGAACGGGAGGTCGGCGGCCCGCTGCTGGAACGGATGCCGCGCGGGGTACGGCTGACCGCGATGGGCCGGGCCTACTTCCCGCACGCCGAACTCGCCGTGCGCAGCGCCCGGCAGGCCCGGCGCGCCGCACTGGCCGCGGGCGGCGCCCGGACCGGAGAACTCCACATCGCCACGGTGCACGCGCACGCCCTCGGAGTGCTGCCGGAGGTCTGCGCCCGCTGGGCCCGGTCCCGGCCCGGCGTACGCCTGGTGCTGCACGAATACGCCACCACCGGTGAGCTGGAGGAACAGATGGCACGCGGGGTGGCCGACATGGCGCTGGGGCCCCGCCCCAATGACTGGCCGGGGCCGGTCAGCGTGGTCGGAAACGAGCGCATGGTGCTCGTGGTCCCGCACGGCGATCCGCTCGCCGACCGGCCCTCGGTGCGGCTGGCGGACCTCGCGGACCGGCCCTGGGTGCGCTGCAGCCTGGAGCCGGTGGTCGACGGCCGGCGCTGGCTGGACGTGGAGTGCGAACGGGCCGGCTTCACCCCGCGCACCGCGGTCCGCACCCAGCACACCTCGACCGCCGTCCGGATGGCCTCGGCGGGCGTCGGGGTGCTGCTCACCGCGGCCCACGAACTGACCGGCCTGGACTGCGCGTCGGTGCCCACCGACCCACCGTGGCGCCGCGACATCACGGTCTTCTCCCGGGTCCAACTGACCGGCGCCGCCGCGGAGTTCACCGACCTCCTGCGCACGACCGGCCCCGCGGCCACCGACCCGGCGGACACCCCATGAACCGGGCCACGGCCCGCCCCGAACGGAGGACGCGCCGGCCCGTCACTCCCGTACGAACAACGCCACCGGCGACCGGGACAACAGCTCGCTCAGCCCCACCACCTCGCCACCCGGCAGTTCCCGCCCGGTACCCCCCGACAGCGCATCGCGCCAGGGGCCGCCCGGCGGCATCCGCAGCCCGGTGTCCCACCAGCCGCCGGTCTCCACCAGGCGCAGCGACAGCCGGGTCACCACCGTCAGCACCCGCCCGGTACGGCAGAAGGCGACACAGTGCTCGGCCGCCGGCCCCTCCGCGTACACCGGGGTGTACGAGCCGGCCGCGCCGAACCACTCCGGATGCGCCCGCCGCAGCCGCAGCGCCGCGACGGTCAACCGCAACTTCTCACCGGCCAGATCGAGCGGCGCGCCCCCACCGTTCGCCCCGCAGTCCGGCCCGCCGTCCGGTCTGCCCCCCGCCCCGCCGTCCAGTTCGGCGAGCAGCTCCGGACGGAAGGCGGCGGGCCGCCGGTTGTCCGGGTCGACCAGTGCGGCGTAGGTGAGTTCGGTCCCCTGATAGAGGTCCGGGACGCCCGGCATCGTCAGATGCAGCAGCGCCGCACCCAGGACATTGGCGCGGATGTACGGCGCGAGCTGCGCCGTCAGCGCGGCCAGCGGCGCAGCCGTCACACCGCACGGCCCGGTCCGTACGAACTCCGTCACCGCCTCCTCGTACGCCGCGTTCGGCTCCGTCCACGAGGTGCGCAGCCCGGCCTCCCGCACGGCCTTGAGGACCGCGGGCGCCACCCTTCCCCAGCTCTCGCCGGGTGGTGGCGCCGTGGCCGCGGGACCGTCGGCGGTGGCGCCCAGGCCGAACGCGGTCTGCCAGGCCAGCCAGGAGACCATCGGATCGGCCGGCCCGGCAGCGGGCAGCAACGCCGCCCCGGCGCCGCACACCGCGTCCTCCCCGATCCCGGCCAGCACGTCCCGCCACCGGTCCGGGCACTCCGACAGCACCGCGATCCGCGCCCGGACGTCGGCGCTGCGCTTGGTGTCGTGCGTGGAGAGCACCGTGCCGGTCGCCGGCCAGTCCCGCTGGATGCGGGCGCCGTACGCATGGAACGCCTCCGGGCCGAGCGCGGGCTCACCGGGGTCGCCGCCCACCTCACAGGCCGACAGCAGCACCGGATAGCGGTAGAAGGCGGTGTCCTCCACGGACTTGGCGTGCAGCGCGGACGCCGTCTGGGCGAAACGGGCGGCGAAGTCGGCCCGGTCGAGACGGTCGGCCCGGTCGGGACCGTCGGCCCGGTCGGGACCGTCGGCAGGATCCGGAGCATCGTCGAGCGCGGCTTCCCCGTCCGCGCCGACCCCCAGCGCGAGATCGTGGATCAGGTCCACCGCCCGGGCCTCCTCGGGCACCCGGAACGCGGTGCGCGCCCCGGCCGCCGCCCGGCCCAGCATCGCCGCGTCCTGCACCGCCCGCGTGGCGTCGCCGGCGTACGGCCGGTAGACCGGCAGCCGGACGAGCAGTTCCCGCAGCGCCTGCCGCAACGCCCACGCCGCATGGTCGCCCGGCCGCGGATCGCGCGCACTGATCCGGGCCGCGGTGCGCACCAGCCGCTCCACCTCGGCGGCCAGATCATGGCTGACCACCTCGTAGGCGGCCCGGCGCACCGTCTCCTCCCAGTCGCCGCCCTCGTCGGCCAGCGGCGTGACGAAGTCCCGGTAGTGGGAGAAGAGCCGCCCGGCGCCCTGCGGGCAGACGAACAGCCCGTCGATGTGGCGCAGCGCGTCATAGCCGGTGGTGCCCGCGCACGCCCAGCTGCCGGGCAGTCGCTCCTCGCCCGTGAGGATCTTCTCGACGACCGTCCAGCGCCCGCCGGTGGCCGCACGCAGCCGCGCCAGATAGCCGACGGGGTCGGCCAGCCCGTCCGGGTGGTCGATGCGCAGCCCGTCGATGACGCCCTCGCGGATCAGCCGCAGCACCGTCGCGTGCGTCGCCTCGAAGACCTCCGGCTCCTCGACGCGCACCGCGATGAGGTCCGAAATGGTGAAGAAGCGGCGGTAGTTCAGCTCGCTGCGGGCCAGCCGCCACCAGGCGAGGCGGTACCACTGCGCCTCCAGCAGGCGCGCCAGCGGCAGTTCCTCGGTACCGGGGCGCAGCGGGAAGACCTTGTCGTGGTAGCGCAGCACCCCGTCCTCCGGATCGACGCGGAGGTGCTGTGCCTCGTCGCCGATCCTCCCGCCCAGCACCGGCAGCAGCAGCCGGCCGGCGTGCCCGCCGTCCCAGTCGACGTCGAACCAGCGGGCGTACGGGGACGCCGGGCCGTCCCGCAGGACCTCCCACAGCGGCGTGTTCAGAAACGTCGGCCCCGGCACCGCCATGTGGTTCGGCACGATGTCGACGACCAGCCCGAGGCCGTGCGCCCGGGCCGTCGCCGCCAGGGACCGCAGGCCCGGCTCGCCGCCCAGTTCGGCCCGCACCTCCGTGTGGTCGACGACGTCGTACCCGTGCGTGGACCCCGGCACCGCCTCCAGCACCGGCGACAGGTGCAGATGGGACACGCCCAGCGCGGCCAGATGGGGGACCACCCGCTCGGCGGCCGAGAACGGGAAGTCCGGCTGGAGCTGCAGCCGGTAGGTGGCGGTCGGCGACAAACTCGAGGGCTGCGTCATGGGAACACCCGTACCCCGCCGACGGCCCGTTCTGTCATCGCTGCGCGGCATTGGCGTCGTCGTTTCCTCCAACCCTGTACGCCGGGGCGGCCGGCCGCTTCGTACGTCCGGTGCGTACGGCGCGCGGCCCCGGACGGATAGCGTCGGGCGATGACCGCCGTCACCGCCTACCGCCGGGTGATCGCCCTCAGCGGGCCGCTGCTGCCCCTGGTGTCCTTCCTCGGCCGGCTCCCGACCGCCATGTGCCAGCTCGGCAGCCTCCTGCTGGTGGCCGACACCAGCGGCTCACTGGCCACCGCGGGCCTCGTGGGCGGGGCCCTGGCGGCGGGTCAGACGGCCGGCGGGCCGCTGCTCGGCCGGCTCGCCGACCGGCACGGCCAGCGTCCGGTGGTGCTGGCCGCCTGCTGGTGCGACGCGCTCGCCGTGGCCGCCCTGGTGGCCGCCGCCCTGGCCCGGGCCGGGACCCTGCCGCTGGTGCTGCTCGCGCTGCTGGCCGGGGCCGCCGTGCCGCAGATCGGCCCGCTCGCCCGCACCCGGCTGGTCGCGCTGGCCCGCCGGGCCCGGGCCGACGACCGCACGGTCACCACCGCGCTGTCCTTCGAGGGCACCCTGGACGAGGTGTCGTTCGTGCTCGGCCCGGCCCTGGTGGGGCTGTCCGCCACCCTCGCCCGGCCGGCCGTCGCGCTCGCCCTGGCCGCGGTGCTGCTGGCCGTCTGCGGTTCGGCGTTCGCGCTGCACCCGACGGCGGCCGCGGTCCGGCCCGCCGGACGGCAACCGGCCGAAGCCGCACCGGCCCGCGCCCGAACGCCCCGGGCGGTCCACGGGATGCGCGCGTCGATGGCGCTGCAGGGCGTCCTCTTCGGTGCCTGCCAGGCCGGCATCACCGCCCTCACCGACCGTCTGCACCAGCCCGGCCAGGCCGGGCTGGTCTATGCCGCGATGGGGGTGATGAGCGCCGCCGCCGGGCTGTCGCTGGCGCTGGTCCCCGCCCGGATCGGGCTGCCGGCGCGCTGGCGGACGGCCGCCGCGGCGCTGATCGTGCTGTCCGTGCCGCTGTTGTGGGTACGGACGCTGGGGGCGCTGTATCTGGTCGTCGTGGTGCTCGGGGCCGCCATCGCCCCGCATCTGATCACCGTCTTCGGGCTGACCGAACGCCTGGTGCCGGCCACCCGGCTGGCCGAAGCGATGGCCTTCCTCACCAGCGCGGTGGTCGGCGGCCAGGCGCTCTCCCTGGCCGCCTCCGGCCGGCTCGCCGAGGCGTACAGCCCGTCCGCCGCCTTCGCGGTGGCCGTCTGCGCCGCCGTACTGATCCTCGGCATCGCCCTGGCCACCCGGGGCCCGGCCCCGGCGCCCGCGGCCGCTACGCGGGCCGCTGCAGCACCAGCATGCTCCGGTCGGTGAGCGTCAGCCGGTCGCCCGCCTTGACCTTCGCGCCCCCGCCGTCCGCCACCGACCGCGGCCGGTCGGTGTCCACCACGACCTGCCACTGCCGGCCGAGGTGCTCCGGAACCGTGAACTCCTTCTCCTGGTCGTGGGCGTTGAACATCAGCAGGAACGAGTCGTCGGTGACCGGCTCCCCGCGGGGCCCCGGCTCCGAGATCGAGCTGCCGTTGAGGAAGACCGTCAGGGACTTGGCGTGCGCCGACTGCCAGTCCCGCGGGCCCATCTCCCGGCCGCCCGCGGTGCACCAGGCGATGTCCGACAGCTCGTCGTGGGTGCCCTCGATCGGGTGTCCCTGGAAGAACCGCCGGCGCCGGAAGACCGGGTGGTCGCGCCGCAGCCACACCATCTGCCGGACGAACTCCAGCAGCTCCAGCTGTTCCTCGTCACCCCACTCCGCGGCCGCCGCCTCTTCCGGCTCCGCCCCGTCCGCCTCGTCTGCCTCGTCTGCCTCGTCCGTCGCGTAGGCGTCCTCCTCCGGGCCCGCGGGCTCCGGCCAGTGCACCCACGACAGTTCGTTGTCCTGGCAGTACGCGTTGTTGTTGCCGCCCTGGCTGCGGCCGAACTCGTCCCCGTGGCTGAGCATCGGCACGCCCTGCGACAACATCAGCGTGGCGATGAAGTTCCGCATCTGACGGGCCCGCAGCCGCCGCACCCCGGGGTCGTCGGACGGCCCCTCGGCACCGCAGTTCCAGGACCGGTTGTAGCGCTCACCGTCGCGGTTGTCCTCGCCGTTGGCCTGGTTGTGCTTGTCGTTGTACGAGACCAGATCGCGCAGGGTGAAGCCGTCGTGGCAGGTCACGAAGTTGACCGAGGCCAGCGGGCGGCGCCCGTCCTCCTGATAGAGGTCCGACGAGCCCGTCAGCCGGGACCCGAACTCCGCGAGGGTCCGGGGCTCGCCCCGCCACAGGTCCCGCACGGTGTCGCGGTACTTCCCGTTCCACTCGGTCCACAGCGGCGGGAAGTTCCCCACCTGATAGCCGCCCTCGCCGACGTCCCAGGGCTCGGCGATCAGCTTCACCTGGCTGACGACCGGGTCCTGGTGCACCAGGTCGAAGAACGACGACAGCCGGTCCACCTCGTGGAACTGGCGCGCCAGCGTCGCCGCCAGATCGAAGCGGAAGCCGTCCACCCGCATCTCCTGCACCCAGTAGCGCAGCGAGTCCATCACCAGCTGGAGCACGTGCGGACTGCGCATCAGCAGGGAATTCCCGGTGCCGGTGGTGTCCATGTAGTACTGCCGGTCGTCACAGAGCCGGTAGTACGAGGCGTTGTCCAGCCCCCGGAACGACAGCGTCGGCCCCAGATGGCTGCCCTCGGCCGTGTGGTTGTAGACCACGTCGAGGATCACCTCGATACCGGCCTGGTGCAGCGCCCGCACCGCCGTCTTGAACTCCAGCACCTGCTGCCCCCGGTCGCCCCAGGAGGCGTAGGCGTTGTGCGGCGCGAAGAAACCGATGGTGTTGTAGCCCCAGTAGTTCGTCAGCCCGGCGTCCACCAGCCGGTGGTCCTGGACGAACTGGTGCACCGGCATCAGCTCCAGGGCGGTCACCCCGAGCTTCGTCAGGTGCTCGATGATCGCCGGATGCGCCAGCGCGGCATAGGTGCCGCGCAGCTCCTCGGGGAGCTCCGGATGACACATCGTCAGGCCCTTCACATGGGCCTCGTAGAGCACCGTCTCGTGGTACGCGGTGCGCGGCGGACGGTCGTCGCCCCAGTCGAAGTACGGATTGACCACCACGGAGGCCATGGTGTGCGGCGCCGAGTCCAGGTCGTTGCGGACCTCGGGCCGCCCGAAGTGGTAGCCGTAGACCGCCTCGTCCCAGTCGATCACCCCGCTCATCGCCCGGGCGTACGGGTCGAGCAGCAGTTTCGCGGAGTTGCAGCGGTTCCCCCGCTGCGGTTCGTAGGGACCGTGCACCCGGAATCCGTAGCGCTGTCCCGGCATCACCCCCGGAAGATAGGCGTGCCGCACAAAGGCGTCACTCTCGCGCAGCTCGACGGCGGTCTCCGAGCCGTCGTCGTGCAGCAGACACAGTTCGATGCGGTTCGCGGCTTCGGAGAACACCGCGAAGTTGGTGCCCGCCCCGTCATAGGTGGCACCCAGCGGATACATCTGTCCCGGCCAGACCTGCATGCGTAGACTCTTCCACTTTCTCGTCGGGCGCTGCGGCGACTCCACGACACACGTCCGCGGACCGAGGGGAATTCCTTCCCCAACTTGTCGCAACTTGTCCCTCACAGAGGGATTTTCGCGAGATTCCCGCTGAATGGTGGCAACCCGTCGGGATGTCGGATCGTCCTAATGGTCGTCCTACTGGAGGACCCACGGGGGACCGCGACCGCATGTCACGGATGTGACAGCAGGGGGGAACCGTGCACCGACTGCTGCACCGCCACCTCGGGAAGGCCCTCGCCGGCGCCGCCCTGGCGCTGACCGGCACCGCCGTCATGGCCGCCGTCACCCTGCCGGCCGGCGCCGGTGCCACCGGCACGACGGACGCCCGGCCGGCCGGGGCCGGCGCCCCGGCCCCGGGACGCGGCCCCGGCGCGCCGCCGCCGGGCGTCGTCGAGCCGGCCGGTGCCCAGGGCGAACGCGGCCGGGGACGCGATCCGCTCACCGGCGACGAGCTCCGGCGCGCCCGGGACCTGGCGCAGCCGCGCGCCCTGCGCAACGCCGCCAGGAACGTCACCGGCCGCCCGGGGCCCGAGCCGCTCCTCACCGATCTGGCCGAACGCCGTCCCTCGGAAGCCGGCCTGGCCGACCCGCCGCGCCGGGCCCTGGTCTCGTTCTACGACTACGCGACCGACGGCTACGTCACCACAACGGTCAATCTGACCACCTCCAGGGTGGAGGCCACCGACACCCAGCACGGCGTCCAGCCGCCACCCAGCCACACCGAGGCGGTCGAGGCGGCCCGGCTGCTGATCGCCGACCCGCTCGGCGCCGGACTGCGACAGGACTACCGCCACGCCACCGGCCACGACCTCACCGGACCCGGCCCGCTCGCGGTCACCGGCTTCGTCTACCGCGGCCGCGCCGAGGGCGACGCCCCGGGCGCCCTGGCCGCCTGCGGACCGCACCGCTGCGTCCACCTCTTCACCAAGGTCAAGAACGGCCCGTGGATCGACACCCGCCGCCTCGTGATCGACCTCAGCGCCCGCACCGTCGCCCGCCTCGGCTGACCACCGCCACCCTCTCCCCTCCCCGGAGCCGCCACCATGCCCGGAAGGCACACCACCGGCGCCCGCATCCGCCGGCGCACCACCGCGCTCGCCGCCGCCCCTGTACTGCTCGCCGCGAGCGCCC
Organism: Streptomyces sp. NPDC048197; assembly: GCF_043202395.1. Lineage (NCBI taxonomy): Bacteria > Bacillati > Actinomycetota > Actinomycetes > Kitasatosporales > Streptomycetaceae > Streptomyces > Streptomyces sp. NPDC048197. Next base: position 418,797 of record NZ_JBIDAJ010000002.1, read on the forward strand.
TGCTGACCGCCCCGGCCGTCCAGGCGGCCCCCGACGTCCGCGAAGCCCCCGGAGCCCGCGCCGCCGCCACCGCCCCGCCCTGCTCCGCCGCGTTCCGTATCTCCCGGACGCTGGACGGCGGCACCACCTGGCAGATGTGCTGGCACTACGAGGGCAACGCCGGCCTGGTCCTGGACGACGTCTCGTACCGGCCCAAGGGCGAACCCCGCCCGGTCAAGGTGCTCACCAGCGCCCGCCTCGGCCAGATCCACGTCCCCTACGACGACGGCAGGAACGAGTACGACGACCTCACCGGCCAGGGCTTCGCCCAGGGACTGCAGAAACTCACCCCCGCCGAGTGCCCCGGCGGCACCATCAAGACCGTCAAGGTGCCCGGCGCCTACGACCCCGCCCACCCGAATGTCAGCGGCCTGTGCACCACCACCCGCGCCCGCGGCCACGCCTACCGCATGGGCCCCTACCCCGGCGAGCAGGCCCCGACCTACCAGCTCCAGGGCCAGGACCTGCTGGTCTACACCGTCAACAAGGTCGGCTGGTACGAGTACCTCACCGAATGGCGGTTCGCCGGCGACGGCACCATGACGTTCCAGGTCGGCGCCACCGGCACCGTCTCACCCGGTGACTACGACGCCGGCGACGGCCGCGGCATGCCGCTCGGCAAGGGCGCCAAGGACTACGCCACCAGCCACAGCCACAACGTCTTCTGGCGCCTCGACTTCGGCCTGGACGGATCCTCCGCCAACAAGGTCGAGCAGTTCGATTCGGCCACCACCACCCGCCCCGGCGGCAACACGCCCACCATCCGCACCACCCGTACCCCCGTCACCCGGGAACTCGCCGGCGACGCCGGACCGCTGCGCTGGTGGCGGGTGGTCAGCCCCAACGGCCGCAACAAGGACGGCCATCCGCGCTCGTACGAGATCGTGCCGGGCCACACCAGCAAGTACACCGGCCGCGGTTACACCCGGCACGACGTCTATTTCACGGACTACAACACCTGCGAGCGGTTCGCCAGCAACAACCTGGCCAACTGCGGTACCCGCGCCGGGCGGAGCGTGGACACCTGGGTCAACGGACAGCCGCTGAAACACCCCATCGCGTGGGTCAACATCGGGTTCCACCACATCGCCAGGGACGAGGACCAGGAGCCGATGCCCGTCCACTGGCAGGGCTTCCAGCTGGTCCCGCGCGACGTCACGGCTATGAATCCGCTCACTCCGCCCGCCCTCGCCGGTCACAACGGGCACTATGGATAAGGGGAGTTGGTAGACGACTCGACCCATCCTGCTGCACCGCCTCCCGCACCGCAGTAGTCTGCCTTGATCGTTGGCACGGGGGTTCGGAAGGCGGTGGCAGGTGAGCGGCGGGCTGGAGTTGCCCCCTGGTGACGAGAGTCATGAGGGGCATGACGGCGGCTCCGTCGACGCACCGCCCGGCGCGGTGTCCCTGGCACGACCGCTGGAGATCGGGGCGGAGCTGGACTGGGGCGCCGAGGCGTGGAGCGAGGTGCGCACCCGTGCCCGCCGGGCCGGACGTGCCTACATCTGGCTGAATCTCGTCGAGCAGCGGCTGCGGGCCGTGGTGGCGGCCGTGCTGCGGCCCATCTACGAGCCGGTGCACGGCGACGAATGGGTGATCGCCGCGGCCGGCCCCGCCGGTCAGGAATGGGTGCAGCGGGCGGTCGCGGTCCGCGAGGTCAGCCGCCGCAAGGGCTACCTCCTCGACCCCGCGGACGACAACATCGTCAGCTTCCTGACGCTGCCGCAACTCCGCGAACTGATGGTCCAGCACTGGCCCTGCTTCGAGCCGTACTTCGACGACCGCCGGGAGGTCGAACTGGCCCTCGACGAGCTGGAGGTCGCCCGCAACATCGTCTCCCGCAACCGCGCGCTGTCCGAGACCGTGCTCGCCCAGGCCGAGCGTGCCTCCGCCCGGCTGCTGGACATACTCGGCTCCGGTGCCGGCACCCGTATTTCCGGGCGACTGCCCATCGACGCCGTCGAGGACCTCGTCGGGGACCGCTACGCCGACGTCATCGGGGTCCACCCCGACCGGGTCCGCCTCCAGCGCCAGCTGCCGGCCGAGGACCTCTTCGGCGGCGCCCGCCGGCTCGACGCCGTCGGCATCGGGCTCAACCTCCTCGTCCAGAACTACTCCGGCCGCCGCCTGGTCCGGCTCGCCGAATCCGGCTGCCGGGTCCGGCTGCTCTTCCTCAACCCGGCCAGCAGCGCGGTCCGCCGCCGGGAACGGGAAATCGGCCTGAAGAAGGGCGAGATGAGCCGCTCCATCGAGATGAACATCCTGCACATGCGCCGGGTGCGCGCCCGGCTGCGCGACCCCGGCGCCTTCGAGATCCAGGTCTTCGACGAGACCCCGCGGTTCACCGCCTACCTCGTCGACGGCGACGGGGCCGACGGTCTGGCCGTCGTCCAGCCGTACCTCCGCAAGAGCCGCGGCATGGAATCCCCGGTCTTCGTCCTGCGCGGCGGCTCCCGGGACCTCGTCCGGCAGGACGCCCGGGACGGACGCGACGGCGACCACGGGCTGTTCGAGACCTACCGGGAGGAGTTCGAGGGCATCTGGGCGGACTCGCGGCCGGTTTCCTGACGCACCTCGTACGGTTGTGCGTATGCAGTTCCGCGTACTGGCCCCGCTGGACGTGCGGTCCACCGACGGCCGCCCGGCCCCCGTCCCGGAGAAGAAGGTACGGGCCCTGCTCGCCGCCCTCCTGGCGCACCACGGCCGTCCGGTGTCCGCCGGCCGGCTCATCGAGCACCTCTGGGGCCCGCGGCCGCCCGCCCACCCCACCGCATCCCTCCAGAGCAAGGTCTCCCAGCTCCGCCGCGCCCTGGACACCGCCGAACCCGGCGCCCGCACCCTGGTGGCCACCGCCCCGCCCGGCTACCGGCTGGACATCACCGCCGACGCCCTCGACGCCGGCCGCTTCACCGCGCTCACCAGCCGCGCCCGGACCGCCCGCTCCGCGGCGGAACGGGCCGGGCTGCTCGCCGAGGCGCTGGACCTGTGGCAGGGCCCGGCGTTCGCCGGCTTCGCGGACGACGACCTGATCCGCCCGGTGGCCGAGGGCCTGGAGGAGCAGCGGCTGACCGCCCTGGAGGAGCACGCCGCGGCCCGCCTGCACCTGGGCGAGCACACCGCACTGACCGGCGAACTTGCCTCCCTGGTGGTCCGGCACCCGCTGCGGGAACGGCTGCGCGCGCTCCAGCTGACCGCCCTGTACCGGTCCGGCCGGCAGAGCGAGGCGCTGGCCGCGTACGACGAGATCCGCACCCGGCTGGCCGAGGAACTGGGTGTCGACCCCGGCCCCGAACTGACCGCGGTCCACCAGGCGATCCTGCGTCAAGAGCCCTGGCAGCCCCGGCCCGTGGCCACCACGGCGCCGGCGCACACCCCGGGCGCGCAGCCGCCCCGGCGCCCCCGCCCCCGCACCAACCTCCCCACCCCGCTCACCGAACTCCTCGGCCGCGAGGAGGCGGTACGCCAGGTCGGGCAGGCCCTGGCGGCCCACCGGCTGGTGACGCTCACCGGCCCCGGCGGGGTGGGCAAGACCCGCCTCGCGCTGGAGACCGCCGGCCGGCCGGCCGACGACTTCCCCGACGGCAGCTGGCTGGTGGAGCTGGCCGCCCTCGGCCGCCCGGACGACCCGGACCGCGACCGTCGCGCCAAGTGCACCGCCGCCGAGGTGGCCGAGGCGGTGCTGGCCGTGCTCGGCGTCCAGGAGGGCGCGGCGGCCGGGCCGGTGGCCGAACGCCTGGTCGCGGCCGTCCGCGGCAAACGCCTGCTGCTGGTCCTGGACAACTGCGAGCACCTCGTCGACGCGGCCGCCGAGGTCACCGCCGAACTGCTGGCCGCCGCCCCGTCGTTGCGCATCCTGGTCACCGGACAGGAACCGCTGGGCCTGGCGGGCGAGCGGATCCACCCCGTACCGCCGCTGGCCCCGGACGGCGCGATCGCCCTGTTCGCGGCCCGCGCGGCCGCCGCCGACCCCGGCTTCGTCCTGGACGCCGACAGCGCCCCCGCGGTCGCCGAGATCTGCCGCCGGCTGGACGGCATCCCGCTCGCCCTGGAGCTCGCCGCCACCCGCGTCCGTGCCCTGGGCGTACGGGAGTTGAGCGCCCGGCTCGACGACCGGTTCCGGCTGCCGGCCGCCGCCCGGCGCGGCGCCCCACGCCGCCAGCAGACCCTGCGCGCCATGATCGACTGGAGCTGGGAGCTGCTGCCCGGTCCCGAACGCACCGTGCTGCGCCGGCTGGCCGTCCACGCCGACGGCTGCACCCTGCAGGCCGCCGAAACGGTCTGCGCGGGCGACGGCATCGCCCGCGAGGACGTGCTGGAGCTGCTGGCCCGGCTCGTGGACCGCTCGCTGGTGACGGTCGCCCGGACGCCGTACGGGACCCGCTACCGGCTCCTGGAGACCGTCGCCGCGTACTGCCTGGAACGGCTCCGGGAGGCCGGCGAGCTGTCCGCGACCCGCCGTCGGCATCAGCTCCACTACACCGAACTGGCCGAGCGCGCCGCCCCGTTGCTGTACGGGGCGGCCCAGCGGGAGTGGCTGGAACGGCTCGACCAGGAGACCGCGAACCTGCGCGCCGCCCTGGACGGCGCGGTCATGGACGGCGCCGCGGACCGGGCGCTCCGGCTGGTGAACGCCCTGGCCTGGTACTGGTTCCTGCGCGGCCGGCTCGCGGAGGCGGGCCGCTCGCTGGACGCCGCGCTGACCGCGGCCGCCGGGGCGCACCCGGACGTCCCGGAGGGCCGGCGGCTGCGGGCGGCCGCCTGGCAGGTCGGCATGGCCTCACTGGCGGGCGGGGACGCCGACCCGGTGACCCGGGCGGCCGCCGTCCTGCGCCGCTACGAAGCCCACGACGACCCGGCCGAACGGGCCTGGGCCCAGTGGTTCCTCGGCTACGCCCAAGTCGGCCTCGGCGACCCCGGCGTGGCGGCGGACCGGATGGTGCGGGCGCTGACCGCGTTCCGGGCGCTCGGCGACCGCTGGGGCACCGCGGCGGCGCTGAGCAGCCGCGCCCAGGGCACCGGCGGCGAGGACCTGCCCGCCCGCCGCCGCGCCGCCGAGGAGAGCGCCGCGCTCTTCGCCGAACTGGGCGACCGCTGGGGACAGTTGCAGGCCACCGATGCCCTGGCCGCGATCGCCGAGATCACCGGCGACTACGGCCGAGCGGCCCGGCTCCACCAGGAGGGATTGCGCAGCGCCGAGGAGTTGGGCCTGCGGATCCAGGTCTCGTACAAGCTCTCCGGGCTCGGCCGGATCGCGCTGCTGACCGGCGACCTGGCGGCCGCCCGAGACCACCATGAGCGGGCGCTGCGGCTTGCCGCCGAACAGTCCCACCGGCGCGGCGAGATGTTCGCCGAGTGCGGGCTCGCCCTCGGTGCCAGGAGGGAGGGCCGGCTCGACGAGGCGGAGGCGCATCTGCTGCCCTGGCTGGAGTGGTGCCGCGGCCGGGAAGGCGATCCGGGGACCGCGTTCGTCCTGGGCGAACTGGGCTTCCTCGCCGAACTCCGCGGGGACGCCGCCACCGCCCGCGAGCGCCACCTCGACGGGTTCGCCGCGGCCCGCGCCACCGGCGACCCCCGGGCGGTCGCGCTGGCCCTGGAGGGCCTGGCCGGCGCCCGGACGCTGACCGGCCACCTCGCCTCCGCGGCCCGGCTGCTCGGCGCGGCGGACGCCCTGCGCACCGCCGCCGGCGCACCCCGGCCGGCCGCGGAAGGCGGGGACGTGACCCGCAGCACGACCACCGCGCGCCGCGGGCTGGGCGCTGCGGCCTTCGACACGGCGTACGCGCACGGGGCGGAACTGACCCCGGAGGAACTGGTGGCGGAGGACCTCTACGGAGTCCCGGTGATCCCGCCGTCCACCCGCAGCTCGATCCCGTTGACGTAATCGGCGCGCGGGCTCGCCAGATAGGCGACCGCGGCGGCGATGTCCTCCGGGCGACCCAGCCGCCCGGTCGGGTTCGCGGCGTACGCGGCAACGACGTCCGCCTCGTCGACGGCGCCCGCCGACTCCACGGCCGCCGCGGTGCCGTTCCCCTCGTCCGTCGTGTCCGCCGCCCGTTCCTCGAACATCCGGTACATCGACGGGCTGACGATCACGCCGGGACTCACACAGTTCGCGGTGACGCCCGTCCCTGCGAGGTGCCGGGCCAGGCTCGTGGTCATGTTCACCACGGCGGCCTTGGCGGCGGAGTACGTCACCATGTTGGGCAGCGGCGTCCGCACGGCCCGGCTGCCGATGGTGATGACCCGGCCCCAGCCGTGCTCGCGCAAGGACGGCAGCAGCGTCTGGCTGACCCGCACCGTGGGCAGCACGTTCCCCTCGAAGGCGGCCCGCCAGTCGGACGCCCGGGAGCTCTCCCAGTCGTGCTCGGCGAACGGCCCGGCGTTGTTGACGAGGATCTGGACGCCGAAGTCCCGGGCGGTCAGGGCGATCTGCTCCGCCACGCCCGGTTCGGTCAGATCCCCGAGCACCACTTCCGTCCGCACGCCGCGCGCCGCGACCCGTTCGGCGACGGCCGCGGCGGCCCCCGCGTTGCGGCCGTGGACGAGGACCTCGCAGCCCTCGTCCGCCAGCGTCTCGGCGATCGTCGCCCCGATCCCCGAACTGCTGCCCGTCACCAGCGCCCCGCGTCCTGCCAGCCGTAGGTCCATGCGGCCAGCCTAGGGGGACGCCACCCCGCTCGTGCCCGGCTCGCGGTTCTGCGCGCGGGGCCCGGTCCGGCGGGTGGCGACGGGCGGCCGGTCGATTGTCAGTGGTGCGTGGGAGAGTGGCGGAGCAACGGGGGAAGTACCACCGAAGGAGACCGCATGAGCGAGCGTGGCGAGCTCGGCACGGCAAGGAGCGTGCCGGGCGCGTGCCGGGCCGGGCGAAGTGAGGTACCGGCATGAGCTGGCATCAGGAGCTGCTGGTCGGCTTCGACCTGGAGACCACGGGCACGGACGTCGAGCAGGACCGCATCGTCACCGCCGCCCTGATCCGGCTGGAGGGGGACGGCCGGGCGGTCGGGAAGCAGACCTGGCTGCTCGACCCGGGCGTCCCGATACCCGAGGAAGCAGCGGCCATTCACGGCATTTCGACCGCATATGTCCAGCTGCACGGCCGCCCGCCGGCGACCGCGATAGAGGAGATCACCGAGGCGCTGGCCGAGGCCCTGCGCGCGGACATCCCCCTGGTGGTGATGAACGCCCGCTACGACCTCTCCCTCCTGGACCGCGAGTGCCGGCGCCACGGCATACCGACCCTGACCGAGCGGCTCGGGCGCGCACCCGCGCCGGTCATCGACCCGCTGGTGCTCGACAAGCACGTGGACCGCTACCGCAAGGGACGCCGCGCGTTGCAGGCGCTGTGCGGTCACTACGGCGTCCGGCTGGAGGGGGCACACGAGGCGGGCGCCGACGCGGCCGCCGCGGCCGGGGTCGCCCGGCGCATCGGCGAGCGGTATCCGGCCGTCGCCCTGCCGTCGCCGCGTGCGCTGCACGCCCTGCAGGAACAGGCGGCCGCCGAGCAGGCCGCCTCCTTCCAGGCGTACTTGCGCCGCACCGACCCGGAGGCGACGGTCGAGCCGGCCTGGCCGCTGATCCCGTATCAGGCGACGAGGGTCTGATCCGCCGGCCGCCGGGCCGGGGCAGCGGCAGGCGCAGGAGCCGGCCGGTCGCCACGACGCCGGGTCAGAAGGGGTACCACCGCACCGTCGCGTCCTTCTCGCGCAAGGAGGCGATCCGGCGCCGGAATTCCTTCAGCGCCGCCGGGTTTCCGGGCGCGTGCTGGGACACCCAGGCGCAGCTCGCGGTCTCCCGCGATCCGCGCAGCACGGCGCAGCCCTCCCAGTCGCGCACATCCCAGCCGTAGACGGACACGAAGGTGTCATAGGCGTCCGCGGCCAGGCCGTAGCGGTCCCGGCTGAGCGCCATCACGACCAGGTCGTGCTCCCGCAGGTCGAAGGAGAAGGTCTCCAGATCGACGAGCACCGGCCCGTCGGGCCCGATATGCACGTTGCGGGTCAGCGCGTCGCCGTGGATCGGCCCGCGTGGCAGATGCGGCTCCAGTGCCGTGGCGGCCGCCGCGAAGGCGTCCCGGCGCCCGCGCAGATACTCCGCGTCCGGCGCCGATACGGCGTCACCCGCCAGCCGCAGCCAGCGCTCGACACCGCCGAGCAACTCGCGGCGGGGGAGCGCGAAGGGCGGCTCCGGCAGCGCGTGGACGAGCTTGAGCAGCGCGGCGAGGTCCTCGGGACCGGCCGGCCGGACGGCCTCCGGCAGCCGCTGCCAGTACGTCACGGGATGCCCGTCGACGAGCGTGGCCACCGGCTCCGCGGCCCGCACGGCCGGCACGCCCTCGGCGGCCAGCCACTGCGCCACGGCCAGTTCCCGCTCGGCGCGCGCCAGGAGGTCGGCGCTGCGGCCCACCCGTACGACCGGGCCGCGCTCGCCGAGCGCGAAGACGGCGTTCTCGCCGAGCGCGAGCAGCCGGGCGTCGGCCGCCGCCTCCGGTCGGCCGGCCGCGGCGAGTACGTCCCGGGCGCGCGCCTCCGTGAAGGCGGCCGGGCTCGGTTCGGTCATGGTGCTGCCTCCTGCGATACGTACCGGCCCTCAGTGTCGCAGGTGCGCCCGGGGCCCCAGGATGGGGAGAGCCTGCACGGAATCCGGCCGGGACCTTGACGGCGGCAGCCGGCCTCACGACGATGACGGCGGCCGGTGGGGAGCGGCCACCGGGGGACGGGACGGGGACGGGGGGCCGAAGGATGGCAGCAGCGCCGACCGCGGTGGCGCGGCGGTCCACCACGGCGGGCCCCGGCCGCGCCGGCCGGCCCCGGCGCGACCACGGCGCCTGGTTCCTCGTACTGCCCGCGCTGCTCCCGATCCTGGGCCTGAGCGTCGGACCGCTGCTGTACGGCATCGGCCTGTCGTTCACCGACGCCCAGTCCGGCCGGACCCGGGCCGCCGGGTTCGTCGGACTGCTGAACTTCTCCGACCTGCTGCACGACTCGCTGTTCTGGGACTCCTTCCGGATCGGCCTGATCTGGGCGTTCGGCGTCACCGTCCCGCAGTTCCTGCTCGCCCTCGGCCTGGCCCTGCTGCTCAACCTCGACCTCCGGCTGCGCTGGCTGGCCCGGGCGCTGGCGATCATTCCGTGGGCGATGCCCGAGGTCGTCGTCGGCATCATGTGGCGGCTGGTCTACCACCCCGACGCCGGTGTGCTGAACGAGACCCTGCGCGGCCTCGGACTGTCCGGGGCCGAGGGACGGGACTGGCTCAGCGGCCTGGCCACCGCGCTGCCCGCGGTCCTGGTCGTCGGGGTCTGGGCCGGGATGCCGCAGACCACCGTCACGCTGCTGGCCGGTCTGCAGAACGTACCGCCCGAACTGCACGAGGCCGCGGCCCTCGACGGCGCGGGCGCCTGGCGCCGGTTCCGCACCGTCACCTGGCCCGCCCTCAAACCGGTCGCCCTCGCCGTCACCGCCCTCAACTTCATCTGGAACTTCAACTCCTTCGCCCTGGTCTTCGTGCTGACCGACGGCGGCCCCGGTGGCCGCACCCGACTGCCGATGCTCTTCGCATACGAAGAGGCCTTCCGCTACGGGCAGTTCGGGTACGCCGCCGCGATGGGCCTGGCGATGGTCGCGGTGATCTCCGTCCTGCTGGCCCTCTATCTGGCCGGCCGGCTGAAGGGGGACGAGGACCGATGACCGCACTCCGCCGGACCGCCACCCGCACCGGCCAGTACGCCGCGCTCCTCGGCTACCTCGCCTTCCTCGCGTTCCCCTTCCTCTGGCTGGTCTCCACCGCCGTCAAGCCGCCCCGCGAGCTGGCCGCCGCCCACCCCACCTGGATCCCCGCGGCACCCACGCTGGAGAACTTCCGGCACGCCATCGACCAGCAGCCGCTGCTGGTCGCCGCGGGCAACAGCCTGCTGGCCGCGGCGGTCTCCGCGCTGCTCGCCGTCGCGCTGGCGACCCCGATGGCGTACGTCCTGGCCCGTCACCGCACCCGCCTCGCCCGGGCGGCCACCGGCTGGGTCGTCGTCAGCCAGGCGTTCCCCCTGGTGCTGGTGATCATCCCGCTGTTCCTGATCCTCAAGGGCCTCCATCTGGTCGACTCCCGGACCGGGCTGATCCTGGTCTACGTGGTCTGGGCGCTGCCGTTCGCGCTGTGGATGCTCACCGGTTACGTCCGGGCCGTCCCCCGCGAATTGGAGGAGGCGGCGGCCGTCGACGGCGCCGGCCGGCTCCGTACGCTGCTGTCCGTCACCGGGCCCCTGCTGGCCCCGGGCATCGTCGCCACCGCACTGTTCGCCTTCCTCACCGCCTGGAACGAGTTCTTCTTCGCCCTGGTCCTGCTCAAGTCGCCGGAAAAACAGACCCTTCCGGTGGTGCTGACCCACTTCCTCGGGGCGGAGGGCGTCGCCGACCTCGGGCCGCTGGCCGCCGCCGCACTGCTCGCCACCCTCCCCGGCCTGCTGCTCTTCGCCGCCCTCCAGCGCCGGATCACCGGTGGCATGCTCGCCGGGGCGGTGAAGAGCTGATGCCCGCCGCCCGTACGCCGGCGCGGCCGGCCCGATGGAGCCGCCGGGGCCTGCTGACGGCCGCCGCCGCCCTGCCCGCCGCGGCCCTGCTCCCGGGCTGCTCCGCCGAACGCCCGCGGCGCGGCCCCGGGGGCCGGATCACCCTGCGCTTCCAGTCGCTGGCCTGGCAGCAGGACTCCGTCAAGGCCAACAAGCAGCTGGTCGCCGAGTGGAACCGCCGGCACCCCGCCGTCCAGGTGAGTTACGTCCAGGGCGCCTGGCCGACCGTCCACGACCAGCTGCTGACCTCCTTCGAGGGCGGCGAGGCACCGGACATCATCCATGACGCCTCCGACGACCTCGCGGACTTCGCCTACGGTGGCGACCTGGCCGACCTCACCACCCTCCTGCCGGCCCGCCTCAAGGCGGACATCCCCGGCCACAGCTGGGAGACCGCCACCTTCGACGGCCGGATCTACGGCGTCCCGTTCCTCCAGGAGCCACGGGTGCTGGTGGCCAACCGCGCGAAACTGCACCGTTCCGGTGTCCGCGTCGCCACCCCGGAGGACCCGTGGACCTGGGAGGAGTTCGCGGAGGTGGCCCAGCGGCTGACCCGTGGCACCGACCACGGGGTGGCCTGGCCGCTGAAGGAACCGGTCTCGGCCACCCTCAACCTCTCGCTGTCCACCGGCGGCCGGGTCTTCCACCGCCGCCCGGACGGCCGGGTCCAGATCCGCTTCGACGCCGTCGACCAGGTGGTCCCGCGGATCATCCACGACCAGGTGAACGTCGACCGCACCGCCGCCCGTACGACGCTGGGCATGGGCGGGTCCGACACCCTCCCCGGCTTCTTCGCCGGGCGCTACGCGATGGTGCCGCTCGGCTTCTCCTACCGCCAGCAGATCGCCCAGCAGGCGCCCAAGGGCTTCGACTGGACGGTGCTGCCGGCCCCCGCGGGAGCGACACCGCGGCAGGGCGTGAGCCCGCAGACCCTGTCGATCGCCGCGGACTGCCCGTACAAGGAGGAGGCGATGGCGTTCATCGACTTCTTCCTCCGGCCCCCGAACATGGTCCGGCTGGCCCTGGGGGACTGGCTGTTGCCGACGGGCCAGGAGGCGCTCCGGAACCCGGCTCTCGGGGTGCGGCGGTACGACTGGGCGACCGGTACCGCGCTCGCCGGAAGCCTGCGCTCGGCCCCGGCCCAGTCCGTCCGCGGCTACCCGGAGTGGAAGGACAAGATCGCCACTCCGGGCCTGCAGGAGTACTACAGCGGCGCGATCGACCTCGTTACCCTCCGCAAACGGCTGATCGGGGACGGCAATCTGGTCCTGGCGCGGTACCAGCGCTGAAGAATGCCCCCGAAGTCGTCCCCCATTCAACGGAGTTGCAGTGACGGACGGGCGCACGGCAATCGCGGCCTGTTTCCCTCCATTACACGAACGTAAACGGAGTTGAGTCGCCCTGCTTCAAGTCGGCCGTTTGCTTTGAGCAGTTCTGGGCGCTTTTGCATTTTTTCAAGGTTGTTGCCTATCTCACACGACGGGGTCTCCCTTGAATTGGACCCATCAATCAGACAGGGTTTCGAGTCAGCCCGACGCAGATCTTCCTGCGTCCAGGGGCTGTTGGCGCAACGCTTTCCCCCCACACCACGAACGAGGAGAACCCTCGCAATGGCTCACAAGCGTTCCAGCAAGAAGCGGCTCGTCACGGCGATAGCCGCCGCGGTGGCCGCGACTGGTATCGCCACCGTTACCGCGGTGACCGCGGGCGCCTCGCCCGCCCCCGCCGAAGGCAAGATCTACGGCGCCCAGGCCAAGGGCGCTGTCAACGGCAGCTACATCGTCATGCTGAAGAAGTCGGTCCGTACGGCCGAGAGCGGCGATCTCGCTTCCAAGTACGGCGGCAAGGTGAAGCGCACCTTCTCCTCCGCCATCGACGGCTTCTCGGCCAACGGCCTGAGCGCCGAGGAGGCCAAGCGCCTCGCCGCCGACCCGGCCGTCGACAAGGTCGTCCAGAACAAGAAGTTCCACATCGACGCCACCCAGGACAACCCGCCGTCGTGGGGCCTGGACCGCATCGACCAGGCGGACACCCAGGGCGACAAGAAGTACAACTACCCCGACAGCGCCGGTGACGGCGTCACCGCGTACGTCATCGACACCGGCGTCCACATCAGCCACAAGGACTTCGGCGGCCGCGCGTCGTACGGCTTCAACGCCATCGACGGCAGTGACAAGGCCGAGGACGACAACGGCCACGGCACCCACGTCTCCGGCACCATCGCCGGTGCGGCGCACGGCGTCGCCAAGAAGGCCAAGATCGTGGCCGTCAAGGTCCTGGACGGCCAGGGCTCCGGCACCACCGAGCAGGTCGTCGCCGGCATCGACTGGGTCACCAAGAACCACAAGGGCCCGTCGGTCGCCAACATGTCCCTGGGCGGCGGCGTGGACGAGGCGCTCGACGCGGCCGTGAAGAAGGCCATCGACTCCGGTGTCACCTTCGGTGTCGCGGCGGGCAACGAGTCCAGCGACGCGGGCCAGAGCTCCCCGGCGCGCGTCAAGGAAGCCATCACGGTGGCCTCCAGCACCAACAAGGACGAGCAGTCCGACTTCTCCAACTTCGGCAGCGTGGTGGACATTTACGCGCCCGGTTCCGACATCACGTCGGACTGGAACAGCGGCGATGACGCCACCAAGACCATCTCGGGTACGTCGATGGCGACCCCGCACGTGGTCGGTGCCGCCGCGGTCTACCTGGCGGGCCACAAGGACGCCAAGCCCGCCGACGTCGAGAAGGCGCTGACCGGCGGTGCCACCGCCGACAAGATCACCAACCCGGGTCAGGGAACGCCCAACAAGCTGCTGAAGGTCGTCGAGTAGGGCCTCGACTCCCGTTCTCCACGCCGGCCGTCGCGCTCGCCCCCACGGGGCGCGGCGGCCGGCGTCGTCGTGTCTGCCGTTCCCTCGGAGTGTGGTCTCTATTTGCCGGCGCGCGTAGACACTGTCTACTCATGTTTGGTAGACACTGTCTATGCCTATGTCCACGTCTCCGTCTACGTCCAGCTCCGGGAACTCCGCGAACGAGGAACCCGCTCAGGACGCGGGCCTGCGCGCCCGTCTGGTCGAGGCCGGTGTCGAGCTGGTGGCCAGGGAGGGCGTGCAAGCGCTGTCACTGCGGGAAATCGCCCGCCAGGCAGGGGTTTCGCACGGCGCCCCGCGCCGCTACTTCCCCACGCACCTCGATCTGCTCTCCGCGATCGCCCGCCGGGGCTTCGCCGACCTGGCCGCCCGTACCGCCGAGGTGCTCGACGGCAACGACGCGTCCCCCCGCGCCCGGCTCACCTCGCTCGCCCGGACCTACCTCGACTTCGCCCTGTCCGAGCGCGGCATGTACGAGCTGATGTTCCGTCACGACCTGCTGGAGAGCAATCGGCTCGGCCTACGGGACACCAGCCTCCCGCTCTTCCAGGTACTCGTGGACCTGATCGCCCGGATACGGCCGTCCACGGACCCGCCGCCCTCGGTGGTGGCGGGCGCCCTGTGGGGAAACCTGCACGGCGTCGCCCAGTTGTGGGGATGGGGCAGCCTCCCGCTCGCCACCGGCTCCGACGACATCGAACCGCTGCTGCGCGCCACCCTCGACGCGTACCTCGGACCGGAGGCCCGATGACCGCCCCGCCGCGCTCCTCACGGGGCGGCGCTGCTGATGACCACTCCTCGATCGAGCGCAGCGACGCCGTCCGCTCCTCACGGGGCCGCGGTGCGGCCGACGCCGGAAGCCGTCCGCCCGGCGTCTCACCTCGCCACCGCCCGCCCCGCGGCTCCTCCCTCTCCGGCCGCCACCGCCGTCTGATCCTCACCGGCAGCATCACCGGAGCGGTGATCGTCGCACTGGACGGCACCGTACTGACCATCGTCCAGCCGGCCCTCCAACGGGACCTGCATGCCTCGTTCGTACAGGTCCAGTGGACCAGCACCGGCTACCTCATCGCCGTGGCCGCCCTGCTCGTCCTCGCCGGCCGGCTCGGCGACCGCTACGGCCACCAACGGATCTTCGCCCTCGGCATTCTGGGCTTCGGCGCCGCGTCCGCGGGGATCGGACTGGCGCCCGGCATCGGCTGGGTGATCGCGCTGCGGATCGCGCAAGGCATCTTCGGCGCGCTGCTGCAACCGGCCACCCTGGGGATGCTGCGCGCCACGTATCCACCGGACCGGCTCGCCATGCCCCTGGCCCTCCGTACCAGCGCCATCGGCCTCGCGGCAGCGGCCGGCCCGGTGCTCGGCGGGGCGCTCTCCGCCCAGTTCGGCTGGCGCGCCGTCTTCTTCCTCAACGTGCCGCCCGCGCTGGCCGTCGGCGTACTGGCCCTCGCCACCCGCATGACGCCGCGACCGCACCCCCACGAGGCCCTCGACACCACGCCCCCGCCACCACCCGCATCACCCCCGCCGGCCTGCTCCCCCCTCGACCTCCCCGGAGCCGCCCTCCTCTCCCTCGCCCTGCTGTGCCTGGTCCACACCCTCGTGGTGCTCCCGGAATCCGGCTGGACCGTGGTCACCCTGTTCACCACCGGGGCGGGAGCGGTCGCCTGTGGCGCCTTCGTCCGCCACGAACGCCGCGCCGCGAGCCCCCTCATTCCGCCCGCGGTCCTCACCTCACGCGCCGTGGCCTCCGCGCTCTCCGTCCTGCTGTGCGCTTCCGCCGGGCTGTTCGGCACGCTCTTCGTCGGCTCGTACTTCCTGCAGAACGTCCTCGGGCTCGACCCGCTCCAGAGCGGTCTGCGCGTACTGCCCCTGGCCGTCATGATGGTGCTGAGCGCACCTGCCTCGGCCGTACTCCAGCGCCGCTACGGCCCCCGCCGGACCACCCTCACGGCCATGACCCTCCTCGCCGCCGGCATCCTGCTCCTCTCCCAACTCACGCCCGGCTCCGGCGTGTTGACGATCAGCGGCGGTTTCGCCCTGCTCGGTGCGGGATTCGGCACGGTGATGGTCACCGCGACGGCGGTCATCGTGCGCCATGTCCCCGTGGCTCACGCAGGAGTGGCCGGCGGACTCCAGCAGACCGCGATGAACATCGGCCCGACGCTGGGGGTCGCCCTGGCGACCATGCTGACCGCCTTCACCTCCGCGATGAGCACCACGCTCCTCGCCCTGGCCGCCGTTGCCGCCACCGGCACCCTGGCGGCCCGCGGACTGCCCCTCCGCAACGGCACGAAGGAAGCCGAGCAGGAGGCGGCACCCGCAACCCAC
Organism: Streptomyces sp. NPDC048197; assembly: GCF_043202395.1. Taxonomy (NCBI): domain Bacteria; kingdom Bacillati; phylum Actinomycetota; class Actinomycetes; order Kitasatosporales; family Streptomycetaceae; genus Streptomyces; species Streptomyces sp. NPDC048197. The sequence continues at coordinate 434,583 of NZ_JBIDAJ010000002.1, forward strand.
CCGAGCTGAAAGCAAGTTATCCACAGGAGGAACCCTCCGGAACCAGAACTCGCTCCCTCCGACTACCGTCGGTGACATGCACGGAGGACTGCCGTTCATCGGCATCAGCACCATCGTCTACGGCGTCATCGGTCTGACCGGCGTCGTCATCACTGCGATCCGCACCAAGGGGGGAGCCCGTCATGCGCACCATCACCGCCATCGTTCCTGCTCATAACGAGGAGGAGGGCCTGCCGGCCACACTGGAGTCACTCGCCCGGCAAACGGTCCCGCCCGACCGTGTCCTGGTCGTGGACGACGCCTCCACGGACCGCACGGGCGAGGTGGCGGCCTCACACGGCGTCACGGTCTTACGCCCGCCCCGCAACCTCGGCAGCAAGGCCAAAGCCCAGAACTACGCCCTTCCGCACTGCACCACCGACCTCGTCCTGGCCGTCGACGCGGACACCGTCCTCGCCAAGGACTACATCGAAACCGTTCTGCCCGCCTTCGACGACCCCACCGTCTCGGTCGCGGCCGGCACGGTCCGCACCCGCCACACCCGCACACTCTGGGAACGCGGCCGGTCCACGGAGTACCTCTTCGGCTTCCACTGGCACCGCCCCATCCAGGCCCGCGCCAACAGCCCCATGGTCTGCTCGGGTTGCTGCTCGGTCTTCCGCCGCGACGACCTGATGACCTTCGGTGGCTTCCCCGAACGCACCATCGTCGAGGACATGGATTACACCTGGTCCCAGCAGATCGCCGGCAGACGTGCGGTCTATGTCTCCGACGCCGTCGCCCTCGCCGCCGACCCCGAGGACCTCACCTATCTCCGCAAACAGGTCTGGCGCTGGATGGCGGGCTTCTGCCAGAACGTCCGTCTCCACCTGGGGAGTCTGATCCGCCACAAACCCCTGCTGGCCCTCTGGGTGCTCCTCGCGCTCCTGGAGATCGTCACCGCACCGTTCTGGTGGGCGACCCCCTTCGTGACCGCCGCGACCACCGGCCGGCCGCTCGCCGTCACCTTCGCCTGGTGGGCCGGAGCCGAGCTGCTCCTGACCGCGCCACCCCTGATCTATGCCGCCCACCGCCGCAAACTCCCGCTCGCCGGCGTCCTGTTGAACCTCCCCTGCGTCTACGCCACCAAGACCGTCAACCTCGTCTACGCCTGGAAGGCTCTCCTCGTCGAGCTCGTCCTGGTCCCCCTCCACCTGGCCCGCGGCCTCACGGTGTACGAAAAGGGCCGAGCCGACACCCCGACGGGCCGAACGGTACGAACGGCCCCCGCCGGGGCGGCGTAGCGACGGCAGGCGGAGACATCGGGCAACTGCGCCGGCGGAGGTGCCGGACATCTGCGCCGACGGAGGCGCTGGGCCTCTGTACCCGCGGCGGCGTCTCGCCCGCTTCACTTCACACGTTCTGTTGCCTTCTACGCTCCCGCCGGCGGCGGCGCCGTGGTGCGGCGGGGGACGAGTTCGGTGGGGAGGACGATGTGGAGTGGGCCGTCGCCGTCGGTGTCGTCGATGACCGAGCGGGTGAGGCGGACGGCGGTGCGGCCCAGTTCGGCGGCGGACTGGGCGAGCGTGGTCAGGCCCATGAGGGCGGACATGACGTGGTCGTCGAAGCCCATGACGGAAACCCGGCCGGGGACCGGGATGTTGGCCTCGCGGAGGGCGGCCAGGAGGCGGAAGGCCAGGTCGTCGGTTTCGGCGAAGAGTGCGGTCGGCGGGGCCTGCAGGCTCAGCAGCCGGCCCACCGCGGCGGCCATGCCGATGCCCTTCCAGTCGGGCACGCTCATGACCAGGTCGTCGTCGTGCTCGATGCCCGCCTCGGTGAGGGCGCGCAGATGGCCGGCGAGGCGGTTCCTGCTGCTCCAGGCGAAGCCCGTCTCGTCGGCGGTCTGGAGGAAGGCGATCCGCCGGTGCCCGAGGTTGAGCAGATGGCGGGTGCCGCGCAGTGCGGCCTCCTCGTCGTCCACGTAGACGCTGGGCCGGCCGGGGGCGTGCTGGCTGACGAAGACCAGCGGCATGCCCAGGTCGTCGAGGCGGGCGCGTTCGGCGGGGGAGAGCGCGAAGCTCACCACGAGCAGGGCATCGGCGTTGCGGCGGGCGGGCAACCGGTCGAAGAAATCGGCGCGTTCCTGGACGTCGGTCACGCTGTAGACCAGCAGGTCGAGCCCGGCGTCGCGCAGGGCGGGGGCCATACCGGACAGCGTGGCGCTCAGGAACCACGACTCCAGGTGGGGCATCAGGACGGCCACCCGGCCGGTGCGGCCGGTGACGAGGCTGGAGGCGCTGCGGGTGATGGCGAAGGAGAGCTCGCGGGCGGCCGCCTCCACCCGGGCCCGGGTGATCTCCGACACGGTCGGCAGGCCGCGCAGGGTGCGCGAGACGGTCGACACCGAAACCCCCGCCCGATGGGCCACATCGGCCATCGTGGCCTCGCTGCGAGCTGAGGACATGCCGGGACGCTAGCACAGACGGACGATGACAGCGTTGGCAGGGAGATCGCTTGCGGAATCTCTGGCCCACCGCCCGTTGACCTGACCACGAGCCCACTTCTAGCCTGCAAGCGCTGTCATGAAGCATGCAGGCAGCCGAGACGTGAGGAGCACTCATGACCTTGCGCCGCAGAACCCTGCTCGCCGGCAGCCATGGCGCGGGAGCCGGGCTCACCAGCGGTTGCGCGGGCAAGCCCTTGGACACGTTGCTGACCCAGGCCGCCCACGTCCCGCGTACCCCGGCCACTGTCACCTGGAGGGTGTCCGAACTCCCGGTCCGGACCGGCCCGGTGGTGGCCGAGCCGAACCTCCGCGCCCTCCAGCGCCGCTGTCCGCCTCTCCACATCTCCGGGCGGGATCTTCACCCTCACCGCGACCTGGACGGAGTTCCTGCTGACGCTGACGGCGTTCCTGCTGGCGTGGACGTTCAACAGCGAGGACGGATACCGCACGGTTCCGGTCGTCATCACGCTTTTCGCCGGCCGGTGCACCGTCCCCTACGGGACGCTGTTCGCGGGGGCCGTGGCGGCCACCCTGCCCATCAGCGTCCTGGTCGTGATCTTCCGCCGTTCGATCGCCTCGGGCATGACCTCCGACTTGGGCATGACCTCCGACTTGGGCATGACCTCAGCGCCGGTCAAGGGATGACAGCCCCGCCAGGGGCGCCGCCCCTTCCCGCCCGTCGACCCATCCGGTGAGACACCCGCTACCGAAAGGCAGCCACGTGACCGCACAGCATCTCGGCCCGGAACCCACGACGGCCGGCCGCAGCAGCCGCGACTGGTGGCGGCAGGCCGTCGTCTACCAGGTGTACCCGCGCAGCTTCGCCGACTCCGACGGCGACGGCATCGGCGACCTCCCCGGTGTGACCTCCCGGCTCGGCCACCTCGCCGACCTCGGAGTGGACGCCGTCTGGCTGAGCCCCTTCTACCCCTCCGAACTGGCCGACGGCGGCTATGACGTCGCCGACTACCGCGACGTCGATCCGCGGCTGGGCACCCTCGACGACTTCGACGCGTTGGTCACCGAGGCGCACCGCCTCGGCCTCAAGGTGATGGTCGACATCGTGCCCAACCACTCCTCCCACCAGCACGTCTGGTTCCAGGAGGCGCTGCGGGCCGGCCCGGGGTCCGCCGCGCGGGAGCGCTACGTCTTCCGCGAGGGCAAGGGCCCGGACGGCGCGGAGCCGCCCACCGACTGGGTCTCCTGCTTCGGCGGTCCCGCCTGGACCCGGCTGCCCGACGGCTGGTGGTACCTCCACCTCTTCGCCCCGCAGCAGCCCGACTTCAACTGGGACAACCCCGAGGTCCGCACGGAGTTCCGCAAGACCCTGCGCTTCTGGTCGGACCGCGGCGTGGACGGCTTCCGGGTCGATGTGGCGCACGGCCTCGCCAAGGACCTGGCTGCGCCGCTCCGCGACATCGGCACCGTCGAGAGCTACCAACCGGACGACCTGCCCGAGGACGGCAGCCACCCCTTCTGGGACCGCGACGAGGTGCACGAGATCTTCCGCGACTGGCGCACGGTCTTCGACGAGTACGACCCGCCGCGGATCGCGGTCGCCGAGGCCTGGGTGCGCAACTCCCGGCGCACCGCCTACGCCACCCCGCAGGAGCTGGGCCAGGCGTTCAACTTCGACTTCCTCAGGGCGTCGCTGCACGCCGGGGAGCTCCGGTCCTCCATCGACACCGCGCTCGCCGACGCCCGGGCGGCCGGCGCCACCGCGACCTGGGTGCTCTCCAACCACGACGTGATCCGGCACGCCTCCCGGCACGGCCTGCCGGACGGCTGCGACGAGGAGGCCTGGCTGCTCTCCGACGGCCAACGGCCGCCCGTGGACCGGGCGTTCGGTCTGCGTCGGGCGCTCGCCGCGACCCTGCTGATGCTGGCGCTGCCCGGTTCCGCCTACGTCTACCAGGGCGAGGAACTGGGCCTGCCCGAGGTCGCCGACCTGCCCCGCGAAGCCCTGCAGGACCCGGTGTGGACCCGCAGCCGCGGCCGGTCGAAGGGCAGGGACGGCTGCCGGGTGCCGCTGCCCTGGCGGCGCGGGGGAAGCTCGTACGGCTTCGGCAGCGGCGGGTCCTGGCTGCCGCAGCCGCCGGGCTGGGGCGGGCTGTCCGTCGAGGCCCAGCAGGGCGATCCGGCCGCCCCCCTGGAGCTCTACCGCGCCGCGCTGCGCCTCCGCCGCGGACTGCTCGCCGACGAGGTACTGGAGTGGATCGGCGGCCCCGAAGCGGTGGCCGGCGGACTGCTGCACTTCCGCCGCTCCGGCGGCTGGGAGTGCCTGACCAACCTCTCGGACGCCGCCCGACCGCTGCCCGAAGGCGAACTGCTGCTGTCCTCCGCACCGCTGAGCGACGACCGGCTGCCGCCGTGGACGACGGCCTGGGTACGGACGGCCGGCTGAGCCCCGGTGCCGGAGCGGTGGCCCGCGGCCCTCAGGCGATCAGGGACGACAGGTCGCCGCGGGCCCGGGCCACCAGTGACTGGTCGTAGCGCCGCAGCAGCAGCCGGGCCAGCTCGGGGGCGTCGCCGAGGACCGGCGCGAGGACGTCCGCCCGGGCCTCCCGGGCGCCGGCCGCGATCCGGTCCGGGAGGAAGCCGGGGGCGATGACGTAGGGGGCGACGGCCACCCGCGCCACGCCCTCGGCCCGCAGGGCCCGTACGGCCTCGGCCGTACGGGGCAGAGATGCGGAGGCGAACGCAGGTCGCACGGCACACCAACCAGCGGTGCGCCGCCACTCCCGCGCGATTTCAGCGATCACTGCGATCGCCTCCGGGTCTGAGGAGCCCGCCGAGGCCAGCACGACCCCGGTCGAGCGACGGTCCCCGGGCCGCAGCCCGGCCTCCGCCAGCCGGCGCTCCAGCGCGGCGGTCAGGAGGGTGGACGGGCCGAGCACCTCGGCCTGACGGATGGTCAGCCGCGGCAGCCGGGCGGCCGCCTCGCGCAGCACCGCCGGGATGTCGGACTTCGCGTGGAACGCCCGGGTCAGCAGCAGCGGCAGCGCCAGGACCTCCCGCTCTCCCTCGGCCGCCAGCCGCTCCAGCACCCGGGGGACCCGGGGTGCGTTGAAGTCCAGATGGCCGACCTCGACACGCAGCCCGGGCCGCAGCGACCGGACGCGCGCGCAGAGCGCGGCGACGGTCGCCGCGTGCCGTGGGTCGCGGCTGCCGTGGGCGACGACGAGGAGAGTGGGACGTGCGCTCATGGGATCAGTTCTTGACCAGGAGACCGCGGCTGCGCAGCACCCGCCGCTCGATCGGCGCGAAGATCAGCAGCTCGATGCCGATGCCGACGACGAGGATGAGGAAGATCGCCGCGAGCACCCAGGACATGTCCTGCAGCTCCCGGCCCTGCTCCAGCAACTGGCCCAGACCGGTGCCCAGATCGGGCGCGTTGACGATCAGCTCGGCAGCCATCAGGGAACGCCAGGAGAACGCCCAGCCCTGCTTCAGGCCCGCCAGGTAGCCCGGCAGCGCGGCCGGCAGCAGCACATGCCGCACCCCGGCCAGACCCGTCGCGCCGATGGTGCGGCCCGCGCGCAGGTAGAGCGGTGAGATCTGGTCGACGCCGGACACCAGGCCGTTGGCGATGGACGGGACGGCGCCGAGCAGCACCACCGCGTAGATCGTGGCGTCGCTCAGCCCGAACCAGATGATCGCGGCCGGCACCCAGGCCACCGACGGCAGCGACTGCAGACCGCTCAGGATCGGCCCGATCGCGGCCCGTACGGCCTTGACCCGGGCGACGATCAGCCCGAGCACCGTACCGATGGCGACCGAAGCCACGAAGCCCAGCGCACCGCGCGAGACGCTGGTCCACACGAAGCCCAGCAGCGTGCCCTCCAGCCACTTCTGCTGGAGCGAGCGGCCGACGTCGACGGGACTGGGCAGCAGGTAGTGCGGCTTGAGCTGGAAGTGGTAGGCGAGCTGCCACAGCGCCAGCACGACGACGATCGCGACGATCGGCGGGACCGCCTTCGACACGGCGGTCCGCAGCCAGGGCTGCCGGTGCACGACAGTGGATTCCAGGGCGTCGAGTCCGGCCTCCAGACCGGCGAGGTCCGCGGCGTCACCGCCCTTCGCCGCGGTGCCGGAGGCGGCCGGGTCGTCGTCGGTCCGGGTGGTCGTGGCCCCGGCCCGGGTCTCAGTGCTGGCCATGGCGGCGGATCTCCCCACGCAGCTGTTCGGTGATCTCGATGGACAGGTCGGCGACCGCGGCGTCCTCGATGCGCCGCGGCTGCGGGATGTCCACCTGCCACTCGCGGGCCACCCGGCCCGGACGGGAGGACAACAGGACCACCCGCTGGGCCAGCCGCACCGCCTCGCGGACGTTGTGCGTGACGAACAGGACCGACAGCTGCGTCTCCTGCCAGATGCGGGTCAGCTCGTCGTGCAGCACGTCCCGGGTGATCGCGTCCAGCGCGGCGAACGGCTCGTCCATCAGCAGCAGTTGACTGTCCTGGGCGAGCGCCCGGGCCATCGCCACCCGCTGGCGCATACCGCCGGACAGCTCGTGCACCCGCTTGCCGTAGGCGCCCTTGAGGCGGACGAGTTCGAGCAGCCGCTCGGCCTCGTCCCGGCGCTCGGCCCGCGGCACCCCGCGCAGCCGCAGTGCCAGTTCGATGTTGCGGCCCGCGGTCAGCCACGGGAACAGCGCGTGTTCCTGGAACATCAGGGCCGGCCGGCCGCCCGGCGTCTCGATGCGGCCGGCGGACGGCGCGTCCAGACCGGCCACGAGGTTGAGCAGGGTGGACTTGCCGCAGCCGGACGCCCCCAGGAGGCAGACGAACTCGCCGGGTGCCACCTCGATGTCGATGTCGTCCAGCACGTGCTGCTGGGCGCCCGGGCGGCCGAACGACTTCGAAACGTGATCGATGCGAGCCGCGTACGGCACGGTGGTGCCCGTGTCCGCCGTGGCGGGCTGCTGCTTGGTGAGCGTGGTGGTCGTCATCGGTGTCACCTCCTGGGGGAGTGCGGAGCTACGGGCTTACTTGGTGCCGAGACCGGCGTCGTCGACCGGCTGCTTGCCCTCGGACTTGAGGACCTTGTTCAGCAGCGTGAGGTCGTAGATGCCCGTCAGGTCCGGCTTCTTCAGCAGGCCCGCCTTGACGGCGTGGTCGGCCTCCTCCTGGAGGGTGGCGGCCAGCGGGTCGTCGGTGATGTCGATGTTCTTGAAGGCCGGGTCGAGGACGTCGGCCGGCAGCGCCTTACCGGCCACGTCCGGCTCGGCGAGCTTGGCGTTGAGGGCCTTCTTCGCCTCGTCCGGGTGCGACCGGATCCAGGCGTTGGTCTTCACCGAGGCGCGCAGTACCGCCTCCACGGCCTTCGGGTGCTCCTTGAGGAACTTCTGCGAGACGATCACGTTCGTGATGACGAACTTGCCGTCCTTCCACAGCTTCTTCTCGTCCAGGATGGTCTTGCCGCCCGCCGCGACGAGCTTGGAGGCGGTGGGCTCGGGCACCCAGGCACCGTCGATGGACCCCTGCTCGAAGGCGGTCGGCGTCACCTTGTTGTCGGTGCGCTGCACGGTGACATCGCCCTTGCCCGTGGTGGCGTCGACCTTGTAGCCCTTGTCCGAAAGGAAGTTGAGCAGCGCCACGTCCTGCGTGTTGCCCAGCTGCGGGGTCGCGATCGTTTTGCCCTTGAGGTCGCCGAGACCCTTGACCTTCTTGGGGTTGACGACGAGCGAGACACCGCCGGACGCCGAACCGGAGATGATCTTCAGGCTCTTGCCGTGCGACTTGGCGTAGCCGTTGATGGCGGGGGAGGGGCCGATCCAGCCGATGTCGATCGCGCCCGAGTTGAGCGCCTCGATCTCGGCGGGGCCCGCGTTGAAGAGGGAGGTCTTCACCTCGGTGCCGCCCAGCTCCTTCTGGAACCGGCCGTTCTGGAGGCCGATCAGCGGGGTGGCGTGGGTGGTGTTGCCGAAGAAGCCGAGCTTGATCTGATCGAGCCCGTCGGTCTTGGGCCCCTTGGGGGCGACCTGGGCGGAGGTGTCCTTCTTGGCCTCGGAACCGTAACCGCAGGCGCCCAGCGCGCCGATCAGCACGGGGACGGAGACGGCGGCCGCCAGCAGGCGGTGTCGAACGGCAGACACGGAGGTGGTTCCTCTCGGAGGGCCGGGGACTACGCGCCCTCTAAGGCGCGCCCGGCGGTGCGATGGATCTTCGGAAAGGAGGCGTGGGGGGTACGGAGTCGAGCATCGTCAGCACACACATCGGCCGACTCCGCCCTGTCCGCTCCCCATGGCGCCGCTGCCGATGCGGCCGCCCTCCTTGGCGAAGGTCGAGAAGACGTCGTTCAGCATGCTCAGAAGTCCCATCCGTCGTCGTCCGTCCCCTCGGCCGGCGCCGCCTCGGCGGCCGCCTCCGCGAACGCGGTGCCCGCCATCCCCGCGGTCAGCGTCGTGCCGTCCGCCGGGTCGATCAGCAGGAACGAGCCGGTGCGCCGGGAGTCCGCGTACGCGTCCAGGGCCAGCGGCTCGGCCGTCCGGACCACCACCCGGCCGATGTCGTTGGCGGCCAGCTCACCGGGCGCCGGGTGCTGCGAGAGGTCGTCCAGCGTCAGCCGGGACGGGATGTCCTTGACGATCGCCTTGACGGTGCGGGTGGTGTGCTTGAGCAGCACCCGCTGCCCGACGGTCAGCGGACGGTCCGCCACATGGCACACGGTCGCCTCGATGTCCTGCGTGACGGCCGGCGCGGTCGCCGTCGGGGCGATCAGATCACCGCGCGAGACGTCGATGTCGTCGGCCAGCCGGACGGTCACCGACTGCGGCGCCCAGGCGACGTCCACGGCCTCCCCGAGCGCGTCGATCCCCTCGATCGTGCTCGTACGGCCCGAGGGCAGCACCGTCACCGCATCGCCGACGCGCAGCACACCGGCGGCGATCTGGCCCGCGTAACCGCGGTAGTCGGGGTGCTCGGCGGTCTGCGGCCGGATCACGTACTGCACCGGGAAGCGGGCCGGGTCGTCCGACGGATCGGCGACCACCGGCACGGTCTCCAGGTGCTCCAGCACCGTCGGGCCGCCGTACCAGTCCATGTTGGCCGACGGGGACACCACGTTGTCACCGGCCAGCGCGGAGATCGGGATCGCGGTGATCTCCGGGACGCCCAGCGAGCCCGCGTAGGTCGTGAACTCCTCGGCGATAGCGGCGAAGACGGACTCCTCGTAGCCGACCAGGTCCATCTTGTTGACGGCCAGCACGACGTGCGGGACGCGCAGCAGGGCGGCGACCGCGGCGTGCCGGCGGGTCTGCTCGACCACGCCGTTGCGGGCGTCGACCAGCACCACGGCCAGCTCGGCGGTCGAGGCGCCGGTGACCATGTTGCGGGTGTACTGCACGTGCCCCGGGGTGTCCGCCAGGATGAACCGGCGGCGCGGCGTGGCGAAGTAGCGGTAGGCGACGTCGATGGTGATGCCCTGCTCGCGCTCGGCGCGCAGCCCGTCGGTCAGCAGCGCCAGGTCCGGCGTCTCCTGCCCGCGGCCCAGCGACGCGCGCTCGACGGCCTCCAGCTGGTCGGCCAGCACGGACTTGGAGTCGTGCAGCAGCCGGCCCACCAGCGTGGACTTGCCGTCGTCGACGGAACCGGCGGTGGCGAAGCGCAGCAGCGAGGTGGCGCCGGCGTCCACGGCACCGGTGGCGGCATTGGTGGTGCTCATGGTTAGAAGTACCCCTCGCGCTTGCGGTCCTCCATGGCGGCCTCGGACATCTTGTCGTCGGCCCTCGTCGCGCCCCGCTCGGTCAGCCGGGACGCGGCGATCTCGGCGATCACCTTCTCGATGGTGTCGGCGTCGGAATCGACCGCGCCGGTGCAGGACATGTCGCCGACGGTGCGGTAGCGCACCAGACGGGTCTCGACCGCCTCGCCGTCCTTCGGGCCGCCCCACTCGCCCGGCGCCAGCCACATGCCGCTGCGGGCGAAGACCTCGCGCTCGTGGGCGTAGTAGATGGCGGGCAGCTCGATCTTCTCGCGGGCGATGTACTGCCAGACGTCCAGCTCGGTCCAGTTGGACAGCGGGAAGACCCGGACGTGCTCACCGGGCGAGTGCCGGCCGTTGTACAGCTGCCACAGCTCCGGGCGCTGCCGGCGCGGGTCCCAGCCGCCGAACTCGTCGCGCAGCGAGAACACCCGCTCCTTGGCGCGCGCCTTCTCCTCGTCCCGGCGGCCGCCGCCGAAGACCGCGTCGAAGCGGTTCTTCTCGATGGCGTCCAGCAGCGGCACGGTCTGCAGCGGGTTACGGGTGCCGTCGGGACGTTCGCGCAGCTCACCGCGGTCGATGAAGTCCTGCACGGAGGCGACGTGCAGCCGCAGCCCGTGCTGCTCGACCGTGCGGTCGCGGTAGTCGAGGACCTCGGGGAAGTTGTGCCCGGTGTCGACGTGCAGCAGCGAGAACGGCACCGCGGCCGGCGCGAACGCCTTCAGCGCCAGGTGCAGCATGACGATGGAGTCCTTGCCGCCGGAGAACAGGATCACCGGCCGCTCGAACTCGCCCGCCACCTCGCGGAAGATGTGCACCGCCTCGGACTCCAGCGCGTCCAGGTGCGACAGCGCGTACGGGGAGTCGCCCTCGTGCCCCGGGCCGGTCTCGGTGATGGAAGCAGCCGTGGTCACGCCAGTCCCCTTTCGACGAGCAGCGCATGCAGCGCCGCGGCGGACTCCTGCACGGTCTGGGTATGCGACTCGATGCGCAGATCGGGCGATCCGGGAGCCTCGTACGGGTCGTCCACGCCGGTCAGCCCGGAGATCTCGCCGGCCGCCTGCTTGGCGTACAGGCCCTTCACATCGCGCTCGGAGCACACCTCGACCGGGGTCGCCACGTGCACCTCCAGATACGCGGTGCCCTCGGTCTGGTGGCGCTTGCGCACCGCCTCGCGACTGTCCGCGTAGGGCGCGATCACCGGCACCAGCGCCTTGACGCCGTTGCTGGCCAGCAGTTCGGCGACGAAGCCGATCCGCTGGACGTTGGTGTGCCGGTCCTCGCGGGTGAAGCCGAGGCCCGCGGAGAGGAACTCGCGGATCTCGTCGCCGTCGAGCACCTCGACGCGGTGGCCCTCGCCGCGCAGCTTCCCGGCCAGCTCGCGCGCGATGGTCGTCTTGCCCGCGCTCGGCAGACCGGTCAGCCAGATCGTGGCGCCCGTCATGGATATCTCCTGATGCGTCGTCATCCGTGCAGCCCGCACTCGGTCTTGTTGCTCCCGGCCCAGCGGCCGGCCCTGGCGTCCTCGCCCTCCAGCACCCGCCGGGTGCAGGGCGCGCAGCCGACGGAGGCGTAACCGTCCATCAGCAGCGGGTTGGTGAGCACCCCGTGCTCGGCCACGTACGCGTCCACGTCGGCCTGCGTCCAGCGGGCGATGGGCGAGACCTTCACCTTCTGCCGCTTGGCGTCCCAGCCGACGACGGGGGTGTTCGCCCGGGTCGGCGACTCGTCCCGGCGCAGTCCGGTCGCCCAGGCGTCGTACCCGGTCAGGCCCTCTTCGAGCGGCTTGACCTTGCGCAGGGCGCAGCACAGGTCGGGGTCGCGGTCGTGCAGCTTCGGCCCGTACTCGGCGTCCTGCTCGGCCACCGTCTGACGGGGCGTCAGGGTGATCAGGTTGACGTCCATCACCTCGGCGACCGCGTCGCGGGTCCCGATCGTCTCGGGGAAGTGGTAGCCGGTGTCCAGGAAGACCACGTCCACGCCCGGGAAGGCCCGCGAGGCCAGGTGCGCGACGACCGCGTCCTCCATCGAGGAGGTGACGCAGAAGCGCGGACCGAAGGTCTCGGCGGCCCAGGTGAGGATCTCCAGGGCGGACGCGTCCTCCAGGTCACGGCCCGCCTGCTCGGCGAGCTGCTGGAGATCGGTAGCGGTGGTCACGACGCACCTCCGTCAGTGGCAGGGGGGTTGGCGGACGTCCCGGCGGCCAGCAGGCCCAGGAACGACAGCCGGAACGCACGGCTGCAGGACCGGCATTCCCACGTGCCGTGGCCCTCTTCCGAAGGCCGCAGGTCCTCGTCCCCGCAGTACGGGCAGTAGAAGGGCGCGGCTCGCTCGCTCACTTCAGCGCACCCTCTTCCGCCCGGGCGGCCCAGGTGGCGAAGCGCTCGCCGTCCTCGCGCTGCTCCTGGAAGTTGCGCAGCACCCGCTCGACGTAGTCGGGGAGTTCGTCGGCGGTGACCTTCAGGCCGCGGACCTTGCGGCCGAAGCCGGCCTCCAGGCCCAGTGCGCCGCCCAGGTGCACCTGGTAGCCCTCGACCTGGTTGCCGTCGTCGTCCAGGACCAGCTGGCCCTTGAGGCCGATGTCCGCGGTCTGGATGCGGGCGCAGGCGTTGGGGCAGCCGTTGAGGTTGATGGTCAGCGGCTCGTCGAAGTCCGGGAGGCGGCGCTCCAGTTCGTCGATCAGGGACGCGCCGCGGCCCTTGGTCTCCACGATCGCCAGCTTGCAGAACTCGATGCCGGTGCAGGCCATCGTGCCGCGGCGGAACGGGGAGGGCGTGACCTGGAAGTCCAGCGCCTCCAGGCCCGCGACCAGTGCGTCGACCTGGTCCTCCGCGACGTCGAGGATGATCATCTTCTGCTCGACGGTGGTGCGCAGGCGGTCCGAGCCGTGCGCGGCGGCGAGTTCGGCGATCTTGGTGAGGGTGGTGCCGTCGACCCGGCCGACGCGCGGGGCGAAGCCGACGTAGAAGCGGCCGTCCTGCTGCCGGTGCACGCCGACGTGGTCGCGCCACCTCTGGACGGGCTCCTCGGGCGCCGGGCCGTCGATCAGCTTCCGGTTCAGGTACTCGTCCTCCAGCACCTGGCGGAACTTCTCGATGCCCCAGTCGGCCACCAGGAACTTCAGCCGGGCGCGGTTGCGCAGCCGGCGGTAGCCGTAGTCGCGGAAGATCCCGACCACTCCGGCCCAGACGTCCGCGACCTCGTCCAGCGGGACCCAGGTGCCCAGCCGCTGGGCGAGCTTGGGGTTGGTGGACAGTCCGCCGCCGACCCACAGGTCGAAGCCCGGGCCGTGCTCGGGGTGGACGACGCCGACGAACGCCACGTCGTTGATCTCGTGGACCACGTCCTGGACCGGGGAGCCGGAGATCGCGGTCTTGAACTTGCGCGGCAGGTTGGAGAACTCCTTGCTGCCGATGTAGCGCTCGTGGATCTCCTCCACGGCCGGGGTGCCGTCGATGATCTCGTCCTCGGCGATACCGGCCACCGGGGAGCCGATGATCACGCGCGGGCAGTCGCCGCACGCCTCGGTCGTGGACAGCCCGACGCCCTCCAGCTTCTCCCAGATGGCCGGGACGTCCTCGATCCGGATCCAGTGCAGCTGGATGTTCTGCCGGTCGGTGATGTCCGCGGTGCCGCGGGCGTACTGCTCGGAGACCTCGCCGATGGCCCGGAGCTGGGCCACCGTCAGCCGGCCGCCGTCGACCCGGACCCGCAGCATGAAGTACTTGTCGTCCAGCTCCTCCGGCTCCAGGATCGCGGTCTTGCCGCCGTCGATCCCGGGCTTGCGCTGGGTGTAGAGGCCCCACCAACGCATGCGCCCGCGCAGGTCGTTGGGGTCGATCGAGTCGAAACCGGCCTTGGAGTAGATCGTCTCAATGCGTGTCCGCACATTGAGACCGTCGTCGTCCTTCTTGAACTGCTCGTTTCCGTTGAGCGGCGTGAAATGACCTACGGCCCACTGGCCCTCGCCGCGGTGGCGTCCGGCCTTGCGGCGGGTCGAAGCGGCTGCGGGTCGGTCGGGGGAGGCGGCCATGGGTGTACGTCCTTCTGGGCGGGCGGGGGGATCGGGACCGACGCCGGAGACCCGTGCCGACCTGCGCAGACACGCCGAAGCGCGGCGCGTGGGCAACGCGTCGGCGACAGCTGCGGGTCAAAGGGGGTTCCGGCGCGTCCGCGACGATGGGGACGGCGGGTGATCGGTGGTGCCGGGTGCTGTCCAGGGCCATGGGCCCTGGCTGGAAACAGCCTCAGCCCGCCCGACAAATGGCGCTGGACATGCGGCCGAGGTCGACGTGCCGCCGACTCACCAAGGCAATTCCAGCTCTGGACATGACGGAAGCGTGGCACGCCGCTCTCCGGCCAGTCCACCGCTATCCATGATGTGGACAACCCTGTCCCGCTTGATGAGACAGGGTGACGTCGATCACTTCCCGGCGGTCGATTGCGGAGGCAAGGCGAGCGGTCCGGCGCCCGGCCAGGGGCCCGGCGCCGGCACGTCGGGCTCCTCGGTCACCGTGGTGTCGTAGACCCGGAAGCCGCGACGTTCGTAGTTGGCCATCGCGTGCTCACCGTCCTTGCTGCAGGTGTGCACCCAGACCCGGCGCGTCGACGGCCGGTCCGGCCACCGTTCGGCCAGGTCCCAGGCCCGCTCGATGCCGTACGTCAGCAGATGGCCGCCGATCCGGCGGCCCCGGAAGGCCGGTATCAGCCCGAAGTAGACGATCTCCACGGAGGCGTCCGGCCCCGCGGCCAGCTCGATGAATCCCGCGGGCGTCCCACGCTCGTACGCCACCCAGGTCTCGGTCCCCGGCCGCCCCAAGTACTCCGCCCACTGCGCGTACGACCACGGCAGCCGGTCGGTCCAGGTGACGTCCCCGCCCACCGCCGTGTAGAGGAAGCGGCTGAACTCCGGCGAAGGCACCTCGGCCCGGGCGATCCGGACACCCTGCCCGGCCGGCGGCTCCTGCCCGCGGGACAGATCGGCGCGCGAGGTCTGTTCGAGGTACCAGGTGGTGACCGAGATGCTCATGCGGCCAATACATCACATCGGGACGCGGGGGAGCGGGGCCGGGCGGGGCAGGGGTGCGGCCGGGTGCAGCCGGGCGGGGCGGGGCGGGGACGGGCCTTCGGTGGAAGGGAGGCTTCCGGCGTTCCGCATGGTGAGACGGTGGTTCGCATCGTGGGGCATCCCGGCCCGCGCGCCCGCGCGCCCCGGCGGCCGGGGCAGCCGGGGCGGCTCGTGCGGCCGCCCGTGGGCACCTCACGTCCCCTACGTCCTCACACGCTCCCGGTCATCCTGGCGAAGACCACCACATTGCCCGTGTACCCGGACCCCGGCGCGTACGGACCCCCGCAGGTCAGCACGCGCAGCTCGGGGTGTCCGGTGCCGCCGTAGACCTTACGGGCGGGGAAATCGCGCTTGTCGAAGACCTGGACGCCGTAGACCTCGAAGACCGCGGTCCGCCCGTCCTCGCGGATCACCCGGATCGTGCTGCCCTTCGCCAGGCGGCCCAGCCCGTAGAAGACCGCGGGACCACTGTGGGTGTCGACGTGCCCGACGAGGACGGCGGTGCCCCGCTCCCCCGGGGAGGGCGCGTCCGCGTACCAGCCCGCCAGATTGGGGTTCCCGTCCGGTGGGGCCTCGATCCAGCCGTCCTTGTCCAGGCCCAGCGGCAGCACCGGCGCGGACACCGCGAGCGCCGGGATGTCGACCTCGGCCGGGGCCGAACGGGGCAGTGGCGCGGCCGCGGGGCCGGCCGCGCCACCGGGCACCACCGAGGTGGCGGCACCCGGCTGCGGCGGCCCGTCCGGATCGTCCGACAGCCCCTGCCGCAGCATCCCGAACCCCACCAGACCGGCCAGCGCGAGCACGCCCCACCGCGGCCGGCGCGCGACCGCGGCTGCCTCCGCGGGCGCTGCCTCCGCGGGCGCCGCCTCCGGCGGATCCGTCGGGCTCATCGCTCACCTCCCGCACGCCGCGGCCACCACCTTCATGGCCCGGTCGGCACGCTAGGCCGTGCCCGCCCCGGCGGCGACACCGGACGTCCGAACGGGTGCCGGCCCCGGACTCGGCCGGGCCCGGGCTCGGCCCCCGCCCGGGCACGCCCGGTCCCGGTCCCCGCCCGGTCGCGCGAGTTCCGGGCCGGCCGCGGTCACGCCGGGCCGAACACCGCGTCGGCGAGGCGCTCGAATTTCCGGCGCGGGTTCGCCGTACGGTCGCAGCGGACTCGCCGTTCCGCCGCCGCGAACTCGCCGTTCCGCATCCCGACCGGCGGAATCTGCCTCCGGTGCTGCCCGCCGCGCCGCCGGCTCAGGACGGGTGCCGCCCCCGCCGGGCCGCCGCCACCGCCGGCGCCAGCGAGTGCGGCAGCAGTCGCCCGGGCCGCGCCGGGAGCCGCAGCTCCACCTCCACCCCGTCGGCGAAGCGGTACGGCCGGTGCGCCAGCACGCTCCCCAGATGGCGGCGCAGCCGGGACAGCTCGGCACGCACCGTCACCGTACGCCCGGCGTCGCCGAAGAGGTCCTGGGCGAGTTCGGCCGCGGTGCGCCCCTGCGGCTGCGCGGCCAGCACGAAGAGCAGCTCGGCATGGCGCGGCGACAGCTCGTGCGACCAGCTGCCGGCCGGCCCGCTGACCGTGACCGTCGAGCCGTCCCGCCGGCTGACGTCCACGACGACCCGGCTCGGCACCGGCTCCCGCTCCGCCCGCCCCACCCGGACCAGCCAGCCGCCCGGAAGCGGCTCCAGGGCACACATGCCGTAGCGCGGCAACCACAGCGGCCCGGCCGCGGGCGCCTTCGGCAGCGCCAACCGGTCCGGCGGCGTCAGCCCCGTGACGGCCACGACCCAGCCGTTCGGATCGACCACCAGCGCCTGCCCGCCGAGCCGCGCCAGCACCGGCGCCGCGCTCGACCGCAGCCGCTCCAGCGACCGGTGGTGACGGGTGCGCAGCTCACCCTCGGCGAGCCGGGCGACCGCGGACACCAGCGAGAGCGTGGTGGGGTGGAAGGACTGCGCCGGTCCGCTGACGTCCACGGTGCCCAGCAGCCGCCCGTCCCGCGGGTCGTGCAGCGGAGCCGCGGCACACGTCCACTGGTGGTGGCTGCGTACGAAGTGCTCGGCGGAGTGCACCAGCACCGGGCGGCGGGCCACCAGGGCGGTGCCGATGGCGTTGGTGCCGACGACCTGCTCCGTCCAGTCGGCGCCCTTGTCGAAACCGAGCCGGTCGGCCATCCGCCGTACCGGCGCGCTGCCCTCCCGCCACAGGACCCGGCCCTCGGCGTCGGTGACGACCATGATCTGCTGCGCCGCGTCGGCGGCCGCCAGCAGCCCCTCGTTCAGCACCGGCAGCACCGCCGCCAGCTGCGACCTCTGCCGCCGGTACTCCAACTCGGCGACCGAGAGCGGCCGTTGGGCCGGATCGGCGTCCGGGTCGACACCGGAGTCCAGCGCCCGGCGCCACGAAGCGCCGATCACCGCACGGGGGGCGTCGGCCGGGCCACCGGGCGCCCCGCCGGCGAGCGCGGTCTCGCGGGCGGTGGCGAGCCGGCGGGCGGTGGCACGGACTTCCTGGGCCGACCAGATGGCGCTGTCGATCGTGCTGTCGCTCACGCTGCTCTCCGTTGTGCACTGTCCCCCGGGGGGCGTCCCCCGATCATGCCGGGCTCACGGGTTCACGGTCGGCCCGCCCGGGAGGTCCCCCGGTCCGTGCGCCCATCGTGCCGTCATCGGCCCGCCATGGAGGCGCCATTGCCCACATCGGCTCCCGGGAAGTGCAACGCCCTGCAACCGTTGTGGCGTATGACGGGGAAACGGGACTCTGGCCCGAGCGGCCGATGGCATCTCGCCACCGCGGATTCGCCGGTCACCCGTCGGAGAGCCCGCCGGTTGTCGCCGGGAAGTCCATCGGCCGCTGCGCGACGTCGGTACGGTGCGGGGGAGGGGGCTCCACGGTGGCCGCTGCTCCGCGCGTCGTGGTGATCGGAGCGGGTGAGGGGGTACGAAGGGCACGGGCCGCCCGGCTGGCCGGCCACTACGCGATCCCCCTGCTGCCCGCGGTCGACATCCTGATAAAGCGTCAGTTGCTGCCTGACGACGGCTATGTGATCGACAGCCCGCCGCAACTGCTGGACCGGGTGGCCGGCGCCGGCGGTCTGCTGCCCGTACTGGCCCTCGTCGACCTGGTGGTGCTGCTGCCCGGGGCGGGATCGAGCGGTACGGAGGAGACCTCCCGCGTGCTGCGCTACTACGACGCGCGCGGGGTGCTGCTGACCGTAGGGGCGGACACCCCCGACGACGAGATCATCCTGGTCATCGACGCGGCACTGCGCGGGCGCGGCGACCCGGAAGGCCCGCCAGGGGCAGCCTGGCGGCCCTGAGACGGGGGAGCGGTGCCGAGTCGGCGCGGCACCGCTCCCCGACCGGCGCGGCGGCGGCTACCCCCTGTCCCCGTCCCTTCGCGAGGCCACGCCCCGAAGCGACGGGGAGCCGCCGCCGCGCCGACCCTCTGAGGGCAGGCCCGGCGTGACGTCAACTTCGCCGGCCGGTGACCTTCCTGGCCGGGAATCTCTCTGGCCGGGAACCTCCCGCGCCGGGAACCTCCCGCGCCGGGAATCCTCCTCGTTGGAAACCTCCCACGCCGGGAATATCCCTCGCCGCCGCCTCGTTGTGGCCCCGCAGGGGGCCTTCGTGTCCCCTACGGGATCCGTTCGACCGCCCCCTAAGGGCAGCAGCGGGCCAGGTCCAGGGCAGCGGGCCGGTCCTCGGCAACTCCGCGCCGTCGGCCGTTGTTGCCCTCGGCGACGCGGCAGCGCCCGCCGTCGTCCTCAGCAGTCCAGCACCGGCCGGGACCGGTTCACCACCGTTGCCAGGTCCAGGGTGTGGGGCAGGGTGCCGAAGGCCGCGCCGGCGTCGCCGCCCAGGCGGGAGGCGCAGAAGGCGTCCGCGACCGCGGGGGGCGCGTGGCGTACCAGCAGCGAGCCCTGGAGCACCAGCGCCATCCGCTCCACCAGGCGCCGGGCCCGGGCCTCGATGCCCTCCAGGTCGGCGAGTTCGGTGAGCATCCCCTTGATTGCCCGGTCCAGCCGGTGGTCCGCGCCGCGCGCCGTACCGATCTCGGTCAAGTAGGCGTCCAGCGCGCCGGGTTCGCGGCGCAGGGCGCGCAGCACGTCCAGTGCCTGGATGTTCCCCGAACCCTCCCAGATCGAGTTCAGCGGCGCCTCGCGCAGCAGCCGCGGCAGCCCCGACTCCTCGACGTAGCCGTTGCCGCCCAGGCACTCCAGTGCCTCGGCCACCACCGGCGTGCAGCGCTTGGTCACCCAGTACTTCGCCGCGGGGACCGCCAGCCGCAGCAGCTGCCGGTCCTGTTCGGTGCCGCCGTCGTACGCCGCCGCCAGCCGCAGCGCGAGCGTGGTCGCCGCCTCCGACTCCAGCGCCAGATCGGCCAGGACGTTGCGCATCAGCGGCTGGTCCGTCAGCCGGCGGCCGAACGCCTCGCGGTACGCGGTGTGGTGCAGCGCCTGGGCCACCGCCTGCCGCATCACCGCCGCCGACGCACTGACGCAGTCCAGCCGGGTCGCCGCGACCATCTCGATGATCGTCGCCACCCCGCGGCCCTCCTCGCCGACCCGGCGCGCCCACGTCCGCCCGTCGAACTCGACCTCCGCCGAGGCGTTCGACCGGTTGCCGAGCTTGTCCTTGAGCCGCTGGATGCGGAAGGAGTTGCGGGAGCCGTCCGGCAGCACCCGCGGCAGCAGGAAGCAGGTCAAACCCCCCGGCGCCTGGGCCAGCACCAGGAACGCGTCGGACATCGGGGCCGAGCAGAACCACTTGTGCCCGGTCAGCACGTACTCGCCGGGGGCCGACAGCGGTTCGGCGCGGGTGGTGTTGGCGCGTACGTCGCTGCCGCCCTGCTTCTCTGTCATGGCCATGCCCGCCAGCGCGCCGGCCTTCTCGGCGGCCGGCCCCAGCTCCTGCTCGTAGATCCACGAGGTCAGCAGCGGCTCCCATTCGGCGGCCAGCTCCGGCTCGTGGCGCAGGGCGGGCACCGCCGCATGGGTCATCGACAGCGGGCAGCCGTGGCCCGCCTCGGCCTGGGTCCACACGATGAAGCCCGCGGTGCGGCGCAGATGGCCGTCCGGTCGTGACCAGGCGTCGTTCAGCCCGGCGGAGACGGCGTGCCCGAGCAGCCGGTGCCAGGCCGGGTGGAACTCCACCTCGTCGATCCGGTGGCCGTAGCGGTCGTGGGTGTGCAGCACCGGGGGGTGGGCGTTGGCCTGCTCGCCCCACTGCTGGGCGTGCGCGGAGCCGGCGGCTTCGCCCAGCCGGCCCAGTTCCTGGCGGACCTCGTCCAGGCGGTCGGCGGCGATGTGCCGGGTGATGCCCTCCGTGAGGGCCGGGTCGCTCGCGAACACGTCGTATCCGACCAGCGGCGGGGGCTGGTTCGTGACCGTGTGAGTGGTGGCTGCCATGCAGCTACGGTAAGGAGGTGCAGCCGGAGAACGAACCAACCGAGCGGCACGCGGGCCGTCTGACCAGGGCCCGTGTGCTCTACCGCAACGTCTCCACCCGCCGGCTCGCCTGGTTGCTGCTCAAGGACATCGTCCACTCCTGCATGACCTACCGCGTCACCGGACTGGCCGCCGAGGCGGCGTTCTGGTGCCTGCTGTCGCTGCCGCCGCTGATCCTCGGTCTCCTCGGCGTGCTCGGCTACACCCAGACCTGGATCGGGCACGACACGCTCGACAACGTCCGGCAGCACATCCTCGGCCTGGCCGGCACGGTGCTCTCCGACAAGGGCGTGGACGAGGTCGCCCGGCCGCTGCTGAACGACGTCTTCACCGGCCGCCGACCCGACGTCATCTCGCTCGGCTTCGCCATCGCCCTGTGGTCCGGCTCCCGCGCCCTGAACGTCTTCGTCGACACCATCACGATCATGTACGGGCTCGACGGCCGCCGCGGCATCGTCCGGACCCGGCTGCTGTCGTTCGCGCTGTACGTCGCCGGGCTGCTGGTCGGCGCGGTGGCGCTGCCGCTGATGGTGGCCGGGCCGGACGCCGTGGTGAGCCTGCTGCCGGCCAGTGAGCATGTCGTCCGGGCGCTGTACTGGCCGGTCGTCCTGCTGCTGTCGGTCGCCTTCCTCACCACGCTCTACCACCTGTCGGTGCCGGTCCGGTCGCCCTGGCCGGAGGACATTCCCGGGGCGGTGGTGGCGCTCGGCATCTGGGTGCTGGGCAGTTTCCTGCTGCGGCTGTACCTGGTCTCGACGGTCGAGGGGCCCACGATCTACGGCTCGTTGGCGGCGCCGGTCGCGGTGCTGCTGTGGATCGGCGTCTCGGCCTTCGCGGTGCTGGTCGGCGCCGCGATGAACGCCTCGCTGGACCGGGTCTGGCCGTCGGCCGCCACCGCCGAGGCGCGCGAGGAGATGGCCCGGCGGGTGGCGGAGAAGCGGGCCGCCGCCGAGGCGAAGAAGCGGGACGAGGACGGGTCGGAGGGCCGGGAGGGCCGGGAGGGGCCTGCGGGTCCGGCGGGTCCGGCGGGTCCGGCGAATGGGTAACGCGTAACGGCCTTACGCGTTCGAACCATTGACACCTCCCCGGACGGGCGCAGATGATCCTGGCCCACGAACGAACGAAAGTTCACCAGGCGGACGAGCGCCACCGGAGAGATCGGTAGTCCGTAGCCGTAGCCGTAGCCGTAGCCGTAGTCCGGTAGCCGGTAGTCCGCTCGCCGTATCCCGAAGACGAGGTGCCCGAGGTGCCCATGCCACCCACCGCTCCGCGCCATACCTTCCGCTCCGTCGCGCCCGTCCTGGCGCTGTGCTGGCTCGCCGTCTTCTTCGAGGGGATGGACGTCCACGTCTACGGCGCCGTCATGCCGCGGATGCTCGACGACCCCGGGCTCGGCCTCGGCCCCGCCACGGCCGGCACCATCGGCAGCTGGACCACGCTCGGCATGCTGGTCGCCGCCCTCGCCATCGGACCCGTCACCGACCGCCTCGGCCGTCGCCCGGTCCTCGCCGCCAGCGTCGCCCTCTTCTCCCTCGGCTCGGCGATCTGCGCGCTCTCCGGCACCCCCGCGCCCTTCGGCGCCGGACGGTTCCTGGCCGGCCTCGGCTTCGGCTCCCTGCTGCCCATCTGCCTGTCCATGGTGCTGGAGTTCGCCCCGCCGCGCCGGGCCGCACTGGCCACCGGCCTGCTGATGACCTCGTACCACGTGGGCGGCATGTTCGCGACGGGCCTCGGCATGACGCTCGCCCCCGCGCTCGGCTGGCGTTCGATCTTCTGGGCCGGTGTACTGCCCGCGCTGATCGCGATCCCGCTGCTGCTGCGCCTGCTGCCGGAGTCCCCCGGTGTGCTGCTCGCCAAGGGCCGTACCGCCGAGGCCCATGCGATCGCCGACCGCTACGGCATGGCCCGCCCCGGCCCCGCCGACGCCCCGGCCCCCGGGACCGGCGGCCGGCCGTCCTCCGTCCTGGCCCTCTTCCGCCCCGGCGCCCGCTGGGCCACGCCGCTCCTCTGGCTCGCCTCGTTCTGCGGACTGCTCCTCGTCTACGGCGTCGGCACCTGGCTGCCCCAGATGATGCGCGCCTCCGGGTACGGCCTCACCTCCTCGGTCAGCTTCCTGCTCGTCATCAACATCGGCGCGGTCGTCGGCATGTTCATCGCCGGCCGACCGCCGACCGCTACGGCCCGGTGCGGGTCTCCGCCCTCTGGTTCCTGCTCACCGCCGCCGGCGCCCTGCTCCTGAGGGCGCACCTGCCGCTCGCCCTCACCTACGCCGTGGTCGCGGTCACCGGCATCTGGCTCTTCAGCGCCCAGGTGATGGTCTACGCGGCCGCCGACCGCGTCTACCCGGCCGCCGACCGCGCCACCGGCATGGGCTGGGTGACCGGCGTCGGCCGCACCGGCGCCGTGGTCGGCCCCTGGCTGGGCGGCATCCTCGCCGCCGGCGGCAACGCCCAACTGGGCTTCGTGGCCTTCGCGTTGGCGGGCCTGGTGGGTGCCCTCGCGATCGGCCTGGTGCCGGTGGCCCGCCGCGTCGGCAGCGGAGCGGCGTCGCCGGCGCCGGCGGGAGCACAGACAGAGGCACCGGCGGGGGCCGAGTAGCGGGGAGGGGCGGAGCCACGGGGAGAGGCCGGGTAACGGGGAGGGGCGGGTAACCGGGGGGGCGGCACCCACGGCTCTCAGATGGGCCGCTCCTCGCAGTGTGTGAGGCCGGTCGTCGGGTTGCCGACAAAGCGGAGGGCGCGGTGGTCGAGTCCGCATACGGTCAGTAGGAGCTCCAGGGCGGCGTCCTCCTGGCGGGTGTCCTCCTGGCGGGTGTCCTCCTGGGGGTTCGCGCGGGCGAGCCACACCAGGACGACGTCCTGTCCGTCGTGCCGGGTGAGTGCGAAGTCGGTGGTCCGGACCCGGAACAGGGCGATCTCCAGCTCGCCCAGGTCGTCCCAGCCGGATTCGAGGGTCAGGCGGAGGCGTGCGGCGAGTGCCTCCAGGGGGACCCGCAGCCCGGCCACCGGCCGGAAGTTCCCGGCGGCGTAGTCCCATGCGCTCGTCTGGAAGGCCGGGTTGCGCTTTCCGCCCTGATAGACGGGGGCCGCCTCCCAGTCCGGCTCCGGTGGTGGGACGGAAAGCGCCGTCACAGGACGGGGATCCGTACGTACCGGCCGGCCACCGCGAGGTCCGCCTCGATGGCGGTGGCCGTCTCGCGCAGGGCCGGGAGGAGCGCGTCGCGGGTGGCGGCGGGGGTGGTGCGGCCCGCGTGGGTGGAGACGTTGACGGCTGCCACGACCTCGCCGGTGCGGTCGCGCACGGGGACGGCGAGCGAGCGCAGGCCCTCCTCCAGCTCCTCGTCGACCAGGGCGTATCCGTCGGCCCGGACCTGCCGGACGATGCCCAGGAGGGCCTCCTCGTCGGTGACGGTGTGCCGGGTGAACGGCCGGAGGTCGGTGAGGGACAGCCGGGCGGACACCTCCGCGGGCGGCAGGCCGGCGAGCAGGGCGCGGCCCATGGACGTCGCGTACGCGGGGAAGCGGGTGCCCAGGGTGATGTTGACGCTCATGATGCGCACGGTGGGGACCCGGGCGACGTACTGGATGTCGTCGCCGGAGAGGACCGCCATGGAGGCGGAGTCGTGCACCCGCTCGACCAGCGCGGCCAGGTGGGGCTGTGCGATGGCCGGCAGCGTCAGGCCCGAGAGGTGTGCGAAGCCCAGCTCCAGCACCTTCGGCGTGAGCCGGAAGAGCCTGCCGTCCAGGGCGAGGTAGCCGAGGTGCTCCAGGGTGATCAGGGCCCGCCGGGCGGTGGCCCGGGCCAGGCCGGTGGCCTCCGCGACGGCGGTGAGCGGGAGTGCCGCGCGGCCGGCGCCGAAGGCGGTGAGGGTGATCAGTCCGCGGGCCATGGATTCGACGAACTCGGGGCCCAGCTCCTGTTTGGAGGCCCGCATCCAGGAGGCGTGGGAGGAGGCGGACGCGCCCTCGGCGGCCCCCGGCTCCGGCGTGGGAGGGGCCGTCTGCGGGGCGGTCAGGGCGAGTTCCATGGCCGTCACCGTGTCGCGCAGCCGGGGGAGGACCGCACCGGGCAGCTCGGCGGCGGACAGCCGGCTGGTGTGGCTGACGACGCTCACCGCGCAGACGACCCGGCCGGACGGGTCCCGTACGGGCATCGCGACCGCGACCAGGCCCGGTTCGATGAGCTGGTCGTCCAGCGACCAGCCGGCCCCGCGGGCGGTATCAACTCGGCGCTCGAACAGGGCGGTTGGGGAAGTGGCGGACTCCGTCTCGTCGTCGGGGCGTGGGGGGACGGCCGGGAAGCCGGCGTCCGTCGGGTCGGCCGCGCGGCGGCGGCGCCAGCGCTCCCAGTCCGCCGCGTCCCAGGCGTCCGCGAACAGCGCCCCGGGCGCGCCGCGTTCGGCGGGCAGCAGATCGCCGATGCGGAAGGCGAGGGACATCGCGCGGCGGCGGGTGGCCTGGTGGACGAAGCGCACACCGTCGCCGTCCGGGACCGCGAGCGAGACCGACTCGTCCAGCTCGTCGGCCAGCCGGTCGGCGAGCGGGCCCAGCCGGTCCGGGAGCCCGGACGCCGCGAGGTAGGCGTTGCCGAGCTCCAGCAACCGCGGCGCGAGCACCGCGTCCCGGCCCTCGACGCGGACGTAACCGAGCCGGGCGAGGGTGCTCAGCACCCGGTCGACGGTGGACCGGGCCAGGCCGGTGCCCCGTACCAGATCGCCCACCGCCTGGCGGCCGCCGCCGGCCGACAGCTCCCGCAGCACGGTCAGGCAGCGGATCAGCGGACCCACCGCTTCCGGCGGGGCGGCCGGGGAGGGCGGTGCGGCGGGGGCGGGGTGGGTCATGGCCTCTCCCTCGTGCGGTGATCTCGTGCGAACCGTACCCGGCGGACCGTTGACAGGGTCGGGGGCGGGGTCCAGACTCGGAGCGTCCATTCTGAACTAAAGTTCACTGTGCGAACAAGCCGGCGCTTTCTGGTGCCTGGACCTTCGACAGAGGCGGGAGGGCGGGGCCGATATGGCCGACATCCGTTCGTTGCACGAGGCCGTCGCCGAGCTGATCCACGACGGGGACACCGTGGCACTGGAGGGGTTCACCCACCTCATCCCGTTCGCCGCGGCGCACGAGATCATCCGCCAGGGCCGCACCGGCCTCACGCTCGCCCGGATGACCCCCGACGTGGTCTACGACCAGCTGATCGGCGCGGGCGTGGCCGCGAAGCTGGTCTTCTCCTGGGGCGGCAACCCGGGCGTCGGCTCGCTGCACCGCTTCCGGGACGCGGTCGAGAACGGCTGGCCCGGCCCGCTGCGGACCGACGAGCACAGTCACGCCGGGATGGCCAACCGCTATGCCGCGGGCGCGGCCGGGCTCCCGTTCGCCGTGCTGCGCGGCTACCGCGGCAGCGACCTCCCCTCCCGTACGCGCACGGTCGCCACCGTCACCTGCCCGTTCACCGGTGAGGAACTGGCCGCCGTCGCCGCCCTCAACCCGGACGTCACGGTCATCCACGCCCAGCAGGCCGACCGGGCCGGCAACGTCCAGCTGTGGGGCCTGACCGGTGTGCAGAAGGAGGCGGCGCTGGCCGCCCGGCGCGTCCTGGTGACCGTCGAGGAACTCGTCGACACCCTGGAGCCGCGCCCCGGCGGCGTCGTCCTGCCCACCTGGGTCGTCGACGCGGTCGCGGTCGTCCCCGGCGGCGCCCACCCCTCCTACGCGGCCGGGTACTCGGTCCGCGACAACGCCTTCTACCGCCGCTGGGACGCCATTTCGCGGGACCGCGCGGCGTTCGGGCGGTGGCTGGAAGGGATCAGGGGCGGCGCCACCACCTCTCCCGCGACGACCGCCCCCACCACCGCACCCGGTGCCCCACCCGCGCCCGCCCCGGCACCCCAGCCTGCCGCGACACCCCTGCACGCCCCCGCGCCCGCACCAGCCCCGCCCTGCACCCCCGACGAGCTCATGGAGGTCAACGCGGCCCGGGCGCTGGCCGGTGCGCGGACCTGTTTCGTCGGGATCGGGCTGCCCAGTACGGCCGCCAACCTCGCCCGCCGCACGGTCAATCCGGACCTGGTGCTGATCTACGAGTCCGGCACCCTCGGCTCCAAACCGACCCGGTTGCCGCTGTCCATCGGGGACGGCGAACTGGCGGACAGCGCCGACGCGGTGGTGTCCGTGCCCGAGATGTTCAACTACTGGCTGCAGGGCGGCCGGATCGACGTCGGCTTCCTCGGCGCCGCGCAGGTCGACCGGTTCGCCAACATCAACACCACCGTCGTCGACCGCGGCCCCGGCAAACCGGAGGGCCGGCTGCCGGGTGCCGGCGGTGCGCCCGAGATCGCCGCCAACTGCGGGCAGGTGCTGATGGTCCTGCGGCACAGCCGCCGCAACTTCGTCGGCTCGCTGGACTTCGTGACCACCCTCGGCCACGGCAGCGGCCCCCGGGACCGGGCCGCGCTCGGCCTGCCCGGCGCCGGCCCGACCGCCGTCATCACCGACCTCGGCGTCCTCCGCCCCGACCCCGGCACCGCCGAGCTGGTCCTGACCGACCTGCACCCGGGAGTGACGGTCGAGCAGGTACGGGCCGCCACCGGCTGGGACCTCAAGGAGGCGGCCCGGATCGGTGTCACCGACCCGCCCACCGCCGCCGAACTCGCCGCCCTGCGCGCCCTGAAGGCCGCCACCCCCCAGGGCACCCCCGCATCCGGTACGCCCGAGGCGGCCGGCGCACGGAAGGACACCGCCACCCGATGATCACCGACCGGCCCCGGGACGTGTACGTCGTCGACGCCGTCCGTACCCCCTTCGGCAAATACGGCGGCGCGCTGTCCGGCGCCCGCCCCGACGACCTCGCCGCACATGTCCTCAAGGCCCTGGTGGACCGCGCGCCCGGACTGGATCCGGCCACGATCGACGACGTCTGGTTCGGCAACGCCAACGGCGCGGGCGAGGAGAACCGCGATGTGGCCCGGATGGCGGTGCTGCTCGCCGGGCTGCCGGTGTCCGTACCCGGCGTCACCGTCAACCGCCTCTGCGGCTCCGGTATGGAGGCCGTCATCCAGGCGGCCCGGGCCGTCGCGCTGGGCGACGCCTCGGTGGCCGTCGCCGGCGGTGTGGAGTCGATGAGCCGGGCGCCCTGGGTCCTGCCCAAGCCGGACCGCGCCTTCCCCGCGGGACCGGGGACCCTGCACTCCACCACCCTGGGCTGGCGGCTGACCAACCCCGCGATGCCCGGTGAGTGGACCGTGGCGCTGGGCGAGGGCGCGGAACTGATCGCCGACCGCGACCGGATCAGCCGCGACCGGCAGGACGCCTTCGCGCTGGCCAGCCACGAGAAGGCGGCCCGGGCCCGGAAGGACGGCGCGTTCGCCGCGGAGATCGTGCCGTACGGGGACGTGGCCGAGGACGAGGGCATCCGGGCGGACACCTCGTTGGCGGCGCTGGGCCGGTTGCGGCCGGCCTTCCGTACGGGGGGCGAGGCGGTGCGCGGGGCCACCGGGCCGTCGGCCGGCGCGGGCACCGTCACGGCCGGCAACTCCTCACCGCTCAGCGACGGTGCGGCCGCGCTGCTGCTGATGGACGAGCGGGGGCTGGGCGCCTCCGGCTGCACCCCGCTCGCCCGGATCCGCAGCAGTGCGGTCACCGGTATCGAGCCGCAGTACTTCGGGCTCGGCCCGGTGGAGGCGGCCACCCGGGCCCTGGAGAAGGCCGGCCGCGGTTTCGACGCCCTGCACACCGTCGAGCTCAACGAGGCGTTCGCCGCCCAGGCGCTCGGCTGCCTGGC
Organism: Streptomyces sp. NPDC048197; assembly: GCF_043202395.1. Classification (NCBI taxonomy): domain Bacteria; kingdom Bacillati; phylum Actinomycetota; class Actinomycetes; order Kitasatosporales; family Streptomycetaceae; genus Streptomyces; species Streptomyces sp. NPDC048197. The sequence goes on from NZ_JBIDAJ010000002.1 coordinate 463,054, forward strand.
CCGCTGGCCGGAGCTCGACCCGGCCCTCGTCAATCCGCGCGGCGGTGCAATCGCTCTCGGCCACCCGCTCGGCGCCTCCGGGGCACGGCTGGTCGGCGCGGTGGCCCACCAACTGGCGGCCGCCGGCGCCGGAACGGGCCTCGCGACGCTGTGCATCGGTGTCGGGCAGGGGCTGGCGATGGTGCTCGAAAGGTAGTTACCCGCCGGGGGTCCGGAGCCGCATCCTGCAGGAGCGCCGCGCCACGGGCGGGCCGGCGCCGGCCCGGCCGTGCGCCGGGCCGGCGCGCGACCTCGTCACCGCTCGACGCGCCCACACCGGACCTCCCGCCCGCCCCGGCCCGACCGCCCGCACGGAACCGACCACCGGCCCCCGACCACGGGTACCCCTGGCCACCCGCACCGCACCGCCCCGACCACCCGCACCGCCCCGACCACCCGCACCGCCCCGACCACCCGCACGGAGAGGGCACCCATGACCCTGACCCCGTTCACCCCCGCGACTCCCACCTTCCTGCCCGGCGCCCCGCTTCGCGGTCCGCGGCCGCTCGTCGCGCCCGCGCCGCCCCTGCCCACCCAGGCCACCATCAGCCGCGAGATCGCCGCGCGCTCCGCCGCTGCCGACCGGGAACGGGCCGACGGCATCCCCGCCCCGGCGCACCCGGTGCGGGACTACACCCCGTACCGCAGCAGCACCCCCCGCCACCCCCGGCGGCCGCCGGTCGAGATCGACCACCTGGCCGACCCGGAGGCCGTCGAGCTGACCGGCCCCGCGTTCGGCGTCACGGACGTCACCGACCTGGACGCCGACCTCACCCGGCAGCACCCGGGCGAGCCGCTCGGCGAGCGGATCACCGTCACCGGGCGCATCCTCGACCGCACCGGCCGCCCGGTGCGCGGTCAGCTCGTCGAGATCTGGCAGGCCAACGCCTCCGGCCGGTACGCCCACCAGCGCGACCAGCATCCCGCCCCGCTCGACCCGAACTTCACCGGTGCGGGGCGTTGTCTGACCGACGATCAGGGCCGCTACACCTTCACCACCATCAGGCCCGGCGCCTACCCCTGGCGCAACCACGACAACGCCTGGCGCCCGGCCCACATCCACTTCTCGCTCTTCGGCACGGCCTTCACCCAGCGGCTGATCACCCAGATGTACTTCCCCGGCGACCCGCTCTTCCCCTACGACCCGATCCTCCAGTCGGTCACCGACCCGGCCGCCCGCGCCCGCCTGGTCGCCGCCTACGACCACGAACTCTCCTGCCCCGGGCGGACGTTGGGCTACCGCTGGGACATCGTCCTGGACGGCCCGTCCGCCACCTGGACCGAGGAGGACCACTGATGCCCCGCGCCACCACCGACCCGGCCGCCACCACCGACCCGGCCGTCACCACCGACCCGGCCGTCAGCACCGACCCGGCTGCCACCCCCGACCCGGCCGGCACCCCCGCCGCGCCGCTGCCCCCGACGCCCTCGCAGACCATCGGCCCGTTCTACGGCTACGCCCTCCCGTTCCGCGGCGGTGAGCAGATCGCACCGGCCGGCCGGCCCGGCACGATCACCCTCCACGGCCTCGTGCGGGACGGGGACGGAGCCCCGGTGCCGGACGCCCTGCTGGAGTTCTGGCAGGCGGGGCCGGACGGCAGCCTCACCGGCGCGCCCGGCTCGCTGCGCCGCGACCCGGTCACCGGTGCGGTCCTCGGCCGGCACGGCCTGGACTTCACGGGATTCGGCCGGGTCCCGACCGACGCCGACGGCCGCTACGCCCTGCACACCCTGCCCGCCACCGCCCCGGCCGGCCACCCCGACGCCGCGCCCTACCTCGCCGTCTGCGTCTTCGCCCGCGGGCTGCTGCACCACCTCTTCACCCGCGTCTACTTCCCCGAGCACGCCGAGGCCCACGCCGCCGACCCGCTGCTGTCCCGGCTGCCCGACCACCGGGCCCGCACCCTGCTCGCCCACCCGGACGGCCCGGACCGCTACCGCTTCGACGTCCAGCTGCAGCAGACCGCCGACGGCACCCACGAGGAGACGGTCTTCCTTGCCTTCCGATGACCGCCCCCGCTCCGACGCCCTTCACCACCAGGACCACCGTTCCGCCACCCACCGAGCCGCCGCCGCACCGCACCCCGCTCCCCACGACGACGCCGACCTGGGGCTGCTCGCGCCGTCCCGGGCCGGCTCGGCGGTGGCCGACGCCACCGGGGACGCCGCCTATCTGCGCGCCCTGCTCGACGCCGAGGTCGCGCTGACCCGCGCCCAGGCCTCCGCCGGGCTCGCGCCCGAGGAGGCGGCCGCCGCGGTCACCGCCGCGGCCGCCGAGCCCGGCCGGTACGACCCCGGCACGCTCGCCCGCCGGGCCCGGGCCGCGGGCAACCCCGTCGTCCCGCTCGTCGCCGACCTGACCGCCGCGGTCGCCGCCCGCGCCCCCGAGGCAGCCGGCTACGTGCACCGCGGCGCCACCAGCCAGGACATCCTCGACACCGCCACCATGCTGGTCTGCTCCCGGGCGCTGGAGCCCGTACTGGCGGACCTGGCCCGGACCGCCGAGGCACTGCGCCGGACCGCCGCCGCGCACCGGGACACCCCGATGGCCGGCCGGACCCTCACCCAGCACGCGGTGCCGACCACCTTCGGCCTCAAGGCCGCAGGCTGGCGCAGCCTGGTGCTCGACGCCCACGCCCGGCTCACGGCCGTCCGTACCGCGCTGCCCGTCCAACTGGGCGGCGCGGCCGGCACCCTGGCCGCCTTCCATGCGTACGCCGAGGCCGAGGGCACCCCGGCCGTCCTCCCTGCGTACGCCGGGGCCGAGGCCGACCGCGCACCGGCCACCGCGGGCCAGGACCCCGGCACCCGGCTGCTCGCCGCGTACGCCGCCGCGACCGGGCTCGCCGAACCCGCCCTGCCCTGGCAGACCCTGCGCACCCCGGTCGCCGATCTCGCCGGGGCGCTGGCCTTCACCGCCGGTGCCCTCGGCAAGCTCGCCGCCGATGTCCTGACCCTCTCCCGCACGGAGATCGGCGAGCTGTCGGAGGGCAGCGGCGGCGGCTCGTCCGCCATGCCGCACAAGACCAACCCGGTGCGCGCCACGCTGATCGCGGCCGCCGCCCGCCAGGTCCCCGCGCTCGCCGCGGTGCTGTACGGCGCGCTGGCCGCGGAGGACGAGCGTCCGGCCGGCGCCTGGCACGCCGAATGGCAGCCGCTGCGGGACGCCCTGCGGCTGGTGGGCGGCGCCGCCCGGGACGCCGCCGAACTGACCGCCGGCCTCCGGGTGCATCCGGACCGCATGCGCCAGCACCTCGGCGCCACCGGCGGTCTGGTCGTCACCGAACGCCTGGTCGCGGCCCTCACCGCCCGGACCGGCCGCGCCGAGGCCCGCCGCCTCCTGGACGCCGCGGCCCGCCGCACCGCCGAACAGGGCGTCCCCCTGGCCACGGCACTGCGCGACGCCCCGGGCGAGGAGCAGCTGCCGGAGGACCTCGACCAACTCCTGGACCCCACCGCCTACTTGGGGTCCGCCGGTGCCCTCGTGGACCGGGCGCTGGAACGTACCGTGCACACCCCGCAGGAGCCCGTATGACCCGCCCGCCCGCCGGCCCGCCGCCGCACCACGCCCTCGACGGTCCGGACGGTGCCCCACCGCTCGTCCTGGGCCCCTCCCTCGGCACCGACCTCTCCGTCTGGGAACCTCAACTCGCCGCACTGGCACAGCAGTTCCGCGTCGTGCGCTGGGACCTTCCGGGTCACGGCGGCACCCCCTCCGTCGCCACCACCACCGTCCCGGCCCTCGCCCGCGCGGTCCTCGCGCTCGCCGACGGCCTCGGCATCGACCGTTTCTCGTACGCCGGGATCTCGCTCGGCGGTGCGGTCGGCGCCTGGCTCGCCGCCCACCACCCCGAGCGGATCGCCTCGCTCGTCCTGATCTGCTCCTCCGCCCGGTTCGGCGAACCGGAGGCCTGGCACGAACGGGCCGCCCTGGTACGTAAGTCGGGGCTCGGACCGGTCGCCGACACCGCCGCCGGCCGCTGGTTCACCGCGGACTTCGCCGCCTCCCCGCAGGCCACCGCGCTGCTCGCCACCCTGCGGCAGCGCATCGCCCCGGCCGGCTACGCGGCCTGCTGCGACGCCCTCGCCGGCTACGACCTGCGCGGCGACCTCGCCCGCATCACCGCCCCCACCCTCGTCGTCGCCGGCCGCACCGATCCGGCCACCCCGCCCCCGCACGCCCGCGAACTCGTCGACGGCATCCCCGGCGCCGGCCTCCTCGAACTGCCCGGCGCCGCCCACCTCGCGGGCGTCGAACGCCCCGCCGCCGTCCTGGCCGCCCTCCTCGGCCACCTCGCCGCACCGCCGGACGCCCCCGCGGCGGTCCCCGTCCCGTACCGCTCGGAAGGAACCGCGCCGTGACACCCCCTCCGCCCGTCCGCCGCACCACCGTCGGCATCATCGGCGGCGGCCCCGCCGGACTGCTGCTGGCCCGTCTGCTGCACCGGTCCGGCATCGACTGCGCCGTCCTGGAGAGCCGCGACCGCGGTTACGTGGAGCGTCGGCAGCGCGCCGGCCTCCTCGAACAGGGCACCGTCGACGTGCTGCGCGGCTGCGGAGCCGGGGCCCGGCTGGACCGCGAGGGCCTGGTGCACGACGGCATCGAGCTGCGCTTCGCCGGACGGTCCCACCGCCTCGACCTCCCGGAGCTCACCGACGGCCGCCGGGTGACGGTCTACGCCCAGACGGAGGTCGTCAAGGACCTCATCGCGCTCCAACTCGCCGACGGGGCACCGCTGTTGTTCGGGGCGGAAGCACTCACCGTCGAGGGGGCGGACGGGGACCGCCCCGCCGTCCACTACCGGTACCAGGGCCGTGTGCACACCCTCCACTGCGACTACGTCGTCGGCTGCGACGGCTTCCACGGCGTGGCGCGCCGGGCGATCCCGGAGGGCGAACGCCGCACCTACGAGCGCGGCTACCCGTACTCCTGGCTCGGCGTGCTCGCCGACGTCCCGCCCGCCGCGGACGAGTTGGTCTACGCCCACTCCCCGCGCGGCTTCGCCCTGTTCAGCATGCGCAGCCCGACCGTCAGCCGGCTCTACCTCCAGGTCCCCGACGGAACCGACCCGGCGGACTGGCCCGACGACCGGATCTGGGACGAACTGGAGACCCGCGCGGCCGTCGACCCGGCCACCGGCGCCGCCCCCTGGAAGCTGGCACGCGGGCCGATCACCGCGAAGTCGGTGCTGCCCATGCGCAGTTCCGTCACCGAACCCATGCGCTACGGCCGGGTACTGCTGGCCGGCGACGCGGCGCACATCGTGCCGCCCACCGGGGCCAAGGGCCTCAACCTCGCCGTCGCCGACGTCACCGTCCTCGCCCGCGCCCTGGACCGTCTGCACACCACCGGCTCGACGGAACTGCTGGACGCCTACTCCGCCACCTGCCTGCGCCGGGTCTGGCGCGCCGAGCACTTCTCGGCCTTCATGACGACGACTCTGCACACCGCCCCGGACCAGTCACCGTTCGACACCCGGCTGCAGCTCGCCCAGCTCGACCGGATCGCCACCGCCCCGCACGCCGCGGCCGAACTCGCCGAGAACTACGCCGGGCTGCCGCTCCCCGCGGTACCGGCGGAGTGCTCGTCGCGGTAGCGCACCAGCAGCATCGCGGCGTCGTCGTGCAGCGGGCCCTCCGCATGCTCGACCAGGTCCTCGCGCACCGCGCGCAGCGCGGCCTCCGGGTCGGCTTCCTTGAGCAGCGCGGCCCGGTCGTCGAGCGGATAGAACCGGCCGGCCGCGTCGCGTGCCTCACTGACCCCGTCGGTGTAGAAGAGCAGCTGGTCGCCGGGGCTGAACGGCACCTGGTAGGGCAGCGGGGTGTTGGCGGTGTGCCAGGTAAGGCCGAGCGGAAGGGACCGTTCCGGCGGCGCGGGGAAGCCGACCGTGCCGGCGGGGCGGACGACCAGCGGCGCCGGATGGCCGTAGTTGAGCAGGGTGGCGTGCGGGCCGTCACCGATCTCGGCGAGCACGGCCGTGACGAAGCGTTCGCCGGACAGATGGCGGTTCAGGGCCCGTTCGACCCGCTCGCCGACGGCCGGCAGATCGGGTTCGTCGTACGCCGCCTCGCGGAACGCGCCGAGCACCACCGCCGCGCTCTCCACGGCCTCCAGCCCCTTGCCCTGGACGTCCCCGACGATGATCCGGACACCGGCGGGCGAGGTCACCACCTCGTACAGGTCCCCGCCGATCCGGGCCTCGGCCAGCGCCGACGTGTAGGAGACCGCGATCCGCAGGGGTCCGGCGCTGCGCGGCACCGGGCGCAGCAGCACCCGCTGGGCCACCTCGGCGATCGAGCGGACGCTGGCCAGCTCGGCCTCCCGGCGCTGCCGCATCACCGCGGCCACCACCCCGGCCGCGGTCACCCCGGCCACCGACAGCAGCGCGGTCAGCCCCCGCCGGCTCTCGTACACCCCGTTGTAGACCCCCAGACCGAGGCAGAGGACGAAGGCGGTCAGCCCGGCCAGCGCGGTCCGCCGCCAGCCGCCGACCAGTCCGGCGAACGCGGGCCCCAGGGACACCAGCGGCAGGAAGCCCACACCGGGCCCCGCGGTCAGGTCGACGGCGGTGACCACGGCCATGACCGTGTAGGGGAGCACGGACAGCACACGGGAGCCGGTGCGGCGCTCCCCGTTCTCCACGGCCAAGGCGGTCTCCGACGGTGTGGTGTGAGGTGATCGGGTGGAGGGGCCCCGGCCGTCGGACTGTCCGAAAACGGCCCCCAGACCCCCGACCTGAGCATATGCAACATATGCCGTATCGAAATACCTCGCCGACGCCCGTTACCGAATCGCAGTGGCGGGAACATCCGCCGGTCACGAACGCCCGGGGGAACACCGCCGGTCACGAACGCCCGGATCTTACGGACCCGTGACACGGTGGCCGTGGCGCGGGGCTTCCGGGCCGGCCGCGCTTAGCGTGACCGGCATGCGCGTACTGGTCACCGGCGGCGCCGGATTCATCGGATCACACGTCGTCGACGCCCTACTGGCCGGCGGCCACGAGCCCGTCGTACTCGACGCCCTGCTGCCCACGGCACACCGCGAACCCCCGCCGGCGCGGCCCGGCACCCGGCGGATCGTCGCCGACCTGCGGGACCGGCCGGCCGTCGAGGCCGCCCTGCGCGGTATCGACGCGGTCTGCCACCAGGCCGCCATGGTCGGTCTGGGCAAGGACTTCGCCGACGCCCCCGACTACGTCGGCTGCAACGACCTGGGGACCGCCGTCCTGCTGTCGGCGATGGCCACGGCCGGGGTCCGGCACCTGGTGCTCGCCGGCTCCATGGTGGTCTACGGGGAGGGCCGCTACACCTGCCCCGCACACGGCGTGGTGCGCCCCGGCCCGCGCGCGGTGGCGGACCTGGACGCCGGCCGGTTCGAACCCCGCTGCCCGCACTGCCGCTCCGAGCTGCGGCCGGGCCTGGTCGACGAGGCCGCGCCCACCGATCCCCGCAATGTCTACGCGGCCACCAAGCTCGCCCAGGAACACCTCGCCGCCTCCTGGGCCCGGGCGACCGGCGGCCGGGCCGTCGCACTGCGCTACCACAACGTCTACGGCCCCGGCATGCCGCGGGACACCCCCTACGCCGGGGTGGCCTCGTTCTTCCGCTCCGCCCTCGCCCGCGGCGAACCCCCGACCGTGTACGAGGACGGCGGCCAGCGGCGGGACTTCGTGCACGTCCGGGACGTCGCGGCGGCCAACGTACTGGCCCTGACCGCCCTGCCGGACCGGGCGGCCGCCACCCTGACCGCGTACAACACCGGCAGCGGCGTCCCGCACACCGTGGGCGAGATGGCGCAGGAGCTGGCCGCCGCGTACGGCGGGCCGGCGCCGGTGGTGACGGGGGAGTACCGGCTCGGCGACGTGCGCCACATCACCGCCTCGTCGCGGCGGATCGCCGAGGACCTCGGCTGGCGGGCGGCGATTCGATTCGAGGAGGGCATGGCCGAGTTCGCCCGGGAGGAGATGCGGACCGCCGCACCCGCCAGCACCGCACCGCCCTTCCCCGCCGCCCCCCGGCCCGCCCCGGTGGACGTCGTCCTGCCCTGCCTGGACGAGGCCGCCGCGCTCCCGTGGGTGCTGGCGCGCATCCCGGCCGGCTGGCGCGCCATCGTGGTGGACAACGGCTCCACCGACGGCTCCGCCGAGATCGCCCGCGAGCTGGGCGCCACCGTCGTCCGCGAACCGCGCCGCGGCTTCGGCGCCGCCTGCCACGCCGGACTCCTGGCCGCCGACGCGGACATCGTCTGCTTCTGCGACTGCGACGCCTCCCTGGACCCGTCGCTGCTCGTCCCGTTCGTCCGTGCCGTCCGCGACGGCGACCGCGATCTGGTGCTGGGCCGCCGGCGCCCCCAGGGCCGCGGCGCCTGGCCGCCGCACGCCCGGGCCGGCAACCTCGCCCTGGCCCACCTGCTGCGCCGCCGCACCGGACTGCGGCTGCACGACCTCGGCCCGCTGCGCGCCGCCCGGCGCACCGAACTCCTCGGCCTCGGTCTCACCGACCGCCGCAGCGGCTACCCCCTGCAAATGGTCGTACGGGCCGCCGACGCCGGCTGGCGGATCGAGGAGCGCCCGGTGCCCTACCGGCCGCGCACCGGCCGTTCGAAGGTCACCGGCACCTGGCGCGGCACCTGGCAGGCGGTCCGCGACATGCGGGCCGTCCTCCACCAGCCCCCACAGCCCACCCCGGCGCAGGAGGCGGCCAGATGACCCGCCCCGCGCACCGTACGCCGCCCCCGCACGGGCCGACCGCCGTCCTGGTCATCGCCAAGGAACCGGTGCCCGGCCGGGTCAAGACCCGGCTGACCCCGCCCTACACCCCCGCCGAGGCCGCCCAGTTGGCCGCCGCGGCCCTGCACGACACCCTCCTCGCGGTCCGCGCGATGCCCGCCCGGCGGCGGACCGTGGTGCTCGACGGACGGCCCGGGGACTGGCTGCCGGACGGCTTCGAGGTCCGCCCACAGTGCGCCGGCGGCCTCGACGAACGGCTCGCCGCGGCCTTCGCCGCCAGCTCCGGCCCCACCCTGCTCCTCGGCATGGACACCCCACAGGTGACCACCGAACTCCTCGCGCCGGCACTGGAGTTGACCGCCTGGGAGCACCGTGACGCCTGGTTCGGCCCGGCCGAGGACGGCGGGTTCTGGGCGCTCGGCCTCGCCGACCCCGACCCCCGGTTGCTGCGCGGCGTCCCGATGTCCACCGCGGGCACCGGCGCCGCCCAGCGCGCCCGCCTGACCGCGGCCGGACTCCGGATCGGCGACCTGCCGGTGCTCCGCGACGTCGACACCGCCGCCGACGCCCACCGGGTCGCCGCCCAGGCCCCCACCGGCCGCTTCGCCACCACCCTCGCCCGGCTGACAGCGGTGCGGGGCCGATGAGCACCACCGTTCCTGTCGCCCCGCCGCACCCGTCGTCCTGGGGGGCGGACGCCTACGCCGAGGCGCTGCGCAACGGCCGCGGACCGCTCTATCTGCGCCGTACCGACGGCTGGTTGCTGCCGCTGGACGTCGAGCGCTGGTGCGCCGCGGCGGACGAGGCCGACCTCGCGGCGCTGGGCCACTGCGAGGGCACCGTCCTGGACATCGGCTGCGGCCCCGGACGGCTGGTCGCCGCGCTCACCGCACAGGGCAGGCGGGTGCTCGGCATCGACGTCAGCCCGGCCGCGGTCGCCCGCACCGCCGCGGCCGGGGGTGCCGCACTGCGCCGATCGGTCTTCGAGTCCCTGCCGGGCGAGGGGAGTTGGGGTACCGCGCTGCTCCTCGACGGCAACATCGGCATCGGCGGCGACCCCCGCGCCCTGCTCGCCCGCACCGCCGCCCTGGTCCACCCGGCCGGGCTGCTCATCGTGGAGACCGTCCCCGCGGACGTCGACGAACGGGCCCGGGTCAGCGTCGCCGGCGACCCGTACGCGGGCCACCACACCGCCGACCCGTTCCCCTGGGCCCGGGTCGGCACGCCCGCGCTGCTGCGGTACGCCGACGCCGCGGGCTGGACACCCGTCGAGCGGTGGACCGCCACCGGCCGGCGGAGTCAGTCACCGTCCGCCGCACGCTGCTTCGTCGCCCTGCGGCGCCGCAGCCTGCCCACCGCCCGCCGGGGCTGAACCGTACGGCACAGCAACCACAGGGCGGAGCCCGCGAACAGCACGGCGGTGATCAGCAGCCAGCGGCCCAGGAACACCCCGGCCGGCAGCCCGGTCGCGGCCTCGTAGTGCACCGCCCAACGACCCCCCGCCGCATAGGCGATGAGCGGGAACCACACCAGCAACAGCAGGCCCGACAGCGCGGCGGGCACCCGCACGAAGGCCGTCCAGGGCCGATGGCGAGCGGTCCCCGCAGTGCACCGGACCACCGCACGGTCGGCGGACGCGTACAGCGGCAGCAGCACCAGATCGTGCAGCAGCGCCGCCCCCACGAACCACACCACCACCAGCGGCCACCGCCCGCCGGCCAGCAGCCGCACCCCCGCATAACCGGTGAGCGCGAACGACCCGAGCATCAGCACCAGGTGCAACGGCCCCTCGCCGTACCAGCGGCGCCGGCGCAGTCGCCGCCACCCACGGACCAGCGCGGCCCGCCCCGGCATCCGTACCCGTCGCACGCCGCTCACCCCTCCCCGAACGAAAGCCGCGCCACCCACTTGGTGTTGAGCACGCCCGGCGCCGCCGGCACGATGATCCGCGCCGGGTAGCCGTGGTCCCGCGACAGCTCCGCGCCGCCCACCCGCAGCGCGAGCAACGACCGCGGATCGCGCACCTGGCTGCCGCTCAGCGCGGCCCGGCGGAACGCGCCGTGCAACTGGAGCGACTCCACCAGCACACCCGGCGGCCGGTCGCCGAGGCCCACCAGCGCGGCGAGCTCTCGCAACCGCACCCCGCTCCACCACTGGTCGTCCGTCGACCAGCCCTCCACACAGGCGATCGGCAGCGCCGCCTGGTGCTGTGGCAGCCGCAGCAGGTCGGTGCGGGTCAGCCGCACCCGCCGCCCGCCGCCCTCCACCGTCAGCCGCCAGTCGGCACCGGTGTCCTGCGCCCGGATCCCGACGGCCGCCGCGGACTTGTTGATCTGGAACCCGTTCGGCCCGCCACCCGGATCCGCGCCCCCGTGCGGCGCCAGCAGCGCGGTACGCCGCCACCACCCGCCCACGCTCTGCCCCGCGGTCGTCACCAGCAACAGCAGCGACCCGGCGCCGACCAGCCCCAGCGCGCCCCGCCGGCTCACCGTCGGCCGGTCCGGACGGACCGCCACCAGCCCGGTCTCGTCGTCCTGCGCCGCCGGATCGGTCCGCTCCCGCAGCGCCCGTACGGTCCGCGGCAGCCGCAGCACCACATGGGCCACGAACGCGCCGATGAACACCCACGCGCCGTAGAAGTGCAGCCGGTAGAACGACCCGGGGAAGAGGTACGCCAACTGGACGTTGAGCAGCCCGGTGACGAACTCGAACAGCGCCCCGCCGACCAGCAACAGCAGCGAAAGCCGCTCCAGCGCATCGCCCGACGACCGCGCCGGCGGCATCCGGAACAGCTTCGGGATCACCGACCACAGCTTCGCCAGCAGCACGGGCACGAGGACCACGCCGAGGGTGACGTGCACCCCCTGGGTCAGCCGGTAGAGCCAGCGCGGGCCGGTGGGCCAGCCGAACAGGTAGAACCCCAGCAGGCCTTTTTCGGGCGTCTGGTCGTTGACGCCGCCGGCCAGGTCGGGGTTGTAGGCGGCGTACGACAGCAGCCCGGTGACGAACAGCAGGGTGATCCCGGCCAGCAGGACCACACCGAGCAGCGCGGTCAGCCGCGGGCCGCGCAGCGGACTGCGCCAGAACGACGGGGAGGTGGGCGGAACCGGGCGGGAAGCGGCCATGCGCCGACGGTATGCCGGGAACGGCGTCCCGAGCGGGCCGCAACGCATGACGAAAGTCTGACGTCGGCGGAACGGCGCCACCCCGGCCCGGCCGTGGCGGCCTAGCGTGCCGGTGTGACCCACCGTGAGATCCGGCCGGGCCGGGCGGGCGTCCGGCCGGAGCCCGACGAGCGTGCCGCGCGCCGCGCCGACCTGCTGGCCGCCGCGGCCGGCGCCCTCCTCGTCGCGCTCGCCGCCGTCATCGGCACCGTCATCGAGCACGCCAACGGCAGCCTGCACGTGAACTGGCCGCCGTTGTACGCCTCGTGGTTCCCGCACCTGGGCCCCGGCACCCCCGCCGCGGTCACCGTCGCCGTCCTCGTGATCGCCTACGGACCGCCGCTCGCCGCCCGGCTGCCCTGGCGGGCCCTGCTCCTCACCTGCTGGGCCGCCGCCCTCGCCTGGACGACCGCACTGGCCCTGATCGACGGCTGGCGGACCGGCGTCGCCGGCCGGCTCACCACCGCCTACGAGTACCTGACGGTCATCCACCGCTTCGACGACCTCGGCCCGGCGCTGCGCGGCTTCACCGGGCACATCCTCAACAACGCCCCGGACCACTGGCCCGCCCACGTCGCCGGACACCCGCCGGCCGCGATCCTCACCTTCGTCGGGCTGGACCGCCTCGGCCTGGCCGGCGGCGCCTGGGCCGGCGTCTGGTGCCTGGTCACCGGCGCCTCCACCGCGGCCGCGGTCCTCATCGCCCTGCGCGCGCTCACCGACGAGCCCACCGCACGCCGGGCCGCGCCGTACCTCGTCCTGGCCCCGGCCGCCGTATGGGTGGGCACCTCCGCCGACGGCTACTTCGCCGCGGTCGCCGCCTGGTCGCTCGCCCTGCTCGCGCTCGCCGCCACCGGGCGCACCCTCCCCGGGCCACCGCGGGGTGGGGCCGCTCACGGAGGAAGCCGGGGGAGTGCCCCCCTCCGCGCGGCCGCCGCCCTCGGCTCCGGGCTCCTCCTCGGCCTGACCTGTTACCTGTCCTACGGACTCACCCTCATCGTCCTGATCGCCGCCGCGGTCCTGCTGCTCGCCCGGAGCGCCCGCCCGCTGCCGCTCGTGGCGGTCGGGGCGGCGGCAGTCGCGGTGGCCTTCACGCTCGCCGGCTTCGACTGGTGGGAGGGGTACCGGCTGCTGGTCCAGCGCTACTACCAGGGCGCCGCGGCGGTCCGACCGTACGCGTACTGGGTGTGGGGCAACCTGGCCTGCGCCGTGCTGATCACCGGTCTCGCCACGTGCGCCGCGCTGCGGCACACCCTCGCGGGCGCCCCGGCCGCCGTGCGGCGCCTCCGCCCACGCACCGCCACGCGCACCGGCCCGCCGCCCACGCCCGCCGACCGCCTGACCGTGCTCGTGCTGGCCGCGCTGCTCGCCCTCCTGGTGGCCGACCTCTCCGGCATGAGCAAGGCGGAGACCGAGCGCATCTGGCTCCCCTTCGCGCCCTGGCTGCTGGCTGCCTGCGCCCTGCTGCCCCCGCCCCACCGGCGCCACTGGCTGACCGCCCAGGCCGTGCTCCCGCTGCTGGTCAACCACCTGCTGTACACCGGGTGGTGACGGCTGCTGTACGCCGGTTACGTGACGGCTCCCGTACGGCGGTTACGTGAAGGCGCGGGCAGGCGCGCCCCGAAGGACCCGGCCGCGCCGAAGGAACCGGCCGCGCCGAAGGAACCGGCCGCCGTCGCGCCGATAGGCCGGGTCCGCCGTCAGGCCCGATAGGCCGGGTCCGCCGTCAGGCCAGCCCTCACGCCAGACATGCCGAGGCCGCCGTCAGGCCAGATACGTCCGGGTCGAGTTCACCCGGCCGGGGCGCAGGATGCGGATCGGGCCGAGGTTGCAGGAGGGGCAGTCATTGCGGGTCAGCGGGGACGGAACCCGGATGCCGCGCGCGAAATAGTCGGCCCGTCGGTGGCCCGCCAGATCCGTGGTGTGCCGGATCTCGTACTCCTCCTCCCAGCCGTGCCCGCAGTGCAGACAGACGAACGCGTACGCCTCGTGAACCGTCTCGGTGTCCCGTTCCATGATCACCACGCCCTCTCCCCGGCCCCGCCGCACGGGCGGCGCTGCCGGATGCATGCCGGATGCATGCCGGACCCGGCCATGCCGTACCTCCCATTATTGCGCCGTGCAAAGAGGAGCGCGGGGCCGGATTTCCGGGCCGCCCCGGCCCGCGTGACGAGCTCGTTCGCGCCCGTCGGCACCGCCCGCGACCAGGCACGATGCCGGGACAGGTATAAAGGCGCCATGGGGAACGAGGAAGATCGCGCACGCCGGCCGGGCCGGCCGGCCGCGCCCGGGCACGCGCTCGCGCAGCACGGCGGCGAGTACCTCGACCGGGACGTCGACCGCGCCGTCGCCCAGAACGTCGACACGGACGTCGACACGGACCTCGACCAGGACGTCGAGGAGGTCATCGCCGCGGTGCTGACCGCATCCCGGCTGCTGGTCGCGATCTCGGCCCGGGCGCTGGCCCGGATCGAGCCCTCGCTCACCCTGCCCCAGCTGCGCACCCTGGTCGTGCTCGACAGCCAGGGCCCGGTCAAGCTCGCCGCCCTGGCCGCCGCGCTGGGGGTCAATCCGTCCACCGCGATGCGGATGGTCGACCGGCTCGCGGCGGCCGGCAGCGTCACCCGCAAGGCCAACCCCGGTAACCGCCGGGAGGTCGTACTGGAACTGACCGCCGAGGGCCGGGAACTCGTCGCGCAGGTACTCGCCGACCGGCACGCCGAGATCGCCGCGATCGTGGCCCGGCTGCCGGCCGGACAGCGCGCCGGCCTGGTCCACTCGCTGCACGCCCTCGCCGCCGCCGCGGACGCCCCACCGGTGCCGCCCCGCCCCGCCCCACCACCGGAACCGGCGGCTCCCTAGCGGTCCGCCGACCGGGGGCCGCGGACTGCGAGCCCCGTGCCCTCGAAGTGCCTGGCGCCGACTGCCTGCCGCCTGCCGCGGGCCGTCGACTGCCGGCCGCCTGCCGCCGACCATCGGTCGTCGACCGCCTGTCGTCGACTTCCTGCCCCTGTCGTCGACTTCCTGCCCCTGCCGTCTGCCGCGGGCTGCCTGCCGTCTGCCGCGGGCCCCGACTGCCTGCCGCCGACCACCGGCCGCCTGTTGCCGACCGTCGGCCGCTCCCTAGCGGGCCGGGGGCCGGGGGCCGGGGCCGCGGGCCCGGGGGCGGCGTGCGCCACGCCCCTGTCCGCCCCTGCCCGCCCCTCCGTGCTCAGCCGCGCCGCCCGTCCAGCGCCTGGTACACCGCCCTGACCAGCCCGCCGTTGCGCGGGTCGTCGCCCGCCGTCCCGCCGCCGTACTTGTTCATGGTGTACGCGTACGACAGCCGGTTCTCGGGGTCCGCGAAGGCGTACGAACCGCCGGCCCCACCGTGCCCGAACGCCGCCGGGTTCGGGCCCAGCCGGCACTGGTGGTTGAGCATGTAGCCGAGACCCCAGCGCAGCTCGAAACCGGGTGGGGCGAGCGGCCCTATGGCCAGATCCGGTTCCCCGGGCCGGCTCTGCGACCGGCGCATCGCCTCCAGCGTCCCGGCACCGACCAGGTCCCCGCCCACCAGCGCGCCGTACACCGTCGCGAGCCCGTGCGCGGAGGCGTGCGCATTGCCGCCCGGGATCTCCGCCGACCGGTAGGCCGCGCTGTTGACGTCGCCGGTCGGGATGGACATCAGGGAGAGCATCACGACGGCCATCGGATGGTCGTCCAGGGACCGGAACGGTGGCCTCGGCGCACCCGGAAGCCGCTCGGCGAGCAGCGCCTCGTCCAGCTGCCCGACCATGTCCGCGCAGGAGTCGTGCTCCTCGTCCGGGGTGCCGATGAACACCCGGGCCCCCAGCGGCTCCGTGATTTCGCTGCGCAGGAACGCCCCCAGGGACTGCCCGGTGACCCGACGGACGACCTCGCCGACGAGATAGCCGAAGGTCACCGCGTGGTAGCCCTGGGCGGTACCCGGCTCCCACCACGGCTCGGTCGCCGCCAGTACCGTGCAGACCGCGTCCCAGTCGTAGGCGCGCCCCGGCGGCAGCGGGGTGCGCGGAGCGATCAGGCCGGAGCGGTGGCTGAGCAGCCAGCGGACGGGTAAGTCCTTTTTGCCGGCCTGGGCGAACTCCGGCCAGTAGTGGGCGACCGGCGCATCGAGGTCCAACTCCCCGCGGTCGACGAGCAGATGGGCACAGAGTGCCGTCATCCCCTTGGATGTCGAGTAGACGTTGACCAGGGTGTCGCGTTCCCAGTCCTGCGTCCGGTCGGCATCCTTGTGGCCGCCCCACAGGTCGACCACCGGCTCCCCGTCCAGGGTCACCGTGACGGCGGCCCCGACTTCTCCGTGCCGCCGGAAATTCCGCTCGAAGGCCTCCTGCACGCCCGCGAACTCCGGTGCGCAGTGGCCGTTGACGTTGACGGTGGCTGGTTCCACGGCTGCCTCTTCTCGCGTCGCCCGGTGCGCTCATCCCGTACGCAGGGGGTGTGCGTACGTACGCCTGTACCTGCGAAACGGCGTCCCTACGGGATGATCTGCCCGGTTCGATGCCCGTGGCAACCATATGGACCCGGACGGCCGAGAACGGCGTGTCAGGGAGCGCGTCCGGGAGGAGGGGAGAGATGGGCCCTGGCCGGATCACGACACCGCCGGCGCGATCGGTCGCCCCCCACCCGCACCATGGTCATCATGACCACCACCATCGCCGACGAGCCCAATGAGGTCGACGCGGCCGACGACGCCAACGAGGCCGCCGAGCCTCGTACGGGCACCAGCACCCTCCGCGCCGCCGGCGCCGATGCCGACGCGGGCACCAGCACCATGCGCGGGGCCGAGGCCGTGGAGGACGGTGGCGGCGGGGACGGGGGTGTCGGCGCGCCGGTCCGTCCCGTCGAGGCGCTGATCCTCGTCGACATCCAATCGGCCTTCGTCGCGGGCGAGGACGCGGTGCCGGACGCGGCGCGGGTGCTCGATCGGAGCCGTGGTCTGCTGGCCCGGGCCCGCGCCGCCGGGGCCCTCGTCGTCCACCTCCAGAACGACGGTGAGCCCGGGGCCGTCGACGCCCCGCACACCCCCGGCTGGGAACTCCACCTGCCCGTCGCGCCGGGGCCGCGCGAGACCGTGGTCCGCAAGACGCAGGACGACGGCTTCGAGGGCACGGCACTGGGCGACCTGCTGGAGGCGGCGGACGTCGGAGGGCTGGCGATCTGCGGGGTGCTCTCCGAGATGTGCGTCAGCGCGACCGCCCGTACGGCCCTGGCCCGCGACTACCGCGTGGTCCTGCCGCACGACGCACACGCCACCTACGACATCCCCGCCGCCCCGGGCATCAGCGGGGTCGTCCCGGCCGCGATGTCCTCCCGCGCGGCCGAATGGGCACTGGGCGACGAGGTCGAGATCGTCGCCCGAGCCGCCGACATCACCTTCACCGCACCGGCCCACGCTCGCCGGGGCGGGTGAGCCGCCGGGCGCCCTGCCCCTCCGCTCGCGCTGCCCTGCCGGGGGTGCCGCCCCGCTCGGAGCGCTGCCCTGCCGGGAGTGCTGCCCCGCTCGGAGTGCTGCCCTGCCGGGAGTGCTGCCCCGCCCGGAGCGCTGCCCCGTCGGGAGCGCTGCCCCGTCGGGGCGCTGACTCGCCGCGAGCGGTGACCGGACAGGAGCGGTGAGCCGCCGGGACCGGTGCGCCCGGGAGCGATGGCCCGGCGGGGCCCGGCGGGGCCCGGTGGCCCACCGGTAACGGTGACCCGGCGGGAGTGCTGATCCGCCGGTAACGGTGATCGGCGGGAGCGCTGACCCGCCGTGCCCGGCGGAGGCCCGCCGGGCGCGGCTCCCCGCCGGGGCGTGCCTTCGGGCCGTGGGTCTGTGGTCAGTTCTGGTTCTTCTCCAGTGCGGTGATGTACGCCTCCATGAAGTGGTCCCGGACGCCGTCGGACGTGGGGGCCAGCAGGTCGGCGGTGTAGCCCTTGGCGTGGTCGAAGAGGCCGGTGATCACCGGCATGGTGGTGTGGATCTTGCCGGTGGAGTCGATGTAGCGCAGCGCGGAGACGTGGTGGAACGCGGGCTCCGGGGGGAGCTGGGGCACGACGTCGTTGTTGTTGACGAAGCGGTACATGCGGTCGGTGAAGGCCGCGTCGAACTCCCGCGTCAGCAGCCGGTCGCAGGTCCGCGGCTGCCCGAAGGTGTAGACGCCGGCGGCCGTCAGATACGGCTCTTCGAAGTGCAGCCGGGCGCCGGCCAGCATCGCCAGCGCACCGCCCAGGCTGTGGCCGGTGAACCAGACCGTCTGGCCGTTGTCCCGGAACTCGTGGACGGCGGCGTGGACCTGCGGCCAGACGGACTCCAGCGCCTCACCGAAGCCGTAGTGGATGTACCCCTTGCCGCCGGGGCCCGGCCAGGGCGGGGTCGTCGTGTCGGACAGCCAGTCGCGCATGTTCGACGGCTCGGTGCCCCGGAAGGCGGTGATGATCATGTCGCGGCCGCCGAGGGTGTACGCCTGGGTGTCCTCCAGCGGGAACGGTGGCCGGAACGTGGTGTGGTGGTGCCGCACCTGCTCGAAGCCCCATTCGCGGGCGGCTTTGTCGATGGCCGGCTCGTCCTTGTACGCGAGCTCGGCTGCGCGCGCCATGCAGAGCGCATGGCGGACGCTGTAGCTGGTGACCTTCTGGTCGATGACGGTGCTGGTCAAGGTGGGCTCCTGGAGATCGGATCGAGGGGCTGATGGGGCTGACGGTGGACGGACTCGTGGATCGCTCGTTGACGGACTCGTGGACTGCTCGCGGGCGCACTGCGGTGGATTGCCGGCGGTGCCACGGGAACCAGAGGTAGTCGGGAGCAAGCGGCAGTGGGAGCGAGAGGCGGTCGGGAGCAAGAGGCAGTGGGAGAGAGGGGTACGCGGCGCCGGTGGCTGCGGGCGATTACAGAATGCTTGCTGTGATTACTGAGCGTAACGCTTCTGGGTTGCGCCGCGCCGTTGCGCCCGTTTAAACCACTCGTTCGAGCCTCGGGTCGCACAGAGCGGGCCGGGGGGCGAGCCTGGAAGCGTTCGGCTCCCAGCGGAAGGCCCACAGAGGAAGGCCCCACAGTGAACAGCGCGGAACAGGCGTCACACGCGGAACATGTATCGGCCGAGGTGGTGGTGGAGCTGGAGAGCTGTGCGACGCAGGACGCACACGCCGTCTTCAGCGCCCTGCGGACCGCCTTCGCCTCCGACCGGGCCGCCGACGACGTGCCCGAGGAAATGGCGGGGGCGGGGCCGACGGTGTGGACCTCGACCATCGACGTGAGCGAGCACAAGGCCGAGGCCGAGCCCCGGAGGCTGACAGCGCCGGTGCTGGTCAGCCTCCAGGGCGGCTACTGGGCCGTTGACCAGCTGTGCAAGGGCCTGGAGCCGGCGTTCACGGTGCACATCCTCGGCATGGCCGCCGGCGACCAGGAGAAGGAGGTCGAACTCCGCCTGGAGTCCCGCTAGCCCGGCCACCGGACCAGGGCGGCGCCCGGGAGCCCGGG
Source organism: Streptomyces sp. NPDC048197 (assembly GCF_043202395.1). Classification (NCBI taxonomy): domain Bacteria; kingdom Bacillati; phylum Actinomycetota; class Actinomycetes; order Kitasatosporales; family Streptomycetaceae; genus Streptomyces; species Streptomyces sp. NPDC048197. The sequence goes on from NZ_JBIDAJ010000002.1 coordinate 482,466, forward strand.
GAGGCGACCGGCCCCTTCGACGGGGCGACCGGCCGTCCTCACCCGGCCACGCCCCGAAGGGGGGTGGCCGGTGGGGCCACGGGCGTACCCCACCTGGCCCTCGCAAGGCGGAACCGGAGCCAGGGCGGAACCGGAGCCAGGGGGAGGCGGAGCCAGGGGTAAGGCCGAGCAAGAGGAAGGCGGAGCAAGAGGAAAAGCGGAGCCAGGGGGAACCGGAGCGAGGAAAGGCAGAAGCGAGTGCAGCCCACCAATCAACCGGCGGACGCCGGAGGGGCGCGGGCGGCGGGCGCCGCGCGTTCCGGGACCGGTGCCGGGACGCGGGCAGGGACGGCCACCGCCCGCCCCGCCGAGGCAGCGGCCGAGCAGAGTTCCGCGCTGGTTCTGCACGTCAACGGAACGGCGTACGAGCTGACCCTGGATCACCGGACCACGGTCCTGGACGTGCTCCGGGAGCACCTCGGCCTCACCGGGGCCAAGAAAGGCTGCGACCACGGACAGTGCGGCGCCTGCACGGTGCTCGTCGAGGGCCGGCGCGCCAACAGCTGTCTGATGCTGGCCGTGGCCCAGGACGGACGGCACATCACCACCATCGAGGGGCTGGCGGACGGGGTGCGGCTGCATCCGCTCCAGGAGGCGTTCGTGGAGCGGGACGCACTGCAGTGCGGCTACTGCACGCCGGGCCAGATCTGCTCGGCCGTGGGCGTGATCCAGGAGGCGGCGGACGGCTTTCCGTCCCACGTCACCCCCGCCGACGCACCCCAGGGCGGGCCGGTGCAGCTGACCGTCGAGGAGATCCGCGAGCGGATGAGTGGCAACCTGTGCCGCTGCGGGGCCTACCCGCGGATCGTCGAGGCGGTCCATGACGTGTCCACCGACCAGGGGGTGGCGTCATGAAACCGTTCGGATACGTGCGGGCGATGAGCGTCGAGGAGGCCGTGCGGGCCGCCGAGGGGCAGCCGGGAGCCCGCTTCCTCGGTGGCGGCACCAACCTCGTCGACCTGATGAAACTGGGCGTGGAGCGGCCCGGTCTGCTCATCGACGTCACCCGGCTGCCGCTGGACCACATCGAGGAACTGCCGGACGGCGGGCTCCGCATCGGGGCGATGGTCAGCAACAGCGCCCTGGCCGCGGCGGCCCCCGTGCGCGAGCGCTACCCGGTGCTGTCGCAGGCGGTGCTGTCCGGCGCCTCGGGGCAGCTGCGCAACACCGCGACCACCGGGGGCAATCTGCTGCAGCGCACCCGCTGCCTGTATTTCCAGGACGTCTCCAAGCCCTGCAACAAACGTGAGCCGGGGACCGGCTGTCCGGCCCGTGAGGGCGTGCACCGCGACCTCGCCGTACTGGGCCACTCCCCGCACTGTGTCGCCACCCAGCCGTCCGACATGGCGGTCGCGCTGGCCGCACTCGACGCGACCGTCCACCTGCACGGCCCGGACGGCGACCGGAGCGTGCCGGTGACCGAGTTCCACCGGCTGCCCGGCGACCACCCCGAGCGGGACACCGTCATCCGGCCCGGCGAACTGATCACCGCCGTGCAGCTGCCGCCCGCGGACGACGGCGCGCGGTCCCGCTACCGCAAGGCCCGCGACCGCGCGTCGTTCGCCTTCGCGCTCGCCTCCGTCGCCGCCGTGCTGGACGTCCGGGACGGTGTCGTACGGCGTGCCGCGCTGGCGTTCGGCGGGCTCGCACACCGGCCGTGGCGGGCCCGTACGGCCGAAGAGGTGCTGCGGGACGCCCCCGCCACCGAAGACACCTTCGCCCGCGCCGCCGAGGCCGAACTCGCGGCCGCCGAGCCGCTGCGCGACAACGGCTTCAAGGTCCCGCTGGCCCGCAACCTCGCCGTCGCCGTCCTGACCGAACTGGCGGCCCCACCAGCCCACGGCTGACCTCCACCCACCCCGGACCCATCAGGGTCTCCAGGAGCACCCAAGGACCCGCCCATGAGCCCCCGCACCTTCCCGCTCGGCCCACCCCCGTACCCCCTGGGCGAACCGCTCGTCCGGCGGGAGGGCCGGGAGAAAGTCACCGGTGCCGCCCGTTACGCGGCCGAACACACCCCGCCGAACTGTGCCTACGGCTGGCCGGTCGCCGCGGGCATCCCGCGCGGCCGGGTCGCCGCCGTGGACACCGCGGAGGCGCTCGCGCTGCCGGGTGTGATCACGGTGCTGACGCACGAGAACGCCCCCCGGCTGGCCGCCGCCGAGGACCCCACGCTGTCACTCCTCCAGGAGGACCGGGTGCCGCACCGCGGCTGGTACGTGGCGCTCGCGGTCGCCGACACGATCGAAACGGCCCGGGCGGCCGCCGAGGCCGTCCGGGTGACGTACGAGACCGACGACGACGTCGACGTCCTGCTGCGCGCCGACCACCCGCGGATGTACGAGCCGGAGAAGGTCAACGGCGGGTACCCGGGGACGCGGGAACGCGGCGACTTCGAGGGGGCGTTCGCTGCCGCGCCGGTCACCGTGGACGCGACCTACCACGTGCCCCCGCTGCACAACCACCCGATGGAGCCGCACGCCTCGACCGCCCAGTGGAACGAGGGGCATCTGACGGTCCACGACTCCAGCCAGGGGGCCACCAAGGTGTGTGAGGACCTGGCCGCCCTCTTCAAGCTCGACACGAGCGAGATCACCGTCGTCTCCGAACACGTCGGCGGCGGCTTCGGCTCCAAGGGGACGCCGCGCCCGCAGGTCGTCCTCGCCGTGATGGCCGCGCGGCACACCGGGCGGCCGGTCAAGGTCTCGGTGCCGCGCCGGGAGATGCCCGCGGTCGTCGGCCACCGCGCCCCGACGATCCAGCGGGTCCGCCTGGGCGCCGGCAGCGACGGCGTGATCACCGCGCTGTCCCACGAGAGCGCCACCCACACCTCCACCGTCACGGAATTCGTCGAGCAGGCAGCGGTGCCCGCCCGCGTCATGTACGCCTCGCCGAACAGCCGCACCGTGCACCGCGTCGTCCCGCTCGACGTACCGACGCCCTCGTGGATGCGCGCCCCGGGCGAGTGCCCCGGCATGTACGCCCTGGAGTCCGCCATGGACGAACTCGCCGTCCAACTGGGCATGGACCCGATCGAACTGCGGATGCGCAACGAGCCGGACACCGAGCCGGACAGCGACCGGGCCTTCAGCAGCCGGCACCTGGTGGGCGCGCTGCGCGACGGCGCCGAGCGGTTCGGCTGGCTGCCGCGCGATCCGCGGCCCGGCGTGCGCCGCGAGGGCGATCTGCTGCTCGGCACCGGTGTCGCCGCGTCCACCTACCCCGTTCTGATCGCCGCTTCCGACGCCGAGGCGCACGCCGACCGCGACGGCACCTTCCGGATCCGGGTGAACGCCACCGACATCGGCACCGGCGCCCGCACCGTGCTCGCGCAGATCGCCGCCGGTGCGCTGATGGCCCCGGAGGACCGGGTCCGGGTCGAGATCGGCAACAGCGATCTGCCGCCCGCGATGCTGGCCGGCGGCTCGGCCGGCATCGGCTCGTGGGGCTGGGTGGTCCACAAGGCGTGCACGGCGCTGCGGGCGCGGCTGCGGGACCATGTCGGGCCGCTCCCGGCCGACGGGTTCACGGTCGCCGTCGACACCCGTCAGGAGACCTCCGAGCGGTCCCCGTACGCCCGGCACTCGTTCGGCGCCACCTTCGCCGAGGTGCAGGTCGACACGGTCACCGGGGAGATCCGGGTGCGCCGCCTGATGGGCGTGTTCGCGGCCGGCCGGATCCTCAACCCCCGCACCGCGCGCTCCCAGTTCATCGGCGGGATGACCATGGGCCTGGGCATGGCGCTCACCGAGGGCAGCGAGGTGGACCCGGAGTTCGGCGGCTTCGCCGGGTGCGATCTGGCCGGCTATCACGTGCCGGCCTGCGCCGACGTGCCGCGGATCGAGGCGTACTGGGTCGAGGAGGAGGATCCGCACCTCAACCCCATGGGCAGCAAGGGCATCGGCGAGATCGGCATCGTGGGCACCGCGGCGGCCGTCACCAACGCCGTGTGGCACGCGACTGGAGTAAGGCTCCGCGACATTCCGCTCACCCCCGACAAGGTGCTGCCCCACTTGTGAGAGGGCCGTATCAGGTGAGCGCCGGGGACCCCGGGGGCCATGAGCTGTTGCGGGCCCCAGGTGGCCGGGTCAGCATGACAGGTGACCCATACGTACCAGATGCTCACTCTTCGTGTTCGGGGTTCGTTGGTCCAACGAGGTGAAGGACGTGAGCCTCTCGCGGTGAGGAGCCACGACATGAGACTTCCCAGCGACCGGCACTACACGGTCGAACTGCATGCTTCGGCGGAGCGCGTGCCGCAGATCCAGCGGATTCTTGCCGCGCACCTGAGGTATTGGGACCTCGAGCTCCATATCCCGCCCGTATGCCGGGGAGTGGCGGAACTCCTGACCAACGTCCATCGCCACATCGGCCCGGAGGCCCGCTGCGTCGTCGAACTCCGCTGGTCCGGCCGCAATCTGACGGCCTCGGTCGCCGACGAGGGCCCGCGGCTGCCGAAGCTGCTGAGCGCCGCCGGCGGCGGGCTCTCCCGGGTCGCCGCGCTCAGCGACAGCTGGGGCACCTGCGGCACCCCCGACGGCAAGGTCATCTGGTTCACCCGGCGCGTCGAGGCGACCCGCAGGACGCGGCTGGCCGGCCGCGCCCCGCTGCGCAGCGTGCCCGACGAGAAGGGGCAGCCGGTGGTTCCGCCGGCCGTACCGGTCGAGCCGCTCGCCGAGCCCGCCCGCCTCGCCTGATACGTCCGCGACAGGGCGGGGCCACGGTCACCGAACCCGGCGGGGCGTCCGTCACGGCACGCCCCGGCACGCCTGGCCCGCCGGCCGATAGCCGCCCCCACCAAGGCAGTTGAGCCGGAAGGCGGCCGTCCGCCGCGGTGACGACCGCGGCACGGCCACGGCCCGGAGCCTCAACGCCGCGCGAGGGCACCGCTTTTCGGCGGTCCCTTCTTCCGCTGCCTCCCCGGCCGGCCCCAGCAGGGCCCCCGCGTCCCCCGTGCGCCCGCCCGCCCGCTGACCGGCCGGACCCGGCTCGACCCGGACCGCGCCGGTACCGGTCCGCGTCGGCCGCCTTCCCGGAACCTCCGCCGTCCTTCCGCCGCCGAGCGGCGCCCCCGCCTCCGTCGTGCACAGGTCCGGATTCCGGCCACTTCCGGAACCGGCCCTGCCGTTCCCGCCTGCCCGCGGTCCTGAGTGCCCGCCCGCTCGGACCGCGCCGCCGCGGCAGCCCTACGGAGCCCCCGCGCCCGGCCGCGCGCCCTCGACCCGTCCGGTGATCGCCCGGATTCCGGTACGAACCGGGCGGCCAGCGGCCCCGGTCGTCCCCCCGGTCACCGAGCGGGTTCCGTGCCCGTCGCTCCCTACCGCTCCGACCAGGGAGTTCGCTGCCCGTACGGCGATCCGACACACATCTGACACCCCCCCTTCCCTGACGCTCGTTCCTCTTGGAACACTCTGCTGACGCTGTCATCGCACAGCACCTCACACAACCGAACAGCTCCGCCTCAACACGCCAGCATTCCCCCCATATCGCGAGGTCCCCAGACTCATGCCTGAACTCAATCGGCGGCGATTCCTCCAGATCGCCGGTGCCACCGCGGGCGTTTCGGCGCTGTCCAGCAGCATCGCCCGCGCCGCCGCCATCCCCGCCACCCGTAGCTCCGGTTCCATCAAGGACATCGAGCACGTCGTGGTGCTCATGCAGGAGAACCGTTCCTTCGACCACTACTTCGGCTCGCTGAAGGGCGTACGCGGCTTCGGTGACCCGCGTCCGGTCATCCTGGAGAGCGGCAAGTCCGTGTGGCACCAGCCGGACGGCGGCAAGGACGTCCTGCCGTACCACCCCGACGCCGACGACCTCGGCATGCAGTTCATCGAGGGCCTCAACCACGACTGGGCCGGCGGCCACAAGGCCTGGAACAACGGCAATTACGACAGCTGGATCCCCGCCAAGGGCACCGGCACGATGGCCTACCTGACCCGCAAGGACATCCCGTTCCACTACGCGCTGGCGGATGCGTTCACCATCTGCGACGCGTACCACTGCTCGATCATCGGGGCCACCGACCCCAACCGCTACTACATGTTCTCCGGCCACGTCGGCAACGACGGCTCCGGCGGCGGCCCGGTCCTGGGCAACGAGGAGCTCGGCTACAGCTGGACGACGTACCCGGAGCGGCTGGAGAAGGCCGGGGTCTCCTGGAAGGTCTACCAGGACATCGGTGACGGCCTGGACGCCAACGGCAAGTGGGGCTGGATCGACGACGCCTACCGCGGCAACTACGGCGACAACTCACTGCTCTTCTTCAACCAGTACCGCAACGCCAAGCCCGGCGACCCGCTCTACGACAAGGCCCGCACCGGCACCAACGCCAAGCAGGGCGACGGCTACTTCGACCGGCTCAAGGCCGACGTCAAGGCCGGCAAGCTGCCCCAGGTCTCCTGGATCGCCGCGCCCGAGGCGTTCTCCGAGCACCCCAACTGGCCCGCCAACTACGGCGCCTGGTACGTCTCCCAGGTTCTGGACGCACTCACCTCCAACCCCGAGGTGTGGAGCAAGACCGCCCTGTTCATCACGTACGACGAGAACGACGGGTACTTCGACCACATCGTCCCGCCCTACCCGCCGGCCTCCGCCGACCAGGGCCTGTCCACCGTGGACACCGAGCTCGACTACTTCGGCGGCAACGCCACCTACTCCGCGGGCCCCTACGGCCTCGGCCAGCGCGTGCCGATGCTCGTCGTCTCCCCCTGGAGCACCGGTGGTTACGTCTGCTCCGAGACGTTCGACCACACCTCCATCATCCGTTTCCTGGAGCGCCGCTTCGGGGTGCACGAGCCCAACATCTCGCCCTGGCGGCGGGCCATCTGCGGCGACCTGACCTCGGCCTTCGACTTCTCCCTGGAAAACACCAAGCCGGCCGCGCTGCCGGACACCGACGGCTACCAGCCGCCGGACAAGGACCGGCACGACAGCTACGTCCCCAAGCCGCCGGCCAACCCCGTTCTGCCCAAGCAGGAGCCCGGCTCCCGGCCGTCCCGCCCGCTGCCGTACGCACCCCTGGTCGACGGCGCCGGGGCCGCGTCCACCGGGCGCTTCACGCTCACCTTCAGCGCCGGCGCCCAGGCCGGCGCCTGCTTCACCGTCACCGCGGGCAACCGCACCGACGGCCCCTGGACGTACACCACGGAGGCCGGCAAGAAGATCTCCGACACCTGGAACACCGCCTACTCCAAGGGCGTCTACGACCTGTCCGTCTTCGGGCCGAACGGCTTCCTGCGCACCTTCAAGGGCGACGGGAAGAAGAAGGGCCCCGAGGTGACCGCCCGTCATGACGCGACCACCGGGCGCCTGGTCCTCACGCTGACCAACCCCGGCAGCACCGACGCCCACCTCACGGTCACCAACGCCTACGGCGGTGCCGCCCAGACCTACCCGGTCCGCGCCGGCGCCACCGTCAAGCACGAGATCGACCTGCGGGCGAGCAAGCGCTGGTACGACCTGTCGGTCACCTCCGACACCGACAAGACCTTCCTGCGCCGGTTCGCCGGCCACGTCGAGAACGGTCAGGTCGGCGTCAGCGACCCGGCGATCATCACCGGCTGACCGGAACCGGACGGGGCGCCCGCCGCACACGCGGGCGCCCCGGCACGGCACCGCCCACCGGGGCGACGCCCGGTGACACGCGCGCCCCCACACGCCGATGACTTGCCCTCAAGCGCGCTCCAGCTCCTAGCGTGGCGACCACGACCGGCCAGAGCGGACCGAAGGGAACCACGTGCGCTACACATTGTTCGGCAGGACCGGCCTGCGGGTGAGCGAGCTGAGCCTGGGCACGATGACGTTCGGCGAGGAATGGGGCTGGGGCACCCCCAAGGAGACCAGCGCCCGGATCCTGGACGCCTACGCCGACGCGGGCGGCAACTTCCTCGACACCGCCAACAACTACACCGAGGGCTCCTCCGAGCGGATGCTGGGGGAGCTCCTGGAGGGCCGCCGGGACGCCTTCGTCCTGGCGAGCAAATACACCTGCGTCACGCGCAAGGGCGATGTGAACGCGGCGGGCAACCACCGCAAGAACCTGATCCGTTCGGTCGAGGCCAGCCTCGCGCGGCTGCGGACCGACCACCTCGACGTGCTGTGGGTGCACGCCCGGGACAACTTCACCCCGGTCGAGGAGGTCATGCGGGCGCTCGACGACGTGGTGCGGGCGGGCAAGGTGCTCTACATCGGCGTCTCCGACTGGGCGGCCTGGGAGATCGCCCAGGCCAACACCCTCGCCGAACTGCGCGGCTGGACCGCCTTCGCCGGCTCGCAGCTGCGCTACAACCTGCTGGAGCGGACCCCGGAGCGGGAACTCCTGCCGCAGGCGCGCGCCTTCGACCTGGCGGTCCTCGCCTGGGCGCCGCTGGCGGCCGGCAAGCTCACCGGCAAGTACCGCCGCGGCGAACAAGGCCGGCTCACCACCGTCGATTCCGAGGTCGCCCGCGACCACAACGCGGACGAGACCATCGGCACGGTGCTGGAGATCGCCGAAGCAGGCGGCTGGAGCCCGGCGCAGGTGGCGCTGGCCTGGCTGCGCGGCCGGCCCGGCAACATCGTCCCGATCATCGGCGCCACCAAGGAGAGCCAGCTGGCCGACAACCTGGCCAGCGTCGACGTCGAGCTGGACGCGGACGCCAGGCTCCGGCTCGACCGGGTGAGCGCGGTGCCGCTGGGCTTCCCGCACGACTTCCTCCGGGAGCCGGGCATCCTGGACACCGTCTACGGCGACCGCTGGCCCGCCATCGAGGACCGGCGCTCGACCTACCGCCGCACGGCCGACGGGATCCGCTGACCGGTGCGCCTTCCGGCCCGGACGGTGCCGGTACCGGGGCCGGAAGGCGCGGTTTTCCCGGAGGCTACTTCAGGGCGCTCCGCTGCTGCCACTGCTGCCAGCTCTCCTGCCAGACCTCCAGGCCGTTGCCGACGTCGGTCTTGTTGGGGTTGGAGGTGCCCTTGACCTCGACCGTGGAGCCGATGGTCAGGAAGTCGTAGACCTTCTTGGCGTCCGAGGTGGTCATGCCGAAGCAGCCGTGGCTGTTGTTGACCACGCCGAGGGACTTGTTCCAGGGGGCGGAGTGCAGGAAGGTGCCGGAGGCGGTGAGGTGGGTGACCCACTGCGAGTCCAGCATCCACTCGTCGCCGTGGCCGATGGTGGCGGAGTCCATGGTCTCGGCGGCGTTCTTGCTGCGGACGGTGTGCACGCCGCCGCGGGTCGGGTCCTGCGGGGATCCCGCGGAGCCGGTGATGGTGCCGACGCTCTTGCCGTTCTCGTACATCGTCAGGCGGTGCGCCGGTACGTCGATGACGGCCTTGTGGTCGGCGCCGATGTTGAAGCCGAAGTTGTAGTCGCGGGCGAACCAGCCGCCGGCGTCCCCCGAGTTGATGCCGGACAGTGCGCCCTTCACCGAGACCTTGGTGCCGCTCGGCCAGTAGTCCTTGGGGCGCCAGTCGATCCGGTCCTTGCCGGAGTAGTCCTTGACCCAGCCCCAGGCGCCGGTGACCTTCGGCCGGGTGGTGACCTTCAGCGCCTTCTCGATCTCGGCGCGCCGGTCCTTGGCTATCGGGTGGTCGAAGAGGATCGATATCGGCATTCCGGTGCCGACGGTCTGGCCGCCGCCCGGGGTGTTGGTGAGCTTGTTGATCCGGTCGGCCTTCTCGGTGGTGAAGGTCGAGCTGGCCGCGGCCTTCCGGCCCTGGTCGGAGGTCGTCCGGGTCCGTACGGTGTAGGTGGTCGCCGGCTTGACCTTGCCGGCGGAGGTCCATGACGTACCGTCACCGGACAGTCGGCCCTCGACCGTGCCGCCCTTGTCGTCCTTGACGTCGACCGAGGTCAGCTTGCCGCCGGCGGCCCGCACGGATATCGCCGAGCCGAGCTTGGCCGCCTTGCTGCCCGCGGCCGGCGTGACGGTCACCTTGGCCGGCGGCTCGTCGGCCTTCGTCGAGCCGGCGCCGCCACCGCCGCACGCGGTCAGCAGACCGGCCGCCGCGGCGACGACGGGTATCAACCGGGCGGGGTGGCGGCGGAGTGCGGGATGCACGGGGGTCCCTCCAAAGCAGAACGCTGACAGTGGCGGGGCCCGGCCCTGGTAAGGGGGGAACCGTCAAGGCTGCCCATGCACCCGCCGCCTATGCAGAGGGTGTGTCCGCTGTGGAGGTTGTCCGCCGCGCCGGAATTTCAGGACACGGTTCGATATCGAGCGGTGTGCGGTGGCCGCGTCAGGTGGCCGGGGCCGGGGTCTCCTGCCCGCCGCTCGGGTGGGACTCGTTGCCTGACGACCCGCCACCGGGGGTGGAACCGCCCGGTGTGGAGCCACCCGGTGAGGACCCGCCGGTCGATTCACCGCCCGTGGACGATTCACCGCCCGTGGACGATCCGCCGCCGGTCGTGCCCTCACTGGGGGTGCTCGGTGTCTCGGGCGTCGTCCCGCCCTCGGAGCTGGAGCCGCCGGGACTGGTCTCCGGCGGGGACGAGCCACCGGAGGGCGGCGTGCCGGGTTCCGTCGTCGGGGAGCCCGGGACGGTCTCGCCCGGTGCGGGCGGTCCGGACGGGCGCATCGAGGACGGGGGACCGCTGGGCGTCTCCTTCGGCGGGGCCGACGGGTGGTCCGCGGCCACGCCGGTCTCACCCTTGGGGCGCTTGAACCACTGGCCGGTCTTCGGGTTGCGCAGGGTGAATTCCTGGATCTCGGAATGGGCGGGCGTGACGACGACCGCGTTGGTGGGCTGGTAGCCGGGCCAGGTCTGACCGGTCGTCCTGGCGCCCTTCGCCAGGGCCTCCGGCCCGGTCAGCGGGTTGCCGCACTTGCAGCGCACCCGCGGTACCCCGTAGCTGTCGACGAGGACGGCGGTGCCGGCCTGCAGGACCGACTGGAAGGGGTACGCCTTGCCGTCCTTGTAGCCGTGGTTGGTGACCCGGGTGTCGTAAGCCAGCTGCACCGGTGTCATCGACCGCAGGTACGCCGGGATGTCACCGGGCGCCTTGTCCAGCGCCCCGGCGAACGCCTGCCGCTTCGCCGGCTGGCTCTCCAGGTACTTGATCTGCTTCTCGACGTCGCAGCTCGCGGTGTGCTCGGTGCCGCCGTAGAGGCCCGGCATCGAGCCGGGGATCTGGCTGTTGGTGCCCTGGGAGGGCTTCACGGGGCGGACCGAGGGGGCCGGGGTGGACTCGTTCGCGGTGGAGGCGGTGACCGGGTTCTGGCCGGTCGCGCCGGCCGGTTCGGCGAACAGCTCGGCCGAGGCGGAGCCGCCGCCCGGCCGGGTGAGGACGATGGTCAGGATCACCGCCGCGACGACCGCCGCGGCCACGATGGCGACCCGGGGCGCGGAGCGCCACCAGGGACTGCCGCCCCCGGTTCCGCCGCCCCAGCCGCCGCCCCCGCCGCCGCGGCCCCGGCCGCCCGGCGGCCTCGGCCCTTCCGGCCTGCCGGGCTGCGGCTGGGGGCGTCCGGGCCCGGAGCCCACCTGCGTCGGCTCGCGCGAGGGACCGGAGGGCCGGCCCGAGAGGGGACCGGTGGGCGGCCCCGTGGGGTGGCTGTCGGGCGGCGGTGGAGATGTCACGGGTCCCTCTTCCGGCACAGGGCCATCCGGCCACGCGGATGTGGTGCGTTTGTTCCCCTTATAGGCAATTGTCTGCCTCAGATCGGCGCCGTCCGCAAGCGGGGCGACGGGGACGCGTACGTGACGCGGCCGCACGCGTACGGAAGGGGGCGTGCCTTCGGTGGCGGGCGCGTTCGACGGATGAGGTAATTGCGGCAGTTGTCGCAATTACTGCGCGCCGGGGAAGGTGAGGAGGCAGCGCGTGAGCCAGATCCGAGGCCCCGCCCCGGCCGGACCCGGACCGGTCCGCCCCGGCGGCGTACCGGCCGCCCTCCGGGCCTGGGGGCAGGCCCTCGGGGCGGCCGCGGCCGGCCTCCTGACCATGATCGTGGTCGCCGCGCTCGGCCTGTGGGCGGCCGGCGCCACCGACCTGCCGGGCGGGGCGTTCCCCTCCGTCGTGGCGGCCGCCGTCGTGGTCGGCGCCGGCGGCTCGATCGGCCTGACCGGTGACGCCGGGATCATCGTCCAGGCGGACGCCGCGCTCGACGTCGTCCCGCTCTCGGTCACCCTGGCCGGTGCGCTGGTGACCGCCGCCGTCTTCCTGCTGCCGCTGCGCCACCGGGCGGTGGCCGGCACGGCGGAACTGCTCGCCCGCATCGCCCGTACGGCCGTGTGCTGGCTGGTCCTGCTGCTGCTGATCGCGCTCGCCGCCCGGCACAGCTTCCAGATCTCGGTGGGCAACGACCTCGCCGACGAAATCGGCGCCGAACTCGGCACCACCCCCACCGTCGGCTTCCGACCCGACCTCGGCGCGACACTGGGCTTCGGGCTGCTGTGGGTGCTGGCGGTGCTCGCGCTGACCTTCCTGGTCTCCCGCCGCGCCCCGCTCTCCTCCCGGCTGCTGCACTACCAGGACTCGCTCCGGCCGCCGGCCTTCGCCATGGTGCTGACCCTGCTGGTCTACGTGGCGATCGCGCTGGTCATCGCCGTCATCGAGCTGATCACCGGCGACCACCCCACCGACACCCTCGCGGTGGTCTTCCTCGGGCTGCCCAACCTCGCCTGGATGGCGCTGGGCATCGGGACCGGCGGCGGCTGGACGGGCCATGTCGACAAAGCCATCGGACTGCCCCTGCCGCACGTCCTGGACCAGGTGCTGCGCACCCACGAGCAGGGCACCCTCGACCTCGGGTCGCTCGCCGAACAGGACGGCCGCGTCTGGTGGCTGCCGGTGATCGCAGCGGTGGTCCTGCTGACCGCGGCGTTCCTGGCCGCGGTCCGCTCCCCGGCCCGCCGGCCGGCCTGGCGGCACGCCGTGGACCTGGCGGTGGCCCTCGCGCTGACCCTGTTCGTCGTCGGCATGCTCACCCGGGTGTACGCCCACTACGGGCTCTCCCTGATCGGCATCGGCGACCTCGGCGGCAACCTGGGCGGCCGGGTCACCCTGCAGCCCCAGCTCCTCCGGCTGGTGGGCGTGGGCGCCGCCTGGGGACTGGTCACCGGCTTCCTCGGCAGCCTCCTGGCCCGCGGCGTCCGGCACCGCGGTGAGGTACGGGACGACGGCCCGGACCGTTAGTGCGTCCGGCCCCGGAACACCGGGGCCGCCCAGCGCGGTGGGGGCGGCGGTGTGCGCCGGTCGCTCCCGGCCGCCTGGCTGCCGGCCACGACCGGCCCGGTGTCCACCTTGGTCGCCTGATGACCCTCCGGCGGCGTCTTCTTGGGCGGCGGCACGGTCCGCCCGGCCGCGCGCAGCGCCGCCACGAAGCCCCGGCAGGTCTCGTACCGGTCGTCCGGCGTCTTGGCCAGTGAGCGGGTGAAGACCGGGTCGACGGCCGGCGGCAGATCCTTCCGCCGGGTGGTGAGGACCGGCGGCTCGGCGTTCATGTGGGCCCACAGCAGCGCCATGTCGTCCTCCCGCCGGAACGGCGGCGCCCCGGTCAGCATCTCGAAGACCACACAGGCCAGGCTGTAGACGTCGCACCGGCCGTCCACCGGGCGGCCCGAGATCTGCTCGGGCGCCACGTAGTCCAGGGTGCCGACGAACTGGCCGACCCGGGTGAGCCCGGTCAGCGACAGCGACTTCTTCGTCAGCCCGAAGTCCGTCAGATAGGCGTGCTCGGGGCGGTCGCTGTCGGTCCCCTCGGCGATCAGGATGTTGCCCGGTTTGACGTCCCGGTGCACCAGGTCGTGCGCATGCGCCGCGTCCAGCGCGGAGGCCACCTGCAGCGCGATCCGGCACGTGGTCTCCAGCGAGAGCGGCCCCTCGCGGGCCAGCAGCGCCGCGAGGTCCTTTCCCTGGACGTACCGCATCGCGATGTAGAGCATGCCCTCGGTCTCACCGGCCTCGAAGACCGGCACGATGTGCGGATGGTCGATCGCCGCGGCCACCCGCGACTCGTGCGCGAACCGCTGCCGGAAGCTGTCGTTGCGGGCGAGCTCGGGCGCCAGCAGCTTCACCGCCACGGTCCGGCCGAGCCGCAGGTCCTCCGCGCGGTAGACCACCGCCATCCCGCCCCGGCCGATCTCGTCCTGCAGCAGGTACTCGGCGATCCGGCGCCCGCGCAGCCCCGACGAGTCGGGCGCCGTGGTGCGCGACCGGTCCTGATCGTCCGGTGCGCCGTTCACAGGTACTCACCCGGCGGGGGAGTGGCCGAATGGGAGGTGGCCGGTGCGTCGTCCTCGCCGCTCCGCGACGACGGCCGGGACCCCACCGCGTACGTCTGCAACGACACCCCGTCGCAGTAGCACCACCGCTCGTGCCGGGCGTCGTACAGCCAGAGCGCGTCACCGTCCACGACCACCCCGATCCGCTGGCCCCGGGTCCGCTCGGCGAACGACTCCCCGTCCAGCTGACCGGCCGCCAGCTCCTCGACCAGCCGCCGGTAGCGGGTCAGCGCCCCCTCCGCCGCGCTCAGCAGCGGCCGCGGGTCGGCGGTCCGGGCGGCGGGCTGTGCGGCGGACGGCGGATCGCGCGGGATCGACAGCAGCAGCCGCCCGTCCACCCAGGCCGACCAGCCGTTGGAACACAGCGCCAGGGCCCAGTCGCCGCGCCGCTCCAGGACCTGGACCGGCAGCAGCGGATCGAGCGGTGCGCTCGGCATGGTCGCGTCCGGTGCCGACCACGTCGCCATACCCTCCGGCGGGACGACATGGCTGGGGAGGAAAGCGGGGGCGGTCACAGGCGGCTCCTCGCTGCTATTGGCGCATGATCTCGGGTTCGTGCCGCCGCAGCAGCCGGGTGACCACGAAGCCCGCGACCAGCGAGAGCACGACCATCATGCCCATGTCGAGCAGCCAGACCCCGGCGGTGTGCCGGAACAGCGGGTCCGCGGTGCTGGGGTCCGGCAGCAGCCGGTGCAGGTCGATGGTGCCCGCCATGGCGCCCAGCGCCCACCGCGAGGGCACCAGCCACGCCAGCTGCTCCAGCCCCGGCACGCCGTTCAGCTTGAGCAGCGCACCGCAGAACACGACCTGGACGATCGCGAGGAGGACCAGCAGCGGCATGGTGACCTCCTCCTTGCGCACCAGCGCGGACACCACCAGGCCGAGCATCATGGCGGTGAACGCCAACAGCGCGACGGCGAGGATGATTTCGATCAGGGCAGGCAGCAACACCCCTTTGCCGCCGGGTGCGTTCAGCTTCACCCCGGTCAGCGCGACCAGCGTCAGCACCACCGCCTGGACGACCGTGATCAGCCCGAGCACCAGCACCTTGGACATCAGGTACGCCGAGCGGGACAGGCCGACGGCTCTCTCCCGTTGGTAGATCGTCCGTTCCTTGACCAGTTCGCGCACCGCGTTGGCGGCACCGGTCAGCACCGCCCCGACGCACAGGATCAGCAGGGCGTTGAGCGCGGTGTCCGGCGTGAGCGAGGACCCGGCCAGGGCGTGCGCCATCGCACCCATCACGAACGGCAGCGCGACCATGATGATCAGGAAGGTCCGGTCCGCGGTCAGCGCCGCCGCGTACCGGCGCACCAGCGTGTGCAGCTGGGCGCCCCAGCTCTGCGGCTTGTGCGCGGCCACCGATCCGGCCGGCGCCTCCGGGGCGTGCGGCGGCTGGTGGGTGTCCATCGCGATGTAGCGCCGGTGCTGCGGCGAGGCCCGGTAGGTACCCGCCCAGTCCCGGTCGACTTCGTTCTCGAAGGCCTCGAACGCCTCCGGCCACTGGGTGAAGCCGAAGTACGGCAGCGCCTCCTCCGGCGGCCCGTAGTACGCGATGGTCCCGCCCGGCGCCAGGACCAGCAGCCGGTCGCAGACGTCCAGGCTGAGCACGCTGTGGGTGACGACGATGACCGTGCGGCCGTCGTCCGCCAGACCGCGCAGCATATGCATCACCGACCGGTCCATCCCGGGGTCGAGCCCGGAGGTCGGCTCGTCGAGGAAGAGCAGCGACGGCTTGGTGAGCAGCTCCAGCGCCACGCTGACCCGCTTGCGCTGCCCGCCCGACAGGCTGTGGATCGGCTGGTTCACCCGGGCGTCCAGGCCCAGTTCGTGGATCACCTCGTCCACCCGGGCCTGCCGTTCGGCCTTCGCGGTGTCCTCGGGGAAGCGCAGCTGCGCCGCGTAACCGAGCGCCCGGCGCACGGTCAGCTGAAGGTGCAGGATGTCGTCCTGCGGCACCAGGCCGATGCGCTGGCGCAGTTCGGCGTAGTCGCGGTAGAGGTCACGGCCGTCGTAGAGCACCGCGCCGTCGTCCGCGGGGCGCAGCCCGGTCAGCGCGTTGAGCAGCGTCGACTTGCCCGCGCCGCTCGGGCCGACCACGGCGAGCAGCGTCCGCTCACCGACCGGGAACGACACCCGGTCCAGCAGCGTCTTCTCCGTCCGGTGGCCGCCGTCGACCCGGACGGTCAGGTCCTGGACGTCCAGCGAGACCTCGCCGGTGTCGATGAACTCCTGCAGTTCGTCGCCGACCAGCGCGAACGCGGAGTGGCCGATGCCGATGATGTCGCCGGGGATCAGCGGGGCCCGGTCGACCGGCTGGCCGTTGAGGTACGTGCCGTTGTGGCTGCCCAGGTCGACGATCTCGAAGCCCTCCGGGCCGGCCCGCAGCTCGGCGTGCCGACGGGAGACCGACAGATCGTCGACGACCAGGTCGTTGTCGGGTGCGCGGCCGATCCGGGTGGTCCGGGCGGCCGGGATCGGCCGCACGGAACTGGGGCTGCGGAAGGTGTGGGTGCCGGCGGGGTGCGAGACGGCGGACGGCCGTCGGACCGGCTCCGGGCGGGGCACCTGGGAGAGCACCGCGCAGGGCCCGTCGGCGGGGTTGCCGAACCGGATCACGCTGCCCGGCCCGACCCCGGACTCCTCGACCCGCCGCCCGTCGGCGAAGGTCCCGTTCGTACTGTTCTCGTCCCGCACCGTCCAGTGGCCGCCCTCCGCCCGCAGCACCGCGTGGTGCCAGGAAACCCGGGCGTCGCTCAGCACGACCTCGCTCTGCGGGTCCCGCCCCACGTGGTAGATCCGGGCGGGATTCATGACCTGGGTGCCGCCGTCGGACTCGACGACGAGCTCGGGCGCGGTAGGCGTCTCCGGCCGCTCAGCCATACCAGGATTTTACGGCGGCGGCCCGGGCCCCGCCCGTCCGCGCCCGGCCGTGGCCGTGGTCCATATCGCCGCCATCGCGGCAAAGGCCCTGGCAAGGCTGCCGCCCAAAACGGAAATTCAAGCGGCGATCCCGCTTTATATGCGCGAAGGCGGGCTTTATGAGGGCTTTATGCGAGCGAACGTCACCGGTTACTCGCGAGGAAGGTCGAAGGTCAACTAAGGTGAGCGATCCGATTGGCCGCCACCCGCAAATTCCAAGGAAATGCCGGACATTGCTGCGCTGATCGAAGGAAGTCCTGCCGAACCAGGACGCAATGTGCAGCGCAGGGCTACGTGGTGTCGGCAACACCAGTTCAACGTCGGCTTTGTAAGACCCAGCCGGCCCGTCCGTTCACCGGGACGCGACGGCGCCGGTCCTTCTTATTCACCTACCTCCTGAAGGCAAGGCAGAGATGGCACGAGTCTCCCGACAGCATCAGCCGCAGTTCCCGAACGAGAGAACGCATCCGGTCGACGAGGTGCTCCCCGTCGGCAAACTCACCCTCTACGGATTCCAGCACGTCCTCGCCTTCTACGCGGCCGCGGTCATCGTCCCGATCCTGCTCGGGAACGCCCTGGAACTCTCCCACGAACAACTCGTCTACCTGATCAACGCGGACCTCTTCACCTGTGGCATCGCCTCGATCATCCAGGCCCTGGGCGTCTGGAAGATCGGCGCCAGGATGCCGCTGGTCCAGGGCGTCACCTTCACCGCCGTCTCCCCGATGATCGCCATCGGCCAGGGGGCGGGCGGCGGCACCGCCGGACTGCTCGTCGTCTACGGCGCGGTGATCACCGCGGGCATCGCGACCTTCCTCTTCGCGCCGTTCTTCAGCAAGCTGGTGAAGTACTTCCCGCCGGTCGTCATCGGCACCATCCTCACCATCATCGGCATGACGCTGATACCGCAGGCCCTGCAGGACGCGGCCGGCGGTGCGCAGTTGATCGGGAAGCCGGAATACGGCGACCTGAAGAACCTCGGATACGCCCTGGGAACCCTGCTGTTCATCCTCGCCGTGGTCCGGATAGGCAAGCCCTATCTGAGCAGCCTCGCCGTGCTGCTCGGCCTCGTCGGCGGTACCGCGGTCGCCTGGGCCTTCGGCGACGTGGATTTCAGCGCGGTGCAGAACGCCGACTGGTTCGGCGTCAGCACGCCCTTCCACTACGGAATGCCGAAGTTCGAGCCGTTCCCCATCATCGCGATGGTCGTCGTCATGCTGATCACGATGGTGGAGACCACCGGTGACGTCTATGCCATCGGGGAGATCACGCGGAAGCGGGTGGACAACGACACGGTCGCCCGGGCGCTGCGCGCGGACGGCGTCGCGACCCTTCTCGGCGGTCTTTTCAATTCCTTCCCCTACGTGGCATTCGCCGAGAACATCGGCCTCGTGCGGATGTCCCGGGTCATGAGCCGGTTCGTCGTGGTCGCGGCCGGTGTCTTCATGATCGCCCTGGGCCTGCTGCCGAAGGTCGGCAGCCTGGTCGCCGCCATCCCGCATCCGGTGCTCGGCGGTGCGGCGATCTCCATGTTCGGCATGGTCGCCACCGTCGGCATCCAGATCCTCGGCAAGGTGGACCTGCGCGAGGAGCGCAACGCACTGATCCTGGCGGTCAGCCTCGGCGCCGCGATGCTGCCGACCGCCGTCGCCCCGTTCTTCGAGCGGATGCCGGAAGGCGTCCGGGCCGTCCTCAACAGCGGCATCACGCTGGGCGGTCTGACCGCGATCCTGCTGAACCTGCTCTTCAACGTCTTCACCCGCCGCAACTCGGTGGAGATCGACTGGGACGAGATGGAGGACGACGGGGAGCCGGCGGACGCGGCGTACCCCTCGCCGGCCGACCAGGACCCGGTGGGCGCCGCCGACCCCCTGGGCGTCCCCGGCCCGGCGGCCGCCCCGTACGACCCGCAGGGCCCGGTCGCGCATTTCCCGCCCGACCCGG
Source organism: Streptomyces sp. NPDC048197 (assembly GCF_043202395.1). NCBI lineage: Bacteria > Bacillati > Actinomycetota > Actinomycetes > Kitasatosporales > Streptomycetaceae > Streptomyces > Streptomyces sp. NPDC048197. The sequence goes on from NZ_JBIDAJ010000002.1 coordinate 501,573, forward strand.
CGCAGCATTTCCCGCCGCCCGGCCCGGCCCGGCACTTCCCGCCCGGCCCCCAGCACCCGCAGGGACCCGAGGGCCCCCACTGGGGCACGCCGGCCCGCTGAGCGCGGCCCCGGACGCGCGGCGGGCGGGGAAGGGCCCGCACCCTTCCCCGCCCGCCGCGCTCCCGGAGCCGTCTAGTAGGCGGTCACCGTGTTGAACGGCGGCGCCTCGCCGGCCTCGCCGATCAGCTCCCAGAAGTGGTCGGCCAGCCGGCGCAGGTACGCCGACCGTTCGGCCGCGACCTCCTTGAGGCGGGAGTCGTCGTTGCGTGCCACCAGGTGTCCCATGTAGCGCTCGGAGAACTCCGCGAACTCCGCGTGCATGGTGCGCAGCGCGTCGCTCACCCGGGTCTTGTTCAGCGTGGTGATCTCGATGACCGGTCCGACGTGTGCCTTCCAGCGGCCCTCGATGGCCGACCGCAGGTGCCCGGCGAGTTCCTCGTCCCGTCCCATCACGCCGATCAGCTTCCGCAGCGACAGGCCCAGCGCCTCCACCAGGGCCTTGGTCTGGCGGTAGTCACCGTTCCACCGGTTCGCGGCCTCCGCCGCCCGGTAGGCCGCCGGGTCCATGCCGATCAGCTGGGCCAGCCGGTCCACGCCGATCTGACGGGACATCCGGTGTTCGGCCAGGGTCCGCGGCTCGACGCCCATCAGCGCGGTCGGCGGGCACCACAGGACGTCCGCCAGGGCGAACAGCTGGGATTCGGTCGGGACCTGGGAGCCGTACTCCCAGGCCTCGATGAGCTCGGGCCGGACCGGCGCACCGCAGGCCGTCATGGACTGGGCGACCTGAGCCGTGGTCAGGCCCACGCGGGCCCGCGCGGATCTGGCCTCTGCAGGGGAAAACGGAGTGCTGTACACGTGCGGGACACCTCGCTGCACCCGGCGCTGGAGGGTGCTTTGGGGGGAGAAGAGATGGAGGAACATCCAGGAGCGGGCAGATTAACAGATCGTCCATAGGTACGAACCTCCATTTCCCCTTCGACTCGAAGGCGCCGGGACCGTGCGGGGCGTCGGCGCGTCAGAAGTGCACGATCTGTCCTATTTCCCTCATCAACTCGCTTACTGGGTATAGCCGATAGGTCAGTGCTTACCGGGTGGTAGCGCGCAACGAATCGGCTCGGACAGCGCGGCGTAATAAGAGCGTTACGCAGATGAAGGTGGGGTGTCACAGTGAACCCCGAGGCTGGCGTTGCCGACCGGAACGCGTGACGGACCGGCCGGCTGCACCACCCGACATCCGGTCCTCCCCCCACAATCCGATCAGGATGGGACCCTTCATATGCGAGCAATGCAGGAACGCCGTGATGCGTTCCGAAGCTTGGAGGCTGCGTCAGCAGCCGTGCGTCCGCGCGTCGTCGTCCGTCCCGCCGAGAGACGGACATCCCGGACGACCGCGGCGATGCGCATGTCATGCATCTGACAGCCGACTGAACCGGCTGACGGTCCGGGACCGCCGCACGTCCGGCGCCCGGGCCCGCTTTCGCATGTCTCCTTGCACGAAAGGACATTCCCAGGTGCTCACTTCGCACCACGACAACCACCAGGGCTCACCCACGGCCCTGCTCGACGACGCAACGGACCCGACGACGCACGTCCTCGTCGTCGGCGCACCGGGACCGCGCCTGGAGCGCCTCACCCGGACCCTGCGCGCCACCGGCCACGACGTCACCCACGCCCCGCCCGGCGAGGTCGACCGGCGGATGGGTCACGCACACCCGGACGCCATCGTCGCCCTCGACGACCCCTACGGGTACACCGCGCCCGGCACGGCCGCGGACCACGAAACCGGCCTGGAGGTGATCCGCGAGGTCCGCACCGCCCCCGCCGGGCGGGCGCTGCCGCTGCTCATGGTCACCGCCACCCCGGAGCCCGCCGACGTCGTCGACATGCTCCGCCAGGGCGCCGACGACTGCATACCCGAGGCCTCCGACCCGGTCGAACTCTCCGCCCGGATCGAGGCCAAGCTCCGCCGCGTCCCGGTCCCGGTCGAGAGCCTGCTGCGCGACCCGCGCACCGGCCTCTACTCCCGGCCGCACTTCCTGGACGAGCTCGACCGCGAGCTCCAGCGTCCCGAGGCCGCCCGGCACGGCGGGGTGCTCGCGGTCGTCGGGATCGCCGAGATGGCCGCCCTGGAGGCCCGGCTCGGACCACGGGTCCGCCGGGAGGTCGCCGAGCGGCTGGCCGGGGTGGCCGAGAAACTCGGCAGCTTCTGCGACCGGCTCGGCCGGGACGACGACGGCCATCTGCTGATGCTGCTGCCCGGCGTCGACGAGGAGACCGCCCACCGCGGCCTGACGAAGTTCGCCGCCGCCGTCGCCGGCACCCGCTTCATCGTCGCCGACGAGAACGTCCGCCTCACCCCGGCCATCGGCTGGCTGCCGCTCACCGGCTGCGCGGACGGCACCCAGGCCACCGCGCAGGCCGAGGACGCCGTTCAGGAAGCGCTCCGCCACCGGGACCTGCGGCCGGTCCGGTACGCGCCCTGGATGCGCGGCGCCCCGCACCGGCACCGCCGGCCGCCGCTCGGCGCGCTGATCCGGCCCGTCCTCTCGGCGCTCTCCCCGGTCCTTGCGCTGCTGCTCGGTGTCGCGGTGCCGTTCGTGCTCTACCAGCAGGCGTACACGCTCGGCTGGGACCTGGGCTCGGCCATGTACTGGGTGGTGGTGGGCGGACTGGTGCTGTCGGCGTTACTGATCGTCCTGGAGTGCCTGTTCTCGCTCGACGCGACGGCCCGGCCGGCCGAACCCGGCGCGCCCTATCCACCGGCCAGCGCGGTCATCGCGGCGTACCTGCCCAACGAGGCCGCCACCATCGTCGACACCGTGGAGTCGTTCCTCCGCCTCGACTACCCCAACGAGCTGGAGATCGTGCTGGCGTACAACACGCCGCACCCGCTGCCGGTCGAGGACACCCTGCGTGAGATCGCCGTCCGCGACCCGCGGCTGGTGCTGCTGCCGGTCGCCGGCTCGACCTCCAAGGCGCAGAACATCAACGCCGCGGTGACCCGGGTCCGCGGCGAGTTCGTCGGCATCTTCGACGCCGACCACCACCCCGCCCCGACCGCCTTCAAGGACGCCTGGCACTGGCTGTCCAACGGCCACGACGTGGTCCAGGGCCACTGCGTGATCCGCAACGGCGAGAGCTCGCGGGTGGCCGAACTGGTGGCGGTGGAGTTCGAGGCGATCTACGCGGTCAGCCACCCGGGCCGCACCCGGCTCTACGGCTTCGGCGTCTTCGGCGGCTCGAACGGCTTCTGGCGCACCGACCTGCTCGCCCGCACCCGGATGCACGGCTCGATGCTCACCGAGGACATCGACTCGACGCTGCGCGCCCTGGGCGAGGGCGCCCGGTTCGCGGTCGACCGCACCTTGATCTCCCGCGAGTTGGCGCCCACCACACTCAAGGCGCTGTGGAACCAGCGCTCCCGCTGGGCCCAGGGCTGGCTCCAGGTCTCCCTCAAGCACCTGTGGCGGGGCCTTGTGTCACCGGTGTTCACGGCCCGTCAGAAGCTCGGTCTGTTCGTGCTGCTGGGCTGGCGGGAGGTGCAGCCCTGGCTGACCCTGCAGATCCTGCCCATCCTGCTGTACTCGGCATGGAAGGCCGGCGGCTTCACGCACCTCGACTGGGCCGTGCCGGTCTGTGTGCTGGCCGTGCTCTTCACCCTGGCGGCCGGCCCCGTGCAGGCGCTCTTCGCCTGGCGGCTGGCGGTGCCCGAACTCCGCTCGCGCCGCCGGTGGTTCTGGTCGTACTTCCTCGTCTCGACCGTCTTCTACAGCCACTTCAAGAACATGGTGGCCCGGCAGGCACACCTCAAGGAGGCGCTGGGGGACCGGCAGTGGCGGGTCACCCCGCGCGCCGCCGCGAAGGCGGTGGCCCCCCGGTGAGCACCTCGGCCGCCGCGCCGCCCGGCAACCGGGCCGGCGCCATCGACGGCTTCCGCGGACTGGCCGCACTGAGCACCGTCGCCTTCCACGTCTGGCAGCAGTACTTCCGCTACGACGCCGGCGGCAGCCATCCGCCGGTCGACAACCCCCTGGTGGGCGCGGCCCTCTCGCTCGAAGTCATCGACCTGTTCTTCGTGCTCTCCGCGTACCTGCTGACGCTGTCGTACGCGCGGGCCGCGATCGACGGGCGCTCGCTCCGCCCGGCCCGGCTGTTCCTCTTCCGGCGCGCGATCCGGATCCTGCCGCTGTACGTGCTGGCGGTCCTGGTCGTCTGGGCGAGCCGTAACCCCTCCCTGCCGGGCAACTGGCGCGACCTGGTGGAACACCTCACCTTCACCCATGTCTTCGACCAGCAGCGGATCTTCTACACGCTGGGTCCCACCTGGTCGCTGTCGCTGGAGGTGCTGTTCTACGCCGTGCTGGTGGCGCTGGGGCCGCTGGCCGTACGGGCCTGCCGGCCGCTGCGGCGGCGCGGCAGCCGGGTGGCGCTGTGCGCGGCGGGCTGCGCGGTGCTGTACGCCGTGCCGCTCGCCTGGATCGCCGTCGCCCACTACGGGTGGGGGGTGCCGCACACCGACTGGGTGGTGTACTTCGGCCCGCAGGCCCGCTTCGGCGGGTTCGCGGCCGGGATGGGACTGGCCGTCGCGACGGCCGCGCTCGGTGACCGGGGCCGGCTCGGTCCGCGCGCCGCGCTGCTGCCGGCCGGGCTCGCGCTGGCCGGGCTGTTCGCGCTCTCCCTGGACTCCGGTCCGGAGAACTTCACCTTCACCTTCTACCACCCGATCGCCTCGGTGCTGTGGGTGGTGCTGATCTTCAGCACCCTCCACGTACGCCAACCCCCGGTCTGGCACCGGCTGTTGACCGCCCGCTGGCTGACCGCCGTCGGACTGGTCAGCTACAGCATGTTCATCTGGCACGAACCGGTGATGCTCCAGCTGCACAACGCCGGGCTGCTGCCCGGTGGCCAGGCGGGGTTCTGGCCCGCCCTGCTGATCGTGTTCCTGGCGGCGCTGCCGGTGGCCGCCGCGAGCTACTGGCTCGTCGAGTACCCGGCGAGCCTGCTGGGCCGGCTCAAGGACAGCCGCGGGCGGCCGCGGGAGTTCTATCCCGAGCCCGTCGCGTCACGCTGACCGCCCTCGCCCGGACCTTCGCCGGGGACCCGCGCCGGATGCGCCCGGTCCCCGGCGAAGATCCGTTCCAGGTGGTAGTCCAGGGTCCGCCGGACGTCCTCCAGCGAGCGGCGGTGGTGCAGTACGTCGCCGCCCAGCCCGATCGCCCCGGAGACCAGCAGATCGGCCTCCCGCCACGGGTCGAGACCGGGGGCGGTCCACCCCGCGTCGCGGGCCGCCCCGATCAGCTCCGCCACCAGCCGCTCCAGGGGCTGCTCGGCGGCCAGGAAGACCGCGGCGAGCGCCGGATCGGTCAGGCTCCGGGCGTAATAGGCCGCGAACACCCGTAGGGCGGTGGCCCGTTGGGCATCCAGCGGGAGGAACTCCGCCAGGATGGCACGGAGTACGGCGCGCGGATCGGCCGGGTCCTGACGGAACCGGGACCGGGCGATCCGCTCGTTCTCCTCGTGCAGCAGGTGCAGCGCGTCGACCAGCAGCCGGTGCTTGCTGTGGAAGTGGTACTGGACCGCGCGCAGCGACACCCCGGCCTCCGTGGCCACCTCCCGCAGACTCGCCGCGTGCAGCCCCCGCTCGGCGGCGATCCGCCAGAGCGCCTCGGCGATCTGCCGGCGGCGCCGGGCGTGCGCGGCGGAACCGGCCGGCGGCGCGGCCGGGGGAGCGGGCGGCTGCTTGCGCCGCCGGTACGCCTTGGCCTGGCAGCTGCGCGAGCAGTACAACGCCGGCCGGCGCCATCCCCGTACCGCACATACGGCACGCACGACCGGTCACCCGGCCCTTTTCCTCACGCACAATTCCCCTCCACGGCACCTGAAAATGTGTGACGGAATGCGAATTCGGCTGTAATTCCAAGGCCATTCGCCAATTTCCCAATGGTACGTTCGTAACGTCCCACAGCGGGACGGAAATTGCTGACCACGTATATGAGGGGGACCCGCACACCCATGAAGTACGACATCCTGCAGATCATCGGGGCGGCCACGACGGTGGTGTTCGCGCAGGGGGCGATCCGGCTGCTCGTCGACCACGGGAACACCGGACTGCTCGGCTGGCTCGGTGCCGGTTTCGGCGGCACGCTGGCCGCGCACGGACTGCTCGTCGCGGTGGGCCTGCTGCTGACCGGCTGGTCCCACACCCGCGCGAAGGCCCTCGGCCGGCGCGGCTGACGGTGCCGCCATGGGAGACGCCCGGCCCCACGGTGCGTGCGGGCCGGGCGTCAGAGGTTTTTCTGCCGGTGGGCCGCTAGCCCACGTGGACGCGCGGACGGCGGCGCGGGTCCGGCTCGGCGCGGCGCAGGACCTCGCGGGTCACCGGCGCGACCTCACCGTCACCGAAGACCAGGAACCGCAGCAGATGGCTCAGCGGATGGCCCTCGGTCCAGTTGAAGTACGCGTGCGGCACCTGGCCGGTGCGCTCGCGCAGCTGCATCAGCACGGCGGCGATGGTGTTCGCCACGCCGGCGCCCTCCACCCGAAGGATCTGCGCGCCGTACTCCTCCGCGCCCCGCACGTGCAGGTTCGTGGTGAAGTCCGAGGAGTCGGTGACCGTCACCTCCAGGAACAGCACCGGCCGCCCGTCGGGTATGTGGGTCTCCTCGCGCTGGCTGTACTCCTTCTGCCGGTACTCCTGCGCGTCCCGCTCCTGCGGCTCGTTCGCGATGACCCGCAGCGGCCCGGCCGCGATCGCCGTGTCGATCAGCCGGCCCGCGGTCTCGTCGAAGTCGACCTGCACGGCGCGGAGTTCGAAGGCGCGGTGCACCCGGGACGCGAACGAGGTCAGCAGCATCCCGAGGATGAACAGCAACGCGATCTTCAGACCGTCCGGCCGCTCGATCACATTGGTGACCAGGGTGTAGCCGAAGACCAGGGTGATCGCGCCGAAGCCGACGGCGGCCGCCCGGTGCCGCCGGTGCCGGGCCGCGACGGTGGACGCGAACGAGGCCGACAGCATCAGCACCAGCACACCCGTCGCGTACGCCCCGCTCTGCTCGTCGACGCTGGCGTTGAAGACGACGGTGATGCCGAAGGCGATGGCCAGGAAGATCAGCACCAGCGGGCGCACCGCCCGGGCCCACTCCGGGGCCATGCCGTAGCGCGGCAGATAGCGCGGTACGAGATTGAGCAGCCCGGCCATCGCCGAGGCACCCGCGAACCAGAGGATGGCGATGGTGGAGACGTCGTAGACCGTGCCGAACGCCTCGCCCAGGTACTCGTGCGCCAGATAGGCCAGCGCGCGGCCGTTCGCCGAACCGCCGGCCTCGAACTCCTTCTGCGGGATCAGCAGGGTGGTGGCCAGGCTCGACAGCAGCAGGAAGCCGCTCATGATCAGCGCCGCGGTGGTCAGCAGCCGGCGGGTGCCGCGGATCCGGCCGGCCGGCTTGGCCGCGGTGTCGGTGGCCTCGCCACGGATCTGCGGCATCACCGCCACACCGGTCTCGAAGCCGGACATGCCCAGCGCCAGCTTCGGGAAGACCAGCAGCGCCACTCCGACGATCGCCAGCGGTGAGGAGTGCTCCGCGGTCATCGCGCCCCACCAGTCACCGACCACCACCGGGTGCGCCAGCACGTGCCAGGCCGCGGTGCCCAGCACGACGACGTTCAGCGTCAGGTACAGCCCGACGAGCCCGACGGCGATGCCGATCGCCTCGCGGAAGCCCTTGAGGAACACCGCGCCCAGCGCGGCCAGCAGCAGCAAGGTGATCCACAGGTTGGCACCGTGCAGCGTCGGCGGCGCGAACGGGTTCTCCACCACGTGCGCCGAGGCGTCGGCGGCCGACAGCGTCATGGTGATGACGAAGTCCGTGGCGGCGAACCCCAGCAGCACCAGCACCAGCAGCTTCCCCGCCCACCAGGGCAGCAGCCGCTCCAGCATGGCGATCGAACCCTCGCCGTTCGGGCTTTCCTTGGCCACCCTGCGGTACACCGGCAGGGCACCGAGCAGGGTCAACGCGATCAGCACGAGGGTGGCGAACGGCGAGAGCAGCCCGGCCGCCAGCGCGGCGATACCCGGCTGATAGCCCAGCGTCGAGAAGTAGTCGACACCCGTGAGACACATGACGCGCCACCAGTGGTGGCCCTTGTGCTCGGCCGGCGGCGTGCCGTGCGGGCCGGGGTGACGGGCGGCATGGCTGCTCAGTCCGTCCAGCAGCCAGCCGCGCCACCGTTGGCCGGGAACGGCCGGGGCGGCAGGCGGGGGCTCGGCCTCGGCCTCGGTACGCGTGCTCATGCGGGTTCGTCCTGCCGTTCATCGGTCGTCGGTTCGGGCAACGAGGAGCGAGTATGCATCACCGGCCACCGCCCGTTTCTGCCACCCTGGCCACTTCTGCCCGCTCCGTGCGCCAACCCGGCGTCAGGATCGCGTCAAGATGCCGCCGCCCCCCCGTACACACGGTGTCAAGGCGCCCCACACGGCGGCCGCGTGCCTGCTCCGACGCGCACGCTGACAGGAGATCCGACGGCAGGAGGTCTTCCCGTGGTCACCCTGCATCCCCCGACGTCCTGGGGCCGCCCGCACATCCCGCGGTTCACCCGGGTCCCCACCCGCCCCGGCCCGTGCACCGCGGCGCCGCCCCGCCCGGCGCGCCTGCACCGCGCCCCGCCGGACCGCACCCTCGGGGCCGAACTCGCCCTGCCGCTCGGTGCCGTCGCCGCGGCGCTCCTGGTCACCGTCCTGCTGCCGGCCGGCGGCGGCGCCCACCCGGCGGTCGCACTCGCCGCCCTCGCGGTGCTGACCCTGCTCGCCGCCGTGCCGGCCCGGCCGGTGCTGCGGCCGGCCGTGGCCCTGGTGTCCTGGCTGTTCTACGACGGTTTCGTGCTGAACGGCCACTCCGACCTGGCCTTCCGGTCACCGGACCGGACCGGCCTGCTGGTCCTCCTGCTCGCCGCACTCGCGGGCGCGGGCTGCGCCGCCGCGTTGCGGCTCGTCCGCCGGCACCCGTAGGCCGCGCCGCGGGCCCGCCGTCACCCGCTTCCCCTCACCGGCAGCGGCTGTCCCTCACCAGCAGCGGCACCGGACGTGCCGGCGCGCCGCCTTCTGCCCGTAGAGGTGGTGGCCGGGCCGGCACCGGTGGCCCCGCGCCGCGCGCCGCCGCTTGCCCGGCGCGGCCAGCAACCCCAGCCCGGTCCCCAGCATCCAGACGTCCTTGGCCAGCGGGAGCCCCTCCTGGGTCGGCCGCGGGCTGCCCGGCTCGTGCATCCCCGGCGTCCGCAGGTACATGCCGACCAGCCCGCCGGAGAACCCGGTCAGCGCCAGTCCGGCCAGCCGGGTGGGCACGAACGGCGCCAGCAGGGCCCCGCCGACCGCGACCTCCGCACACGCCAGCAGCCGGGTGAACCGCTCGGCGGGGATCCGCTGCAGGAAGGGATACGCCGTGCAGGCCATCCCGTGCACGCCCTCGGCCGTCCCCTGGTCGGCCTTCAGCATCGTCAGCCCGGCATTGAGGATGAACGCGCCGGTGGCCAGCCGCGGGGCCACATCACGCACGTCGGGCAGCAGCACCATCGCCAGCCTCCGTGATCGGGTCGTCGGCCCCCCGACCGAGCTTAGCCACGGGCCCACGGACGGGCATCCGGGCCCGGACGCGACGACGGGCGTCCGGCCGAACGAAGCAGGACCAGGCACGCGGCCCCAGGGTCACAGCGCCGGTACGTCGTCCCACTGTTCGAGGATGTCCTCGGCCGAGTCCGGGCCGCCCTCCTGCTGCCCGTCGTCGAGCGACTGCTCGGTCCAGATGACCTTGCCGCCCGGGGTGTAGCGGGTGCCCCAGCGCTGGGCGAACTGGGCGACGAGGAACAGCCCGCGGCCGCCCTCGTCGGTGGTGGCGGCCCGCCGCAGGTGCGGCGAGGCGCTGGTCCCGTCGGAGACCTCGCAGATCAGCGTGCGGTCGTGCAGCAGCCGCACCCGGATGGGCTGGGCGCCGTACCGGATGGCGTTGGTGATCAGCTCACTGAGGATCAGCTCGGTGGTGAACTCGAGCGCTTCCAGCCCCCACGACTCCAGCTGCCGCATGCAGGCGGACCGGACCGGTGCCACGGCGGCCGGGTCGGAGGGCACGTCCCACTCGGCCACCCGGGACGGACCCAGCAGCTGCGTACGGGCCACCAGCAGGGCGATGTCGTCGCTGGGGTGCTCGGGCAGCATCGCGTCGAGGACCGCCGCACAGATCCCGTCCGGGTCGCGCCGCCCACCGGACTCCAGGGCGCGGTGCAGCATCGCCAGCCCCGTGTCGATGTCGCGGTCGCGGTCCTCCACCAGCCCGTCGGTGTACAGCACCAGTCGCGAACCCTCGGCCAGCGTCAGCTCCGCGGTCTCCACCGGCACGCTCGCGCCCAGCCCCAGCGGCGGGGAGACCGGAACCTCGGGGAACGTGACGGAGCCGTCCGGGTGAACCAGTGCCGGCCCGGGGTGCCCGGCGCGGGCCACCGTCGCCCGGCCGGCCACCGGGTCGTAGATGGCGTACAGACAGGTGGCGCCGGTGATCCCGGTCCGGCCGCCGTCCGGCCGTCCCCCTTCCGCATCGCTGCCGATGCCCGGCCAGGCCACCGCGTCGCCGTCCGTGGCCCCGGGCCGCCGGCCCGCCGCCCGGGCCTCGTCCGTGTCGATATGGCTGACCAGCTCGTCCAGATGGTTGAGCAGCTCGTCGGGCGGCAGGTCGAGGGCGGAGAAGTTGTGCACGGCGGTGCGCAGCCGGCCCATGGTCGCGGCCGCGTGCAGCCCGTGCCCGACGACATCGCCGACGACCAGTGCGACCCGGGTGCCCGGCAGCGGGATCACGTCGAACCAGTCGCCGCCGACCCCCGCCTGCGCGGGCAGGTAGCGGTGCGCCACCTCCAGCGCGGACTGCTCGGGGAGGGCCTGCGGGAGCAGGCTGCGCTGAAGGGTGACGGCCGTGGTGTGCTCGCGGGTGTAGCGGCGGGCGTTGTCGATGGAGATCGCGGCCCGCGCGGTCAGCTCCTCGGCGAACGTCAGGTCATCGTCCTCGAAGTCGTCGGACCGGTCCGAGCGCCAGAAACTGGCCACCCCCAGCACCACGCCCCGCGCCAGCAGCGGCACGCTGATCAGCGAGCGGATCCGGGCGTCCAGCACCCGCTGGGTGGCCTCCAGGTCCTGCCGCCGCCACTCCTCCGACCGGCGCAGATCGGGCACCAGCACGGTCCGGCGGCTCTCCAGGCTCGTCGCCATCGGCGTACCGGGCACGAACCGCAGCACGTCCCCGACCCGGTAGATCGCCGAGGCGTCCGGGACGCCCCGGACCGCCATCCGCCGCAGCTCGGTGGTCAGCGCGGCCTCCGGTTCGTCGCCGCGCAGCACCGGCTCCAGCAGCTCGACGGTGACCACGTCGGCGAACCGCGGCACCGCCACATCGGCCAGCTCCGCCGCGGTCCGCCCGACGTCCAGCGTCGTCCCGATCCGCAGCCCCGCGTCGTAGATCAGCTTCAGCCGCTCCTGGGCCACCTCGGCCCGGCCGGCCAGCACCCGTAGTTCGGTGGTGTCCCGCAGCGTCACCGCCGACCCGGCCGGACCGCCGAACGGCGCGGTCGGCCGGACGTTGACCGCGAGCAGCCGGTCACCCGCCAGATACACCTCGTCGGTGGCTTCCCGGCCGGACGCCAGCAGGGCGCCGAGCCGTGGCTCCAGCCCCAGCTCCGCGACCGGCCACCGTTCCTGTTCCGCGTCCTCGGGCAGATCGAGCAGCCGCCGCGCCTCGTCGTTGGCCAGCACCAGCCGTCCGTCACTGCCGATGATGAGCACGCCCTCCCGTACGGCGTGCAGCACCGCGTCGTGGTGGTCGTACATCCGCCGCATCTCGGCCGGGTCCAGCCCGTGCGTCTGCCGCCGCAAACGGCGGTTGACCAGCACCGCCCCGCCGCTGACCAGCAGCAGCGCGCCCGCGGCGGACCCGAGCAGCAGCGGCAGTTGGTGCGCCACCCGCTGGTTCGCCCGCCCGGCCCGGATTCCCACCGACACCAGACCCACCACCGATCCGTCCTTGTCCTCGACCGGCACCACGGTGGCCACGGAGGTCCCCAGGGCGGACGTGAAGGTGTCGGTCAGCGTCCTGCCCTTCAGCGCCTCCCGGAAGCCGGGACCGACCACCCGTTTCCCGATCAGCCGCGGGTCGGGATGCGTCCAGCGGACGCCGTCCGGCCGGAAGGCCACGATGTAGTCGACCTTGGTCGCCTTCCGGGCCGCCTCCGCCTGCGGCTGCAGCACCGCGCTCGGATCCGGGGACTTCATGGCGGCGAGGGTGCCCGGCGCGTGCGCGAAGCTCTCCGCCCCGACGAGCGAACGCTGCCGCGCCTCGTCCTGCGTCGAACTCTGCGCCTGGAAGACCAGCGCCACGACAGCGGCGACGATCAACAGCAGCACGAGGGCGAGCTGCACCACGAACACCTGGCCCGCCACACTGTGCGCCGTCACCAGCGCCCGGAGGCGGCCCCCGACGGACGGCGACGAGCCCTGCGACCCGTCGCCGTCCCGCCGGAAATTTTCCCTCATGCCCCATATTTAGCATTCTGTTCCCGTACGGGCGGGGCGGGCGACGGCGGCGGCCTGTGCCGCACCCGCCCGAGGGCGAGGCGCGGCACAGGCCGTGCGGCGACCCGTTCGCCGGATCGGGTCAGGGCATCGGGTCAGGGAATCGGCTCAGCCCGTCCGCGGGATCTGCTGGGTGATGCAGTGCACCCCACCGCCGCCCCAGGCGAGGGTACGGGCGGAGACGCCCACGATCCGCTTGGTGGGGAAGAGGGACTGGATGGTGGCCAGTGCCGCGGTGTCGGACGCCGCGATGTCCGTCGTCGGGACCACGACGCCGGTGGCCGTCGGGTAGTAGTTGGTGTAGCTGAAGGTGATCACCTCGTCCGTGCCGACGGTGAAGGTGGGGAGCTGGTTCATCTCGGTCAGGGTGAAGTGACGGCCCTGGGCGTCCGTACTGGCCTGCAGCACGGACTTGTTCTCGGCCAGTCGCGCGTAGTTGGGGTCCCCGGTGTCGGACGGCAGATTGATCAGCAGGCGGGCCGGACCGGCGTAGGCGGCGACGAGGTCGACATGGCCGTTGGTGACGGTGTCCCCGTACATCCCGTACGGCAGCCAGATCATCTTGGTCGCCTGATAGGCGTCGAGCAGTTTCGCCTCGATCTGGGCCTTGGTCAGGTCCGGGTTGCGGTTCGGGTTGAGCAGACACTCCTCGGTGCCGATGATCGTGCCCTGGCCGTCCTGGAGGAGCGCACCGCCCTCGAAGATCATGTCGACGGGCAGCCGCGGCACCCCGAGGTAGTCGCAGACGCCTATGGGGAGGTTGTCGTCCTTGTCGTGCGGGAACTTGTTGCCCCAGCCGTTGAAGCCGAAGTCGAGGCCGAGGAGCTTCCGTCCGCTGCGGTCGACACCGAAGATGGGGCCGTTGTCGCGCGGCCAGCAGTCGTTGATGGGGTACTCGATGACGGTGACGGTCGGGCCGACCCGCTGCCGCACGAAATCGGCCGTGCCGGTGTTCGCCACCATCGTGACCGGCTCGAACTGGGCGACCGCGCGGGCCACTTCGGCGACCTCGTTCTGCACCGCCGGGAGCTTCTCACCCCAGTTGTCACTGGCGTCCCACGGGAAGGCCATGAGACAGCCCGCGTGCGGAGCCCACTCGCCGGGGACGGTGTACGTCGTTCCGTTGTACGTGGCCGCGGCGGCGCGCCCGGCACCGGCCCCGAGGAAGGCGGCCGAGGCGGCGGCCATCGCGGAGGCGGTCAGGAAGCCGCGCCGGCTGAGCGCCGATCTCCGGGGGATTCCGGCGCCGATGCCGGAGGCGGCGGTGGTGCTGGAGGGGGGTGCGCTCGATGCGTCCGGGCCGGAGGCGGGTGCGCTGGGTTCGGTCATGCGGAACTCCTCACGTGGGTGGTGGCGTGGGGGGCGGGCACTGGGGGACAGGGAATGGGTCAGGGCTGCGGCTCGGTGGCGGGCACCGCGCGCAGCGGGTCCGCCGCACCGGTCGCGTCCGTCTCCGCGCGGGCCGGGATCCTGTCCTGCGGTCGACGGGCCATCAGATAGACCGTGCCGGCGCCCAGTACCACCGCGACGCCGAGCGGTGCGGCCCAGATCTGGTACCAGGGGGCGCCCGGCGGGGCGAGCACCGCGCGCGGCCAGGCGACGTTGGTGACCTCGAAGCCGGTCCAGACGACGGCGATGACGTTGAGCACCGTGCCCTTGCGGCCCTGCCGGATGTGGCCACCGGCTACCCAGGTGCCGCGCAGCCGCGCGATCAGGGCGGCCGCGGAGACCAGGAAGAACGGTACGAAGGTGGCCGCGGTGCCGAAGGCGATCAGCGAACCGATCGCGGTGGCGTTCAGGCCGAGCAGCAGTGCCGCGCCCGACACCAGCGTGGAGGCGATCAGGCCGCCGATCGGCGCCTGCTGCTTGTTGACCTTCCTGACCTGCCGCGAGAACGGGAACACATCGTCCCGGGCCAGGGAGTACAGCCCGCGGGCCGCACCGCCCTGGGACGCCATGGCGCAGGCCAGGAAGCTGACCAGCACGACGAGCACGAACGGCTTGTCCGACCAGGAGCCGAACGACGTGACCACGGCCGTGGTCACCGGGTCGACGTCCTTGCCCGCGACGGCGGTGGCCGTGTGGGGGTACGAGAGGGCGACGGCCACCGCGTTGAGGATGACCACCGCACCGACGGACAGCAGCGCCCACCACATCGCCCGGGGCACCTGGCGCCCGGCGTCCTTGGTCTCCTCGGCGGTCGAGACGCACGCGTCGAAGCCGATGAAGGCCCAGCCGGCGACCGCGAGCACGGTCAGCAGCGCCAGCGGCACCGAGCCACCGGAGAGCGCCTCGGCGCCGAAGGTGTGCGTGAACAGCGAGAACGGGTGCTTGCGGAAGAACAGCAGCAGGGACAGGCCGACGAGGACGGAGGCGATGGCCTCACCGGCGATGCCGGCCGAGACGAACCACTTCAGGAGGTTGATGCCGTACGCATTGACCAGCGCGCAGAGCAGCACGATGGCCATCGAGACGGCGACCATCGCGCCGGGCGACGGCGTCACCCCGATGAGCGCGAACACCCAGGGCGCCGCCAGGTAGGCGACGGTGGTGTTCCCGAACATCACCGCGAACTGCCAGACCCAGCCGCTCAGCCAGCCGAACCGCGGGCCGATGAGCCGCCGCCCCCACTGGTAGGGGCCGCCGGCCAGCGGCCATTGAGAGGTCAGTTCGGAGTAGACGTTGACCACCAGGCACTGGCCGGCCAGGACCACGGGCAGGGCCCAGATCCACGCGGGCCCGGCGATCATCGTGCCGATCATGGAGACCGCGTACAGCGCGACCACCGGGGAGACCACGGCGAAGCCCATGGCGATGTTTCCCAGGATGTTCAGGCTGCGGCGGAGTTCTTGTGTGTAGCCCAGTGACGCGAGACGGGCGGCGTCGCCGTCCCCGGCGGCAGCGCTGACGGTGCTGCCGGCGGGCGGCCGGTGCGGGGGCTTGGAGTGGGGCATGGCGTACCTCGGCTGGCGGTTCGATTAAAACTAACTTTGTTAGTCGGCGAAGGTAGGGAGGTCAGGCCGCGCTGTGAAGCCCCTGCCGGTGAGTAACCTTGAAAAGCCAGGAATTCGAGGGGAAGCGAGGGGTGTCGTGGGCCGCCCACACCAGACATTGCTGAGCAGGACGGCCATAGCGCACGCGGCTCTGGAGCTGATCGACGACCGCGGCTACGAAGCCCTCACCATGCGGGC
The DNA here is from genome assembly GCF_043202395.1 of Streptomyces sp. NPDC048197. Taxonomy (NCBI): domain Bacteria; kingdom Bacillati; phylum Actinomycetota; class Actinomycetes; order Kitasatosporales; family Streptomycetaceae; genus Streptomyces; species Streptomyces sp. NPDC048197. The sequence continues at coordinate 517,412 of NZ_JBIDAJ010000002.1, forward strand.
ACTGGCCGACCGGCTGGGCGTGCGCGGCGCGTCGCTCTACAACCACATCGGCTCGAAGGACGACATCCTGGACGCCGTCAGCGAACTGCTCGACGCAGAGATCGACCACACCCCGCTGCGCCACGAGCCCTGGCCCGACGGCATCGCCGCATACGCCCGCGGCTACCGGCGGGTCTTCCAGCGCCACCCCAACGCCATCGCCCTGATCGCCCGCCGCGGTGTGCACACCGAGGGCGCGCTGCGCGAGTACGACACCCTGCTCGCCACCCTGATCCGCGCGGGCTGCACCCCCGCCCTGGCCGCCGAGACCGCCGCCGCCCTCGACTTCCTGGTCATCGGCTCGGCCCTGGAGACCTACGCGGCCGGCTTCACCCGGCAGCCCGCCGCCTACCGCCCCGACTACCCCGCCCTGGCCGACTCCCTCGAAGCCGCCATCCGCGTCGACCTGACCCCGACCGCCCTCGACGACCGCGGCTTCGAACTCGGCCTCCGCATGATCCTGGGCGGCCTGGCGGCGCAGCTGGCGAGCACGGGCAACGACTGACGCCCGCAGGCCGAAACAGGCGCCGCCGAAAAAGAGTTGGCGGCGCGAAGGGCCGCTGGTTTACGGTGAGCGGGTTCCGGAGGGCGGCACCATGCCGCCGTCCGTGTCGGCCGTTGAGGAATCCGGGAGGTGAAGACCGATGGCTGTCGTTGCGATGGGCGCTGCCCGCATCCAGGAGTTCATCACATTCACTTCCGTGGTCTCCGGCTGACTCGACGTCACTTCCGTTTTTCCGCTGCGCACAGCTGCGCACACGGTGGCGTGGGCCGGGGCCGCATTCCCTGAAGGGTCCTTGCGTTGTTCGACCTCGATCTTTCTGCTGCGCATCCGCTGACCGCCTACGGCTGGGACGACGGGTTCGCGGAGAGTTTCACCCCCTTTGCCGGGCAGGGGTTCATGCCCGGTCGTGTCGTCCGTGTGGACCGCGGGCGGGTGGACGCCGTCGTGCCCGACGGTGACGGCGTCCGCACCGTGCTGGCGGACACCGCGCCGGTGGCGACCGGTGATCCCATGCGGGTGCCGTGCACGGGTGACTGGGCCGTCATCGACCTGGAGAACGGGCGGGGCGGTGACCATGTGGACGGCGTCCTGCGGGCGTTGCTGCCCCGGCGTACCTCGTTCGTGCGGTCCACGTCGTCGAAGCGTTCCGAGGGCCAGATCCTGGCGGCGAACGTCGATCACGCGGTGATCGCGGTCTCGCTGGCCGATGCGCTGGACCTCGGGCGCATCGAACGGTTCGTCTCGCTGGCCTGGGAGAGCGGCGGGCAGCCGCTGGTGGTGCTGACCAAGGCCGACCTGGCCGGGGACGGCCGCGGGCTGGCGCACCTGGTGGCGGACGCGGAATCGGCCGCTCCAGGGGTACAGGTGCTGGCCGTCAGCGCGGAGACCGGTGAGGGGCTCGATGTGCTGGCCGCCGTCCTGGCCGGCGGGACGTCCGTACTCCTGGGGCAGTCCGGCGCGGGCAAGTCCACGCTGGCGAACGCGCTGGTGGGGGCGAGTGTGCAGACCGTACAGGCCACCCGGGACCGGGACGGCAAGGGCCGGCACACCACGACCACCCGCGATCTGCTCGCACTGCCCGGCGGTGGCGTGCTGATCGATACGCCCGGGCTGCGCGGGGTCGGGATGTGGGACGCCGAGGGCGGGCTGTCCCGGACGTTCTCGGACGTCGAGGCGCTGGCCGAGGAGTGCCGCTTCCATGACTGCGCGCACGAGAGCGAGCCGGGGTGCGCGGTCCAAGCTGCCGTGGAAAACGGCGAGTTGGCGGTGCGCCGGCTGGAGAGCTACCGCAAGCTGCTGCGGGAGAACCAGCGCATCGTGGCCAAGACGGACGCCCGGCTGCGCGCCGAGATCCGGCGGGACTGGAAGCAGAAGCAGGCGCTGGGCCGGCACATGATGGAGCGGAAGAGGGGGGACGGAAGGTGAGCTGAGGCTGAGAAGCCGGGCGGGTGAGGTTTGCCGCGGGCCCGGGAGCCATTGCGCCCGGGCCCCGGCGGCGCCCGCCAACGCCACGTCCGAAATCCGCCAGCCGGAGCCCTACCGCGGGCGCAGACTGGAGGCGTGATGGACGACGAGACCAGGTACGAAGCGGTGTCCAGCCGGGACGCGCGGTTCGACGGGGAGTTCTTCTTCGCGGTGGTGACCACCGGCATCTACTGCCGGCCGAGCTGCCCCGCGGTCACTCCCAAGCGGGTGAACGTGCGGTTCTTCCCGTCGGCCGCGGCCGCGCAGGCCGCCGGTTTCCGGGCCTGCCGGCGGTGCCGGCCGGACGCCGTGCCCGGCTCGGCCGAATGGAACGTGCGCGCCGACCTGGTGGGCCGGGCCATGCGGTTCATCGGTGACGGCGTGGTCGACCGGGAGGGCGTCGCCGGGCTGGCACAGCGGCTGGGGTACAGCGCGCGGCAGGTGCAGCGGCAGCTGACCGCGGAGCTGGGCGCCGGGCCGGTCGCACTGGCCCGGGCCCGCCGGGCGCACACCGCTCGGGTGCTGCTGCAGACCACCGCGCTCCCGGTGACCGAGCTGGCCTTCGCGGCCGGATTCGCCAGCATCCGGCAGTTCAACGACACCATGCGGGAGATCTACGCCGGTACACCGAGCGAGCTGAGGGCCGCGGCGGTGGGCGGGCGCGGCCACGGCGGCGGGACCGTGACGAGCCCGCGCCCCCGGTCGCGGCCCGTCCCGGGTGGCGGCCCGGCGGCCGGCGGGATTCCGCTGCGGCTGGCCTACCGGGGCCCGTACGCGGCCGCGGAGATCTTCGACTTCCTGGCGGAACGGGCCGTGCCGGGCGTGGAGGAGGTACGGGGCGGGCCCGGCCCGCGCACCTACCGCCGTACCCTGCGGCTCACCTACGGCACCGGGATCGCCGAGGTCGAGGAGCCGCCAGCCGGGCCGCGCGGACGGTCCCGGCCGCCGGCCGGCCGGGTGTGCCCGGCGGCCCGGGGCGGGGACGGCGGCTGGCTGGAGTGCCGGCTGCGCCTGACCGACCTGCGGGACCTGTCGACGGCCGTGCAGCGGCTGCGCCGGCTCTTCGACCTGGACGCCGACCCGTACGCCGTCGCCGAGCGGCTCGGCGCCGACCCGGTGCTCGGCCCGCTGGTGGCAAAGCGCCCGGGCCTGCGCTCGCCGGGCGCGGCGGACCCGGAGGAAATGGCCGTACGGATCGTGCTCGGCGGGCCGCCGGCCCGCGCCGCCGAGCTGGTGCGGGCCTACGGGAAGCCGCTGGACGCGGCGGACGGCGGGCTGACCCACCTCTTCCCGGAGCCCGCGGAGCTGACCGGCGCGGACGTCCCCGACCCGGTGCGCGCGCTGTGCACCGCGCTCGCCGACGGCACGGTCCTGCTGGACGCCGGCGCCGACCGGGCCGCGGCGGAGCGGGCGCTGGCCGCGCTGCCCGGTGTAGGGCCGCGCACCGCCGCGTACATCAGGATGCGGGCACTGGGGGACCCGGACGTGGGCGGCCCGGAGGCCGGCGGGCGGACCGAAGCGGAGCGGGGCGCGGACCCGGAGGGGGCGTGGCGGCCCTGGGGCGCGTACGCCCTGCACCACCTGTGGCGGGCGGGACTGCTCCCGCCGGGCGAGCTACCGGCCCCCGCTGGGGCGGCGTCGGCGGCCTGAGCCCGGTCCCGCGGCGCCCGTCGCCGCCCCTCGCCCGAGGCCGGCTCACCTCGCGAGCACCGTCCCCGCCCAGCCGCCGACCACCAGCAGGCACGCGAGCAGTTCGACCAGCACGCTCAGACCGAGGGTGCGCATCACCGTGCGGGTCGAGGCCCAGGCATCGCCGCGGCCGCCGAGCCGGACTCGTTCCAGCAGGTAGAGGCCGCCGACCGCGCCCACCACGGCACCGATCACCGGCAGCACGAAGAAACCGACGATACCGGCCGCACCGGCCAGGAACAGGGTGCGGTACGGCGCGCCCGCGGCCCGCAGATCACGCACCGGCAGCAGCCACTTCAGCGCCTGGTTGACCAACAGCAGGGCGGTGGCGCCCATCAGCACCGCCCACGCGGGGCCGGACTTCTCCGTCACCGCCCACCACAGCACGCCCGCCCACACGATCAGCGGCCCGGGGATTCCGGGTACCAGCACCCCGATCAGCCCGAGCAGCATCACCAGGCCGACCGCGACCAGCTGCCACGCGCTCATGGCCCCAGACTGCCGGACGGGACCCGGAAGCGCTTGCCGGCCGCCCGCGACCGTGCGGGCCGGCGCCAGGGCGGTTCTGACGGATCTCCGGGCGTCGCGACGTCAGAAGCGCCCTAGCCCACCGCGGACACCCGACCGGCCCCACGCCCCCGTTCGGCCGACCGGGCAGACGGCGGACAGCGGAGGCGGACCGTCCGCCCGCATGGGTTCATGGGAACAGGCCCCTCGAACCCCCGGCCCCGACCCCCTTCCACCCTGGGAGCGACAGCGACATGGCGAAGCAGACCGTGGCCGAGCAGTTCGTGGACATCCTGGTGCGGGCGGGGGTGCGGCGCCTCTACGGTGTCGTCGGCGACAGCCTGAACCCGGTGGTGGACGCCGTCCGCCGGAACGCAGCGATCGACTGGATCCAGGTCCGGCACGAGGAGGCCGCCGCCTTCGCCGCCGGGGCGGAGGCGCAGCTCACCGGCAAGCTCGCGGCCTGCGCCGGCTCGTGCGGACCGGGCAATCTGCACCTCATCAACGGCCTCTTCGACGCGCACCGTTCGATGGCCCCGGTCCTCGCCCTCGCCTCGCACATCCCCTCCAGCGAGATCGGCACCACCTTCTTCCAGGAGACCCACCCGGACCGGCTGTTCACCGAGTGCAGCCACTACAGCGAGCTGATCTCCAGCACCCGGCAGATGCCGCGGGTGTTGCAGACCGCCATCCAGCACGCCGTCGGCCAAAGCGGCGTCGCGGTGGTCTCCCTGCCCGGCGACATCGCCGCCGAGCAGGCACCCGAGCGCGCAATCCAGCACGCACTCGTCACCACCCGGCCGCTGGCCCGGCCCGGGGACGCCGAGATCGACGCGCTGACCCGGATGGTCGACGAGGCCCGCACGGTCACGCTGTTCTGCGGCAGCGGCACGGCCGGTGCGCACGCCGAGGTGATGGAATTCGCCGAGCGGGTGAAGGCCCCGGTGGGCCACGCCCTGCGCGGCAAGGAGTGGATCCAGTACGACAACCCCTACGACGTCGGCATGAGCGGACTGCTCGGGTACGGCGCGGCCTACGAGGCCACCCATGAGTGCGATCTGCTGCTCCTGCTCGGCACGGACTTCCCCTACAACGCGTTCCTGCCGGACGACGTCAAGATCGTCCAGGTCGACGTCCGGCCCGAACACCTCGGCCGCCGCACCAAGCTCGACCTCGCCGTCTGGGGCGACGTCCGCGAGACACTGCGCTGCCTGATCCCCAAGGTCCGCGAGAAAACGGACCGGAAGTTCCTCGACCGGATGCTGAAGAAGCACGCGGACGCGCTGGAGGGCGTGGTCAAGGCGTACACGAGGAAGGTGGAGAAGCACGTACCGATCCACCCCGAATTCGTCGCCTCGGTGCTGGACGAGGAGGCCGCCGACGACGCGGTCTTCACGGTCGACACCGGCATGTGCAACGTCTGGGCCGCGCGCTACCTCACGCCCAACGGCCGCCGCCGGGTCATCGGCTCCTTCAGCCACGGGTCCATGGCCAACGCGCTGCCCCAGGCGATCGGCGCCCAGTTCCTCGACCGGCGCCGCCAGGTCGTCTCGATGTCGGGCGACGGCGGATTCGCCATGCTGATGGGCGACTTCCTCACCCTGGTCCAGTACGACCTGCCGGTGAAGGTGGTGCTGTTCAACAACTCCTCCCTCGGCATGGTCGAGCTGGAGATGATGGTCTCCGGCCTGCCGTCGTACGGCACCACCAACCACAACCCGGACTTCGCGGCGATCGCCCGCGCGGCCGGGGTGTACGGCGTCCGGGTGGAGAAGCCCAGGCAACTGCGCGGGGCGCTGCGCGACGCCTTCCGGCACGACGGGCCCGCGCTGGTCGACGTCGTCACCGACCCGCACGCGCTGTCCATCCCGCCGAAGATCAGCGCGGAAATGGTGTCCGGTTTCGCGCTGTCGGCCGGCAAGATCGTGCTGGACGGCGGGGTCGGCCGGATGCTGCAGATGGCCCGCTCCAACCTCCGGAACATCCCCCGGGTGTGAACCGCCGGGCGCGCGGTCAGCCGCCGGGGCGCTGCGGCCGGAGCCGGAGCGTCAGGATCTGGAACGGGCGCAGCTCCAGCGTCAGTTCCGCGGTCGGCCCCTCCTCCTCGTCGTGCAGCGGGCGCTCCAACAGGTCGGTCACGGTGGCCCGTTCGACGGGGAAACCGGGCGAGAGGGTGCCGGTGGCGCGGCCGCCCCGGGACTCGTAGAGCCGGACCACCACGTCACCGCTGCGGTCCTCGGCGAGCTTGACCGACTCGACGGTGAGCGCCGGGTGGTCGACGCGGATCAGCGGCGGCACCGGCGGCGCGGCCGCGGTCCGCAGGGGCAGGTTCAGGGCGAGGCCCTCGGCGACCGCGGCGCCGGTCGTGGCACCCGGCAGCAGCGCGTAGCGGAACCGGTGGCTGCCCTGGTCGGTCGCCGGGTCGGGGCTGTGCGGGGCGCGCAGCAGGGTCAGCCGCACGGTCGTGCCCAGGCCCTCGGCGTGCGGGACCCGGGTCACGTCGTGGCCGTAGGTCGAGTCGTTGAGCAGCGCGACGCCGTAGCCCGGCTCGGCCACCCGCAGCCAGCGGTGCGCACAGGTCTCGAAACGGGCCGCGTCCCAGCTGGTGTTGGTGTGGGTGGGGCGGTGGACGTGCCCGAACTGGATCTCGGCGGTGGACCGTTCGGCGTGCACGTCCAGCGGGAAGGCGGCCTTGAGGACCTTCTCCGACTCGTGCCAGTCGATGTCGGTGAGCACGTCGAGGCGGTGCGCGCCGGCCCGCAGCGTCAGCTCCTGGACGACCCGGGACGCACCGAACGCCCTGGTCACCCGCACGGTCGCGCCCAACGGCCCGGAGGCGAGCAGATCGACGGATTCGGCGGCGGTCAGATCGGTGTGCCGGTGGCGGTAGTGCCCGTCGAGGTCCCAGGCGTCGTACTTCGTGGGGTGGTCGGGGTGCAGCTGGAGCAGATTGCCGCGGGCGCCGGGCGCCAGCACCTCCCGCCCGGCGTGCAGATCGCGGACCGAGGCCAGCAGGCCGTCGGTGTCGATGCGGACCCGGAGCAGCCCGTTGTCGAGGGTGACGGTGCCGTCGGCGCCGGTGGCGGCCCGTACGGGCGCGGGCGGCGGAACGGGGGAGTCCGGCCCCGGCGGGCGGACGGCCGCCGCCCCCAGCGCGGGGACGTGCACGGCGACGGCCGCACCCGCGCCGTCCCCGTCTCCCGGCAGCTCGACGATCTCGTCCCGGTCGTACGGCGAGGCGTTGAACACCGTGGGGGGCGCGCCGTCCGCCGCCCGGCCCAGTGCGGCGAGCGCCTCCTCGACGATGCCGGTCAGCTCCGCCTCGACCGCCGCGTAGGTGTCCCTGGCCTCCCGGTGCACCCAGGCGATCGACGAGCCCGGCAGGATGTCGTGGAACTGGTGCAGCAGCACGGTCTTCCAGATCCGGTCCAGCGCGTCGTACGGGTACGCATACCCGCCCGCCGCGCCCCCGGCGGCCGCAGCCCGGACCGCCGCCGTCGCCGCCCACAACTCCGCTTCGCGCAGCAGGTGTTCACTGCGCCGGTTGCCCTGTTTGGTCTTGGCCTGCGAGGTGTACGTGCCCCGGTGGTACTGCAGGTACAGCTCGCCCGACCAGACCGGCGCGGCCGCACCGTACTCCTCGTGCGCCGCCGCGAAGAACCGGGCCGGCGGCTCGATCTCGACCCGCGGGGAGCCCTCCAGCGAGCGCAGCCGGCGGGCCCGCTCCAGCATCTCGCGGGTCGGACCGCCCCCGCCGTCACCCCAGCCGAACGGGACCAGGGAGCGGGTCGCGCGGCCCTTCTCGGCGAAGTTCCGCTCGGCGTGGGCGAGTTCCGCGCCGTGCAGCCGCGAGTTGTAGGTGTCGACCGGCGGGAAGTGGGTGAAGACGCGGGTGCCGTCGATGCCCTCCCACCAGAAGGTGTGGTGCGGCATCCGGTCGCTCTGGTTCCACGACAGCTTCTGCGTCAGGAACCACCGCGCGCCGGCCAGCCGGGCCAGCTGCGGGAAGGCCGCGGTGTAGCCGAAGGAGTCCGGCAGCCAGATCTCCTCGGTCTCCACCCCCAGCTCCTCCAGGAAGAACCGCTTGCCGTGCACCAGCTGCCGAGCCAGCGCCTCACCGCCGGGCATGTTGGCGTCCGATTCCACCCACATCGAACCGACCGGCGCCCAGGTGCCGTTCTGCACCGCTTCCTTGATGCGCGCCCAGATGTGCGGCTGGTGCTCCTTGACCCAGGCGTACTGCTGCGCCTGGGAGCAGGCGAACACCAACTCGGGGTATTCGACGGCGAGTTGGGTGACATTGGCGAAGGTGCGGGACGCCTTGCGGACGGTCTCCCGCAGCGGCCACAGCCAGGCGGAGTCGATATGGGCGTGCCCGGTGGCCGAGAGCCGGTGGGCGCTGGCCGCGGAGGGGCGGCCGAGGATCCCGGCCAGCGCGGCCCGGCCGGCCTCCGCCGTGCCCGCGACGTCGTGCAGGTCCAGCGCGTCCAGCATCTCCTCCAGCGCCCGCAGGATCTCGTGCCGGCGCGGGCGGTCGGCCGGCAGCTCCGGCATCAGCTCGGCCAGCACCTCGATGTCGAGCACGAGGTGCCAGACCGTCTCGTCGAGGACGGCCAGCTCCGCCGAGGCGAAGCGGTACAGCGGCCGGTCCGGCGCGGTACGGACGTCGCCGAGGTCGGTGGGGCGGAAGTCCCGCAGCACCGCAGGGTTCGCGGCGGCCTCCAGCAGCAGCCGCACCTCCTCGCCACCGCGGACGGGCGCACCGACGGGCACGTGGCGGTTGCGCGGATGGATCCCCTTCAGCGGCACGCCCCCGGCGTCGTACACCAGGCCCTCCGCCTGGAAACCGGGCCCGTCGCCGCTGAACCCGGGGTCGATGACGGCCTCCACCCGCCGCCCCGCCCACTCCTCGGGCACCTCACCCGCCAGCCGGAACCAGCTCGTCGACCACGGCGGCCCCCACGCCTCGCCCGCCGCGAACGGCACATACGCGGCGTCCAGCGCCTCGGCCACCGGACGCGGTTCGCCCGGCGCATGCCACACGGCCAGCCGCAGCGGCACCCGCGCCGCGTACACCGCGGGCCGGATGAACTGCCCCAGCGCCCGTTCCAGGCGCCCCTCCACCAGCAGTCGGTCGTCGTGCACGGCGGCTCCTCCCGCTCGTCCGGGCCCCACCCGACAGGCATACCCAGCGCGGCCCGGCCCGCCCACCCGGCGCGCGCACGACCGCGCGCCCCGAAGCGGAAGCGGACGGAAGCATGGCGACTGATCCGATGGGCATGCTGACCGTGAGGCTGTTCGAGACCGGACGCCGAGGTCCGTGGGGGGCGGGGGAGAGCATGCGTCAGCCTGTGCGACGCGAGGAACGGGAAAGACGACAGACGACGACCCAGCCGAGCGAGGGGGGCACGGCGCGGGCGCCGGGCGTGCTGGAGCGGAAGGTGCGCCGGGCCGATCTGCGCGCGGTCGGCGAGATACGCAGGGAACTGCGGCAATTACTCAGCCGGTGGGCGGCACCCGGTGGCGGCGAGCTCGCGGAGGTCGCCACGCTGCTCACCAGCGAACTGGTCACCAACGCCCTGGTCCACGCCGAGGGCGATGCGGTGGTCACGGCGAAGGTCGGCGACCGGCTGCGGGTCGAGGTGCGGGACTGCGCTCCCGGGCGCCCTGAGGTGCGTGCGGCGAGCACCGACGGGACCTCGGGCCGGGGGCTGATGCTGGTGCGCGCCCTGGCCGACGCGTGGGGGATACGCAGCGAGGGATTCGGCAAATGCGTCTGGTTCGAGCTGGGCGGCGGACCGGCCTGACCAGGAGTCGGGGGTGTCGGTCGACGCGGTCCGCCGCCGGTCAGCCGAATTGCCGTTCGATCTCGGCGAGTTTCTCCTCCAGGGAGTCCAGACGGGGCAGCGTCTGGGTGTCGTCCTCCGCGGTGAGGTCCACGGCCCGCCAGGACCGGGCCGCGGGATCGACGGTGTCCGTGGCGGTGACCGCGTCGGCGTCAGCGCCGGATACGGCCTTGAGGGCCGGGCGGGAGCGCAGCGGCAGCTCCACGGCGGGCAGGGGCGGCGGATCGCCTGCTATGGCGGAGTCCGGACCGGCCACCTCGGCGCCGGCGGGGGTGACCGCCAACTGCCGGCCGCCGCCCCGGCCGATGCCCCAGCCGCGGTGCTGGCGGTTGATCGCCTTGATCCGGGCCCGGTCGAGCTTGCCCTGCTCACGGCGGCGCAAGCGGTTCTGCTCCCGCTCCCGCCGGTCCTCGCGGACCTCCTCGACGGCCTCGTCCAGCGTCCGTACGCCCTCCAGCAGCATCAGCGACCAGGCCGCGAAGGTCTCGCGGGGCGCGCGCAGCCAGCGCACGATCCGGATCTGCGGCAGCGGCCGGGGCACCAGGCCCTGCTCCCGCAGCGCCGCCCGGCGGGTCTGCTTCAGCGCGCGGTCGAAGAGCACCGCGGCCGACAGCGACATCCCGGCGAAGAACTGCGGGGCGCCGGCATGGTCCAGGCCGCGCGGCGCATGCACCCAGTTGAACCACGCCGCGGCGCCCGCGAAGGTCCACACCAGCATGCGCGAGCCCAGCGCCGCGTCGCCGTGACTGGCCTCGCGCACCGCGAGCACCGAGCAGAACATCGCCGCACCGTCGAGCCCGAACGGCACCAGGTACTCCCAGCCGTCGGTCAGCCCCAGGTTCTGGACGCCGAAGCCGACCAGCCCGTGGAAGGACAGCGCGGCGGCGACCGCGGCACAGCAGAAGAGCAGCAGATAGGAGGCGGAGGCGAAGACGGCCTCCTTGCGGCGGCGGCGCTCCTCGCTGCGTTCCCAGGAGTCGTCGGTGCCCGACTGCGCGGCCGCCCGGCGGCCGCGCACCACCAGCACCGCGGCGGCCAACACGGCACCCAGCGACAGGACGCCGGGAACAAGCCAATCCAGCGATATGTCGGTCGTTCTCATTGTGGGGATCCCTTGCCTCGGATACGCGATTTCGCGCGACATCCTGGCGGAATCCACTCGACCCCCAAGGGCTTTCCGAGCAAGAGAACGCCAAGGAGGGGCAGGACCGGCAGATAGCGGACGCCACCCTCGAACTGCCGTATGCGCACGGCCGGTTGGGTTCGAATCCGGCGACCCGAACGGGTGGTGTGCGGGTCAGGTGGTTGCGGTGAGGCGGGTGATGCGATCCGCGTCGCAGGTGCGCGGACAGGTGATGCAGGTGTCCTCGGGACGCAGCGTGTAGAACATGCAGCAACTGGCGCGGTCCCGGGTCTGCAGCGCGGCCCCGTCCGGGCCGGTCAGCGTACGGAAGCCGGCGCCGCCCACGTACGGGGAGGTGGCGCCCGGCAGCAGCCGCGCCAGCTCCGCCACCGCACGCGGCTCCTCGCCCAGCAGGTGCCCCAGGTACCACAGCCCCTCGACGATCTCGTCGGACGCCATGCCCCACAGTGCCCGCGGGCCGCGCCGCATCCGCCCGCGGAACCCTTCCAGGACGGGCGCCAGATGGCCGGCCACCGCCGCCCGCACCTCCGCGCGCAGCGCCTCCTCGTCCGGCACCACCCGGGCACCGGGCAGCGCCGCCGCCGGATCGTCCGGCAGGCACCCGAACGAGCCGATGCGCACGGCCATCCGGCCCAGCTCGCGCTGGAAGCAGACGTCCTGCACGGGCAGGTACGGCACCCGGCGGTGCAGGAACCACGGGATCGTGATCAGCAGGCAGGCCGGCCAGGCGTAGCGGTGCAGCGCGAAACTGGCGATGACATCCGGCCGGGCGGACTGCCCGTAGTCCCGCTGGATCTGGGCGTCGTCCCAGGCCAGAAAGGATTCCAGGGCTTCCCCGCCGGCCGCGAGCCCGGCCGCGCACACCCAGCCGTCACCGGTCGGCGGCGCCGTGTCCCACAGCGACACCCGCAGGCCGGGGAACACCTCCGAAAGGCGCGCGTACGACTCGGCGACGGGGTGTGTGACGGGCGGGGCGGCGAGGGCAGAAGCCATGGGGGTGACCACCGAATCGCGAGCGTGGGCAGGTAAGCCTTACCTTATCCGAAACCCTACCCGGGCCCTTCGCGAGCCAGTCCCGAACCACCTGTACGAGGGCCGGGACCGGCCGTTCCGCCTCCTTCCGGATTTGAACTATCGCCAAGGCCGCCTATCGTGCTGGGAATGTCAGAAGGAGCCGCCATGGAGCAGGGCACAGCGGAGCAGCAGCCGCGCGCACGGGCCTGGGTGCCCGCGCAGCCGGGTCCCGCCGCACCCCGGCGGCACTCGGTCCGCGCCCAGGTACTGGCCGCGCTGCGCCGGGCCCTCGTCGACGGTGAGCTGACCCCCGGCGAGGTCTACTCCGGCCCGGCGCTCGCCGAACGCTACGGAGTGTCCGCGACCCCGGTCCGGGAGGCCATGCAGCAGCTCGCCGGCGAGGGCGCCGTCGAGGTCGTGCCCAACCGCGGCTTCCGGATCGCCGAACGCAGCTCCCGCGACCTCGCCGAGCTCGCCGAGGTCCGCACCATGCTGGAGGTCCCCGCGATCGTCCGGCTGGCCCGGGCACTGCCCCCGGAGCGCTGGGAGGAGCTGCGCCCGCTCGCCGCCTCCGGCGTCGCGGCCGCCGCCCGCGGCGACCGGGCCGGCTACGCCGAGGCCGACCACGCCTTCCACCAGGCCGTGATGTCACTCACCGGCAACCGCCGGCTGACCGAGGTCACCGGCGACCTGCTCCGCCGCGCCCAGTGGTCCGCGGCCGGCGGCGCCCGCCTGCGCACCGCCGAGCTGCTGGCCGACGCCTCCGAACACACCGCACTGCTCGACGCCCTGATCGCCCAGGAGTACACGGTCGCCGAGCGCATCGCCCGCGAACACGTCTCGGTGGCCCGCCACCCGCATTGACGGCCCGCCGGCCCGGCCCGGACGGCCCGTTCGCCGGGGCGACCGGCCCGGCCACCCCGGGCCGGACCGCTCAGCCCGGCAGCAGTTCCGTCAGCGGCAGGGCCGCGACCTCGGCGGCCGGCCGGGACAGATAGAAATCGGCGTGGTAGAAGCCGTCGGACTCCTTGCCGGCGATGGACAGCCCGCGCCGGGCCAGCGCTTCGAACGCCGCGCGCCGCTCGTCGCCGTCGGCGAACCGCCGCTGGCGGAACGTACGGGTGGTGAGCTGCTCGGTCACCAGCCCGGCCCGGGCCAGCAGGGCGGACACCGGCCGGTAGGAGACCGTCCGCAGGACGAACGCGGCGACCCACGGCGGCCGGGCCACACAGTCGAAGAGCCGGCCGAAGGTCCGCGCGGATATGTAGCCGACGCCTCCGGTGACGGTGATCAGATCGGTGCCGGCCAGTACGGCGCGCAGCTCCGCGCTCGGCTCGTCGAGCTCCAGGTTCTCCGCGAACCCGTGGTCGAGCAGGCCGACCTCCCGCGCGTACCCCACGGCCCGCTCCGCCGCGTCGATGCCGGTCACCCGGACGGCTTCGGCGCGCCGCCGGGTGGCGAAGAACGTGCGGTCCTCGTCGGTCAGTTGGCCGGTCGTCGGACCGTCCGGGCGGTGTCCGGCATAGCGCCCGTAGAGGTCGGTCAGGGACAGCCGGTGGTTGAGCAGCGCCGCGTTGACCCCGTACGAGCAGCACAGGTCCACGACGCTCAGCGGGGGGCGGTCGCCGCGACTCCGGCGCAGGGTCTCGGTCAGTGCGCGGAAGACCGCCTGGCCGTGGTGCGGAATCTGGTACTCCAGGGGTTGCAGGGTGGTGAAGTACCGACGGGGATCAGGGCAGTTGTAGATCGCCTCGAAATCCGCCTTGCCCCAGTCGGTTCCAGTGGTCGTCTTGGTCACTCCTGCTGCCACAGATGGCCTCCTGGTGGGCTCTGTCGATGGGGAGGGGCCCCAGCTGGTTCCGGACCAGCATCCAGGCCGCGACGCCCGCTCACAGTGCGACTTGAGGCCATTCTCGGGGCAGGCGGGGCCCGCCGCATCCCCGCCGCCCGCCCGACCGGTGCGCGTCGCCCACCTCCCGGTTCGCCCCTCCCGCCGCCCCGGGCCACCACCCGCCGACCGTCGCGCCCCGGCCGATCCGCCCTCAGGACAGACCCGTCCCGGCCAATCGCGGCGAACCTCGGCATGGCCGATGACGATGCCTTGACATGTCCTGGGCGGGAGGGGTGGGTTGGGGCGCGGTGGAGGGGGGACGGGGCGGCGACGGGTGTGCCGCAGTGGTGGGTGGAGCGGGGCGGGTGTGCCGCAGGGGTGGGTGCTACTGCGGAAGCGCGGACCCGTGAGGGTGGGGCTCGCGCGGGGGGCGCGGGCCCGTGAGGGTGGGGCTCGCGCGGGAGGGCGCGGGCCCGTGAGGCCGGGGCCCACGGAGGCGGGGACCACAGGGGCGGGCTCCTCCCGCACCGGCGAGCCGGTGCGCGTGGCCGTGCGGTGCGGCTGCCCCCTTACCCGCCGCCCACCCGCACCTTCTTTTGTTTTTCCCCGCCGCCCACCCCCCTTCGGGGGGTGGGCGGGTGAAGCGGTGCGGTTTTCCGGCCGCCCTCTACGGAGCGCGGTGCCGGACGTGGCCAACGGGGGAGCGGTGTATGAGGGGTGAGCGTCGCCAACGCGCGAGCATTGTCGGGGAGTTGCGGGTCGACGTGTCGGCGCGATGGGTTTCGTGGTGGGCGATTCCGGCGGGCGGTCCTCGTGAACGCTCCCGGTGGGTGATACCGGCGGTTGATCCTCGCGAACGATCCCCGTAGGCAATTCCGGCGGTCGACCCTCGTGAACGATCCCGGCCGTTCCCTGCCGTGGCTGCCCGGGCTACGTGGCCGCCGGGGCCGTCGAAAGGTGGTCGGCGAGCCAGGTGGGGACGCCGCCCATGAGGCGGAAGAGGCGGGCGGCCTCGGCGCGGAGGCGGTCCGCGTCGTCCTCCGGGGCGGCGTCGGCCAGTGCCGCGAGTGCCGGGGCCGTGCCCACGAGGAAGCCCAGTTCCTCGCGGATGCGCAGCGACTCGGCGAAGCCGTGCCGGGCCTCAGCCAACTCCCCGTCCCGCAGGGCGAGTCCGGCCAGATGGCGCCAGGTGAAGGACAGCAGCAGGCTGTCGCCCTGCGCCGTGGCGCCGGCGTGGGCGCGGCGGTAGGCGGCGCGGGCCGCGTCCGGGCTGTCCGCGACGTGCTCGGCCATCAGCCCGCGCCGGAAGTCCAGCAGCGGGCGGCCGGCCGCGGTCGGGGCGAGCAGCGCGGCCGCCCGGCCGAGCGCCGAACGCGCCTCGTCGGCCCGGTCCCGTACGCCCAACACCGTTGCCGCGTAGGCGAGATGGCCGCGTTCGCAGGCCGCGCCGCCGCGCTCGTCGTCGGTGCCGGCCAGCGCTTCGGCGGCGCGCAGCGCGTCCTCCGCCTCGGCCCAGCCGGTGGTGGTGAACATGCAGCGCTCCACCAGGAGCGCGGCGCGCCGCAGGGCGGCCGGGGCGTGCCGGACGGAGTGTGGTTCCAGGAGCGCGGCCGCGTCGTCCCAGCAGCCACGGGAGCGCAGCCGCCAAACGGCACGGTCGAGGGGGTCATCCCCCTCGACCGTTCTGACTGTCGGTACTTCCGGTGCGGGTGCCGGTGCCGGTACCGCGAGCGATACCGGATCGGCGGTACTGACGGAATCCGCGGCATCCGCGGATCCTGACATGGCGGTATCCGCCACATTGCCCTCCCCGAGCGCGCCATTGAGCTGGAAACAGGAAGCCTGGGCGAATCTCAGCACGGATTCCGCGGTGCGGCCAAGGGGGTGGGTGAATGAATTCACAATCGCGCCGTGGCCGGTCGTGAGGGGCCGGGCGGCGCAGATCGGGGCCGTCGCCGGGCGGGCGCGCGGCCGGGCGGGTGGTCGGGCACCGTACGGAGTTGGCGGGAAGCCGCCCGATCGGGTGACCCCGAATGGCCGATTCGGGGCGGTCGGCGGGCGGCGGGCACGGTGCGGCGGGCGGGGACGGGGCGGAGCCGGTGCGGTGCCGGCGGCCGCCCCGGCGCGGCCGCGGGCGTACGGATCCCGTAGGCGCTCGTCACCGGGACGGGACGGGACGGGCCGGTCGGCCGGCCCGGAGGCCGCCCGTCAGCTCATCCGCAGAGCCAGGAAGAAGTCCAGCTTGTCCTCCAGGCGGGACAGGTCGCGGCCGGTGAGCTGCTCGATCCGGCCGACCCGGTAGCGGAGCGTGTTGACGTGCAGGTGGAGGCGGGTGGCGCAGCGGGTCCAGGAGCCGTCGCAGTCCAGGAACGCCTCCAGGGTGGGGATCAGCTCGGCGCGGTGCCGGCGGTCGTAGTCGCGGAGCGGGTCCAGGAGACGGGCGGTGAAGGCGCGGCGGACGTCGTCGGGGACGAACGGGAGCAGCAGGACGTGCGAGGCCAGCTCCTCGTGGCCGGCGGCGCAGACCCGGCCCGGGCGGGCCGCGGCGACCCGGCGGGCGTGCCGGGCCTCCTCCAGGGCGCCGCGCAGCCCCTCCGCGGAGTGGACCGAGGCGCTCACCCCGACCGTCAGCCGCCCGTCGCCGTCCAGCCCGCGGCCCAGCGGCTCCCGGACGACGGAGAGCAGCGCATCGGCGTGCAGCCCGGCCGCCCCCGAACCGTCCTCGGGCTCTTCGGGGACCGGCAGCGGCACCAGCGCCACCGCCTCGTCGCCGGTGTGCGCCACCGCGATCCGGTCGGAGGGCTCCGGCCCGAAGGTGCCCGGGTCCACCAGCACCTCCTCCAGGAGGGACTGCGCCACCGGGCCGCCCGGCAGGTCACCGCCCTCCCACTCGACCCTGGCCACCACGATCTGCCAGTGCGGGGCGGTGCCCAGACCGGGCAGCAGCACCGGCGCCGCGACCCGCAGCCGGGCCGCGATCTCGGCGGGCGGCGCACCGGTCTGGACGAGCTCCAGCACCTCCTGCGCGAGCCGCCGGCGGACCGTACGGGCGGCGTCGCGCCGGTCCCGTTCGACGGCGATCAGCTGGGTGACGCCGTGCAGCAGGTCGAGCCGTTCCTCGGACCAGTCGCCGGCGTCCGCCTCGACGGCCAGCAGCCAGTCGCTCAGCAGCGTCTGCCGCAGGTCACGGCTCTCGTGGCGGATCGGGAACAGCGAGTACGTGGCTCCCTCCAGGCCGATCCGGTGCGGGCCGCGCCGGCCGCTGCGGGCGGCCGCCAGATGCTCACCGGCGAGCCGGGCGGCCAGGTCGGCGGGCAGCTCCGGCCCGGAGCCCGCCAGCGTCGATCCGGCGATCTGCCGGCCGGTGGGGGAGAGCACCCAGGCCCGCAGGTCCAGGTCCGAGCCGAGCAGGTCCAGGACGACCTCCGGGCCGCCGCCCGTGGGTCCCGACGTCATCAGCCGGCGGTGGCGGTCCACCACGGCGGCCAGGTCGCCGGCCCGCTCGCTGGAGACCTGCCGCACCACGTGCTCGGTGATGGACGCGAACGAGACCGTCTCGTCCACCGAGAACAACGGCAGGCGGTGCCGGGCGCAGGCCTGGACGAGATCGTCGGGGATCGCGCCCAGCTCGGCCTCGCCCGCGCCGAGCCCGGCGACCCCGGCCGAGGCCAGGATCCGTACGAACCGTTCGGAGTCCTCCGGCTCGCGGCGCCAGGCCAGACCGGTCAGCACCAGCTCGCCGCCGGAGAGGTAGCGGCTGGGATCGCGCAGGTCCGTGGTCATCACGCCGCGTACAGTGCGGTCCAGCTCGTCCTCGCCGCCGAGCAGCCGAAGGCCCAGGGTTTGGGTGTCCAGGAGTGCGCGGAGCCGCATGACCTCGCCCGCCGTTCTTTGCTGTCTGGTGTTGCCGGTGGAATGCCGCGAGGTTTCAGAGCCTCGTCTTTCGTTCGAATCTACAAGACAGGTGGCTTGGCCAGCCAACCGCTTCATGGTTTCAGTGACTGCACCGTGCGGGTCCCGGGCGCGTTCACTAACTCCAACCGCGTTAACAAGACATGAACGGCTCGATGGCGACGAGGGCCCCGGCTCCTCACCATGAGCAGCGAACGACCCCATCTTTTCGTAGAAGAGGCCACCCATGGACTTCCTTCGCCCCGCCAGCTGGGAGGAGGCGCTCGCCGCTAAGGCCGAGCACCCCACCGCTGTGCCCATCGCGGGCGGCACGGACGTGATGGTCGAGATCAACTTCGACCACCGCCGCCCCGAGTACCTCCTCGACCTGAATCGCATCGGTGAGCTGAGCGAGTGGGAGGTCGGAGAGAAGACCGTGCGCCTCGGCGCCTCCGTTCCCTACACCAAGATCATGGAGAACCTGCGGACCGAACTCCCCGGTCTCGCGCTCGCCTCCCACACCGTCGCCTCCCCGCAGATCCGCAACCGCGGCGGCGTCGGCGGCAACCTCGGCACCGCCTCCCCGGCCGGTGACGCCCACCCCGCGCTGCTCGCCTCCGGCTGCGAGGTCGAGGCCGAGTCCGTCCGCGGCCGCCGCATGATCCCGATCGACGAGTTCTACGTCGGCGTCAAGCGCAACGCCCTGGCCCCCGACGAGCTGATCCGCTCGGTGCATCTGCCCAAGGCCGACGGCCCGCAGCAGTTCTCCAAGGTCGGCACCCGCAACGCCATGGTCATCGCGGTGTGCGCCTTCGGCATCGCGCTGCACCCCGAGACCCGCACGGTCCGCACCGGCATCGGCTCCGCCGCACCCACCCCCGTACGGGCCCGCGAGGCCGAGGACTTCCTCGCCGCGGCGCTGGAGGAGGGCGGCTTCTGGGAGTCCGGCAACCCCATCCCGCCGTCCGTCGCCAAGCAGTTCGCGCAGCTCGCCTCCGGTGCCTGCAACCCGATCGACGACGTGCGCGGCAGCGCCAAGTACCGCCGGCACGCGGTCGGCATCATGGCGCGCCGCACCCTCGGCTGGACCTGGGAGTCCTACCGCGGCAATGAGAGGAGCGCACAGTGCGCGTGACATTCACCGTCAACGGCCGCCAGCAGGAGGCCGACGACGTCTGGGAAGGCGAGAGCCTGCTGTACGTCCTCCGCGAGCGGATGGGCCTCCCGGGCTCCAAGAACGCCTGCGAACAGGGCGAATGCGGCTCTTGTACGGTCCGCCTGGACGGTGTGCCGGTGTGCTCCTGCCTGGTCGCCGCCGGCCAGGTCGAGGGCCGCGAGGTCACCACCGTCGAGGGCCTCGCCGACTACGCCAAGCACCGCGCGAGCGCCCACCCCGGCGGCGGCTGCGCCTCCGGCGCCTGTGGCACCTCGCTCCAGGACGCCCAGCGGTGGACCGCCAAGGGCCAGGACTCGCAGACCGGCGAGGGCGCCATTTCCCCGGGCGCAGCCCTCTCGCCGATCCAGCAGGCGTTCATCGACGCCGGCGCCGTCCAGTGCGGCTTCTGCACCCCCGGCCTGCTCGTCGCGGCCGACGAACTCCTGGAGCGCAACGACACGCCGTCCGACGCGGACATCCGCGAGGCGCTGTCCGGCAACCTCTGCCGCTGCACCGGTTACGAGAAGATCCTCGACGCGGTCCGCCTGGCTGCGGCCCGCCAGGGAGAGGCGGTCTGATCATGGCTGGCACCACTACGGGCATCCCCGCCAACGTCACCCAAGGCTCACAGACGAAGGGCGGCGTCGGTGAGTCGATGCTGCGCCCCGACGGCACCCTGAAGGTCACCGGCGAATTCGCCTACTCCTCGGACATGTGGCACGAGGAGATGCTCTGGGGCCAGGCCCTGCGCTCCACGGTCGCGCACGCCGAGATCGTGTCCATCGACACCTCCGAGGCCCTGGCCCTGCCGGGCGTCTACGCCGTCCTGACGGCCGACGACCTGCCGGCCGCGAAGAACTACGGCATGGAGTACCAGGACACCCCCGTCCTCGCCTACGGCAAGGTCCGCCACCACGGCGAGCCGGTCGCCCTCGTGGCCGCGGACCACCCCGAGACCGCGCGCCGCGCCGCCGCGAAGATCAAGATCGAGTACAAGGAGCTCCCGGTCATCACGGACGAGGCGTCCGCGACCGCTCCCGACGCGATCCTGGTCCACGAGAACCGCGGCGACCACCACGCCGGGCACGTCCCGCACCCGAACATCGTGCACCGCCAGCCGATCATCCGCGGCAACGCCGCGGAGGCCGCCAAAAAGGCCGACGTGATCGTCAAGGGCGAGTACACCTTCGGCATGCAGGACCAGGCCTTCCTCGGCCCGGAGTCCGGCCTCGCGGTGCCCGCCGAGGACGGCGGCGTCGACCTGTACGTGGCCACCCAGTGGCTGCACTCGGACCTCAAGCAGATCGCCCCCTGCCTCGGCCTGCCCGAGGAGAAGGTCCGCATGACGATGGCCGGCGTCGGCGGCGCGTTCGGCGGCCGCGAGGACATCTCGATGCAGATCCTCGCCTCCGTCCTCGCCCTGCGCACGGGCAAGCCGGTGAAGATGGTCTACAACCGGTACGAGTCCTTCTTCGGCCACGTCCACCGGCACCCCGCGAAGCTCTACTACGAGCACGGCGCCACCAAGGACGGCAAGATCACGCACATGAAGTGCAAGATCGTCCTGGACGGCGGTGCCTACATGTCGTCGACCCCCTCGGTCGTCGGCAACGCCTCGTCCCTCTCGGTCGGTCCGTACGTCATCGACGACGTGGAGATCGAGGCGATCGGCCTCTACACCAACAACCCGCCCTGCGGCGCCATGCGCGGCTTCGGCGCGGTCCAGGCATGCTTCGCGTACGAAGCCCAAATGGACAAGCTGGCGGCGAAGTTGGGCATGGACCCGGTGGAGTTCCGGCAGAAGAACGCGATGGAGCAGGGCACCATCATGCCGACCGGCCAGCCGGTCGACTCGCCCGCTCCCGTCGCCGAGCTGCTGCGCCGGGTCAAGGCCCGCCCCATGCCGCCGGAGCGCCAGTGGGAATCCAGCGAGGGCGCCGACGTCCGCGCGCTGCCCGGCGGTCTGTCCAACACCACGCACGGCGAGGGCGTCGTCCGCGGTGTCGGCTACGCCGTCGGCATCAAGAACGTCGGCTTCTCCGAGGGCTTCGACGACTACTCGACCGCGAAGATTCGCATCGAGGTCATCAACGGCGAGGCCGTGGCCACCGTCCACACCGCCGCGGCGGAGGTCGGCCAGGGCGGCGTCACCATCCACGCGCAGATCGCCCGCACCGAACTCGGCGTCCAGCAGGTCACCATCGCCCCCGCGGACACCCAGGTGGGCTCGGCGGGGTCCACCTCCGCGGGCCGTCAGACCTACATGACCGGCGGCGCCATCAAGAACTCCTGCGAGATCGTCCGCGAGAAGGTCCTGGAGATCGGCCGGCGCAAGTTCGGCTCGTACCACCCGGCGTGGGCCACCGCCGAACTCCTCCTGGAGGGCGGCAAGGTCGTCACCGATGGTGGCGAGGCCCTCGCCACCATCGTGGACGTCCTGGAGGACGAGGCCGTGGAGGTCGAGGAGGAGTTCCGCCACCGCCCCACCGAGGCCTTCGACCTGCGGACAGGACAGGGCAACGGCCACGTCCAGTACGCCTTCGCCGCACACCGCGCGGTCGTCGAGGTCGACACCGAGCTCGGCCTCGTCAAGGTGATCGAACTGGCCTGCGCCCAGGACGTCGGCAAGGCGGTCAACCCGCTCTCCGTCATCGGCCAGATCCAGGGCGGAACCACCCAGGGCCTGGGCGTCGCGGTGATGGAAGAGATCATCGTCGACCCGAAGACCGCGAAGGTGAAGAACCCCTCCTTCACGGACTACCTGCTCCCGACCATCCTCGACACCCCCACCATCCCGGTCGACTACCTGGAGCTCGCCGACCCGCACGCGCCCTACGGTGTGCGCGGCATCGGCGAGGCCCCCACCCTCTCCTCGACCCCTGCGGTCCTCGCGGCGATCCGCGCGGCCACGGGTCTGGAGCTCAACAAGACGCCGGTGCGCCCGGAGCACCTCACCGGCACACAGTGAGCCGTCCGGGGGCGCTGCTCCCGGACCCCGGCCTCCGGGCGGTACGCGACAAGGGGTGTCCCTGTCCGTCCTCCTCCGCGCACCGCCCGGAGCCTCCCCCCTCGCACCACCGCAGTCGCTGCTGCCTCGTACGCAGTCAGTACCCCACGTTCGCCTCGGGCCGTCCCCCGGGTCGTGCAGCCGAAGATCCATCCCAAATCTCGCCACTTCGCGAGTGCCCCTTTGAACCTTGGGAGCAAGGCACCATGACCCAGCAGTCCACTGAGCCGAGGACCACGGCGGAAGAGGCGGGCGACGGCTCGCGCCAGCCCGCCGGCCGGTCCTGGCTCGACCGGTACTTCCACATATCCGAGAGAGGGTCGACGGTCGGCCGGGAGGTGCGTGGCGGCGTCACCACCTTCATGGCGATGGCGTACATCATCCTCCTGAACCCGGTGATCCTGACCACCACGAAGGACATCACCGGAGCCACCCTCAACGCCGACCAGGTGACCACGGCAACCGCGCTGGCCGCCGCCGTCACCACGATCGTCATGGGGTTCCTCGGCAACGTCCCGCTCGCCCTGGCCGCCGGCCTGAGCGTGTCCGCCGTGATGTCCTTCCAGGTCGCCCCGCAGATGACCTGGGACAACGCCTGGGCGATGTGCATCATTTACGGTGCCGTGATCGTCCTGCTGGTCGTCACCGGCGCACGGGAACTGATCATGAACGCGATCCCGTTGCCGCTCAAGCACGCCATCACCATGGGCATCGGCCTGTTCGTCTGCCTCATCGGCCTGGTCCAGGCGGGCTTCGTCACCTCCATGCCCGGCCCGGGCGGTCTCGCCGGCGCCAAGCCGATCCAGCTCGGCACCGCCGACATGCTCACCGGCTGGCCCGTGCTCTGCTTCGCCTTCACCGTCCTGCTGATCTTCCTGCTGCAGGTCCGCAAGGTGCCCGGCGCCATCCTCATCGGCATCGTCGGCGGCACGCTCTTCTCCGCGATCGTCCACCAGCTCGCCGGGCTGACCGTCAAGGACTGGGGCGGCCGCAACGCACCCGTCATCTCCGGATCCATCGTCGACACCCCCGACTTCGGACTGCTGGGCCACGTCTCCTTCAGCGGCCTGGGCAACGTCGGCGGCATCACCGTCGGCGTCATCGTCTTCACCCTCGTCCTGGCGGGCTTCTTCGACGCCATGGGCACCATCATCGGCATCGGCCAGCAGGCCAACCTCGCCGACAAGGACGGCAAGATGGCCGGGCTGAACAAGGCCCTGGCCATCGACGGTGCGGGCGGAATCGTCGGCGGACTCACCGGCGCCTCCGGCCAGACCGTGTTCGTCGAATCCACCGCGGGCGTCGGCGACGGCGCACGGACCGGCTTCGCCAGCGTCATCACCGGTCTCGGCTTCGCGCTCTGCCTCTTCTTCACCCCGTTGGCCCAGGTCATCCCCACCCAGGTCGCCGCCGCCGCACTGGTGGTCATCGGCTCGATGATGCTGACCAACGCCAAGCACATCAACTGGGACGACCCGGCGACCTCCATCCCGGTGTTCCTGACGACGGTCCTCATGCCGTTCACGTACTCCATCACCGCGGGCATCGCCGCCGGCGTCCTCGCCCACGTCGCCATCAAGGCCGTGCAGGGCAAGTGGCGCGAGCCCGGCTGGCTGATGTGGGTGCTCTCCCTGGTGTTCCTGGCCTACTTCTCGCTCAACCCGATCGAGAACTGGCTGGGCGTACACCACTGATCCGCCCGCATCCACCCATCCGTTATCCGTAAGGAGACCGACATGCTGGACATCGCCGACGAGCTGCACCGGTGGGTCGAGCAGGGCCGTGAATTCGCGGTGGCCACCGTCGTGGCCACCAACGGCAGCGCGCCCCGCCAACCAGGAGCCGCCCTCGCGGTGGACGGCGACGGCACGGCGATCGGTTCGGTCTCCGGCGGATGCGTGGAGGGTGCGGTCTACGAACTGTGCCAAGAAGCGCTGCGGACCGGCCAACCGGTACTGGAGCGCTTCGGGTACAGCGACGAGGACGCCTTCGCCGTGGGCCTGACCTGCGGCGGCATCATCGACATCCTCGTCCAGCCGATCCGGACGGGCGCCCCGCGCTCCGCACCGGGCGGAGCCGCGGGGGAGTGGGTGGACAGCACTGCCGACACGCTCGCCGCCGGGCTGGCCGCCGCTGCCGCCGGGGAGGCGGCGGCGGTCGCCCGGATCATCGAGGGCCCCGCCGAACTCCTCGGCCGGGCACTGCTCGTGCGCCCCGACGGCACCCATGAGGGCACCCTCGGCGGCCACCCCGCCCTCGACCGCACCGCCGTCGAGGAGACCCGCGCCCTGCTCGACGCGGGCCGCACCACGACGATGGAGATCGGGGCGGACGGCTCGCAGTGCGGCCGGCCGGTCGTCCTCCTCGTCGAATCCTCCGTCCCCGTCCCCCGCATGATCGTCTTCGGGGCCATCGACTTCGCCTCCGCCCTGGTCAGGGTCGGCAAATTCCTCAACTACCACGTCACCGTCTGCGACGCCCGCCCCGTCTTCGCGACCCGCACCCGCTTCCCCGACGCCGACGAGATCGTCGTCGACTGGCCGCACCGCTACCTCGACTCCCAGGAACTCGACGGCCGCACGGTGCTGTGCGTCCTCACCCATGACGCCAAGTTCGACGTGCCGCTCCTGGAACGCGCGCTGAAACTCCCCGTCGCCTACGTCGGCGCGATGGGCTCGCGCCGCACCCACCTGGACCGCCTCCAGCGACTGCGCGACGTCGGCCTGACCGAACTCGAACTCAACCGCCTGCGCTCACCGATCGGCCTCGACCTCGGGGCACGCACCCCCGAGGAGACCGCACTCTCGATCGCCGCCGAAATCGTCGCCAACCGCCGCGGCGGCACGGGTGCGCCGCTGACCGGCGCACACACCCCGATCCACCATGATGTGGCGGCTCGGCTCGACTTTGTGGCTTAGGGCGTACGTGGTTGGCTGCGGCGGCGCGGGTGTGGGTCGCCGTTGTGCGCTTTGCGGCGCCCCCGCACGGAGCCCGCCGTCCCGCCGCGGGGCGTCTCGCCGTTGCGCTTTGCGGCGCCGGGTACGTAGTTGTCTGCGGCGGCGCGGGTGTTGTTCGCCGTTGCGCCTGCGGCGGGCTGGGTGGGTGTTGGGTGCGGTGACGGACCTGCGGGGCCGGTGTTTGGGACTGCTGTCGCTTTACGTCCCAAACACCGGCCCCTCCGGCCCGTCCCCTCCCGTTGGGGGAGTGTGCGGGTGAGTGGGGGCGCGCGTCGTCGAGGACGCACCCGGTGTCGTGAGGTCTCGGGAATACCTCGCCCCGCCCGTTGGGTTGTGGCCCCGCAGGGGGCCCTCGCGACCCTTACGGGATCTGTTCGACCGTCCCCTACGGGTCCGCAGGCCCCCTTGTACCCCCAACGCCCGCCCCCACCGTCCTCTTCCCACTCCCCCAACGGGAGGGGACAGACCGGAGGACGAAGTCTGTAGGGCTGGCACCGCACCCAACACCCACCCAGCCCGCCGCAGGCGCAACGGCGAACAACACCCGCGGCGGGACGGCTGAGTACGTACGGGGCGCCGCAAAGCGCACAACGGCAAGCCCCGCGGCGGGACAGACGGGTACGTGGGGTTACTTTCCGGCGGCGTCCACGAACGCATCAGTGATCTGCCGGACCAGCTCCCGCTTCAGCTCGACAGGGTCGTTTGTGACGGTTTCGTCGACGTGCCCTCAGAGCATCGCTACGGCTCGCGCGGCCAAGAAGTGGCTCGCGCCCGCAGCGATCACGGATCGAGATCGGACGGGCTCAGGCGGCGGGCCACACCCCGCCGCCGCCCGCCTCCGCGCAGGCCCGCAGCAGCGGCTCCAGCCCGGCCGGCGGATCGCTGCGGCGCACCGCGAGATGGGTGGTGAGTTCCATGCCCGGGTTGCGGAACGGCAGGAAGGCCACCCGGGGCGTATGGAGCCGGTCCGCGTGCGAGGCGTAGACGACGGTCCACAGCCCGTCCGCCGGGCCGGCGGCGCCGATCGCGGTCAAGGTGTCGTCGAGCGAGCCGTACCGAGGGCCGGGCACGGGGGCAAAACCGGCGTCATGACATGCGTTGACCACGAGGTCGACCAGGGCGCGGTTGTTGCGCCGCTCGGTCAGCAGCAGCGGCACGGGGGCGAGTTCGGTCAGCGCGACCGTGCCGGGCGAGGCGGCGAGCGGATGCCGGGCCGGGACGGCCGCCACCAGCGGGTCCTGCCACAGCGGGAGGAACCTCAGCCCGTCCCGGCCGCCGTCGTCCGGCTCACCGCGGAGGAACGCCGCGGCCAACTCGCCCGAGACCACCCGGTCGAGCCGCTCCGGGGCCCGCGCCGAAACCAGCTCCACCCCGATCTCCGGGGCGAGCCCGGCCAGCGCGTCCAGCACCCGGTCCAGATGCGCGCCCAGGCCCGTGCTCGTACCCAGGCGCAGGGTGCGGGACCGGCCGGCGGTCAGCTCGGCGACGACTGCGCGGGCGCGCTCCTCGGCCGCCAGCAGCGCCTGAGCCTCCGGCAGGAACCGCGCACCGACGGCCGTCAGCCGCACCTGGTGCGCCGAGCGGTCGAACAGCTCGGTCCCCAGCTCCCGTTCCAGTCGCCGGACCTGCTGACTCACCGCCGACTGCACGATGTGCAGCCGCTCGGCCGCCCGCCCGAAGTGCAGCTCCTGTGCGACCGTGACGAAATACCGCACCTGGCGCAGCTCCACGTCGTCCCCCTTCCGACCGGCTCCCCCACCGGTCGATTTCAGTTGCCGCACCGTCCGCGGCCCGCCATCATCCCGTCATGATCGACCCCACCGCACTTTCGGAGAAGCCGGTGCTCACGGGCGAGCGGATCCGGCTGGTGCCGCTCACGCTCCGCCACGCGGACGCCTTCCACGCCACCTTCCTCGACCCCGAGATACGCCGGCTGACCGGCACCCACCGCGACTGGACGCTGCCCGAACTGCAGGACTGGTGCGCAGCCGCCGCCGGGCGCGCCGACCGTCTCGACCTCGCCATCGAGGACCGGGAGACCGGCGGCTACCTCGGTGAACTGGCGCTGAGCCAGATCGACAAGGACAACGCCCACGGCAGCTTCCGTATTTCCCTCGCCGCCGACGCCACCGGCCGCGGCATCGGCCCCGAGGCGATCCGCCTCCTCCTGGCCTACGCCTTCGACCGGGTGGGCCTGCACCGCGTCGAGCTGGAGGTCTTCCCGTACAACCCGCGTGCGCAACGCGCCTACGAGAAGTGCGGCTTCGAGGTGGAGGGCCGATTGCGCGACGCGCTGCACTGGGACGGCGAATGGCACGACGTCTTGATCATGGCAGCCATCGCGTGACCGCTTTGCGGTGCCTCCCACGTACCTGGCTTTCCCGCCGTGCCGCTGCGCTTTGCGGCGCCCCGTACGTACTTGGCTTTCCCGTCGCGGGGCTTGGTCGCCGTTGCGCTTTGCGGCGCCCCCTACGTACTCGTCTTTCCCGCCGCGGGTGTTGTTCGCCGTTGCGCCTGCGGCGGGCTGGGTTGTTGTTGGGTGCGGTGCCAGCCCTACAGACTTCGTCCTCCGGTTTGTCCCCTCCCGTTGGGGGAGTGGGAAGAGGGCGGTGGGGCTGGGCGTTAGGGGTACAAGGGGGCCTTGGGACCCGTAGGGGTCGGTCGAACAGAACCCGTAAGGGTCGCGAGGGCCCCCTGCGGGGCCACAACCCAACGGGCGAGGGTCGGTATTCCCGCTGACCGGCGACGTCAGGTGTACGCGCCACAACGCACGCCCCCACTTACCCGCACACTCCCCCAACGGGAGGGGACGGGCCGGAGGGGCCGGTGTTTGGGACGTAAAGCGTCAGCAGTCCCAAACACCGGC